>JBJMTX010000011.1:0-57215 GCA_045811485.1 Allosphingosinicella sp.
GGCGTTGATCGTAAGCTCGACCTTGTACGGCGTTTGACTGCCGACCTGGGTGAGCTGCCCACTCCAGCTGCCGGCGATATTCGGACCTCCAGCGGCGGCGGGCGCTGCAGCCTTCTTGCCCTTTGCCGCCCCCGGTGTTTGATCCGACTGATCGTCCGGACCGGGAGGAAATTGCGCGGTTGCAGGTGCACCAATGAACCCGAGCAGGACCGCGGCAGCGGCACATATACGCACAGACTTTAACATCTCTTGCTTTCCCTTAGAGATTCTCGCGCGCAGGAAATAGTGGCCCGCACCATACCCTCAAATATCAGTACATGCTATGGATTTTGCGCCGTACGCAGGCACATGGGGGACATGAAAGAGATTCTCGAAAAACTCGAAGAGCGCCGTCAGCGTGCGCGCGCCGGCGGCGGCCAAGCTCGCATCGAAGCGCAGCACGCACGCGGCAAGCTCACCGCACGCGAACGTCTTGAATTGTTGACTGACAAAGACTCGTTCGAGGAATTCGACATGTTCGTCGAGCACCGCTCGGCGGAATTCGGGATGGAGAAGAGCAAAATCCCGGGCGACGGCGTAGTCACCGGCTGGGGGACCGTCAACGGGCGCACGGTCTTTGCCTTCGCCAAGGACTTCACCGTATTCGGGGGCTCGCTGTCCGAAGCGCAGGCACAGAAGATCACCAAAATTCAGGACATGGCGATGAAGGCGCGGGCGCCGATCATCGGCCTTTTCGACGCGGGCGGTGCCCGCATCCAGGAAGGCGTTGCGGCGCTTGGGGGCTATGGCGAAGTATTCAAGCGCAACGTGCTCGCTTCCGGCGTGATCCCGCAGATATCCGTGATCATGGGCCCCTGCGCGGGTGGCGATGTTTATTCCCCGGCGATGACCGATTTCGTCTTTATGGTGCGCGACACGAGCTACATGTTCGTCACCGGGCCCGATGTCGTAAAAACCGTGACTAACGAAGTGGTCACCGCAGAGCAGCTCGGTGGCGCCTCGGTACACACCACGAAATCGTCGATCGCCGACGGCGCCTATGACGATGACGTGCAGTGCCTCCTGCAGATGCGCCGGCTGATCGACTTCCTGCCGTCCAACTTCGAGGCCGGCGTGCCGGAATGGCCGAGCCACGATGATGCGGGCCGCGAAGACCGCTCGCTCGACACGCTAGTCCCGGACAACCCGAACAAGCCCTACGACATCAAGGAGCTGATCCTCAAAGTCGCCGACGAGGGGGATTTCTTCGAGCTGTCGGCGGCATTCGCCAAGAACATGGTCACCGGTTTCGGCCGCATCGCGGGCCGCACCGTCGGCTTCGTGGCGAACCAGCCGATGGTGCTCGCCGGCGTGCTCGACGCGGACGCCTCGCGCAAGGCCGCCCGCTTCGTGCGCTTCTGCGACGCCTTCGGCATCCCGATCGTCACCTTCGAGGACGTGCCGGGCTTCCTGCCGGGCACGGCGCAGGAATATGGCGGGCTGATCAAGCACGGCGCCAAGCTGCTCTTCGCCTATGCCGAGGCGACCGTGCCCAAGATCACCGTCATCACCCGCAAGGCCTATGGCGGGGCCTATGACGTCATGGCGTCGAAGCATCTGCGCGGCGATCTCAACTACGCCTGGCCGACCGCCGAGATCGCCGTGATGGGCGCCAAGGGCGCTGTCGAGATCATCTTCAGGAAGGACATCGGCGATCCGGAGAAGATCGCCGAACGCACCGCCGACTATGAAGCCCGCTTCGCCAACCCGTTCGTGGCCGCCTCCAAGGGCTTCATCGACGAGGTGATCATGCCGAGCTCCACCCGGCGGCGGATCGCGCTGGGCCTCAGGAAGCTGCGCGGCAAGCAGCTCGAAAACCCCTGGAAGAAGCATGACAATATTCCGCTCTAGCGTCATCCCGGCTTTCGGGGTCCCATCAAAGTACTACTTTGATGGGACCCCGAAAGCCGGGATCTCGGGGAGACCCGCCGAGCCTGTCCGAGACGAGGTCCCGGCTTTCGCCGGGATGACGGGATGAGCTCGCGCTACGACGAGCTCGAGCGGCTGCAGCGGCTTCGCGAGAGCGGGGCTCTGACCGACGAGGAATTCCAGGCCGAGAAGAGGCGGGTGCTAGGCCATGGCGGGGAGCCGCAGGAGCCGGCCCCGGCCCCGACCCCGGTCTTCGTGGAGGAGCAGAAGCGCTCGCGGCTGAAGCTCTACCTGATCCTGGGCGGCGTCGCCCTGCTCGTGGCGATCGTTGCCGGCCTCCTGATCGGCCGGATGTCGAGCGGGGACGATGGGATCGTCAACCTGCCGATGCCGGAGGAGAATGAAACCGCGGACGCCAATCTGGTCGAGGCACCCGCCGTTCCGGACGTACGCACCCTTCCGGCCGGCGAGCAGCTCGCCCGCGCCTTCGAGGCGGCGTTCGGAGCCCGGGGCTCGGCGATCATCTCGGTACCGAGCGACGGGTCGGCTGAAAATGTCCGTTACACGCCGGGCAAGCTTATCTGGCCGTCCTATGGGCCGGTGCTGGTCAGCGAAGGCAAAATCGATGATGCCCCTCATGTCGCCACCGGCAAGATTGCGGTCCACTATCTGAAAGCCAACGGCGAGCGGTTCGAGGTCGTGCGCGGGTTTCCGGCCGCGCTTTCCGCAGGCTCTTTCGGACAAATGTCGCGGTGGAGCGTGAGCTCGCGCTTCTCCAACTGGCCCGTGGTGGTGGCCGAGGGAGGTGGGACCTGGCAGGGCCAGACCTGCTCATGGCTCAGTCTGGCCGAGCTGCGACCCGGCGGCCCGGTCTCGCTCGCCACGGTCATGCTGTCTTCCGATAACGAAGGTTTCGTCGACGATCCGAGCCAGGCGACCAAGATCGAGGGCAAGATTCTCAACGTCGTCAGGAATCAATCTTTCGACGTCGTGTATTCCGGCACGCGCGCATTCAGCGAGCATTGGGTGAGGCAAGGCGATTCCTACAAGGTTGCCGGAACCGGGGAGTCGGCGATGGAGGGATGCTGAGCTTGGCGGGCTTGCGCAGCGAGGACGGGCTGATGGGGGTCATATCGCTCGTCGCCGCGATCTGGGCGCTGTGGACGCTTCGGCGGGGCCTCAGCGAAGAGCGGCTTCCGGTCGGCCGCACCTATGTCCGGCGCGCCGAGCGGCCGGGCGCCTTCCGGCTGCTGTCGCTCCTCTATCCGGCGCTCGCGCTCCTCCTCGCCGCGATCGGCGCGGATCTTCTCTTCCACTTCGGCCTCAGGGAAAGCCTATGAAGCTCGGGCGCTTGAACCATGTCGGAGTCGCGACGCCTTCGATCGAGGCCTCGGTCGCTTTCTACCGCGACGTGATGGGCGCGGAGGTGATCCGCGACCCGTTCGATCTTCCGGCCCAGGGCGTCCGGGTCTGCTTCGTCGATACCCCCAACAGCCAGATCGAGCTGATCGAGCCGCTCGGCGAGTCGAGCCCGATCCACGGCTTCCTGGCGAAGAACCCGGCGGGCGGCCAGCATCACCTCTGCTACGAAGTCCCCGACATCCACGAGGCCAAGGCCTGGTTCGAGGGCAAGGGTGCCAAGGTGCTCGGCGAGCCGCGCATCGGGGCCCACGGCACGCTCATCTTCTTCGTGCATCCGCGGGACATGGGCGGAGTTCTGACGGAGATCATGGAGACGCCGAAAGTGGCGATGGGGCATTGATTGTGGTAGAGGGTGCAATGGCTGACGAACCTCGCATCGGCATACTCGATATCGCCGAGATCGACCGCTGGTTGAGCAACCCCGACGCTTCGCTCGACGAGCTGCGCGAGCAATATCCCTTCCTCAGCTCGGACGCGGAGGCGCGTCGAATGCTCGAAGGGCTCAGGCGCGGACTGGCTGACATCGAAGCTGGCCGCGTGGTGCCGCACGAACAGATCGTACGTGACATGGAGCAGCGTCGCCGCCGCCATCGCCCGAGCGCGGCCGCCTTACACGGCGCTACGGCGGCTTTCGATTCCTGACATTCAGTACGTCATCTTCTACCGGGTTATACGGGACCAGGTGATCATCGCCCACATCTATAGTACGCGCGAAAAACGGACATGACCGACAAGCCCGACCTTACCGACTGGCAGGCCGCCGCCTCGAGGGAGGTGAAGGGGAAGGACATCGTCTGGCACACGCCGGAGGGGATCGAGGTCCGGCCGCTCTATACCGCCGGCAATGTCGAAGGCATCGACCCGGGTCTGCCCGGCTTCGCGCCCTTCACGCGCGGGCCCTACGCCTCGATGTATACCGGGCGGCCCTGGACGATACGCCAATATGCCGGCTTCTCGACCGCCGAGGATTCGAACGCCTTTTACCGGCGCAACCTCGCCGCCGGTCAGAAGGGGCTCAGCGTCGCCTTCGATCTCGCCACGCACCGGGGCTACGATAGCGATCATCCGCGGGTGACCGGCGACGTCGGCAAGGCGGGCGTCGCGATCGACACGCTCGACGACATGAAGATCCTGTTCGACGGGATCCCCCTCGATACGATGTCGGTCTCGATGACGATGAACGGAGCGGTACTCCCCGTCATGGCCTTCTACATCGTCGCCGCCGAAGAGCAGGGCGTGCGGCAGGATCAGCTCTCGGGCACGATCCAGAACGACATCCTCAAGGAGTTCGCGGTCCGCAACACCTACATATACCCGCCCGAGCCCTCGATGCGGATCGTCGCCGACATCATCGCCTACACGTCCGAGCACATGCCGCGCTTCAACTCGATCTCGATCAGCGGCTATCACATGCTCGAGGCCGGAGCGACGGCGGTCCAGGAGCTCGCCTTCACCCTCGCCGACGGAATGGAATATGTCCGCGCCGCGCAGGCGAAGGGGCTCGACGTCGACGCCTTTGCGCCGCGGCTCAGCTTCTTCTTCGGAATCGGCATGAACTTCTTCATGGAGATCGCGAAGCTGCGCGCCGCCCGTACCCTGTGGCACCGGATCATGAGCGGGTTCGGCGCCAAGAACCCGAAGTCGCTGATGTTGCGCACGCATTGCCAGACGTCGGGCGTCTCGCTGACCGAGCAGGATCCGTACAACAACATCGTGAGGACCACTATCGAGGCCATGTCGGCGGTCCTCGGCGGCACTCAATCGCTGCACACGAACAGCTTCGACGAGGCGATCGCGCTTCCGACCGACTTCTCCGCCCGGATCGCCCGCAACACCCAGCTCATCCTCGCCGAGGAGAGCGGGATAACCCATGTCGCCGATCCGCTCGGCGGCTCCTGGTTCGTCGAGAGCCTGACCAGGGAGCTCGGCGACAAGGCCTGGGCCCTGATCGAGGAGGTCGAGGCGCTCGGCGGGATGACCGCCGCGGTTCGGGACGGCCTGCCCAAGCGCCGGATCGAGGAAGCCGCTGCGGCGCGCGCGGCTCGGGCGGACCGGGGCGAGGACGTCATCGTCGGGGTCAATCGCTACCGGCTGGACGACGAGGCGCACCTCGACATCCTCCAGATCGACAACGACAAGGTCCGCGCCGGCCAGGTCGCTCGAATCGAGAGAGTGCGCGCGCAGCGGGAAGAGGCGAAGACCAAGGCGGCGCTGGACGCCCTGCGCGACGGCGCGAAGGGCGAGGCCAATCTTCTGCAGCTATCGGTCGAGGCGGCGCGAGCACGGGCGACGCTCGGCGAGATCAGCCAGGCGCTGGAAGACGCGTTCGGCCGCTACGGCACCACGCCGGAGCCGGTGACCGGCATTTACGGCGGTGCCTACGAGGGCGATCCGCGCTGGAGCCGGGCCGAAGCGGGGGTCGAGGCAATCGGCCGGCGGCTCGGGCGCAAGCCTCGGATGCTGGTCGCGAAGATGGGCCAGGACGGCCACGACCGCGGCGCCAACCTCGTCGCCTCGGCTTTCGCCGATCTCGGCTTCGAGGTGGTGCCGGGACCGCTTTTCCAGACGCCGGAAGAGAGCGCGCGCCTCGCCGTCGACAAGGACGTCGACGTGGTCGGCGCCTCCAGCCTCGCGGCCGGGCACAAGACGCTTGTGCCGGAGCTGATCGGCCACCTCCGCGACATGGGCCGGCCCGACATCAAGGTCGTCGTCGGCGGAGTCATCCCGGCCCAGGATTACGACATGCTTCGCGACGCCGGCGTGCAGGCGATCTTCGGCCCCGGCACCAATCTCGTCGACGCGGCCGGCGAGGTGCTGAGGCTGCTCGGCCACAACATGCCTCCGCTCGAGGAAGCGGCGGAGTGATGCCTACCCGTTATCCCCGCGTAAGCGGGGATCCAGCTTCTTTCCTTCTTCCAGAGTCGTCTCTAGTCACAGCAGCTCTGGATTCCCGCTTTCGCGGGAATGACGAAAGGTAAGGATGTTCTCCAAGATCCTGATCGCCAATCGCGGTGAGATCGCCTGTCGGGTCATCCGCACGGCACGAAAAATGGGCATCGCCACCGTCGCCATTTATTCAGACGCGGACGCTCGCGCGCCGCACGTGAAGATGGCCGACGAGAGCGTGAGGCTGGGACCGCCGCCGGCGTCGGAGAGCTATCTCAATGCCGAGTTGATCCTCGATGCGATCCGCTCCACCGGCGCCGACGCCGTCCACCCCGGTTACGGCTTCCTCTCCGAGCGCGAGAGCTTCGCCCGGGCGCTGGAGGAAGCGGGGATCGCCTTCATCGGGCCTCCGCCCAAGGCGATCGCGGCGATGGGGGACAAGATCGAGTCGAAGAAGCTGGCGCGCGAGGCGGGGGTCAGCGTCGTTCCCGGCTTCGTCGGCGAGATCGCCGACACCGAGCATGCGGTGAGGATCGCCGGCGAGATCGGCTATCCGGTGATGATGAAGGCCTCGGCCGGCGGCGGCGGCAAGGGCATGCGGCTCGCCTGGTTCGAGAAGGACGTCCGCGAGGGCTTCGAGGCGACCAAGCGCGAGGGGCTTGCGAGCTTCGGCGACGACCGGGTGTTCATCGAGAAGTTCGTCGAGAATCCCCGCCACATCGAGATCCAGCTGATCGGCGACAAGGCCGGCAACCTCCTCTATCTCGGCGAGCGCGAATGCTCGATCCAGCGCCGCCACCAGAAGGTGGTCGAAGAGGCGCCGTCGCCCTTCGTCACGCCGGAGATGCGCAAGGCGATGGGCGAGCAGGCCGTCGCCCTCGCCCGGGCGGTCGGCTATTACAGCGCCGGCACGGTCGAGTTCATCGCCGGCGCCGACCGAAGCTTCTACTTCCTCGAGATGAACACCCGGCTTCAGGTCGAGCATCCGGTCACCGAGATGGTCACCGGCCTCGATCTCGTCGAGCTGATGATCCGGGTCGCCGCCGGCGAGGCGCTTCCGTTCGGCCAGGACGACGTCCGGCTCAACGGCTGGGCGATCGAGAACCGGGTCTATGCCGAGGATCCCTATCGCGGATTCCTCCCCTCGACCGGTCGCCTCGTCCGCTATCGGCCGCCCCGCGAGGTTCATGAGGAAGAGGGCTGCACCCGGGTCGACGACGGGGTCGAGGAGGGCGGCGAGGTCTCGATGTTCTACGACCCGATGATCGCCAAGCTGGTCACCTGGGCGCCGAGCCGCGAGGCGGCGATCGACCGGCAGATCGAGGCGCTCGATGCCTTCGCGCTGGAGGGGATCGGTCACAATGTCGATTTCCTCTCGGCGCTGATGCAGCATCCCCGCTTCCGCGAAGGCCGGCTGACGACGGGCTTCATCGCCGAGGAATATCCCGAAGGCTTTGCCGGCGCGCCGGCGGACGACCGGCTGGTCGAGGATCTGGCGGTGATCGCCGCCCTCGTCGGGCGCGAGACGGACGAGCGGGCCTGCGCGATCAGCGGCCAGCTGAGCGAGGCCGTGCCGCCGCCGCCGGAGCGAGTCGTCAGGCTCGGCGGAGCCGAGCATCGCGTCTCGTTCGAGGATTATGAAGGCGGACGTCTCGCCCGGGTCGACGATCGCGAGCCGCGCGAGCTGTTCGGCCGCTGGCAGCCGGGCCAGGCGACGTTCCGGGGCAGCGTCAACGGCTGCAGCCGGACGGTCCAGGTCTCCCGCCAGGGCCGCCGCTGGAAGCTGACGACGCGCGGCGCCTCTCACCTGGTCGAAGTCCTTCCGGCCCATGTCGCGGACCTCTCGCGCCACATGATCGAGAAGGTGCCGCCCGATCTCTCGCGTTTCCTGCTCTGCCCGATGCCCGGCCTGCTCACCGCGCTCAACGTCGGCGAGGGCGATAACGTCGAGGCGGGCCAGCCGCTCGCCGTCGTCGAGGCGATGAAGATGGAGAATATCCTGCGCGCCGAGAAGTCCGGGACGGTGAAGGCGGTCAGGGCCAAGCCGGGCGAGAGCCTCGCAGTCGATGCGGTGATCCTGGAGTTCGAATAAGCCGTCATTGCGAGCGTAGCGAAGCAATCCAGCGCAGAGTTCGTCGCGGTCGCAGCGCTGGATTGCCGCGTCGCTACGCTCCTCGCAATGACGGGGCTAGCGGCAGGATAATTTCGAACACCGCTCCTTCATCCGCCTCCTTGCTGACGATCGTCCCGCCGCACGACGCAAGCAGCGAGCGTGCGATGGAGAGGCCGAGGCCGGAACCGCCTTCGCTTCGCCGGCCGGTGTGGAAGGGCTCGAAGATTCGCTCGCGGTCGGCCGGCGGCACGCCCGGGCCGTCGTCGGCGATCCGAAGGACCAGCTTCGCACTGCGCCGCTCGCCGCCGATCGTGACCCGGTGCGCCCCCGCCTGGCGGCTGTTCTCGACCAGGGTTTCCAGCACAGCCTCGAGCAATTCGCCGGGCGCGGCGGCGGGAGGAAGATCACTCAGGTTCGCCTCGACCCGGAAAGCCTCGCCGCGATGGGCGTCGGCGACCTTGAGCGCGGCATCGGCGACGACGCTCGAGGCGTCCCCCGGGGCGGCCGCCATGTCGGCGCGCGCCAAATCGAGCAGGCGCCTCAGCAGGTGCGAGAGGCGGTCGGCGTCGGCGCCGGCATTGGCGAGGAAGCGGGTGCGCTCCTCGTCGCTCATCTCGGGATGCTCGGCGAGCAGCTCGAGAGCGCCCTTGATTCCGGCGATCGGGGTCTTGAGCTCGTGGCTGACGGCGGCGGCGAAATCCTTGAGGTAGCGCGAGCGGCGTTCGATCCGGTCGGCCATCGCCGCGAAGTTGAGATAGAGGGTGCGGATCTCGATCGCCGCGGTCGACGGCGGCTCGGGGACTGCCACCCGGCCCCGGGCGACGTCCTGGGTCGCCTCGCTCAGAGCCTCGATCGGGCGCGAGATTCCGCGCGAGAGCAGGCCGGCGAGAACCAGCAGGGTGAGGAAGATGAGGCCGATTCCGAGCGCGATCTTCCCCCGGTCCTGATAGATTCCCAGGAACAGGCCGCGCGGGCTGCGGCTGAGCATGAGCACGCCGATTACGCGGCCGCCGGCCTTGACGGGGCGGGCGTAATGGACCCGGATGTTCGAGGCGCGGCTAAGCCATTCCAAGGCATAGCGCGGCTCGTAGCCGCCGCGTTCGCGAAGGACGGTGCGGGTCTCGCCGCGCAACGCGGCCGCGACCTCGGGCAGGCGCGCGTAGCTGCCGCCCACGTCGCTCCGGCCCAGGGTCACGATCCCGGCCGAATCCATCACCCGGATCGAGGCGAGGGTGGAACGCGCGGTATCGGCGACGATCGGCCGAAGCTCGGCCGCCGTCCGGACGGCGCGCGGATCGGCGCCGCCGCCGGCCGCGCTCGGCTCCGGCTGTGCGGGCATCACCGGCATCGTCCGAAGGTCGATCGTCGGCCGTTCGGGAGTCGGCGGGCCGGGCGGTGGATCCTGGAAAGGTTCGGGCCAATCGGCGCGATAGGCGCCGGCGAGGACGGCGCCCTGGGCGATCAGCTCGGCCTCGGTCTGCTGGACGAGCGTGTTCTCATAGACCCGGAGGAATACGGCACCCACGCCGGGCAGGGCGGCGACGAACAGGAGGGTGAGGAAGAGGATCGTGCGCAGGCGGAGGGCAGGCCAGTGCCGCTTGGCGAGGTCCTTGAGCGGCTGGATCAAGCGGCGCCGCCGAGGCAGCGCCCGATCCGGTAGCCGATGCCGGGCCGGGTCTCGATCAGATCGGTCCCGCCCAGCGCCGCGAATTTGGCGCGCAGGTTCCGGATGTGGCTGTCGATCGTCCGGTCCGTGATGGCGAAGCCCGGGCCGTGAAGCCGGTCGATGATGTTGTCCCGGGTGAAGACCTTGGACGGCAGGCTGGCGAGGAGCAGCAGGAGCTGGAACTCGGTGACGGTGACCGGCACCTCGGCGCCGTCCCACCACGCCTCCCAAGCCTCGGGATCCAGGCGGAGGCGATTGTGGGTCAAGGCCTGGTTCGGGCCGGCCTCGGCGAGCGCGCGGCCGCCGCGCTTCAGGATCGCGCTCACCCGCGCCACCACCTCGCGCGGCGAAAAGGGCTTGACGACATAATCGTCGCCGCCGAGCTCGAGGCCGAGCACGCGATCGAGCTCGTCGTCTCGCGAGGAGAGGAAGAGGATCGGCAAATCGCCCTCGGCGCGCAGGCGGCGGCAGACTTCGAGCCCGTCCATCCGCGGCATGTTGATGTCGAGCACGATGAGATCGGGCCGCTCGCGCTCGACCTCCCTGAGCGCGGCCTCGCCGTCGCCCGCCTCGCTCGTCTTCATCCCCGCCTTGCCGAGCGCGAAGGCGAGCAGCTGGCGGATATGCGCGTCGTCGTCGACGACCAGGATCCTGTGGCTCATCGCGTACATGTCACATCCTCGCGGCGCGGCTGTCAAAGTCTTGCAGGCGGATTTCCCGGGCGTCGCAATTGCGCACCCGCGCGGAGAAGCGCGGAAGGCGGCGTTCGGCGATGAGGCGCCGGGCCTCCGACTGCCGCCGCGCGTCGCGGAAGGTCCAGCCGTGCCAGTCGCCCTGCGAGGTGGCGAGGCGGTCCATGATGAGGTTGCGGGTCCAGCTCACCCGCTCCCGGAAGCGGGGCTTGATCGGGCGGCTCTCGAGCTCGATCAGCGGCAGAAGGGAGGAGCTTCCGAGCTGGTTGAGGTAGCACAGGTCGAGCCGGGCACCCTCGCCGCCGACCTCGCGGGCGTGGCGGACGTTCCAGGCGGCGGCGATTGCACCCAGATCGACGGCCGAGCAGGCGGCGAGGACGAGGGCGGCGGCGGCGAGGTTGGCGTTGATCAGCCAGGCGCCGCTCTTCGAGCGCCACAGGCGGTAGCAGATGAGGATCAGGCCGACCGCCACCAGCGCCATCCAGATCAAAGCGGCGATGCGCAGGCGGGTGAGCGAATAGGCTTCGACATAGTCGAGCGTCCGAAGCATCGTCGAGGCGACGAGAACGACGTTCTGGGCGATCCAGGCGTAGACCAGGCGGCGGATGAGCGGGCTTTGCGCCAGAGCCGAGCCGGGCCGGAGCGTGACGAGAACGAACAGGCCGGCGAGCAAGGCGGTGGCGATCAGCGGATAGGCGCCGCGATGGGCATATTCGGCGAGGGTCATCCCGTCGGGAAGCGGAGCGCCGCTCCACAGGAAGGCGATGTCGAGCCCGTTCTGGAGGGCGAAGACGGCGTTGAAGGCGGCGAGCGAGAGGGCGACCGAGGCCGGCGTGATGGCGGGCGAAGCGAGCTCGCCCCACACCCTCGGGGGCGCCAGGAAAATGCGGGGCGGGCGAAGCAGGCTCCAGACGAGGAGAAGGACGACCAGCCAGAAGAACAGGCGGACGACCGAGAAGCCGCCGAACAGGACGAACAGGTCGACCCGGCCGAAGGCGTTGGCGATGATCGGGTTGGCGGCGCTGAACAGGCTGAGGAAGAGCGTCGTCCCGACCGCGGGCAGGACCAGCAGCGGGAGTAGGGCGGCGAGGCGCGCCGGGCCGCGGCGGTGCCTGGCGGCGCGCAGCCGCCCGAAGTCGAGCAATGGGCCGATGGCGGAGAGCAAAGCGTGGAGGACGAGCCGCTTGGTCCAGCGCCAGCCGTCGTCGAAGCCGCGCGTTCGCGGGAGCAGGGCGGCCATGGCGGCGGCGGTGAGGAACATCCCGGCGGCGAGAAGCGACGGATCGTCGGCGAGCGGCGCGATCGTCAGCAGCGCGACGGCCGCGGCGATGAGCGCCGGGCGGCTTCGGCCGATGGCGGGCGTCGCGACCAGGATCGCGATCAGAAGCGCTGCGGCGAAGACGGCGAGCGTGGCACCGACGCGCTGGAAGAAGAAGAGATGGTCGGCGAGCGTGACGAGGATCGCGGCGAGGACGATCTTCTGCACGAAGCCGAAGCGGCGAAGCCGGAGCGGGGCGGCAAGGGGGGCGGCGAGTTCCATGGACCCCTGATGCACGCGCGGTGTCGAACGCGGATGGGCGGGGTTTCAGGTCTCGGCGCTGGGCCGGTGCAGATTCGGTGCAGAGCCGTCATTGCGAGGAGCGTAGCGACGAAGCAATCCAGCGGGCCTCCGAGGCCGCACTGGATTGCCGCGCTTCGCTCGCAATGACGGGGTTACTTGCCCTGAAGCACCCCATCCACGTCGTGCACCACGCCGTTGGCCTGGAGCTGGTCGGCTTTGGTCACCCGCGCCTGGCCGCCGGCGGCGTCGGTGACGAGGAGGGCGTCGCCCGAGCGGCTGAAGGTGAGATCGCTTCCGCCGACGGTGGCGAGTTGGGCCTTGCCCTTGCCGCGCGCGATCGCCCGGTCGAGGTCGGCGGCGGTGACGACTCCGGGGACGATATGGTCGGTGAGCAGGGCGACGAGCCGGCCCTTGGCATCGGGCGCGAGAAGGCCGTTGACGGTGCCCGGCGGGAGCTTCCCGAAGGCGGCTTCGGTCGGCGCGAACAGGGTGTAGGGCTGGGCGCCCGACAGCGTCTCGGTCAGTCCGGCCGCCTTCACCGCATTGGCAAGGGTCTTGTGATCGGCCGAGCCCTCGAGGGTCTGGAGGATGCTGCCCTTGGGCTGCTCGCCCTTTCCGGCGGCGGGCCGCGCGGCGCCCTGGTTCGAATCGGCGGTGGCCTCCCTGCCGCCGCCCTGGTGGCAGGCGGCGGCGAGCAGGGCGGCGGCGATCAAAGCTCTCTTCATCCTCGGACCTTTCGTTCAGGCGATCATCTCGACGATCGCCTGGATCAGCTGTGTCTTGGCGTCGACCTGGTAGATGTTGCCGTCGGCGTAGCGATACTCGTAATCGTCGTCGTCCTGATAGCGGTCGCGGTAATCGAGCGGCAGGTTGTAGGCGTCGTAGCCCGAGGGCAGCGGCTGGCCGACATTGAGATCCCCGGCGAGAAGCGCGGCGATGCCCTCTATCAGGCCGGATTTGGCGTCGACCTGGTAGATGGCGTTGTCGCCGTAGCGGTAGAGCGTGTCGTCCGTGTCGTAATAATCGTCGCGATACTGGTACGGCACGTTGTAGGCGTCGTAGCCGGCGGGGAGCGGCTGGCCGATCCCGAAGCCTCCGCCGAGCAGCGGGATCACCGCGCTGATGAGGTCGCTGCCGCGATCGGCGCGGTAGATATAGCCGTCATCGTCGTAGCGATAATAATAGTCGGGCGTGTCGTAATAGAAATTCTGATAGGCGGCGGGCAGCCGGTAGCCCTCGAACAGGGTCCGATCGAGGCGCTGGCCGCGGCCGAACAGCTTCTTGGCCTGGCCCGGAGGAAGGCAGCCATTGCCCTTCTTGGCGAGGCCCGGCGGGCAGGACGAGGCGTAGCGCTCGAATCGCGGCTCGTCGCGAAGGATTCGCACCGGCTCGAGGCGGCGGTCGTCGAAGCCGCGGCGGACCAGCCGCTCCTCGCGCCGGTCTATGCGCCGCATTCCCTGGCGAGCGGCGCGGTGCTCGGCCCTCTCCGGTCTCGCCTGACGGAAGGCCTGGCGCTCGGCCCTCATCGGATTGTCGGCCCGGATCGCGGGACCGGGCACGGTTCGGGGACCGCCGCCGCCGCGCCCATGCCCCTGGCCGCCGCCATGCTCGGCCTGGGGGCCTGGAGACCCGCCATTGCCGTGGCCCCCGCCATTGCCGTGGCCCCCGCCGCCATTGCCATGTCCGCCGCCGCCTTTGTCGGCGAGGGCCGGCGCGGCGAAGGCGAGCGCGGCGGTGCCGGCGAGAAGGATGAGGTTACGCATGACGGAGCTCCCGTTGGTTCACTGTAAATGAACGGCCGGGTTCCCCCGCCCGTTCCGTTCCGGCGACCGCACGTCGTCCGGCCCGCGGGCTCGGCTCGTCCCGCCAAGCTGAACCTCGGCTTTCAGCGCGTGAACGGCCGATGAAGCGCTTCAGTCGAGGCCAGCGAGAAAGGCGCGATAGGCTTCGATTGCCTGGGGCCTGGTCATGACGTCGGGATGGCCTGCGCCGGGGATCACCGCAAGCGTCTTGTGACGGGCGTCGAGCGGGGAGGCGGCGTAGAGGCCCTGCGAGAGGCTGAGCGGGGTGGTGCGGTCCTTGGCGCCGACGAGGAGCAGGAGGGGCTCCTCGATCCGCGCCATGTTAGCGAGGTTGCCTCGGCCGCGAAGCGCCGGCTCGATCTCGACCTTGCGGATGAAGGCCTTGGCGACCCCCGGCGTTCCGGCCTTCACCCAATCCTCGGTGGTCGTCGCCGAGCTTTCCAGAACGACCCCGGCGGCGGGACGGTTGGCGGCGACGTGGCCGGCGATGAAGCTTCCGAGCGAGTGGCCGTGGACGATTATCCGCCCCTCCGGCCCCACCAGCCCGCGCAGATAATCGAAGGCGGCGAGGCCGTCGCCCTCGATCGCCGAGGCGCTCGGAACGCCCTCGCTCGGGCCGTAGCCGCGATGGTCGACGATCATCAGGTCGACTCCGAGCGGCGCGAAAACGCTCGCCGTCCAGGCGCCGTAGCGCCCGATCGTATAGCCGTTGCCGCCGAAATAGAGGATCGTCGCGCGCGCTCCGGGCTGATGGAGGTGGACGGCGTAGAGGCGGGTTCCGTCGGGAGCCGCGATCCGGTGCTCGATGAGGGTGTAGGCCGGCGCCGCCGCGGCGACCGCCCCAGCCGTAAGAGCGCCGCCCTTTTGCGGGCGAAGCAGATCGGCCTCGCGTATCTCGGCCGCGCAGGCGGCGAGCAGGAAGAGGATCAGGAGGAGGATCGGCCTCATGCGTCAAACCCTTGTCGACAAATCGGCATCGCGCCGCCAATCTGCCCGGACACGGGGGGTTGGCCAATGCCCAAAGCATTGCGTTGGGCCGGTATCGGCCTCGGGGGATTGCTCGTCCTGCTGCTGGTGGCGGCGCTCGTCGTCTTCCTGTGGTCGGAGACGATCCTGAGGCGGGGTGACGAGGCGCGGCCCGAAACTCTGGCGGTATCGAGCGCGGCCCAGACGGCCGAGGCGCCGCGGATGGCGAGGGTCCTCGGCTGCCTCAACTGTCACGGCGAGGGGCTCAGGGGCAAGCTCATGTTCGACGAGCCCGGCGTCGCCCGGGTCTATGCGCCCAACCTCACCCGGGTCGCCGCCGAAGCGAGCGACCAGCAGCTCGCCGCCGCCATCCGCCAGGGGATCGGCCATGACGGCCGCGGCCTCTACATCATGCCCTCGTCGATGTTCTCGCGCCTGAGCGACTCGGAGACCGCCGCCCTCGTCGCCTGGATCCGGTCGATGCCGCGGATGCAAGGCGAGACTGCGGGGCTGAGCGCGGGACCGCTCGGCCGGATCGGCCTCGTCCTGGGCCAGTTCAAGCCGATGCCGGCGCTGCTCGAGGATTACCGGACTCAGATGCCGATCGCGCTCGGGCCGGAGCACGAGCCGGCCCGGCACCTCGCCGCCAGCGCCTGCTCCGAATGCCACGGCCCTGCGCTGATGGGCGGAACCGCCGGCCCGGACGAGAAGGCGCCGGACCTCAGCATCGCCGCCGGCTACGATGCGGCGCAGTTCAAGGCCCTGCTCCGCACGGGCCGCCCGCCCAGCGGCCGCGATCTCGGCTTGATGACGAACGTGGCGAAGAACGACTTCAGCCATTTGACCGATGCGGAGATCGATGGGCTCTATGCTTATCTGCAGGCGCGGGCGAAGAGGCTGGAGAACTGAGGCGCGGCCGTCGCCCCGCCCGGCGCTCGGCCGGGCGTGCGCTCCAGTCCAGGACCATCCCCCGGATGGTCCTGGACTGGAGCGGGTGAAGGGAATCGAACCCTCGTCGTAAGCTTGGAAGGCTTCTGCTCTACCATTGAGCTACACCCGCCTGCGCCAGCTTCGCCCCTTTAGGCGAAGCCGGCTTCGGCGGGCAAGCCCGCCTGAAACCCTGCGCTGGCTGGCTTGCCAGCCGAAGCTGCCGCGAAGCGGGAGCGGAGGCTGGTGGACAGGGCTGGATTCGAACCAGCGTAGGGGCAACCCCGGCAGATTTACAGTCTGCTGCCTTTAACCACTCGGCCACCTGTCCAGGAGGCGTCCAGTTAGGAAGGGCGGCTCAATGGCGAAAGGGGCGGGGGCTGTCAACGGCGCGGCCTTGCCGCCGCCGGTTAAGCCCGCTTCACCTCCGGCTTCAGCCATTCCATCAGCTCGTGGAAAGGGATGAGGTGGTTGAAGGCGATTCCGGCGAGGCCTTCGTGGGACCAGCGCACGACTCCGGCGACCGGGCGGAACTTCTCCATGGTGAGGACGACTTCGCGGCCGACCTCGAAGTCGGCGTCGGTCTCGATCTTGACCCCGCCCTGGCTGATGTCGCGGGTATTGACCCCGTAGAGCCGGGCGCCGCAGCGAAGGGTGGCGAGCCGGTCGACCTCGACTCTCGGAAGGCGCGGGCGCCAGCCATTTTCGAGCGCGGCCTGGCTAGACAGCATCTCCTCGACGTCGATCGGCTGGTCGAACTCGATGCCGACATTGGATTCGTCGGCCCAGACGACGCTTCCCGCGACCGGCTGGTTGCTCTTGAGCTCGACCGCGACCGATTCCCCGCAGGCATGGTGCGAATAGACGTGGGCCATCAGGCCGCCGGCGGAGATGTTTCGGATGAGGCAGAGCTCGCGCCCGTGGGCGCCGATCAGCGCCCCGACGCGAAGGATGGTGAGATGCCTCGTCTCGCGCCGACGGTCGGGCGGCTGAGGCGCCCGGCGCGAGAAGGAGAAGATCGTCTCCTCGTGGCACTCATTCGACAGCATCGTCCCTCCCCGCCATCAGCGCGTGGGCGGCTCGCGCCCCAGTTCGGCCGTCCCTTGGGAAAACCATAACCCCACAGAGCTTTAAGAAGCGGTTACGGCGGCTCGGCGGGATTGATGTCGGATCGGATGTACAGGCGGTCGGGACGACGAACGTTCACGTCTTGCTTACCATTCCTGCTTACATCCGCCTGACCATGAACGCCGAGGTCAAGATCGCTTCCGAAACGCGGCTGGATCCGCGCCCGCGCTCAGCGGTGAGCGCCGGAGTGGGCCTCGTCGGCCTCGCCGGCCTGTTCGCCTGGGTCGTCGCCGCTCGAAGCCTCGGATATTCGAGCGAGAGCGGAGCCATGCTCGCTTTGCTCGCCTGCGGGGTGCCGATGGTCGCCTGGTCGCTTCTCGTCGACAAGGTCCACCTCCGGCCGAGCACCGGAATCGACTGGAACGGCCCGCCGCGCCCGCTCTCCGAGGCGCTCGACTACAGCCTGGTCAAGATCGCCGGCCTGTGGACGACATGGGCGGCGATCGGCTTCCTCTATTGCATCGGCCGCTGGTATTGGGACGGCGGCTATCTGTTCGCGATGGAGGTGATGGGGATCGCCGCGACTCCGCTTTTCGCCCTCTCAATCCCCTATGTCGCCTGGCTCGACCGGCGGCTCGTCGAGCCTCGCGACGCCGCCTGGCATTTCGGCCAGCTCGTCATCGGCCGGAGCCACCTCGTCGACCGCGAGATGGTCTACGACCATTTCCGCAGCTGGGCGGTCAAAGGCTTCTTCATGGCCTTCATGATCGCGATCGTGCCCGGCAACTGGCACGACACGGTCGCTCCGACCGGCGAGCAGATCACCGGAAGCCTGATCAGCCTGACGCGCTGGCTGATCGTCTCGATGTTCATGATCGACACCGTCTTCGCGACCGTCGGCTACGCTTTGACGATGAAGCCGCTCGACGCCCATATCCGCTCGGCCAATCCCTATGCGGCGGGCTGGATGGCGGCTTTGATCTGCTACCCGCCCTTCGTCCTGATGGGGGGCGGGGGCCCGCTCGACTATCATCCCGGGACGATGGGCGAGGACGGCTGGAACTACTGGCTGGCCGGCTATCCGCTGCTGATGACCCTCGTCGCGGCGGCGATGGTGGCACTCACTGCCATCTACGCCTGGGCGACGGTCGCCTTCGGCTTCCGATTCTCGAACCTCACCCACCGCGGGATCCTCACCCACGGCCCCTATGCCTGGACCAAGCACCCCGCCTACGTCTCCAAGAATTTGTTCTGGTGGCTCGCGACGCTCCCCTTCTTCGCGACGACCGGAAACCTCACCGACGTCGTCCGCAACACCTTCATCATGGGCGTGGTCAGCGGGGTCTATTACTGGCGGGCGCGAACCGAGGAGCGCCATCTCCTCGCCGATCCCGCCTATCGCGCCTATGCCAAGTGGATGGAGCGCAACGCGCCGCTCCCGCGCCTCAAGCGCTACCTCTCGCGCCCGCCTGCGCCCGCCGCGGTCCCCGCGGAATAGGGTTTGGGGCGCCTTGACCCGGGAGGGGGCGCGGCCTATCTCGCGGCCCGCCATTGCCCGATCGTCTAATGGTAAGACTACGGACTCTGACTCCGTCAATCGAGGTTCGAATCCTCGTCGGGCATCCAGCTTTTCGCCATCTTCGACGCCGTTGAACGGCTTGGCTTTTGGGGGCCGGAGCGGCCGTGGTCACACACTCCGACCCCCGCCCCCGCCTCAAGAGAGGAAGCCATCCTGGGCAGGGGCATCTGGTTATTGGGGCAAGCCGAAGCGAATCCCGACGTTGAACAGAAGGGTGAAGACCAGCGCCACGACGAGCGCGTCGCGATAGGACCGCCAGGGATCCGGGCGGCGCCTTATCGCTCCGACCAGCCAGCTCACGAAGAAGGTGAATAGAAGAACGGCAAGAGTGGGGACCGCGCCCGTAAGGAAGGTGACGGCGGCCCACCGCACGCCGAGCGGCTGAACGTGGAACCTGGCCATGTACCACGGCGCCTGGATCAGGCTGAACACGGTCCAGGCGATCGCGGCGAGCAGGATGGCCTGGCCCGTCGCCTCGGACAATTTCGCTCTTGTCGTGGATTGGTTGGGCTCGTGAGCCGGTTCTTCCATTCGAATTCCCCTGCGTCACCGCTCCGCCCGGATAGCCGGGCGGTTGATCGCGCGTGAACACAGGGAACCGCGCCCTGCGTATTCCCCGGAGGTCTTATATTCCGCAGGCCACCCGACCGAAGCCGGTGCCTGTGTTCGCCGCGCGAGTGCGGACGCCCCATCACGATCAAGATTAGGAGCGCAGGACGGAACTACGCCGATGTTTGCCGCTCGGCAAGACCGCTTACTCGACTCACTGTTTCACCTCGCAATTCGTGCGAAGCTGCGCAGAGATTTTAGCAAACTGGCAGAGTCTTACTGGTCGTCGTTTTGGATGCGCGACCGCGACGTTTGGGAATCCACCTACAACCGGCGGCAGACCAACTTTAACCGAATCGCCAAAGCTTTCGATGGAAGTCGAGACGATCGATAGGTCCGTTTTGGACTGCACATCATCTTCGTCTTCGCAGGAAGTAGAGCGCAACTCGTCGCCCGCGCCGACGCTAACCGTCGACACGTTGGAAAAGCTGGTGGTGGTTGGGTTGCCGGTATTTAGGGCGATCGCATCGTCGCGAGCGCCGGGATCAGAATATCTTCAAGCTTTTCCCTCCTATGCAGAAGCCAGATTGGGCGTCCGGCCCCAGAGGGACCGGAGAATCCGCGGCTTCGGCACAGGCATAGGTTTTCATCATATGTTCTCTTCCTGTACCGAGCTGTGCCGACTCGATTCGGCCTTTTATAGAACATAAAAGGAACAAACAGGAAATCGAATTTTTGCGTGTGCGGACGTCTCCACGCAACGGAAGGCGCCAAGGCGTTGTCCGCCTCAGCTTTCTCGATCGTCTTCGTGTGGGGAGTTGGGGCGGGGGGGGCGATGCACGCCAGGGCTCGCCGCAGGCGCTGGGTGGGAGCGGAATCGCGAGAGGCCCGGAAACTAAGAGGGCCGAACCCTCAGCGAGAGCCCGACCCCCACCGTGAGAGGAAGCCATTCACCTCAGCGGCGGCAGGTTCATAGCATTGATCGAAATCAGTCGACAGCCCCAAAGCGGGACAGCGGAAGATTGAGATCATTGCGTTTTTCCGGGGCCGGGAGTCGCTCCGCCGTGAGCCGCGCGGCGTTTCACGCGCGTCGGGAAATGGTGCCCAGGAGAGGACTGGGCCAAGGTCCTTCAAAAGTGGCAGTAATCTGGGGATTTCCTGAAGTGCTCCAGCCTCGCTTGTACCGCGTCCTTGTACCGTCAGCAAGCTTGTGACGTTCTCCGACCGGCAACAGTTGACTGGCGGAGAAATTCGCCAAGTTGATGTGTTTTCACAGTCACTTGCAGAATGTTTTTCTCATCGAGTCTTGCGAGCGGCTACTCTGGTCGAATACGAGGGCGAGCGGCTCCCCGAGTTGGGGTGCCCGCATGCAGAGAGTGAGGGAATGAAATGACGAGGGGTGGTAAGCGTAAAGACTGGTCGATCCCGCTGAGTGACGGTTGGGCTGAGTACTTGGGAGACGGCCATTTTATCATTGGTCAGATTAGCAATGACGGTGGCGAGACTGCCAATGTAGAAGCCTTGCAGCGACCTGGGGAACGGCATGAATCGGTCATTATTTCGACGGCGGACATACAGCTCATGATCGCCGCAATAGCAGCCTAGGCAGCCCGACAGGCACACCGGAGGGCTCGGGGTGACACCCGGGCCCTTTCGCGTCCAGGGGCCTCATGAGACTCTGGAGGGCCTCTCCGGGGCATGAAAAAGAACCCCCCACCGGGCTCCGAGGAGCGCCGATGAGGGGCATATGGGTGGCTGATGGCTACAGCCGGCCGAAAGGCTCAGTATGGGTACGGGTCGCCGTAATCCTCGGGGATGTCTTCCATCCCGGTATAGTCGCCGTCATGTCCGACGAGGCCCACGGTTGTGAGTCTGGAGGCCGTATGGGACCTATCGCGGAGGCGCTGGGCGGACAGGGCGTCCCGCTCTAGGCGATGTTGGACCCCACGCATGGCGCGATCGACTGCGGCGGCATCGGAGGTCGTGAGCATCTGTCCCAACTCCTCCCGAAGCTGGGCGCCGTGGCGGCCGAAGCGCCCGCGACCGGCGTCAGCGATGAAACCCCCTACCGCAGCGAGGGGCCGGCCAGTGGCGAGGGTCCTACCGGCTTGGAGGGCGGCCGTAGCAGCGGCCATTTCCTCCTCGCCCATGTGGGCCGATGGCGAACGCGCAGCTTCCCTATAGGTGAGGTGTCCCTCCCGCTCGGCGGCCACGCGGGCCATAAGAGCGTCGGCGGCCTCGTCGCCATGGATGGCGCGGACCAGCTCGATTCGGGCGTCGTTGCCGTTGATCGGCGCCGTTGCATCCGCCCAGCGCCCCGGAGAGCCTTGGTGGCCATGGGTCCGGTCCGCCAAACGGGTGCGGTCGCCTAGCCGGAACTGCTCAAGCTGGGTCGGAGTCATGCCCTCCATCTGGGCCCGTGCGTCGTTCGCCGTTCGCCTGGTGGAGCCGGGAAGATCCTCAAGGCCGAACTGGAAGGCCTCCCGCTCCTTGGCGGGGCCGGCGTAGGCGTGGCGGGCCTGAGCAAACGCGGGGACCTGGGCGTCCAGCTCAGCCAGGAGCTGGCGGCGCGAAAGGTCGAGGGCGCGGGTGTCGCTGGTCATGCCCGAGGGGTTGGGCAGGAATTGACTATGGCTGGTGGCCTCCAGGTCGTCGAGGTACCGCTTGGCGCCGTCCCAGGTCTCCAGGACAGGGGTCTCTCCGCTGCGATAGCTGCCCAGCTCGGGGTCCCAAACATGGCCCGGCCGAAAAGGTGCCTCGGAGCCCAGTGCGCGAGCCGCCGTGGGCGTCTGCCTGATGGCGTTGGCTCCGGCTTCGATCGCTTGGGGGCCCACAGGGCTGTCCAGGAACTCCCGGAGCCTTGGAGTTACGGTGACCGGGGACTGGTACGCCTCTTCGTAGAGCGGCCGGGCGGCCTCCCGTGCCCTCTCGACCAGCGAGGCGGATTGGCGATGAGGATCGACCACGGGCCCAAGGCTGGCCTCGATATGGCTCCGGGTGCGCTGGGCCATATCGGCCTGACGGCGCTCCAGGGCCTCCCTCACGGCTGTCTGTCCTGGACCGCTTCCACGGCCGGCGCGGGCGGTAAGGGCTCGGGTCTCGGGCGTCAGGTCGCCAAGGACGGCAGGGACTCCAAGCTCGGCCCTGTCGTGGATCGCGGCGGCGGCATCGGCAGGCGTGAGGCCACCAAGGTCCAGGACGCGGCCCACCTCTCGCTCACCCATGATTAAGGCACGAGCGCGGCCCAGGGCGGGCGCGACGTAGGGCGAGACAGCGTTGAGGACATTGCGGCCGGTGCTGACAGCGGCTCCGATAACGGGCTCGGCGACCGACCCAAAGACCGCTCCGGCGGCCGAGCCTTCGATGGCATTGCGGGCGCGCTCGCGAACTCCAGAGCCATTGCCCGCTCCGGCAACAGCTCCATAGACAGCGCCCGTCCTGGCAGCGGCGCCGATGCGGGCCAGCTTCGCAGCTCCGCTGGCAACGCGGGCCTGAGGCAGGGCTAGGGACGCCGTGATGCCGGCGCCCGTGGCGGTGCGGTGGACGCCCTTGTGGTCGCGGCGGAACTGGGCGTGCTCCTGGAGGAACGCCTTACGCTCGCGGTCGTATGCGGCCCCGGGCTCATACTTGAAGCCGTCCATTCCGATTGCCGTGCCCAGAACATTGCGGACGGCACCCCCGGCCCCAGCGACTTCGTCGGCCCAACTTCCGGTGATCCCGTTTACGGCCGAACCGGCAGTCATGCGGGCGGCGTAGCGCCAGTCGCGGAAGGTGTCCGACCAGGTCTTGGGCTTGGGTTGGGGCGCGGACTTGGGAGGGACAGCGAGCTTGCGGCGTACGTAGGCGACCGCTTGGGCCTCGGTAGCGCCCTCCGGGGCATTGACGTTGTAGACGTGCCCGTTGGGGGCCGTAATTCGAAAGACGGGAATGGTGATTTCCTGTTGAAGTAGGAAGAGAGGGATGCGGCGCGGGAGGGCAGAGCTTCAACGGCCTTTCGGCCCCCTGTCGTCCCCCGCCGGGCACGGGTGTGCATACGGTAGCACTAAGGGCTCGGGGTGCCCCTGTGGGTCCCCCTAGGGAAATCGAGGCCCCCCGCTTCGCCTGTCGGCTCCCGCCGGCTTTTCGGTACCATCCGAGGCCGAAAGGGACCCAAAATAATCGGGCGTAGTGGACGGGCCCCGTGCGCTCCAGGAACGGCCGGGAGAGGTCAGGGTCCGACCGGATAAATAATAATTCGAGCGAAGCGCCGGTTTGCAAATCGTCTTTTCGGCCGCGCTCGTGGTACCATACGGCCTCCCCAGAGGGGACCCATTGCAATGCCATTCATCATTCATTCTAAGCACTTACGGGGGGCTGGGGGCCCCGCGCTCCTCAAGTCCTAGTTGGACCAAGGGGCGGCCTGTCCGGATCGGCAGGAAGCGCTTGCGGGTGGAAGGGTCCCTCCAGGGTCCCGAGCCCTCAACCATGGATCGCAGGACATTGTAGTGCCAAGGCCTTTTTACCCGGGTGAATAGTGGGGTTCGGGCATGCTCCAGCGACTGGAGGCAGCCCCGCGCCGGACGGACCCTGGTGACCCTGGGGTGACCCTGAAATACCCCTTGTGCCGGGGACTCGACTGTGCCATCACATTTCAGTCAACGCTCGTTGAGCGATATGTGAAGGGCTGAAGAATGACAGCTTATGTCCCCTACGTCCGGGTCTCGACCCAAAAGCAAGGCCGCTCCGGGCTGGGCCTGGAAGCACAGGAGGAAGCCATCCGGGCCTTCCTGAAGCCTGGGGACACCCTCCTGGCCCCGACCTATGTCGAGGTCGAGAGCGGCAAGCGGAGCGACAGGCCCGAACTGGCCAAGGCGCTGGCCCATGCCAAGCTCACCCGGGCAACGCTCCTGGTCGCCAAGCTGGACCGCCTCTCCAGGGACACAAGGTTCCTCCTGGCCCTCATGGACAGCGGGGTCGACGTGGCCTTCGGGGACCTTCCGCATGTCGAGGGCGCCATGGGCCGGTTCATCCTCACACAGATGGCGGCGGTGGCGGAGCTGGAGGCGGGCCTCACGTCCCAGAGGACCAAGGCGGCGCTTCAGGCGGCCAAGGTGCGGGGTGTGAAGCTGGGCGGCTTCAGGGGCGTCAAGGTCAACCC
This sequence comes from Allosphingosinicella sp., assembly GCA_045811485.1. Taxonomy (GTDB): domain Bacteria; phylum Pseudomonadota; class Alphaproteobacteria; order Sphingomonadales; family Sphingomonadaceae; genus Allosphingosinicella. The sequence continues at coordinate 24,277 of JBJMTX010000011.1, forward strand.
GCGCTCGGGCCTGGAGGCGCGGAAGGTCGCCGCCGGGGACTTCAAGGCCCGCGTCATGCCGGTCATCCGGTCCATCCTCAACGGGGGCGTCATCAGCGCCTCAGGGGTCGCTAGGGCCCTCAACGCCCAGGGGATCAAGACGCGACGCGGCGGGGACTGGACGGCGCAACAGGTCCAGCGGGTGATGGAGTCATGATCGCCAAGGACCATGCCTGGAGGGACGAAGAGCTGGCCCTCAGTGACGTGCGGGAGCGGCCGGACTTTCAGGTCCGGGCGGACGGGGTGGACCGCCGACACGTGCGGGTCCTGGAGCGGACCTTGGAGGCCGGCGGGGCCCTGGAGCCCGTGAAGGTCGCCAGGATCGGAAAGGCCCTCTACCTGGTCGACGGCTTCCACCGGATCGAGGCGGCGCGGCGGGCCGGGCGGGGCACGATCGGCGCCAAGGTTGCCCGAATGAGCCTGGAGGAAGCGCGGGACTATGCGCTCCTGGCGAACACCCGGCACGGGAAGAACCTGAAGCCCAAGGACAAGGCCCGGCTGTTTGCTCGCTACGTCGAGCTGGGGAAGCACCTAGGGCCCCACGGGACCGTGAAGCCCTCCAGGACCATCGCGGCCGAGCTGGACCACGTCTACAGCCACGAGACGGTCCGGACGAAGCTGAAGGCGCTTGGTGTCCCCCTGGACGAGGACGTCGAGTTCCCCGGGGGCTATCGGCCCTTCGGGAACCCTGAGGCCGAAGAGCAGGCCTTGGCCGAGGAGCGGGTCCAAGAGGCCCGGGAGTGCCTGGAGGGCTTCGCGGCCCTTTGGCTTACCCTGGAGGACGGGGTCCGGCGCGAGCTGCTAGAGGCGGCCCGGGAGACCCTGAGGAGCCTGGAGCGCGGCGAGCGGCCCCAAGCCGCCCAGAGGACCGCGCCGGGCCTCCTAGACATATGAGGGCACCCGTTCTTGTTCACGGGAATGGCAACAGGAATGGCGGCTTTCTGCGGCTTCCTGGCCTCATAGCTGTCAAGTTTGACATATCGGGGTGAGGGCCAGCCGGCGCGAAAACGCCTCGACAACACGGGGAGAGCCCGTCAATGTTGCATCGGGCGAAGGGAGACGATCGTGGGCGAAGCTAAGGCAGAGATTGACCGGGCAGCCGTTCGGGCAGCGATGAAGGACGAGGAGTTTTATCGGCACATCGGCAACGTGGTCGCTGTGTTGGCTGGCTTGGCGACCTTCGTGGGCGCGTGGATTTACTGCGCTGTGACCTATGGCTTCCTCTTCGGCTTTGGGCTTGGTTGGCTACCGGCGGCGATATTGGCGGTGATCGTCGGGCTGGGACTCCGATTTGCTTGGCCGTTTCTTCTCATAGGGCTGGTGGTCGGCGCCTGGCTGGGGTGGTTCTAACGGGGAGGGGTCCACGGGCGCACTCCCGACAGGTCCAACCCCTCGAAGCATAGCTGGTCTATCCACCTCCCTAGCGGCTCTCTGGACCCGTAGACCTCATGGGCGCTGCCCCCGGCCGCCCTGTGCCCCTGTATGTACTCCATGGCCTCCCTGGGCAGCCCTGAGGCCCGTGCGGCTGTCGTCCAGGTGTGGCGGAACTCGCGAGCGGGCCGCTTTCCGGGCGCAAGGGGGACCTTTTGCTCCCGAAGGTACCTGCTCCACCATTCGCTGAAACCGGCGAATAGGAGGCCGCGCTCTCCCTTCGTTCGAAGCTTCGGGAACAGGGCCGCTTCGCCGGCCTCGCGCATGGCTGTCACATATTCGAGGAAGCCGAGGTCCAGGAGCGACCGGGGGATCGGGAAGGTTCGACGGCCGGATAGGGTCTTCGCGGTCTTCAGGCTCCGTTTGCCCTTGTGCGGGTGGGTCCCCTCGTCGGTGATCCTGAGCAGCCAGCGGCCGGTCTTCTCGTCTTGGGCCACGTCCTCCACCACGAGCTGGGCAAGCTCCTCCGGTCGCGCCCCGGTCCACAGGAGCAGGAGCGGCAGCCAATAGCTGGCCTCGCCCTTCCCGCCTGTCGGCCGCTCGCCCTTGGTGAAGACCGGAAGACTGAATATCGCCTCCAACTCCAGCCGCGTCAGGCCCGTAGGATTCTCTCGGGGAGGCGCGGCGGCAAGCTTTTGCCTGAAGGGGTTGGGGAGCCCATGGGGCACCTCATCCCGGTCCTGGGCCTTGGTCCAGAGGGTCGAAAGGGACCCCAGGTGCTGCTCCAGGGTCTTAGGGGAGAGGCGCGACACGTCCTCTCGCCCCTCGTAGCGGGCGACCACCTCCGGGAGCGGCAGGAGGCGTTCGGCCTTCGGGAGCTTAGACGGCCTCTGGGCCAAGAGGTCCAGGTACTGGGCGACCAGGCCGCGAGTGATCGCTCGGGGCGGAAGGTCGCCGATCGCCTCCCGTAGGAACCTCAGGGCTGTCCGGGACGCCTGCTTCGTAGCGGCGCCAATGTTGAGGCGCGGGTTTACCAGAAGGGTCTCAGCTATTTGCCCGAAGGTGGCGCCCAAGGCGGATGCGGAGGGCAAAGTGGGCGACTGTTCTGGGGTCGGCGGCTCATCCGGAATAGGAACCACGTTGCCGGCCAAGCGGACCTTTGCGGCCTCCGAGACGGCGATGGCCGAGGTATTCAGCGCCGCGCAGAGCTGTCGAAAGCTCGCCCTGTCCGCCGGGTCCAGCGCTATGCCGCGACCATCAAGCAGCGCCCTCGCCGAGCGGCGCCAGTGGGCCTCCATTTCGTCCAGGTCCTGCTCCACGCGCCATTGGCGGTATTCGTCCGTCATCCAAAGCCAGCCGGCAAGCGCCTGCTCGGCGCGGCCCTGCTCCAGCGCATGCTCGTCACCTTCATGGAGGCCGCGCTCGAAGACCTTGGCGAGATAGGCGATGGTTGGCGGGTCCAGCGTGTCCCAGGAGCCTGTGGCGGCCTTACGAGCTTGGGCCGTCAGCCTGTCATATTCGGTCGCGGCTCGTTTGAAGCGGTCCATTGCGCCGGGCTCGGCGATGTTCGTGGCGGCCAGCGAACGTTTAAGCTCCCTTGGCTGCCCGGGAATGTGAGGTCTCAGCTCGGGCGCGAACGCTCGCCGGAAGCTCAGCCGGCCGGTCCTGGGGTCTTTCTGGAGGTGTTCCACCGAGGCTCCCATGGCGCCGCTCCTGTGCCTTCCGTTTGTACCTTCGGAGCGCTCAGAAGTGGCTGATTTCCGCCATTATGTAGGAGCCTCAACCCCTTAGGGGAAGAGTGGTGCCCAGGAGAGGACTCGAACCTCCACGCCCTTGCGAGCGCCAGCACCTGAAGCTGGTGCGTCTACCAATTCCGCCACCTGGGCACGCAAGGGGAGAACAGTCGGTAGGCGGCGCGAACTAGGGGCCGTGCCCGCGCTTGTCAACGCGCGGCCGGCGGGGCATGGGAGCCGCGCAGCAGCAGGAGCGACGATGGACTCGAGAGACCGCGTGGTCACTGTTTTCGGCGGCGGCGGCTTCCTCGGCCGTTACGCCTGCCAATCCTTGTTCCGCACCGGGGCGAGGGTCCGGATCGTCCAGCGCGATCCGCGCGCCGCCTTCTTCCTCAAGCCTCTCGCCGCGGTGGGCCAGATCCAGTTCGGCCGGGCCGACATACGCGATTCGGCGGCGGTCCGGCAGGCGGTCCAGGGCAGCGATGCGGTGATCAACCTCGTCGGCATATTGAAGGGCGATTTCCACGCAATCCACGTCGAGGGCGCCCGCAACGTCGCCGCGGCGGCGGCTTCGGCCGGGGCTGGAGCCCTGATCCACGTCTCCGCGATCGGCGCCGATGCCGAGTCCGAATCCGAGTACGGGCGAAGCAAGGGCGAAGGCGAGCGGGCCGTCCGGGCCGAATTTCCCGCCGCGACGATTCTTCGCCCCTCGGTGGTGTTCGGGCGCGAGGACGATTTCGTCAATCGCTTCGCGCGAATGGCGCGGCTGGCGCCGGTCCTTCCGGTGATCAGCGGCTCGACCAGGTTCCAGCCGGTCTATGCCGCCGACGTCGGCCGCGCCGTCGCGGCGGCCGCCGTCGATCCGGGCCCTCACGCCGGCAAGACCTACGAGCTCGGCGGGCCGCAGGTCCTGACGATGCGCGAGCTGATGCTTTGGGTGTGCGAGGAGACCGAGCGCGGGCGGCCGCTCGTCGACGTGCCCGATCCGGTCGCTCGGCTGCTCGCCAAGCTCACCGGCTGGCTGCCGGGCGCGCCGATCACCTGGGACCAGTGGCTGATGCTTCGGCGCGACAATGTCGTCTCGCCCGGCGCGAAGGGGCTGGAAGCGTTCGGGATCGGCAAGACCCCGCTCGCCGCGGTGGCGGAAGGCTGGCTGACTCGCTACCGCCGCCACGGCCGCTTCGCGGCGAAATCGCCTTACTGACGCGTATAGCGTCACCCCGGCGAAGGCCGGGGTCCCAGGGAGAGTTTACGGACCGTGTCTTTTTCGCGCTGGGATCCCGGCCTTCGCCGGGACGACGTCTAGATGGACCCCATCCTCACCATCATCCTGCTCGGAATCGTCGAGGGCGTGACCGAGTTCATCCCGGTCTCCTCGACCGGGCACCTCATCCTCGCGGGCGCCCTGCTCGGCTATGACGAGCATCAGTGGAAGGTGTTCAACGTCGTCATCCAGCTCGGCGCGATCCTGGCCGTGGTCGTGCTGTACTGGCGGACCTTCTGGGCGGTTCTGACCGGCCTCATTCGGCGCGAGCCCGAATCCTGGCGGTTCCTGCGCAACGTCGCCGTCGCCTTCCTCCCGTCGGCGGTGATCGGACTCATCCTCCACGCGCAGATCGAGGCGATGCTCGGAAGCCCGGCCATCGTCGCCGTCGCCCTCATCGTCGGCGGGATCGCCATCCTCCTCGTCGAACGGCTGGCGCCGCCTGGGCACGAAAAAGGCGTCGCCGACATCTCGCTCGGCAAGGCGATCGGAATCGGCTTCATCCAGTGCCTGGCGATGGTTCCGGGCGTGAGCCGCTCGGGGGCGACCATCCTCGGCGGCCTTTCGCTGGGGGTGGAAAGGCGAACGGCGGCGGAGTTCAGCTTCTTCCTCGCCATCCCGACCATGATCGGCGCCTCGACGCTCGAGCTGGTCAAGAACAGCGATGATCTCGGCGCCGCCGGGATCCATGGCATCGCGATCGGCTTCGTCGTCTCGTTCCTCGTCGCCCTGCTCGTCATCCGCTGGTTTCTCTCGATCGTCACCCGCCACGGTTTCGCGCCCTTCGCCTGGTATCGGATCGCGGCCGGCGGCGCGGCCTTGCTCTGGCTGGCGATGCGCTAGGCTCTCCCTGCCGCCGAGGGAGCCCGGCTCGTCGCGGCGTTCACCGGCGGCTCATCGGCTGCGCTCTATTCCGGCAACCGAGTCGCACGCCTGAGCGTTTTCGCCGGTGCGGCAAGGATTTGAGGAGGCCTCCCGTGCGTAAAGTGATCATTGCCATGACGGCGCTCGCCGCGGCTGCGCCCGCGCTCGCCCAGCCCCGCCCGGACCCGCGCGACGAGGAGATCGCCCGCCGCCTACCTCCGCCGGGCGAAGTCGAGGATATCGGCGACCGGCTCGGCCGCGCCACCGATGCGATCATGGACGTCGACGTCGGCCCGATCGCCGACGCGGTCGATCCCTACCGCTACCGCCACCGCGGCCGGCACGAGACGCTCGGCGATCTCGCCGGCCGGCGCGACCCCTATGCCCGCGAGCGGATCCGCGATTCGATCGACGCCACGACGATCGGGATCGGCGCCGCGATGGAGCAGATCGCAGTGATGACGCCGATGCTCCGCCGCAGCCTCGAGGACGCGACCCGGCGGATGGAGGATGCCATCGCCCGCGGCCGCGACGGCCGTTACGAGCCCCGCTACGATCCCCGCTACGACGATCGCTACGATCCCCGCGACGACCGGGACCGCGAACCCGACGACGGTCCGCGCTGAGCGTCATCCCGGACTTTGATCCGGGACCCATGAACACCGCTGGTGCGGAAATTCGCCGTCCTGCGTTCTTGGGTCCCGGCTTTCGCCGGGATGACGGCGCTTGGTTGTGGACGCGGGCTCCGCGCCGCCGCTAAAGACGGCGGCGATGTGGCAGCTCTATCAATTCCCGCTCTGCCCCTTTTCCCGCAAGGTCCGGCTGATGCTGACCGAGAAAGGCGTCGCGCATGAGCTGGTCCGCGAGTCGCCCTGGCTCAAGCGGGACGAGTTCACCGATCTCAACCCCGCCGGCCAGACTCCCGTCCTGGTCGAGGAATCGCGCGGAATCGTTCTGATCGATTCGAAGGCGATCTGCGAATATTTCGAGGAGACGGTCGACCGTTCGCCGATGATCCCGGGCACCGCCCCCAACCGCGCCGAAGTGCGTAGGCTGGTCGCCTGGTTCGACGAAGGGCTGCACCGCGAGGTGGTCGCGCCGCTGATGGAGGAGCGAATGACCAAGCGCCTCGTCGCCCGCGATCCGCCCGACACGCGAGTCCTGCGCGAGGCGATGAAGACCGCCAACAACCATCTCGATTATATCGACTATCTGCTCGATCACCGCCGCTGGCTGGCGGGGCCGGTGCTGAGCCTCGCCGACCTCACCGCCGCCGCCCACCTCTCCGTTGCCGATTATCTCGGCGGAATCGACTGGCGCGGCCACAAGCAGACCGCGGACTGGTACAGCGTGATGAAATCGCGCCCCAGCTTCCGGCCTTTGCTCGCCGAGCGGATGGAAGTGATCGCCCCGCCGTCGCATTACGACAAGGTGGATTTCTGACGCTTAGCGCCGCTTCGCCGTCACGAAATAATCGAGGCTCTTATTGTCCGAGAGGTGGAAGCCGCGGGCCGGGCCCCAGGCGAGGCCGGTGCAGTCGATTATCTCGAGACCCGAATCCTTCAGAAGGGCGCAGAGCTCCTCCGGGCAGAGGAACTTCTCCCAGTCGTGGGTCCCGCGCGGGATCCGGCCGGTGCCTTCGCCGATCAGGATCAGCATCAGCCGCGACATCGCCGTCCGGTTCGGCGTCGAGAGGATGAGGAGGCCGTCGTCCCCCAGCGCGGCGGCAAGCCCTTGGACGAAGCTGCGCGTCTCCGCGACATGCTCGACCACCTCGAGCGAAGCGATGAGGTCGAACTTCCCCTCGAGCGCCTCCACCCCGCCGACCCGGTAATCGATCGCGAGCCCCTGTCCTAGGGCATGCTCGCGCGCCGCCGCGATATTCTCGGGCGCCGGGTCGATTCCCGTCACCGCCGCGCCGAGCCGGGCCAGCGGCTCCGTCAGCAAGCCCGCGCCGCAGCCGACGTCGCCCGCGCGCTTGCCCTCGAGCGGCCTCAGGCTGCATTCGTCCAGCCCCCAATGCTGGTCGATCCGGTCGCGAATGTAGGCGAGCCGGACCGGGTTGAGCTTGTGGAGCATGGCCGAGGAGCCGTTCGGGTCCCACCAGTCGCCGGCCATGGCGCCGAAATGGGCGGCTTCCTTCGGATCGATCGTGTTCGTCTCGGTCATGGCCGTTCCTGTCGCTCCCAACCACAATCTCCTTGCACTCAACGCCGCGACACGAAAAGAGCCCCCGGCATGGCCCGCATCGTGATGAAATTCGGCGGCACCTCGATGGCGGGCATCGAGCGCATCCGCCATGTCGCCCAGCTCGTGAAGAGCGAGGCGGAAGCCGGGAACGAGGTGGCGGTCGTCGTCTCGGCCATGGCGGGGGAGACCGACCGGCTCGTCCAGTTCTGCCGGGAGGCCTCCTCGCTCTACGATCCGCGCGAATATGACGTGGTGGTCGCCTCGGGCGAGCAGGTGACGAGCGGGCTGCTCGCCATCACGCTTCAGGGCATGGGCGTGAAGGCGCGCTCCTACATGGGCTGGCAGCTCCCCATCCGCGCCTCGGGCCACGCCTCGGCGCTGATCGACGATATCGACGCGCAAGTGCTCGAACGCGTGTTCGCCGAGGGCGGGATCGCGGTCATTCCCGGCTTCCAGGGCGTCGCCGCCGACGGCAGCCTCGCGACTTTGGGCCGGGGCGGCTCGGACACGTCGGCGGTCGCGCTGGCGGCGGCCGTCAACGCCGATCGCTGCGACATCTACACCGACGTCGACGGCGTCTACACGACCGATCCCCGCATCGTTCCGAGGGCTCGCAAGCTCCCCATCGTCACCTATGAGGAGATGCTGGAGCTGGCGTCGGTAGGGGCCAAGGTCCTCCAGACCCGCTCGGTGGGCCTTGCGATGCGGCACGGCATACCGGTCAAGGTTCTCTCCTCCTTCGCGGACCGGCCCGGGACCCTGATCGTGCGCGAGGATCAAATCGAGGAATATGGCATGGAACGGCAGCTGATCACCGGCATCGCCCACGACAAGAACGAGGCCCGGATCGTCCTCACCGGCCTTCCCGATGCCCCTGGCGTCGCCGCCTCCATCTTCACCCCGCTCGCCGAAGCGGGGGTCAATTACGACCTCATCGTCCGGAGCGTCCCGAGGGCGGGGGAGGCGACCGATCTCACCTTCACCGTCCCGCGCGCATCGCTGGCCCAGGCGTCCGACCTGCTCGAGAAGCGCAGGGCGGAGATAGGCTTCGCCGAAATGTTGACTGACAGCGCCGTCACCAAGCTGAGCATCGTCGGGGTTGGCCTCAGGAGCAATCCGGAGATCGCCGCCCGGATGTTCGCCACCCTCGCCGACCGCAAGATCGACATCCTCGCCATCACCACCAGCGAGATCAAGGTCTCGGTGCTGATCCCCGAGGATTATACCGAGCTGGCGGTGAGGGTGCTCCACACCGCCTTCGGGCTCGACGATACGGGGGAAGAGGCATGAGCGAGACCGTCGGCCACGACCGCCTCCGCCGACTGATGAAGCGCGGCACCGATTTCCTCGGCTGCGAGGTGGCGGTGCTCGGCGGGGCGATGAGCTGGATCTCGGAGCGGAACCTGGTCTCGGCCCTGTCCAACGCCGGGGCGTTCGGGGTGATCGCCTGCGGGGCGATGACTCCCGACCTGCTCGACGCCGAGATCGGCGAAACGCGGGCGCGGACGGAGCGGCCGTTCGGGGTCAACCTCATCACCATGCATCCCCAGCTCTCCGAGTTGATCGACGTCTGCGCCCGCCACTCGGTCAGCCACGTCGTCCTCGCCGGCGGGCTTCCGCCGCGCGGATCGATCGACCGGATCAAGGGCAATGGCGCGAAGCTGATCTGCTTCGCGCCGGCGCTGGCGCTGGCCAAGAAACTGGTGCGCTCGGGCGTCGACGCGCTCGTCATCGAGGGAATGGAGGCGGGCGGGCATATCGGCCCAGTGTCGACCTCGGTCCTCGCCCAGGAGATATTGCCGCCGCTAGCCGCCGACATCCCGATCTTCGTCGCCGGCGGGATCGGCCATGGCGGCCTCATCGCCGGCTATCTGGAGATGGGCGCGGTCGGGGTTCAGCTCGGCACGCGCTTCGTCTGCGCCCACGAATGCATCGCCCATCCCAATTTCAAGAAGGCCTTCCTCCGCGCCTCCGCGCGCGACGCGATCACCAGCGTCCAGATCGATCCGCGGCTTCCGGTCATCCCGGTCCGGGCGCTCAGGAACCGCGAGATGGAGAGCTTCGCCGCTAAGCAGCGCGAGGTGGCGCAACTGCTCGACGAGGCGAAGGTCGAGATGGCCGAGGCCCAGCTCCAGATCGAGCATTACTGGGCCGGAGCGCTCCGCCGGGCGGTGATCGAGGGCGACGTCGAGACCGGCTCGGTGATGGCCGGCCAGTCGGTGGGGATGGTCAAGGAGGAGGCGCCTGTGGCCGAGATCCTCAAGCAGCTCGTCGACGAAGCCGCCCACGCCCTGGAGCGGCGATCGGTTTAGGCGAACGGATTTCGGATCGTCAGCTGGCCCTCGACCACGAGGCCGTGATGCATGTCTTCGGACAGGAATCCGGTGCAGCCCGCTTCGAGGGCGGCGGCCAGAAGAAGCGCATCGTAGATTCGGAGCTGATATCGCTCGGCTAGCGACAGGCCGAGTTCATGCGTGTCGATCGTGAGCGGGACGACCTTGAGCAAGCCACGTAGAAACATCAGGATTTCGCGTATCTCCTGCCACGAATATCCGTATTTCCGTCTCAATACAGCGGTCAGCTCGTTCAGCACCTGGACGCTTATGGTGCCGCCGTCGGCGATCAGCGTCTCGGCCAAGGATGCCTTCGCTCCATCCGATGTGAGGTATACGAGAACATTCGTGTCGACGAAGGCCTCAGCGGGCATTCGCCTCTTCCCGGTCGAACTTGAAGTCCGCCGGCATTGTGCCGCGGAAGCGCCTTAAGCCCTCGATTGCCTCTTCCCTGGACATCTGCCGGTTGACCCGGAGAATGCCGACGCTGCCGGCCTCCAGTTCGATCTCGTCTCCAAGCGATAATCCAAGTTCGTCGGCGACATCCTTGGGTATACGGACCGCCAAGCTGTTGCCCCATTTCGCAACTTTCATATTCAACTCTCGGATATACACTCGAAGTCATGTATATCATAGGGCGCATTCCGCCCGGGCGCAACTGCCCTCTGGCGAGATCAGTCCAGCGAGTCGACGCAGGTCGGGTCGGCGGCGCTGCAGTTGCGGAAGGTTACCGGTATTCGCACCCACGCGTCGTAAACCGGGACTCCGTCGCGCATCGCGGGGCTGATCCGGCCGAGGCGGACGACCGCTAGGGCGGCGCTTCCGAAGCCGTAGCCGCGCGGGGTCTCGCTGAGGATCCGGCAGCTGCGGGCGCGCTGGCGGGAGTCGATCCGACAGGCGAGCACGGCGGTCCCGCTGACAGACTCGGTGGCCGCCCGCGCCGGATCGTGGAGCTTCATCTGGCCAAGGTCGGTCGGGTTATCCAATGCGGAGCATCGAGAGCGGCGCTCGCGCCGGTCCCCGAACCGGTGCCGCCGCCGCTTCCGCGGCCGGCGCCGGACCCCGCCTGGCCCATGTCGGCCGACCCGTCGGGCGCCAGCCCGGTCCCTGCCGAGGGCACGGGCGGAAAGGTCGCGGTGGGGACGGGCCCAAGGGTTCGGTCCATTTCCTCCCGAACGTCCCTGCGCGCGGGAGTCCCTGCTTCGCTCGGATCGACGCGCTGGCGGCGCGGCGCGGCGGTTGAATCGCTGATCGCCACGACAGGGACCGGCTCGGCGACCGGAGCCTCCGGGGCGGGAGCCGGCACCAGATCGACGGCGAGCGGCGGCGGCGGCTCGGCGGGGCCGGTGAGGTCCGGCCGAAAGCTGAGAAGCGCGGCCAGCAGTGCGATATGGATCGCGGCCGTGAATGCCGCGCTGATTTTCCGTTCGGACGCCCGGTTCGCAAAGGCCGGCTGCACGGAATCCCCCTCGACGAGGTGAATGCCGTTCGAGACTGACACAGGCGCAAAAGGCTCGCAAGTCGATCCACCTGCGCCGGGATGACGCGACGAAGCCTTCCTGCTAACCCCGCCCCATGCCCACCGCCTCGGCCGCATCCGCCCGCGAAATCCTGACCGGGCTGCACGATGTCATGGCTTCGCGGGCGAGCGCCCAGGCCAAGCTCAACAAGGTGGTCAGGATCATCGCCGAGGCGATGGAGAGCGAGGTCTGCTCGATCTACCTGCTTCGCGAGGGGGTGCTCGAGCTGTTCGCCACCGTCGGCCTCAACCAGAGCGCCGTCCACGTCACACGGCTGGCGCTGGGCGAGGGGCTGGTCGGGACGATCGCCAAGGACGTCTCGATCCTCAACCTCGCCGAGGCTCCGAGCCATCCCGAATTCGCCTACCGGCCGGAGACTGGCGAGGAATTGTTCCACAGCTTCGCGGGCGTTCCGATCATCCGCCGCGAGCGGGCGATTGGGGTCCTCGCCGTCCAGCATGCCGAGGCGCGAGCCTATGACGCGCTCGAGATCGAGGCGCTCCAGACGGTGGCGATGGTGCTCTCCGAGCTGATCGCCAATGCCGGCCTTGCCGACAAGGCGGCCAAGGCCGGGGCGGCCGAGCGCGACGAGGGCCCGGAGCGGCTCGCGGGGCTCAAGCTGGTCGCCGGAATGGCGGGCGGGCAGGCGGTCTACCACCAGCCCCGGATACTCATCGAGCACACCGTCGCCGAGGATATCGAGGCGGAGCGGCACCGGGTCTATTCGGCGTTCCGCAAGATGCGCGAGCAGATCGACAACATGCCCAACCTTGCCGAGTTCGGGACGACCGGCGAGCATCAGGACATCCTCGCGACCTACAAGATGTTTGCCTACGACGAAGGCTGGTCGAGGCGGATCAACGAGTCGATCGATTCCGGGCTCACCGCCGAGGCGGCGATCGAGCGCGTGCGCCAGCGCATGCAGATGCGGATGCGGGAGATCGACGATCCGCTGCTCCAGGAGCGGATGCACGATCTCGACGACCTCTCGAACCGGCTGCTTCGCATCGTCGCCGGCCAGCTCGGAACTGCCGCCCAGATGGGCCTTCCCCACGACGCCATCCTCGTCGCGCGCAATCTCGGCCCGGCCGAGCTGCTCGAATATGACCGGCGTAAGCTCAAGGGCGTGATCCTCGAGGAGGGGTCGCTGACCGCCCACGTCACCATCGTCGCCCGGGCGATGGGCATTCCGATGCTCGGCCGGGTCCGCGACGTCCGCCAGGTCGTCGGCGAAGGCGACGAGGTCCTGCTCGACGGTGCCGAGGGAGTCGCCTTCGTCCGGCCTTCGGCCGCCGTCGAGGAAGCGTTCAGGGCCAAGCTGCTCATCACCCAGAAGCGCCGGGCGGAGTTCGCGGCCCTGCGCGAGCTGCCGCCGGTCACGAAGGACGGGACCCGGATCACGGTGATGGTCAATGCCGGCCTGCGCGACGACGTCGCCGCGCTCGAGCTTGTCGGCGCCGACGGGATCGGCCTGTTCCGCACCGAGTTCCAGTTCCTCGTCTCGGCCACCCTGCCGAGCCGCGAAAGCCAGCAGCGGCTCTACAAGTCGGTGATCGAGGCCGCGGGCGACCGGCCGGTCATCTTCCGGACGATCGACGTCGGCGGCGACAAGGCTTTGCCCTATCTCGACATGGGCGACGGCGAGGCCGAGGAGAATCCGGCGATGGGATGGCGGGCGCTTCGCCTGGCGCTCGACCGCGACGGACTGATGAAGGCGCAGGCGCGGGCGCTTCTCGGCGCGGCCGCCGGGCGCGTGCTCAACGTCATGTTCCCGATGATCTCGGAGCCCTGGGAATATGAGGAGGCGCGGGCGCTGGTCGAGCAGCAGCGCGAATGGATGGCGAGCCGCAAGAAGCTGCTTCCGACCAGCATCCGCTACGGCGCGATGCTCGAAGTGCCGGCGCTCGCCGAGACTCTCGACCTGCTCCTCCCCAACATCGATTTCCTCTCGATCGGGACGAACGATCTCACCCAGTTCCTGTTCGCCGCCGACCGCGCCCATCCCAAGCTCGCCGAGCGCTACGACTGGCTGAGCCCGTCCATCCTCCGCTTCCTGAGGCGGATCGTGAGGCAGGCCGACTCGGCGGGAGTCCCGGTCGGGGTCTGCGGCGAAATGGGCGGACGGACCTTGGAGGCGATGGCTCTGATCGGCCTCGGCCTCGGCCGTTTCTCGATCACCCCCGCCGCGGTCGGCCCGATCAAGGCGATGATCCGCTCGCTCGACCGGGCGGCTCTGCTGCCGTTCGTCGAGAAGCTGCTGGACGCGCCGCCGGAGGACCTTCGCGGGGCCCTGGCCCGGTGGGCGGAGGAACAGGGCGTCGCCATCGGCTGATCCGTCGTTGCTCGATTGACGGAATGCGGCTTGGGAAGGGCCAGTTGATCGCGCTCCGGTTGACTTTGCCCCCGCTCCCCGGCTCTATGAATTGATCCATATTGGGGGAATTCGGAAGCCTGATGCCGGACACTGAGCAGGACCACCCACTGGGCCAGTCGGTCGGCACCCGCCTTCGCATCGCTCGCGAGGCGAAGGGGGTCAGCCTCGACGACGTCGCTCGCCAGACCCGGATCCCCGTCCGCCACCTCGAACATATCGAGCGGGAGGAATGGGACGCGCTTCCGGCGGTGACCTACAGCGTGGGATTCGCCCGCTCCTATGCGAACACGATCGGCCTCGACGGCGCCGAAGTCGGCGCCGAGGTGCGCGAGCTGCTCGGCGGCAGTCGGGCCGGCGGAAGCCCCGCCGCGGCCTATTACGAGCCCGCCGATCCGGCCCGCGTGCCGCCGCGCTGGATCGCGCTCGCCGCGATCGGGATCGCCGTCCTACTAGTCGCCGGCTACCTCTTCTGGCGAAGCCAGGCGGTCGACGAGGGGTCGCCGGCCGAGGTCGCGATCACCGAGAGCCAGACCCCGCCGGCGCCGGGGCCCGCGCCCCGCCGCGCGGCGGCGCCGGCCCAGGCTCCGGCCCCGACCAACGGCGCGGTGGTGCTGACCGCCACCGAGGACGTCTGGCTTCGAATCGATCAGGGCGCGGGCGGCGCGCCCCTCTACATGGGCACGCTCAAGGCGGGCCAAAGCTATCAGGTGCCTGCGGGCGCTCAGTCGCCGCGAATCCGGACCGCGCGCGCCAACGTGCTTCGAGTGACGGTCGGCGGAATTGCGGTGCCGCCGCTCGGACCGGCGGAGACGACGATCTCCAACGTCAGCCTCGCCCCCGCCGATCTCGCCGCCCGGGCGCAGGGCGGCGCAGCTCCGCCCACGACCCCGCAATAATTCTCTCTTCTACCTCGGCGCCAAGCCGTTTAGGATGACGGCGGGACCGGAAGGGCGGGGGATTTGTGATGCGTTTTCATATTCTTGCCATGCTGTTGATGGCGAGCGCCGCGGCGCCTGTGGCGGCCCAGCGCAACGAAACGCCGGAAAAGAGGATCGAACGGCTCGAACAGGAGCTTCGCGCCGTCCAGCGCAAGGTCTTCCCCGGGGGCGCCCAGGTCTCTCCGGAGATCGAGCCGGCGAGAGGCGACGTCGCGCAGGAAGGAGTCCCCGCTTCGAGCGCGGTCGCCGACCTCACCGCCCGGCTCGACTCGCTCGAGGCGCAGCTTCGCGAGCTGACGGGCCAGGCCGAGCAGAACGGCAACCGACTTCGCCAGATGGAGAATGCGATCGCCCAGCTCCGCGACAGCACCGGCGGCCGCCTCGACGCGCTCGAGCGGGCGGGCGCGGCTCCACCGGCCGCCGAGTCGGCTCGCGCCGCGACAACCTCGCCGCAATTGCCGAGGCCTTCCACCGCGGCGACGACGGTCGCGGCGCGGCCGGCCGCGGTGACCGAGCGCCCGGCGGCTTCGGCCTCCGCGGCTTCAGACGGCGACGCCGAGGAAGCCTATAATGCCGGCTTCCACATGTGGGAGGCGAAACGCTACGCCGAGGCGGCGCAGGCGCTCGAAGCGGTCGCCAAGCGCTATCCGGGCAGCAAATGGGCGAGCTGGGCGAGCAACCTCGCGGGCCGCGCCTATCTCGATTCGGGCAAGCCGGCGACGGCGGCCAAGGCCTTCCTCGCCAACTACCAGGGCAATCCGCGCGGCGAGCGCGCCGCCGACAGCCTCTATTTCCTCGGCCAGGCGCTGGTCGCGCTCGACAAGCCCTCGGACGCCTGCAAGGCCTATGCGGAGCTCCAGGACGTCTATGGCACGAACATGCGCGACTGGCTGAAGGAGCGCCTGCCCGCGGCGCGAAGCCAGGCGAAGTGCCGGTAGCGCGCGCAGCATTGGTTTCGCTTAATCCGGGGGAGTTTCACCCTCCAGAGTCGCGGCGCGGGCATCATATTCCTCGGCCATCCGGTTCAGCGTTTCGACCACGTCATGCGTCAGGACGGATCCCGCCAGACGGCGGCAGCGCCGAGCCTGCTCCCTCAGGAAGTCGGCATCCTCGCTCATGGTTTTACTCTGGCTACGGCTTCCCGGTTCCAGCGAAACAAGGGGGCGGCCGTTCCGCGAGGCGCGGCGAGGGGTTCGCCGCGAACGACCTTGCGCAACCGGTACGGTTCGCGCGCTTCCTTTTGCGCGCGCTCGCCGGCATGGGTATAAAGGCGGCAAATCAATCGACAGGGGGATGAATCGATGATTGCGAGGAAGCTGATCTGGGCCGGCGCGGGCGTTGCCGCGCTCACCGCCGGGGCGATGTCCTGGGCGCAGGCGGGGCGCGGCGGCCCGGCCGTCTACTGGATGAGCGCCGACACGACGTCCGGCTTTGCCGGCATGGCGGCCGGCATGGGCGCCCGGCCGAGCGTCGGATCGGTGATGGGCTCGATGTTCGGCCACGGCGGCCACCGCGGTTCCTATGCGCACACCTTGACGCTCCAGCTGGGCAGCCCGCGCCGCGCGACCGGCGAGCCTTCCGCCGAGCATATCCCGCCGCCCGGGCTCCAGGCCGGCGCCAGCCTTCCGCTCGTCACTCCGCAGGCCGCGCCTCGCGGGCCGGTCACGCCTCCCCAGCCCTGGGGCCAGATGGAGCGCCCGCGCGGCCGGATGCTGATCTACTGGGGCTGCGGAGAGCATGCCCGGGCCGGCCAGCCCGCGGTCATCGATTTCGCGACGATGACGGCCGGCCACATGCCGCCCGCTTTCGCCAACCCGGTGTTCAAGCCGATGACCCCGCCCTCGCCGTCGACGTCGACCACTTACGGCGAATGGCCGAACCAGCGCTCCTCCACGCAGGTGCCCGCCGCCGGCTCGCTGGTCGGCGAGCATGTCGTTCGCGGCAATTATTCGCCCGAGATCCGCTTCACCCTCGGCGCCGGCCAGGATTTCCTCGCGCCCGTGGCCTTGACGTCCAACGAGGCGGGGCCGTCCGGTTCGATCCCGCTCGTCTGGCGGCCCGTCCCCGGCGCCCGCGCCTGGTTCGGCGCGGTGATGGGCGCCGCCCAGAATGGCGATTTCATCATCTGGACCTCGGCGGAGACGCAGGCCGCGATGATGGCTTACGACTATGTCTCCGACGCCGACATCGCGCGCCTCATCCAGAGCCGGGTGCTGATGCCCGGCACGGCGGATCGCTGCACCGTCCCGGTCGAGGTCGCCCGCGCCGCCCCGCAATCGATGCTGAGCCTGATCGCGTTCGGCGGCGAGAGCAATTTCAGCCAGCCCAAGCCCGCCGGCTCGCCGGCCTCGTGGCGTCCGGAATGGACGGTCAAGCTGCGCACTAAGTCGACCCATATGGGCCTGCTCGGAATGACCATGCCCGGAATGGAGGACGACGCCCCCGCGGCGGGCGACCAGCAACAGGGCCAGGGCAAGAAGAAAAAGAAGAAGATCCCGGGCCTTCCGGGCATTTTCGGGCAGTAACCCTCGTCATTGCGAGGAGCGTAGCGACGAAGCAATCCAGTCGGCCTCCGAGGCGGAACTGGGTTGCTTCGCTACGCTCGCAATGACGGCTTAAAAGAACAACTTCCGCACGCTCAGCCGTACCGACCGACCCAGCGGATCGAGATAGCCCGGCTGGTAGCTCAGCGGAGTGACGCCCAGCCGGTCGTGGACCTCCTGGCGCGAGTCGAGCAGGTTGTCGATCGACAGGCTCACCCGCATTCCGCGAAGGAAGGGATGCTCGCGGGCAAAGGGCTGAAGGCCGAGGTCCGCGAACAGGCGCAGGTTCACAGTCGCGAAGTCGCCGAAGAAGAGGTCGTCCGAGCTTCCGCCCCCGGTCACCGGGCCGCCGCGAACGAAGGTCGAGCTCTGCCAGTTGGCGGTGAGCCGGCTGCCGAGCCCGTTCTTCGAGAAGGTGCCCTGGAACTCGAGCTCGTGCCGCGGCCGGCCGCCGCGGCTGCTTCCCGCCGAGCCGTTCAGGAAGTCGAGCTCGGGAACGCCGGGGCGGATCAGCACCGTGTCGGTGAAGTGCCAGGTATGGTAGAGCGCGAGCTGAAGCCGTCCGGCGCCGCCGAAGCCTCCTCGTCCGCCACCGCCGCCGAAGCCTCGTGGGCCGCCACCGCCCCCGAAGCCGCCACGTCCGCCGAAACCGCCGCCGCCCTCGCGGGGCCCACGCGGAGGCTGGGCGCCGCCGGCTGGAGCGTCCGGCGCGGGTTGGGCCTGGCTGGCGCCTTGCGCCGATCCGGGCGCCGCCCCGGGCGCGCCCTGGCCGCCCCGGCCGAAGCGGCCGCGGAACTGGGCGGGGTCGGGCTGCTTGCCGATCGGCAGGGTCAGGTTGAAGCCCCAGCGAAGCTCGGAACGGTCCGATCGGGCGAAGTTGACCGGCCTTGTATCGACCACCAGCAGCTGCCCGCTCGAATCGCGCACGAAGCGGTCGGGGAAGGCGGCCTCGATCTCAGCCGTCGCCGCCGGGAAGCCGGAGATGGCGTTGACGATCCGGCTCGACGTGTAATTGGCGGTGATCGAGAGATCGGTCTTCTCGAGCGGCCGGAGAGTCGCGCCGAGCTTCCACACCCGCCGGTTGTCGGCGATCAGCGCCGGGTTGCCGCCGGTGATGCTGGTCACTTCGGCCGTCTCGCCGCGGACGAAGTCGAAGATCCGGACGCCGGGCGTCTGCAGGATCGGATCGCCGAGCTGCTGCATCGAGGGTGCGCCGTCCTCGTCCGTGAACGAGGCGATCAGGCTGACCTGGGAGATGGGCGACCAGTTGAGCCCGGCGCCGAGCGTTCGAAGCGTCCCGAAATCGGAGAGATGCTCGATCTCGGCGTTGAAGTTGGCGGAAAGGTTGCCGAGCGCGGTCAGAACCGCCCGGCGGCGGCTGGCGATCGGAATGTCGATATTGATCTGGGCGTCCTCGCGAGTCCGCGAAAGCTCGCGCAGGGTGACGATCCCTGCGCGATCCGCCTCGCTGGCGAGGCCGCGGGCATCGAAGCCCGTCTTGGCGGTCGCCAGCACCTCGCCGCCGGGAAGATCGAACAGCGGCCCCGTCATCACCAGCTCGGCGGTGCCGCTCTGGTTGACTGAACGCACCCGGCCGAGGCCGATATTGGTTTCGGTCTCGGTCTCGCTGCGGATCCGGTCGAGATTGCCGGTGAACGACCAGTTCCAGGGCGCGAGCGCACCGTTGAGCGACACTCCGAGATGGCCGTTGCGCGTATCGCTGTCGCGCCTCAGGCCGGGCGGAGTCAGACTCGGCTGCGGAAGGCCGAGGAAGGCTTTGCTCGAATCGACCTGGAAGCTGCCGTTGAGGGTCCCGTTGATAGCTTCGGTGACGCTTCGGTTGAGGGTGCCGTTGACGATCAACTGGTCGGTCTTCGGAAGCAGGGTGCGGAAGCGGCCGAGCTCGATTCCGGGGACCGGATCGGACTGGATGATGCCGCGCTCGCTTTCGAACAGAGGCTCGGCATGGCGATATTCTACGCCCGCATTGAGCCGGCCGGCCGGGTTGATCTGGAGATAGCTGCCCTCGGCGCCGTAGCTCTCGCGCCCGCCCGCGGTGGGGAGGCCGCCGGTCAGCTCGGTCGTGTAGGCGTTGAAGCGGCGGCGAAGGACGAAGTTCACCACCTTCTGATCGGCGCGATAGCCGTATTTGAGCGCCACTTCCTCGGGCATCACGTCGACCCGTGTGATGGCCTCGGGCGGGATGTTGCGGATCTCGGAGAAGCCGGAGATGCGCTTGCCGTTGAGGAGGATGACCGGCGATTCGTCGCCGCGGCCCCGGCCGCTCCGGGTCTGCGGAGCGATGGCTTCGAGTATCTCGGTGAGGCTCCCCGCGCCGAGCGCGCGTATCTCGCGGCGGTCATACTGCACCTCGGGGGCGATATCGCCGATGACGGCGCCGCGCGGGCGCTGGCCGGTGACGACGATGGTCTCGCCATCCTCCTCGTCGGGCTCAGCTTCGGCATCGGTGGGGTTCGGAGCCTGGGCGGCGGTCTGGGAGGGCTCCGACGGCGGAGGCGGAGTCGCGGGATCGGTCGCGGGCGGCGGCGCTTCCTGGGCGAGCAAGGGGGCCGAGGCGGTTCCGGCGAGAAGAGCGAAGAGAAGGGACCTGGGAGACAACACGCGGACGAATACCTTTATTACTCACCCCCCGAAGGAGGCCGCTGGCGGAGGACGGCTGAACGCATCCTGTATCCACCGGTTTCGTGTCCCGCCGCGGATCGCCTACAAGCGCGCTCATGGCCGCCGCCCCGCCTCCCGAGCTCGTCAGTCGCTTCCGGCGCGATCTCGAGCGTTTGGCAGGTTCCGACCGGGACGCGATGGGGCTGGCCGTTTCCGGCGGTCCGGACAGCCTCGCCTTGCTTCTCCTTGCCCAGGCCGCATTTCCCGGCCGGGTGAGCGCCGCCACGGTCGATCACGGTCTCCGTTCGGAGAGCGGAGCGGAGGCGGCCTACGTCTCGCGTATCTGCGAAGGCCTGCACGTCCCCCACCAGACCCTCCCGGCCACTGTCGTCGAAACGGGTGAAGGGCTCCAGGCGGCCGCGCGCAAGGCCCGCTACGACGCGCTCGGCCGCTGGATGGAGGCGGAGGGGATCGGCCTGCTTCTCACCGCCCACCATGCCGAGGATCAGGCCGAGACCCTGCTGATGCGCCTCAATCGCGGATCGGGGGTCGGGGGGCTCGCCGGAATCCGCCCGCTCGCCTTCGTGCCCGGCTATTCCCTCGCCCTCTGCCGTCCGCTGCTCGGCTGGCGCCGGCATGAGCTGGCGGCCGTCGTGGAGGGGGCGGGGATCGAGGCCGTTCACGATCCGAGCAATGAGGACGATCGGTTCGATCGGGTCCGGATCCGGGCTCGCCTCCACGAGGCGCCATGGCTCGATGTCGACGCACTGGCGCGAAGCGCCGAGCTGCTCGCCCGAGCGGACGTCGCGCTCGAATGGATCTCGAAGCGTCTCTACGCGGAGCGTGTGGCCGAAGCCCCAGGACTGCTCCGCCTGCGCCCCGAGGAACTTCCGGACGAGCTGCTCCGCCGTCTCGTCCTTCGCTGCCTCCAGGCTCTTGAGCCCGAAGCGGGGCCTCGCGGCGACGCCCTCGAGGCGCTGATCGCCGCGCTCGAGCAGGGCGGAACGGCGACGCTTGCCGGAGTCAAGGCGAGCGGCGGTGAGATCTGGCGCTTCGAGCGCGCCCCGCCGCGGCGGCGATAAGGCTCAATCCTCGGCCGCGCCGGGCGCCTGCGGCTCGAACAGGTTGATCCGGTGCGATCGGCCGCGGCGCTTGCGCCGGGCGCGCCGGCGGATCCGCGACAGGATCACTGCGCCGGAGATGGCGCCGCCGACCGCCAGCAGGGAGATCGTCATGTAAAAGAGGTCGGTCCACTCCTTGCCGGTCATCGGCGGCCGCCGAAGTTCGAGGGTGGGGCGGACCGGGCCATCAGGAGTGCGGATCCTCGCGCCGGTAGAGCTTGTGGCACGCGCCGCAGGCCCCCGCGACGACCTTGGCCTGCGCCGCGAACCCGGCGGTGTCGCCGGCCGCGCTCAGCTCGGTCAGGCGCGCGGCGGCGTCGCCGAAGGCATTGGCCTTGGCCTCGAAATCGGCCTTATTCTCCCAGATCGCCGGAAGCGCCTTGCTCTCGGGAGTCACGCTGCCTTCGGGAAAGAGGCCGGCGATCGAATGTCCGAACAGCGCGAGGCCGTCGGCGGCATGGCCGGCCGACTTCACATCGCCGCCATTCTTCACCACCGGCATCACCTCCTGGAAGAGCAGGGTCGCAGCCATGTGCATCATGGCGTGCCGAGCGGCGACCAGCTCGGCGGCGCTGCTGTGCCTGGGGTTCGGAGCCTCCTCCGCATGCTTTCCGAAAAAGGGCGTCTCGTCGCGGGCGATCGCCATGCAGCCGGCGAGCAGGGGCAGGAGGAGAAGTGGCAGGCGACGCATGGGCATTTCCTCCTGGATTCTGTCGGGCCGATCTGTAGCACCGCCGTCGCTCGGGATCGAGTCGCCACCGTTCCGAGTTGAGCGCTCGTGCCCCGCTTCCTGCTCCTCGCCTCCTGCCTCGTTCTCGCCGCCTGCGGCGAGGAGGAAGCGCCCGTCGCCCGGGCCAACAGCGTCGACGAGCTGAGCAACCGGCTCGACAAGCTCTCCGACCGGACCAGCGAGGATATCGAGCTTCCGCCGCGCCTGCTTCCTTTGCTGGCCCCGGACGTCGGCCCCGAGCTTCGCGCGCGGCCCGCCTGCCGTCTCGGCCGCGACGGGCACCTGCTTCTCATCGTCAACGCGGCCGGGGCGGTGGCCCGGATCGACGGCCGCCGTGTCCCGCTCGCCGTGTCCGGCCCGGTCGGTCCGACCGGCGGCTTCTTCACCGCGCCGGGCATCACCGTCAGCGTCGGCCGGGTCGCGCCGTTCGCGAACGACGCCGCGGACTATGCGCAGGACTGGCCGGCGCGTGTGTCGATCGGCGGCGACAAGGAGCGCCCGATCGAGAAGTACGAAGCTAGCTGGATGTGCGTGCGTTAGCGGGTCTCGGTTTCCCGCACCCGGGTGAACTTGTCCGTCGTCACCATCGGGGCCCCGCAAATGTCGGAAGGCCGCGGCGGGCGCTCGCCGTGGGCGAGCATGTGGCCGAGGCACATTTCGAGCACGAAGCGGGCGCGGTAGAGCGCATCCTCCTCGTCGCGGCCTTCGGCGACGGCCTGCGGCACGTCGGGGAAGACCGCCCGCACATTGCCTTCGCGGGTCGGCACCAGCCTGACCGGATAAGCGAGCATCGGCTCAGCCCTCGGCCGAATTGAGCGGGAGTGCGAGCAGGGGGCGCATCTCCTCGTCGTCGACCTCGACCACGGCGTCGGGTGGAACCGCGCCCGCCTGAAGTGCCGACTCGACCAGCTCGGCCGCCAGCCGCTCGGCCTCCGCGCGCGCCGCCTCGTCGTCGCCGAGCCGCTTGCCGGCGAGGTCGGGCTGCTCGAAATCCTCGCCGCGGACGTTGAAATAATAGGTCGGCATGGTCCCTCGAATCCGCCGTGCTAAAAGCATGATCCAGATCAAGGTTGCGCTGGAAACGCCGCCGCAACAAAGATTTGCGTCAGGCCGTGACTCGCGGGCGGTCGTTCAGAGGCCCCGATCCCATGCCTCGCACGGATCGTCGCCGCCGCCCGTTAACGATCGGTGACCGCCGGAACCCGCCCCCATCCGCACTCGTTCCGCAGGCGCAATTCCCCTCTGATGGAGCGTCACCATGTCCAGCATCCCCAACAGCGCAATGCCCCACGCCACCGCCGAGCCCCAGCGGGACCAGGGCGGAAGCGCGACCCTGACCGAGCGCGCCGGCGATCTCGCCGGCAAGGCCGCCGATTATGCTCGCGAGAATCCGAAGACGGCGATCGCCGCGGGCGCCGCGCTTGCCGCCGGAGCGATCGCCGCCGCTGCCATCCCGCTGGTCCGCGGCCGCTCGGGCCCGGGCGGGACCAAGAAGAGCGGCGGCTCGAAGAAGAGCAGCTCGAAGAGCTGAGCTCTCGGCCGGAATGGGCGATCCCGACCGCGATCGGCGGCTGCGCGAAGCCGCCGCCAATCGCGGCCTCAAGCTCGTCAGGTCCCGTCGCCGCACGCCCGGCAAGGGCGATTACGGCCGCTTCGGCCTCACCGATGCCGGCGGAGCGAAGCTGCTCGGCTTCGGCAAGGCGGGCCTGACCGCGACCGCCGAGGAGATTGAGGAATATCTCCATGAGGGCGGAGTCGCCGACTGGAAGAGCTCGCTTCGGTCCGCCGGGGCGAGGCCGCCGCCGGCGCGCCGGAAGAAGGCCGCTGCGGCCGCGCCGCCACCCGAGCCCGAACCCGAACCCGAGCCGCCTCCACTGAAGATAAGGCCGGCGCGGCCCGCCGATGCCGGCGCCATTGCCGCTCTGGTGACGGCGCTCGGCTTCGCCGGCTCGGCCGGGGACATCGAGGCCCGGCTGCCCGCCCTCAAGAAAGGCGGCGAGGCGCCGCTCGTCGCTGAGCAGGGCGAGGTGATCGGGATCCTCACCTGGCACGTCACTCCGGTCCTCCATCGGCCCCATCCGGTCGGCCGGATCACGATGATGGCGGTGGCGGAGGGCGAGCGCCGCCACGGCGTCGGCCGCGCCCTCGTAGACGAGGCGCTCGATCGGATGAGGGGCAAGGGTTGCGGTCTGGTCGAAGTGACCAGCAACCTCGACCTGTCGGGCGCCCACTCTTTTTATCGCAAGCTGGGCTTCGAGCGGACCAGCTATCGCTTCGCGAAAGCTTTGTAGCCTCAGTGCCCGCCTTGGTAGGCGAGCCGTCTGCGGCCCTGCGGCGGCGGCGTGTCGCACGCCTTGAAATAGAGGTGGCAGACGAGGAGGAGCAGCGAGACGCTGTAGCAGACGTTCGCGATCCCCTGGATGCTGGCGACGCTGACCGGAAGCGAGACCAGAAGGATGAGCCGGAAATGCCATTCGCGCATCCGGGCGGTCTGGACGCCGAGCGAGGAGCCGGCCTGGCGGCAGGCGACCCGGCGGACGAGCTCCATCAGCATCAGCCAGGCGAGCGCGACCAGGAGGTTGGCGAAGATGCCGTCGTCGAGCCCTTTGCCGGTGAGGCTGAAGGCGAGGCCGGCCAGGTAGAAAGCGAGGTGGCCGTTCAGGCACTCGAGCGACACCTGCCACTGGCCGATCCCAAGCCGATGCTCGATCCATCCCGCCGCCGGCGAGAAGATTTTGGTGATGGCGATGTCGTCGATCCGTGTCACGCCGCCAGCTTATCAATCGAAGAGGTTGATAAACCCCAAAAAATGCGAGCCATGGTTAATTTTTTTCGGCCTGTTGCCGCGCCGCCACCTAAGCCAGCAATTCCCCCAGATAATCGCGTATCGCCGGCGGCCAGTCGGCGACCAGATTACGGAAACGTTCTTGCTCGCCACGATAGAGCGCGCGCAGCGCTTCCTCGTAGCCCGGCCGGTCGCCGCACATGTGAGACATGAAGCGATAGGCCGAGTCGCGTTTCTCTCCCGCCCCCGGTTCGCGCCGGCGAGCCTCGTCGACCAGTCGGCGAAGCACTGCCGAGGCGCCGCCGCGCTGCTGTCCCAGCCATTCCCAGTGAACGGGCAGAAGGGTCACCTCCCGCGCGACGACCCCGAGCCTGGGCCGGCCGCGCCCGGCGGGCTCGGGTTCGCGCAGCGCCTCGCGATAGTCGAGATCGGCGATTCGGCCGCTGCCGTCCTCGAACGCGCGGATCCGGCCGTGATCGTCGGGATAAAGCTGCGCGAGCTCGCGCGCGACGGTTTGGCGGTCGCCGCGGGCGACGACATCGTCTTCGAGAAAAGCGGTTACCGGACCCATGACTTGCTCCCTCCGAGTTTATTACCCGGATAATATCCCGAAGTCAAATTCCACCCGGGTAGAAGTGCGCTCGCCCAACCCTTGCCGAAACGACCCGCGCGGCGTAATCAGGAAGCAAGTCACCGGGGCCTCTCGGCTTCTGGCAACGAGAAAAAAGAGTGCTATTGCTATGGCGCAGCAGGCTGCAACGGCCCCGCTCCCGCCGGCACCCGGTCCGGCTGAACTCGCGACCCCCGCGCTCGCCCCGCGTCCGCTTCGCTCCCAGCGCCACACTTATGGCGCGCTCGATCTCGGGACCAACAATTGCCGGCTCCTGATCGCCCGTCCGGCGCCGGACGGGTTCGTCGTCATCGACGCCTTCTCGCGCGTCGTCCGGCTCGGCGAGGGCCTTGCGACCAGCGGCCGGATCGCCGACGGCGCGATGGACCGGGCCGTGGCCGCGCTCTCGGTCTGCGCCGAGAAGCTGAAGCGCCGCCATGTCTCGCTCGCCCGCTCGGTCGCCACCGAGGCCTGCCGGCGCGCCGTCAACGGCCGCCATTTCGTCGAGCGGGTCCGGCGCGAGACCGGCATTTGCCTCGAAATCATCTCCCCCGAGGAGGAGGCGCGGCTCGCCATGCTCGGCTGCCATCGCCTGCTCGAGCCCGGCGACGGCCCCGCCCTCATCTTCGACATAGGCGGCGGATCGACCGAGCTCATCCTGATCGACACGGACGGGGAGGGGACCCCCAAGATCAAATGCTGGTGGAGCGCGCCCTGGGGCGTCGTCTCGCTGACCGAGAGCGAGGGCCGCGATTTCGCCGACGCCGCCGAGCGGCTGGCCGCCTACGGACGGATGAAGGAGCGGGTCCGCCACGCCTTCCGGCGCTTCGCCGAGCTGCTTCCGCCGCGCCGTGACAATATCCGCCTGCTCGGCACCAGCGGCACGGTGACGACCCTCGCCAGCGTCCACCTCGCCCTTCCGAGCTACGACCGGCGGGCGGTGGACGGGCTGATGATGCCGGTCGAATCGATGCGCGCGGTCAACGCCATGCTGTCGCGGATGAGCATGAAGGAGCGCGCCGAGCTTCCCTGCATCGGCGCCGACCGCGCCGACCTGGTCGTCGCCGGCTGCGCGATCCTCGAGGCGATCATGGACATCTGGCCGGCCCAGACCCTGGGCGTCGCCGACCGGGGTATCCGGGAAGGGATATTGCGCTCCCTGATGGCGCGCGACGGGCACAGGCTGTGATCGTTATCCTCCCCCTCCCCGAGCAAGCTCGGGGAGGATTTTCGTCGTGAAGCGCGTCCGTACCGCGAAGGGCCGCAAGATCAGCTCGACTCGCTGGCTCGAGCGGCAGCTGAACGATCCCTATGTGAAGCGCGCCAGGGCCGAGGGCTATCGCTCGCGCGCGGCGTACAAATTGCTCGAGCTCGACGAGCGCTTCGATTTCCTAAAGGGCGCCGAGCGGGTGGTCGATCTCGGGGTTGCTCCGGGCGGCTGGACCCAGGTCGTCCGCAAGCGGGTTCCAAGGGCGGCGGTGGTCGGAATCGACCTGCTCCCGACCGACCCGATCGACGGGGCCGAGCTCCTCGAGCTCGATTTCCTCGCCGAGGAGGCGCCCGAGCGCCTTCGCCAGGCGCTCGGGGGCCCGGCCGACCTCGTCCTGTCCGACATGGCCGCCAACACGGTCGGCCATCCCCAGACCGACCATCTGCGCACCATGGCCCTGGTCGAGGCCGGCCTCGAATTCGCCGGCGAGGTGCTCCGCCCGGGCGGGGCCTTCGTCGCCAAGGTGCTGGCGGGGGGCGCCGACAACCATCTCGTCGCCGAGCTCAAGCGGCGTTTCGCCACCGTCAAGCACGCCAAGCCCCCGGCCAGCCGCAAGGGCTCTTCGGAATGGTATGTGGTGGCGCAGGGCTTCAAGGGCTGAAGCGCACCGGACCCGGCCGGAACCGGAATAGCGCATCCGAAAATTCATTATATTCGCTGGCGCGCCCCGGCCGGCGGAGCGGCACTATGCGCGGCGATGATCGTCGACACCGTCAGCCGGGCCGCCGGGTTGCTCGCCCCTTATCTTGCCGAGGGCGAGGGCGTCGCGGTGCTCCATCTCGGCTGCGATCGCCGGCTGATCGCCGCGACCGTCGGCGAGGCGAGCGGGGAGGACGGCCTCGAGCTTCCGGTCCGCGATATAATCGGCGTGGCGCTGAGGCTCGGCGCGGCCGCCCTCATCGTCGCCCACGCCAAGAGCGGCGGCGATGCCGAACCGAGCGAGGACGAGCTTCAGGCGAGCCGCCGGCTCGCGCAGGCCGCCGCCGCCGCGGGCGTGCCCCTGCTCGATCACCTCGTTTTCGCCGGCGACGACTGCCGAAGCCTCGGCGAGCTGGGCTTACTCTAGCCAGGCCCGTCATTGCGAGGAGCGTAGCGACGAAGCAATCTACACGTCGCCGCTGCAAGGACTGGATTGCTTCGCTGCCGCGAAGCGGCAGTTTATCCTGAGCGCCGCCGCAGGCGGCGTCGAAGGGCTCGCAATGACGGCTTCAGCCGTTCGCCGCCGGGCAGACCGGTATGTCCTTCGGCTCCGGCCGCGGCCCGTTGGGCTCGAACTGGGCGAAATAGGATTCGGAATCGGAGAGCCGCTCGAAGCGGGTGAGCTGGTAGCCGACCGCGGCGAACTCGCAGATGAGCTGCCGCGGAGGAGTCCCGTGCCGATCGGTCGGCCGGTCGGCGTCGACCACCACCACCCGCCCGTGGGGCTTGAGGTCGGCGCGCAGGTTCCACAGGAACTCGCTCGGCGATTCGATCTCATGATACATGTGGATCATGAAGATGCGGTCGAACGAGCCGTCGGGAAGCATCGGATCGTTCGGACGGCCGAGCTTGACCGCGACGTTGTGGAGGTCCTCGCGAGTGACCCGGCCGGCGAGCGCGGTAATCGTCTGCGGGACGATGTCCTCGGCGAGGACCCGTCCCCTCCGCCCCACCAGCGGCGCCAGCCGGACCGTATAATAGCCCTCGCCCGCGCCGATGTCGGCGACGAACATCCCGGCACCGATGTCGGCGAGGCCCATCACGGTCTCGGCCTCTCGGACGCTGTCGCGCGCATCTTCGTTCATGTAGCTCGCCGAGACGATCGGCGAGACCGGCCGCTTCGGCTTGGGGAAGGGCGATTCCTCCGTCTTCTCCTTGCACGCGGAAAGGAGGAGGAGAGCGAGGAGGGCGGCCCTAGTCCACATCTTCGACCTCGACCTTCTCGCCCGTCACCCGCTGCGACAGGGCCGCGGCCATGAAGCGGTCGAGATCGCCGTCGAGGACGTCCGAAGGCGATGTCGAGGTCACTCCGGTGCGCAGGTCCTTGACCAGCTGATAGGGCTGGAGGACGTAGGAGCGGATCTGGTGGCCCCAGCCGATATCGGTCTTGGCTGCATGCTCGGCGCTCGCCTGCGCTTCGCGGCGCTGGAGCTCGGCTTCGTAGAGCCGGGCTTTTAGCATCTTCATCGCCTCGGCCCGGTTCTTGTGCTGCGAGCGCTGGTTCTGGCAGGCGACGATGATCCCGGAGGGGAGGTGGGTGATCCTGACCGCGCTGTCGGTGGTGTTGACGTGCTGGCCGCCGGCGCCGGAGGAGCGGTAGGTGTCGATCTTGAGATCGGTCTCGTTGACCTCGACGTCGATATCGTCGTCGACCACCGGATAGACCCAGACGCTCGAGAAGCTCGTATGCCGGCGGGCGTTGCTGTCATAGGGGCTGATCCGGACCAGCCGGTGGACCCCGCTCTCGGTCTTGGCATAGCCGTAGGCGTTCTCGCCCTTGATCATCAGGGTCGCCGACTTGATCCCGGCCTGCTCGCCGGCATGATGGTCGACCAGCTCGACCTTGTAGCCGTGGCGCTCCGCCCAGCGGCTGTACATGCGCTGGAGCATCTCGGCCCAATCCTGGCTCTCGGTTCCGCCGGCGCCGGCATTGACCTCTATGTAGGTGTCGTTGGAGTCGGCCTCGCCGGCGAGCAGGGCCGCGACCTTGTCCCGCTCCGAGCGTTCCGCGAGCTCGGCGAGCGCGGCGACGGCGTCCGCCTCCATCGCCTGGTCGCCCTCGGCTTCCGCCATCTCGAGAAGCTCGACATTGTCGTCCAGCTCCTGCTGAATGGCGCGGGTGGCGCCGATCGCCTGCTCGAGCCGCCGCCGCTCGCGCATCACTTCCTGGGCGGCCTTGGGATCGTTCCACAAGGCCTGGTCCTCGACCTTTGCGTTCAGCTCTTCGAGACGCCGCAACGCCCGGTCCCAGTCGAGGAACCGGCGGAGGAGATCGAGCGCCGACCGGACCTGGTCGACATGGGCTTGCGCTTCGGCGCGCATGGTCATTCCTTCGAAATGCGGACGTGGAGTTAGTAAATCCCGCCCTGATTTTGCAAGAAATCGCTGTCGCGTTGCGTATCGGTCCGCTGGACCTTCAGCCTCGGCGCCGCCTTCTCGGGAGGCCGGTTGGCCATTTCGTCGCGGCGGATCGAGCGCCTCGGCTCGCTCTCGGGCTTGAACGCCTCCCAGATCACCGCGGCCTTGGGATCGTCGGTGGGCCAGGCGCCGAACACCTTCTTGCCCGAGCGCCGGTCTATCCGGACCATCCTGATCCCCGGCGGCGCCCGGAACGGCACTTTCGGGAGGTCCTTCAATGCCGCCTGGGCGAATTGCTTGAAGATCGGCGCCGCCAGAGTCCCGCCCTGGGCATAGCCGCCCATCGGCCGGGGATGGTCGAAGCCCATATAGACCCCGCCGACGATCTCGGGCGTGCCGCCGATGAACCAGACGTTGGTCGGGCCCGAGGTCGTCCCGGTCTTGCCGAACAGCGGCCGGTTGAGATCTCTGAGAACGACGGCGGTGCCGCGCTGGACGACGCCTTCGAGGATGTGGACCATCTGGTAGGCGGTGAGCGGATCGAGCAATTGCTTGGTTCGAAGCGGCGGCCGGGGCATCGGCTTGCCGTCCCAGTCCGGCGCGTTGCAGCCCTCGCAGGGCCTCGTGTCGGCGCGGTAGATGATCTTGCCGTTACGGTCCTGGATATAGTCGATCAAGGTCGGCTTCACCTGCCGCCCCTGATTGGCGATGATCGAGAAGGCGTTGGTCATCCTCAGCACGGTCGTGTCGCCCGCCCCGAGCGCGATGGCGAGATAATTGGGATAGTCGCCGACTCCGAGGATCCGCGCGAGCCTTGTCACCTTGTCCATTCCGGTCTGGTTGGCGGCCCGAACCGTCATCAGGTTCCTCGATTGCTCGATCCCCCAGCGCATCGTCTGCGGGCCGGCATTCCCGCCCGAGAAGTTGCGGAAGCATTTGTTGCCGAGATTGGCGCCCTGCCAGACGCAGAAGGGGCCGTCGACGAGGATCGAGGCGGGCGTCATTCCGTTGTCGAGGGCGGCCGAATAGACGATCGGCTTGAAGGTCGATCCGGGCTGGCGAAGGGCCTGGGTGGCGCGGTTGAAATCGTCGCCGCGCGTGTCGAAGCCGCCCTGCATGGCGAGGATCCGGCCGCTCGCCACTTCCTCGACGACCATTCCGCCCTTGATCTCGGGGATCGAGCGGAGGGACCAGACGCCCCCGTCATTCTTGACCGCGATCACCATTCCGGGGCGAAGGAAATTGAAGGCGGCGGTGGCGGTGCCGCGCTTGGGCATTGCGGCCGCGAAGGCCGGAAGCGTTCCGGTCGAGCCGTCGGTGAAGCCGATCTTGGCGCTCTGTCCCTCTCGCGAAAGCACGGCGGCCGCGCGCCAGTCCGGATAGCCGACTCCGAACGGGGCCCGGGCGAGCTCGCCGCGCCAGTCGCCGCTCACGTTCACCGAAAGGCCGGACTCGCGCCAGCCCTTGCCGCGGTCGTAGCGCACCAGCGCGTCGCGCAAGGCCGTTTCCGCCGCTCTCTGCATCGGCACGTCGAGCGAGGTGCGAACCCACAGCCCGCCGGTATAGACGCCGTTGGGCCCCTTCTCGGTCTGCTCGCCGTAGCGCTCCATTAGCTGGCGCCGGACCTCCTCGACGAAATAGCCGCCGATGTTGCGGACCGTGTTGGTCGAGAAACGGACCGTGCCGAGCGGCTGGGCCTGCGCCTCGGCGCGTTGAGCGGCGGTGATCTTGCCGTTGCGCTCCATCTCGCCGAGCACCCAGTTGCGCCGCTCCAGCGCTCGCTCCGGGCGCCGCTCCGGATCGTAATTGTTCGGCGCCTTGGGAAGGATGGCGAGATAGGCGATCTCGTGCAGCTGGAGCTGCGCCACGTCCTTGTCGAAATAGGCGCGCGCGGCGGCCTGAACACCATAGGCGTTGCGGCCGAGGAAGATCTGGTTGAGGTAGAGCTCGAGGATCTGCTGCTTGGTCAGCACGTTCTCGATTCGCCGGGCGAGGAAGGCCTCCTTGATCTTGCGGGTGATCGAATATTCGTCGCCGAGCAGCAGATTCTTGGCGACCTGCTGGGTGATGGTCGAGCCGCCGCGCGCGCGCTCGCCGCTTCCGACCTTCGAGATATAATCGCCGACCGCGCCGACCAGGCCGGGATAATCGATTCCGCCGTGGGTGAAGAAGGTCTTGTCCTCGGCCGAGGTGAAGGCGTCGATCAGCGCCTTGGGGAATTCGTCATAGGAAAGCTCGACCCGCCGCTCGCGAGCGAAGCTCTGGATCGGCTCGCCGTCGATCCCGCGTACGTTGGTCGGAAGCGGCGGCTGGTAGGTGAGAAGGGTCTCGGCCGAGGGAAGGTTGCGGGCGAACAGCAGCCACAGCAGGATGTAGAGCAGGAAGGGGATCGCCGCGATGTAGGCGAGGATCCGCACCCACCTCTTCTGCCACACCCGACGCAACCTCGCCCCGAAGCGGCTTCCGGCGTCGCGATAAAGGGTAAGGCGGGTAGGGGCGGCGTCGGCGGACATTCGAGCGCGGTCTAGCCGATGTTGGCGGCGCGGTGAAGCCGGCGCGGGCTTGACTTTTGCGATATATCGTATATACAATAATTATGTGGAAATCGAATTCGACCCGGTCAAGCGCGAGGCAGTGCTGCGGGAGCGGGGGCTCGATCTCGCTGATGCGGGCGAGTTGCTGAGTGGAGATTGCTTCACCGATGTCGACGATCGGTTCGATTATGGGGAAGATCGATGGGTGTCGTACGGATTGCTTAAGGGCGATGTCGTTGCGTGCGTATGGGTCGACCTGGAGGAAGACAGGGTTAGGGTCGTAACAATGCGGAAGGCGAACCGAGGTGAGCAAGAGAGGTATTTCAGGTACGTCGCGGGTTGCTGAGGACAGCGCACAGTTCCTTCCGGACCCCTACGAAGAGATCCCCGAAATGGGCGACACTTTCTTCGAGCGCGCCGCAGTTACTCGGGGTGGCAAGGTGATCCGTGAGGGAACCGGCACTCTGACGAATCGCGGTAGGCCGCCGTTGCCCGAGGGTACCCGGAAGGAGCTTGTCTCGGTTCGGCTTTCGCCTGACATCCTTTGGTGGTTGCGCTCCAGCGGCCCGGGTTGGCAGTCGCGCATGGAGGAAATGCTGCGCGAGCGGATGAATCAGGCGCTTTCGGCCCGATAACTAGCGCCCCGCGATTCGTACCAGCCTTTTCGCGAAATGGGTCTCGATCGCGCTCTTCATTCCGAGCGCGATCTGCTGCCGGCCCTGGGGGGAATCGATATAGGCGGTGTCGGTCGGGTTGGTCAGGTAGCCGGTCTCGAACAGAATCGAGGGGACGTCGGGCGCCTTCAGCACAACCAGCGAAGCGAAGCGGTGATATTCCGGCCGGAACGGGAAATAGGGCGAGGCCTCGCGCTTCAGAAGCGCGGCGAAATCGGCCGAGACGTTCATGCTCTCGCGCTGGGCGAGGTCGATGAGGATCCGGTTGACACCCGCATCCTCGCTGAGCTGCGCGCCGGCGATCCGGTCGGAGCGGTTCTGCTGCTCGGCGAGCAAGGCCGCCTCCCGGTCCGAGGCGACTTCCGAA
>JBJMTX010000012.1:0-17451 GCA_045811485.1 Allosphingosinicella sp.
CGCCGCCGCACGCCTCCATCGCCACCAGGCAGCGCGGCTGCGACGCGAAGAACCCGAGCAGCTTCGAGCGACTCAGCTTGCGGCTGAACAAAGCGGCGCCCGAAGCATCCGCGCCGTGCACATGAAAAACCTGCTTTGCCAGATCGAGCCCAATCGTAGTAACCTCGCCCATGGACGCCTCCCTCAGATGGTCGTTCGACACCACCATCTTGGCACATAGATGCCGTCGGGGGGCGTCCACCCCATCACGCAAAGGCGCGAAGGCACGAAGGGCTGGGTGAAGCGCAAAGACAGTGGCGGACTGTCGAAGTTTAGCGGTCCAGACGGAGGGCCCGGGGGCCCGCCTCCCGCACTTTCCACTGCTGTTACCTTGGAAGGGCGCGCCCTTAGCGCAATCGCGTGCGGAGCGCAAATCGGCTATAAGGCCGGAACGGCGAGTGGCGTTCACGACGGCTTTCCCCTCCAACCCTAAGCGAGGTGATTGAAGATGAGCAACGTCGATCAGGAAATTGCCGGCATCCGCGCTTCCCTCGACCATCTTCAGGCGCGGGTGACCCGATATCGGGAGCACCTCTTCGAGATGACGATGGGCCGGACGCCCTCGACGACGCAGGATGAGGTGGCGGTGGCCAAAGGCGAGGTCGAGACGGTCGAGGCGCTAATCCGAGCCTTGGCGCGACGCGTGATCGGAGGTGATCCGCCGTCTGAGCAATGGGAGCCGATGCAACCCTATTGCTCTCGAAACGAGGCAAAACAGGGAGACTGGGCGGACCAGAATTACGATTATTTCCAGTGGGCGCTTCACTGGATCCAAAAAAGCCGAGTCTTCCTGGAATATCTCCGCGGAGTGGCCGCCGCCGGCTCGTAGCGCGAACCGTCGAGGGAAGATCCCTGGACGGTCACTAAAAGTGACCACGAAGACGCATCCCTCCATCAGGCGCGCCGCACGCGGATGATCGTCGGCCATGGGGTTCACGCGAAGGTGCGAAGGGGCCGGGCGGTTCGAACGGCCGCCGAAGCCCGTAGGGCGAAGGAGGCCTCCCGCAATTTCCATTGCTGCTGCTTTGGAAGGGGGCGCCCTTAGCGCAATCGGGCGTGGAGCGCAAATTGTCCCCGAGCTTTGTCACATCCATTCGCGTTCCCGGCTTCCGAGGTCGAATGGTTAATATCCCGTAAGGTTCTTCCTCAGCTTGTCGAGTCTGCGGCACGGTTCGTCGCAGTGAAAGCAATTTATAAAGGGGTCAAAAGAAATAAGGGAAGGAAGAAATTCGAGGCGATCGACGTGACTGAGTTCATTCCCGCCCTGTCCACCGCGCAGCCGCTGCCCCTGGGCTCGCTCACCGTCCTCTGTACGGCCTGGATACTTACTGGATTGATACGGCACGGCGCCGACTTGCTGCGCGGCGTGGCCGACATCATTCGAGCCATGAACGGCAAATAACTTCGCGTTCGCGAGCTTCGGCGGTGCGAGGGCCGTGTCCGCGCACTGTACAGGCATCGCATTTAGCGGTCCCGACGGCAGGGTAGAGCCCCCTCGCCTCCCACAATTTCCACCGCTTCTGCCTTGAAAGGCGGCGCCGTCAGCGCAATCGGGCGCGGAGCGCAAATCGGCTATTCGGTTACAGGATTGCTTTGGAGATTCAGAGCGGCCACATCGCGAGGCATGGGAGTAAACCTCGACAAGCCCCACCTGTGGAAAACCGATGTAGCGGCGTCGGTTGATATGTATAACAGTTGGTTCATGGGTTTCGCGCCGCAGGCCTTCCGGGAGACCCGCCTCAGGACGACCAAGAGCGTAGAAGCAGCACTCAAGGCGACCGACAACCTTACCAATGTTAAACCCGATCTGCTCAGGCGGAACCCGAATATCCTGCCCACGCTGCGGATGGCTACGTGCCCGCCTATCGCCGTTGATCGGCTGATCGGGCTGGCGGGGGTCAGCGACAACCTGGTTAAATGTATGGAGAAGAACAACGCTGTCCCTCAGAGGATGCCGGTCGGCGTGGTGAATGCTCAGCTTACAAAGATCGGGGTGATCATCGAGCGGCTTGCCGATCCCGACATTTTCGTGTGGCTCAAGCGAACGGAACCCGCCACCGAACCGGAGATACACCGAGCCGCGACTATCGTTGCCGACCGTCTCTGTGGCGCGTGGGCGAATCCAATCATCCGCAATGCTCAGGAGCATCGGCAGCTTGCGGAGATCAAAGCGTGGCTTGAGGCGAAGGGCTATCGCCAGATAGCGCTTGGGGACCGCATCAAATTCAACGCTATGGAACCGGGCACCTTCAGCTTCCGAATGAACGTGCCGGTGACCCAAGAGGGCTCGACCAAGTCAGTCAACATTCCGGTCGATGCCGTCATCATGCCCCTCACGCGAGCGAAGGGTCAGCTTCCGATCTTCATCGAGGCAAAGTCGGCGGGCGATTTCACGAACACAAACAAGCGGCGGAAAGAGGAAGCCGTGAAGATGACCCAACTGAAGGGCACCTACGGTCTCGACGTAGAGTTCAACCTCTTCCTCTGTGGATACTTCGATAGCGGCTATCTCGGCTACGAGGCCGCTGAAGGCATCGACTGGGTTTGGGAGCACCGCATCGACGACCTCGCAGGGTTTGGCATTTAACGATGGTCAGCCCTGCTCACGAATCGAGCCGCTTGGAGCTTCAGGCCGATCTCGATGCTCAGAAGACTCAAGGCGAGCGCAACCGCCTCGGTCAGTTCGCCACGCCCACGGCGCTTGCCACACACATCTTAGCCCATGCGAAGATTTTGCTCGGTGACGAAAAGGTGCGATTCCTTGACCCCGCTATAGGGACCGGGTCGTTCTATTCGGCGCTTCGCCGCGTCTTCCCCTCTGAGCAAATTAAGGAAGCGGCGGGCTTCGAGATCGACCCTCACTATGGCGAGCCCGCTCAGCACCTTTGGGCGGGTAGCGGCCTCCGCTTGGAGTTAGCTGACTTCACCCGGCAAGAGCCCGAACCTCGGTTCAACCTTGTCATTTGCAATCCGCCCTACGTGCGCCACCATCATCTTGGCAAAGAAGAGAAAGACCGCATTCAAGCGGCAACCAAGGCACATAGCGGGGTCACCATCGGAGGGCTCGCCGGGCTCTACTGCTACTTTCTCGGCATCGCTCACGGGTGGATGAGCGAAAGCGGCGTAGCAGGATGGCTGATCCCAAGCGAGTTCATGGACGTGAACTATGGGCGGCAGGTTAAGCGCTATCTCTTGGAGCAAGTGACCCTTCTACAAATCCACCGTTTCGACCCCGATGATGTGCAATTCTCCGACGCGCTGGTCTCATCGGCGGTCATATGGTTCCGCAAAGGACGACCTCCGAAAGGCCACGAAGTTCTCTTCACGTATGGTGGCACCCTCGAAGAGCCGCACGTGGCTCGACGGGTTTCGGTGAGTGACCTTGCCGATGAAGGGAAATGGTCGCGGTTTCCCAAAGCTGAAGTGAGGGAGCGATCGGATGCTCCAACAGTCGGGGATTTTTTCAGGATCAAGCGCGGTATCGCCACAGGCGACAATGGCTTTTTCATTCTCGCGGAGCACGAACTGATGGCCCTCGGCCTCCCACGCAAGTATTTCCGGCCCATCCTACCGAGCCCCCGCCATATCCCCGGCGATGAGGTTCTCGCTGATGAGAATGGGCTTCCGCTCTTGGAACGGCGGCTCTTCCTGCTCGATCCGATGAAGGCGGAAGATGAGTTGGAGGCGGAGGCTCCGGCCCTCTGGCGCTATCTCCAAGAGGGTAGAACCAAGGGGCTTCACGAGCGCTATCTCTGCCGCACTCGGCGGCTTTGGTATGCCCAAGAGACCAGACCCGCCGCACCTATTGTGTGCACCTACTTAGGCCGGGGTGACCTCAAGAGCGGGCGGCCATTCCGCTTTGTCCGCAACCGGTCGAACGCGACGGTCGCGAATGTCTGGCTTGCAATGTATCCGACCCCCCGGATGGAACAGGCGTTGAGAGACGATCCCGAGCTTCTCGACATGACGTGGCGGCTGCTCAACAAGATCGAGCCCAATACTCTACTCGGGGAGGGCCGCGTCTATGGGGGCGGGCTTTGGAAGTTAGAGCCTAAGGAACTGGCCAAGGTGCCTCTGACTGAACTCGGGGAGCATGTGACCGTCGAGAGGGCACCTGAACAGCTACAGCTCCTCGATACCTGATAGGGCTCAGAACCTTCAGGTTAGAAGGATCAAAGAACGAAGCTCCGGGAGCGGCCAACCGCCTTGCCGAGGCGGTCGGGTTGAGGCCGGCGGCTTCGCGGGCTTCGATTAGAAGGCGGCAGAGCTTGTGCGCGAGCCTCTCGCGTACAAATTGGTGACTAGCACTAGCTACGCCAGATTGGACCTATCTCCGGATGCCAAACTCGGCATTTGGGATCATACAGCTTAAGAGCCGTCTATCCGCAAGGCAACCGATGCTAGAGCTAGCTAAGCACTTGCTCTTTGATATCGCTCCAGCAGCAGCACTCTTCTTTGCAGGAGTAGGCTGCGGAGCTTTGGCGGTCACGTTAATACTCGCCCCTTCGGCCGCCGTCCTGGCCGCCAAGCTGAAAGGCATTATCGTTCCGAGCCCCATCGTCCGAGGCGAAAAGCAGCAATCCGCGCTTGAGCGATTGATGCAGATCCTGACCATTGGCGACGGCCCGGAGTCGGAGAGGTTCCTGCGGTCTGACGAAGGTTCACCGCTATTTGCAATGGACGAGACACTCCGAGCGGCTATGCTCGATTGTCTTGGAGATCTTGAATCTGAGGATATCAAGACGAGGGCGCTTCTGGCAGCGAAGACGACTTTATTGACGGGGCAACTCGGTGACGGAGAAATCGCCTATTGGGTCGCTTATGCGAGTCTGTTCGGCTCTCATGCTCTTTCCGAGATGCGACAGTCACTTTTGAATCGAGGAACCACATTTTGGCGGCGTGGTTTCGATTGGATTCGAAACGGGCGCCCCGGGCGACGTGAGACGCGTCAACTTAAGGTCGCCCGCAAGCTGGAAGGCTCCGCACAACAGGCCGTCAAGATCGCGATCGAAAAACGCGCAATCCCACAACTGCAACTGCGGCCCGCAGACAAGACAAAGCACGCCACAACAACGGCGTAGCGGCGTCCATTGCGCCTGTGCGCCTTCGCCCCACCAACCGGCAATTCAGAGGCCAGCAAACGCCAGACCTGCGGTCCTCTGCGATTCCGAAGGCCACGATGATATGGGACGAAAGTGCGGCGCCCGCGCCCGTGCTCAATCGTCCCGCACCAGTTCAACCTGGCTCACCCCCAGCGCCGTCGCCAGCTCATAGAGCGTCACGATCGTCGGGTTGCATTTTCCGCGTTCGAGGTCGCTGATATATTGCTGGGTGAGGCCAGATCGCTCGGCGAGCTGCTCCTGCGTCAGCCCGGCCTCGGCCCGCAGCCGCGCGGCGTTGCGTCCTACGAGCTTGCGCATGTCCATGCGCGAAGCATTGACGCCGTAAGCCGCCGGAGTTTATCTGGTATAACATGTATTCGCTCTCGCCGATTCTGGCCTTTCCGGGGACGGACGCGCATGCCTAGCGTCCAAGCCGTGGAGCATCTGCGCGACATCGCCACCCGGCTGACCGGCGAGCTCGACCAGGCGCGGCTCTATCAGGCGGCGGCCTATGTCGCGATGGCGGTCGAGGCGATGGAGGCGGCGCCGGCGGGGGCGGTGAACGACAACCCGCCGCGCTCCGACGTCGAATGCGAGTTCGTTCTCGACGAGCATGACCGGGTCTGGCTGATCCTCGACGGCGACTGCCGGATCATCGGCCGCAAGGATTATGTCCGGCGCGAGATGTGGCGGTTCCTTCGGGTGCTTCTGCCGGGGCTGGGCTAGCGAGGCCGGCCGGACGTTGGCTGGACCGTCATTGCGAGGAGCGAAGCGACGCGGCAATCCAGTGGGCCTCGATGCCGGATGCTGGATTGCCGCGCTTCGCTCGCAATGACGGGGCGGGGGGCGAAACTCGCTGTTACGGATGCCCGTAGACGGATTTCGGATAGCCGGGGCGCGGTGGTATTTCCCCGTCTTCATGATTCGCTCGCCGTCGCAGACCCTGCAGTCGAACGAGAAGGCCAAAGCCTGGTCGACCATGGTCGGCAATCTCGGCACCGCCCTGACCATCACAGGTGTCGGGACGCTGTGGGTGAATGGTCTTGCCCCCTGGCCTGTCGTCTGGACCGTTTTCGGCGTCGCGATTATGGCAGCTGCGACCCAATTGCTGATTTCGCTGGAAGCGGAGGGCTGAGATGGAAGACTTCATCGTGAACGCCGCCCCCGTCGTCGTCTCCCTCCTGGTTTGCGCGATCGCCTGGATCGACGTGCGCCGGGCCCGGGGCAAGATCGTGCGGGACCCGCCTCCCGCGGAGTAGCGCGGCCGGCCCCCGGCGGAGGAAATCGGCCATCGGGAGGTCGGTCAGCGCCAATCCGATGGGTCTCGGACGCCGCACGCCGGATTGCCGCGCTTCGCTCCGACGGGGCTTGCGGAAGGGCGCGAATTATGAGAACATAATGCGAACGATTCGGGAGGTTCGCCATGCCCAGGCCCTTCACCGCCGCCCAGCAGGCCGAGAACGACCACTTTCTCGAAGTGCTGGGGCAGACCGGCAATGCCCGGCTCTCGGCCCGGAGCGTCGGGCGGCGGCTGAGCACGATGTTCCATCGGCGGGGCGCCCATTCCGCCTTCGCTCAGGAGTGGGAGGCGAAGGCGGCGGCGGCGCATGCGCGCTTCCATCTCGCCGGAGGGAAGAGGGGGCCCGAGCCCGAGCGGGCGAACGCTGGGAAGCGGGATTCCCGCTTTCGCGGGAATGACGGGGCGGCTCTGCGGACGAAGGGCGGCGAGGCGATGGTGGTTCGGACGCGGACGGGGCGGCTGCAGATCCGGCTCGCGCATCCGGGCAAGCTCACCCATGCCGCCGAGCAGACCTTCCTTCGGGCGCTGGCGGCGACCGCCAACGTGCGGCTTTCGGCCGCGGCGGCGGGGGCCTCGGTGGCGGCTTTCTACCGAAGGCGGAGGCAAAATCCGGTGTTCGCGCGGGAGATGCGGCTGGCGCTGAGGATGGGGTTCGAGCGGATCGAGGCGGCGGCGCTCGACGCCGCTTTGCCCGAGGCGCATCGCCACGATGCGTGGCGCCGGGGCGAGCCTGCCCCGATCCCGCCGCTGAGCTGGGACCAGGCCTTCCAGTTGCTCTGCTTCCACGAGAAGAGCGTCCGCCAGGGCTGGGAGCAGCCGCACCGCCGCCGCCGGCGCGGCGAGAGCGATGCCGTCTACATCGAACGGCTGCGCGCGATGTGGGGGGCCGAGAAGGACCTCGAGGCCGAAGAGGACGCGCTCCGGCGGGCGGCGCGCTTCGACGAGACGGGCGACTGGCGCTTCGAGGACGAGGCACCGCCGCCGCCCTTGCCGCCGCTCGAGCTGGTCACGGGGTGGAGCAAGGCCAAGGGCGGGCCCGCGCATAATCCGGACCTGGCCTTGTTCGGCGGGTGGCGGATCGGGGAGATGCGGAGGAAGCTGGCGAAGGGGTAGGAGGCCGTCACGCGAGTGAATCGCGTGACGTCAGTCGTCATTGCGAGCGAAGCGAAGCAATCCAGTTCAGGGCGTCCCGCCAACGCCGCAGCTGGATTGCCGCGTCGCTGCGCTCCTCGCAATGACGGCTCAGGCCGTCATTTCACCCGTTCCACTTGCTCGAACTCCAATTCGACCGGCGTCGCGCGGCCGAAGATGGAAACTCCGACTTTCACGCGCCCGCGATCGAAATCCAATTCCTCGACCACGCCGTTGAAGCTGGCGAAGGGACCGTCGAGGACCTTGACCTGGTCGCCTATCTCATAGTCGACGTTGATCTTGGCCTTGGGCGCGGCGGCGGCGGCTTCGTCCTTGGTGTTGAGGATGCGGGCGGCCTCGGCGTCGGTGATCGGCTGGGGCTTTCCCGACGAGCCGAGGAAGCCGGTGACCTTGGGGGTGTTCTTGACGAGGTGGTAGACGTCGTCGTTCATCGCCAGCTTGGCGAGGACGTAGCCGGGGAAGAACTTGCGGTCGGACGTCACCTTCTTGCCGCGGCGGACCTCGGTGACCTTCTCGGTCGGAACCTCGACCTGCTCGACCAGGGTGGCGAGGCCCAGGCGGGCGGCCTCGGACTGGATGGCGTCGCGGACCTTGTTCTCGAAGCCCGAATAAGCGTGGATGATGTACCAGCGGGACATGGGTGGTCGTCTACCTTGGTTGGGCCTCGCCTAGGCGATCAGGCTGAGGAGGCCGCGGACGATGGCGTGGAAGGCGCTGTCGGTGCCGAAGAAGAAGATTCCCAAGAGGCTGGTCATGATCAGGACCATGATCGCGGTGGTGACCGTCTCCTTGCGGGTCGGCCAGGCGACCTTGCCGGTCTCGGCCCGCACCTGGCGCAGGAACTCGCCGGGATTGACTCTTGCCATGGGCGCCTTCGTCCTTCGGTTTTCGGGCAGCCGCTCTCGACCGGGGGGCCGGTCAGCCGAGCTTTGCCGATGCATGCGAAGGAGCGGAGATAGCGTCGGGGGGCGCGGAAGGCAAGGGCGGCGCGGGGCTGTCGCGGGAGTAAATCCCGCGACGTCGGTCCTGTCCCCCGGATCAGGTCCGGGCGCAGGCCGGCCGGCGGCTTCGCATCGCCTTCGGCGACCGCGGTATAACTTGGTTATCCCGCTTGCTTCGGCTTGGCAGGAGTGGAGGGATTCGAACCCACGACCCTCGGTTTTGGAGACCGATGCTCTAACCGGACTGAGCTACACTCCTAGCCCCCGAAGCGCCCGGTCTCTAGCGACGCACGGGCGGAGGCGCAAGGTCAGGCGGCGATGTCATACGGCTGAATCTCGCCGGTGAGGTAGAGGCTGCGCGCCTTGGCGCGGCTGAGCTTGCCCGAGCTCGTGCGCGGCAACGTCCTCGGCGGGACGAGCTCGATGACGCAGTTCATCCCGGTGATCGCGCGGACCCGCTCGCGGATGATCTCGCGAAGCTTGGCGCGCTCGGCGGCGTCGGAGGTCCGGCACTGGACGAGCACCGCGGGAGTCTCCTCGCCGCCCTCGCTGGTGATCGAGAAGGCGGCGATGTCGCCGGCCTTGAAGCCGGGCAGCTGCTCGACCGCCCATTCGATGTCCTGCGGCCAGTGATTCTTGCCGTTGATGATGATCATGTCCTTGGCGCGGCCGACGATGTAGAGATAGCCGCCGGACATGTAGCCCATGTCGCCGGTGTCGAGCCAACCTTCGGAATCGAGGCAGGCCGCCGTCGCCTCCTCGTCGCGGAAATAGCCCTTCATCACCGAGGGGCCGCGGCAATAGACCTTGCCGATGCGGCGGTTGCCGAGGGTAGCGCCCTCCTCGTCGCGGATCGCCACGTCCATGTCGCGCGCGGGCATCCCGCAATTGACGATCGCGCGATAGCGCTGCGGCCGGTCGCGCTGCATCTTGCCGTCGCCCGACAAGGTGGTCTCCTCGACCAGCTCGACGACGATGCCCTCGCCCGGCGGCATGATCGTCACCGCCAGAGTCGCCTCGGCGAGGCCGTAGCTGGGGCAGAAGCTCTTGGCGTTAAAGCCGGCGGGCGCGAAGGCGTCGACGAAGGCCTGCATGACGTCGGGGCGGATCATGTCGGCGCCGTTGCCGGCGATCCGCCAGCGCGACAGGTCGAATCGCTCGGCGACGTTGGTCAGGCTCGAGACGCGGCGGGCGCAGATGTCGTAGCCGAAGGTCGGCGAATAGCTTCCGGTCGTGCCGGTGTTGCGGGTGATGAGGTCGAGCCAGGCGAGCGGGCGCCGGGCGAAATCCTCGGTCTTGAGATAATCGGTCGAGATCTGGTTCGCCATCGGCGACAGCAGGCAGCCGACCAGGCCCATGTCGTGATACCAGGGCAGCCAGGAGATGCAGCGGTCGGTCTCGATCACCTCCATCCCGTGGCTGTGCGCGGCGAGATTGGTGAGAAGCCCGCGGTGGGTGACGGCGACTCCGTGCGGGAAGCGGGTCGAGCCGCTCGAATATTGAAGATAGGCGATGTCCTCGGGGCCCGCCCCGGGAAGCTCGGCCTCGGGATCGTCGCGAAGCGCGAAGCTCTCCCAGCTCTCGCCATGGACACCCGACGCCTCGGCCGCGGCGCCCGCCATGGCGGCGAGCTCCCCGGGGTAGAAAAGGTGGCTGGGGTCGGCGCTGTCGAGCTGGACCTTGAGCTGGTCGATATAGGAATCGCGGCCGCCGAACGAGGTCGGCAGCGGGAGCGGCACCGGCCAGGCGCCGGCATAGACCGCGCCGAAGAAGAGAGCGGCGAAATCCGGGCTGGTCTCGGCGACGATCGCGATCCGGTCCCTCGGCTTCACGCCGGCCGCGATCAGCCGCCGGGCGCTGGCCAGCGAATCCTCGCGAAGCTCACGGAACGGATAGGCGCGAACCAGCTTGCCGCGCGGATCGTGGAAATTGAGGCCGCGCTGACCCTCGGCCGCATAATCGAGCGCCTCTCCAAGCGTCTCGAAGTCGGCGAAGCGGCGCGGCAATGAGTCCGCGGTCGGCGTCGGGACCAAAGTCTCGGGCACGGCTGTTGCGGATCCTCTTGTCGTGGCCAGTGCGGGTATACCCCTATCGCGGGCGGGAGAGGTACGCGTTTATAATCGGGACCGACTGTGGCACAATCATGGCGCGTGAGATTTCGATCCGACAAAAGGCCCCGCCCGCCGCTCGATCAGGAGGGGCTAGAGCGCCTCGCCCTCTTCTACGCAGGCCGTTACGCGAGCACCCGCGCCAAGCTCGCCGCCTATCTTCGGCGCAAGATCAAGGATCGCGGCTGGGCCGGCCCGGCGGAGGCGCCGGTCGAGCGGCTGGTCGAGCGGCTGGTCGAGCGTTTCGCCGAGCTCGGCTATGTCGACGACCGAGCCTTCGCCTCGGCGCGCGCGGCCTCGCTCCTGCAGCGGGGCTATGGGGCGCGGCGGGTGGGCGAGGCTCTTCGGGCGGCCGGGATCGGTGAAGACGACGGCGCCGAGGCCCGGGCCCTCGCCGACGAGGAAGCGCTCGCCGCCGCGCACCGTTTCGCCCGGCGGCGCCGGCTCGGCCCCTATGCGGACTCTCCGCCCGATCGCGAGGCGCGGCAGAAATGGGCGGCGGCGATGCTTCGCGCCGGCCATCGCATCGAGCTGGTCCGCCGGGTGCTCGAAACCTCCCCTGCGGACCTGCCCGAACCGGATGTCCCATAAAAACAGCCGTAAACGGTTCACAAGTCGGCAAAAGCCGTGATAGTCACCCGGTTCGACATAGTGGATCGGCCGTTAATGAGTTCGCGCCGGGGTATGACTGGGGAGGGCGGCGCGCCGGAGGCGGAGGGCGCGGAGGATCCCTCGCGCCTCGAAGAGGAGGGGCTGGCCCGGATCACCGGAACGATGAAATGGTTCGACGCCACCCGCGGCTTCGGCTTCCTGGTGAGCGACGAGGCAAAGGGCGACGTCCTCGTCCATTTCAGCGTCCTCAAGGAGCATGACCGGCGAAGCCTTCCCGAAGGCGCGGTCGTCGAGTGCCTGGTCGCCGAGCAGGAGCGCGGCCTCCAGGCGCGGCGGGTGATTTCGATCGATCTCAGCCAGGCGGTGGTGCCCGAGCCGCAGCGTTCGGCCGGCGGGGGCGGCGGAGAGCGGGTCGACCCTTCCGCGCTGCTCGACGAGGCCGGCGATTTCGAGCCGGTTCGGGTCAAATGGTTCAACCGCCTCAAGGGCTACGGC
Organism: Allosphingosinicella sp.; assembly: GCA_045811485.1. GTDB lineage: Bacteria > Pseudomonadota > Alphaproteobacteria > Sphingomonadales > Sphingomonadaceae > Allosphingosinicella. The sequence goes on from JBJMTX010000012.1 coordinate 11,750, forward strand.
TTCCTCGTCCGCGAGGAGGAAGACGGGCAGGACATCTTCGTCCACATGGAGACCGTCCGCCGCGGCGGCCTCGCCGATCTCAGCCCCGACCAGCCGCTCAGAGCCCGAATCGCCGACGGCCGAAAGGGCCCGCTCGCGGTGGAGGTGGAGGGCTATTGAACCCCTCTCCCTGTAGGGGAGAGGGTTTTAGGGCGTCAGCGCCGCATCCCGTAATCCGCGCCAGATCCGAAGCGCCTGCACCGTCTCGGGCACGTCGTGCACCCGAAGCAGCTGTACCCCCTGCTCGGCGGCCTTCAGCGCCAGCGCGAGGGAGCCGGGGAGGCGCTGATCCGCCGGCGCTTCGGCGCTCAGCGCCCCGATCATTCGCTTTCGGCTGGCGCCGAGCATGAGCGGGCAGCCGAGGCCGTGGAGCAAGGCGAGGCCGTTCATCAGCTGGAGGTTGTGCTGGACGGTCTTGCCGAAGCCGAGGCCGGGATCGACGATTATATGCTCGCGGGCGATGCCGGCGGCCTCGGCCGCGGCGATCCGCTCATCGAGCCAGTCGAAGACGGCGAACGGCACCGGCTTGTCGTAGGCCGGGGCCTGCTGCATCGTCTCGGGCGGACCGAGATGATGCATGAGGACGATCGGGCAGCCCGCCCGGGCGACGACCTCCGCCGAGCGATCGTCGAAGGTCAAAGCGGAGACGTCGTTGACCATCGCCGCGCCCGCGCCGAGCGCCGATTCCATCACCGCCGCCTTGCGCGTGTCGACCGACACGGCGGTGCCGCCGGCGGCGAGCTTTGCGATCGCCGGAAGAACGCGCTCGATCTCGTCGCCTTCCCACACCGGTTTCGCGCCGGGGCGAGTCGATTCGCCGCCGACGTCGACGATCGCGGCGCCGGCCTCGGCCATGGCGAAGCCGGCCTGGGTGCCCTCTTCCGGCGAGGCGAAAAGGCCGCCGTCCGAAAAGCTGTCGGGCGTGAGGTTGAGGATCCCGGCGACCTGCGGCTGGTCGAGCCGGACGACCCGCTCGCCGAGTCGAAGCGGAGCGCGCGCCGCGACGAGGTTGCGCCAGGCCTGCCCGGCGCCCGGGCCGAGCCGCTCCACGGCCTCGTCCATTCCCTCCACCGAGACGAGCTCGGACGATATCCGGCGGGCGCCCTCCATCGCGACGACCTCGACGGCCGAGAACCAGGCCAACCCGCCGGCGAGCCGGGCCACCTTGCCGTCATAGCCGAAGGGCGCGTCGACGAAGGCGGTGGGGCGGAGATAATGGCGAAGGGTCATGGACCGTGGCTAGCGGGGGATGGGGGCCGATTGAAGCCCTTGTTCCCCGGCGAAAGCCGGGGCCCAGTCTTTCCGGCAGTAAGCTGGGTCCCGGCCTTCGCCGGGAAACGGTCCCGCGGGATGACGGGGCGACCGTCTCACGTTTCCGTCAACGGAAAGGAGAGGAGGTGGCGACCGCCTCTATCGAAGCCAGCAGGGTAACTGAATCTCCGCGGCCCGGGCCACCATGTGGGGCATGGTATCGGTCCGGACCCTCCAGCGCCCAAAGGGGCTCCCGCACGTCTCCCGTGGTCAAAGGCGTGCAGGCGTTGGGCGTGAAGGGACGGTCGCCACCCTCAATGTGCCTGTGTTTGGCGCTCCTGTCGAGTGGCGGAGTGCAACCTTTTTTGCTCGATTATGGGTCAGTCCTGCGCGAGCAGATAGCGCTGGCGAAGAGTGTCGAGCGGAGCGAGCGACCCATTCTCCTCGAAATGCCAGAACATCCAGCCGTTGCAGGCGGGTGCGCCCTGGACGAGCGCGCCGATGCGGTGGATCGAGCCGCTCTCCGCCTCCCAGGCGATCGAGGCGTCGGCCTGGACCCGAGCCTGCCAGCGCCGCTTCGAATCGGTGATCAAGGTTCCGGCGCCGATCATTCCGGTCTCGACCAGGGTCCCGAACGGGACCTTCGGCTGCCCGCGCCTCGAGGCCATGGTCTTCATCGCGCTCTCGTCGAGCTCGAGCGTGGAGGCGATCCGCTCGCGGGCGACGCGGACATATCTCTTCTCGCGCTCGATCCCGATCCACTGGCGGCCGAGCCGGCGGGCCACCGCACCGGTGGTTCCGGTCCCGAAGAAGGGATCGAGGACGACGTCGCCGGGATTGGTGCAGGCGAGCAGCACCCGGTAGAGCAGGGCTTCGGGCTTCTGGGTGGGATGGGCCTTGGCGCCGCCGTCCTTGACCCTCTCGCCGCCCGAGCAGATCGGCAGAAGCCAGTCGGAGCGCATCTGGAGCTCGTCGTTCAGCGCCTTCATCGCGCGATAGTTGAAGGTGTAGCGGCTGTCCTCGCCCCGGCTCGCCCAGATCAGGGTCTCGTGGGCGTTGGTGAAGCGGGTGCCGCGGAAATTGGGCATCGGGTTCGACTTGCGCCAGATGATGTCATTGAGGATCCAATAGCCCTCGTCCTGGAGCGCGGCGCCGACCCGGTAGATATTGTGGTAGCTTCCGATCACCCAGAGCGTGCCGTTGGGCTTGAGGATCCGCCGAGCCTCCTTCAGCCAGGCGCGGGTGAATTCGTCATAGGCGGCGAAGGTCTCGAACTTGTCCCAATCGTCGTCGACCGCGTCGACTCGGCCGCCTTCGGGCCGGAACAGGTCGCCGCCGAGCTGGAGGTTGTAGGGCGGATCGGCGAAGACCATGTCGATGCTCGCGGCCGGGAGCGAGGCCATGGCGGCGATGCAATCCTGCTCGAGGATCTGGCCGACGGGAAGATCGGCCGGCGGCGGGGCCTGCCTCGCGCGCTTTTCGGTCACCCCCACACGCGTCAAAGCCGTCATTCGACACCGCCCCCCGGTTAGAAGACGACCAGCCTGAGTCAGGCCGAGTCCGCGGTCAAGAACAAGGGTTTAGCGGGCGGGCCTGAGAAACGCGTTAACGTGCCGGGAACGAAACGAGTCTGCGCTACTAATGGAGCGCCCTGCCCGCCGGCGGACTCAACATGCTGTGGTGTTGCCCAAAGGACTCAGCCTCGGGCGATTCAGGGAAGCGCCCCTCACCACGCACCCGACAGGTTGATGACGTCGAGCCGGTAGAACAGGATCGCGAGGCCCACGGCCGCTACGGCGACGACCCCGGTCCCCATCCTTCCTGGCAGGGCCCGTTCGGGATCGCGCCAGGAGGCGAAGGCGTCCGCGGCCAGGATCAGCGCGAGCGGCGCGCTCGCCATCGTCAGCAAGGCGAGCGCGATTCGCACGATCGCCGGGATCCGGAACAGCCAGGCGAAGTCGATGGCGAGGACCAGCCCGAACAGGCCCCAGGCGAGGATCGTCGCGACGAGCAGCCGGAAGGCGAGCTTCGCCCAGCGCCGGAGCCCCTCCGATTCGCGCGGGCCGGGCTCTCCCTTGCGGCGACGGCGGGCGACCCAGGCGGCGACCGGCCTTACGACCGCCGCCAGGAGCAAGGTCCCGAAGCTGAAGGCGGCGAGGATCGGCACCCAGGTGACGAGACCGGGCGCCCGCTCGAACTCGGCGACCGGGTAGAGCTCCGCGCTCGCGATCCGCGCCACCCGCCCGTCCCGTCCGCGGGTCAGCGCGAGCGGGACTCCGCTCTCGGATTCGACGAATCGGTCGCGGCCCTGCGGAAGCCAGTGGCTGATCCGGCCGCTCGACTCGATGTCGAGGCTGCCGTCGGGGCGGGCCTCGACCTCGGTCGTGTTCATGATCCCGCTGAACATGAGCGGCCCGGAAAACAGCCTGCGCGTGCTGATATACTTCCCCGCCACCTCCGCGGCCGATGACGGCCCGAAGGCGCGCGGCGGGGTCGCGGTCGAGCCGCCGAAGGCGTCGATCGCCGCCTTGAGCAGGGTCCAGCGCACTTCGCGCGCCTGCTCGCCCGGCCCCTGGCCGGTGAAGACGTAATACCAGCCGAGGCCGCGATCGGGGAGCGTTTCGAGGTCGGTCGCCAGCGTCGTCATGTTGCCGGCATGGCCGGCATAACGGACTCCGCGATACTCGCCGGCGAGGAAGCCGAGGCCCATCCCGTCCCTGACGCCCGGCCCGAGCGGTTTCTGGAGCGCGAACATCCGGCGGAGCGTCTCCGGCGCGAGCACCCGTCCCCGCTCCCCCTGGCCGCCGCGAAGCAGCATGGCGAGCAGCCGCCCCATGTCCCCCGCGGTCGGCGTGAGCGAGCCCATCGGCGCCAGCGGCGTCGTCCGGAACTCGCCGGGCGCGCCGGCGGGCCAGGAATAGGTCGAGGCGAGAAACGGCCGGAGCGCCGCCGGCACCGGCTGGAGGACGGTGCTATGGTCCATGCCGACGGGCCGGAACAGCCGCTCGGCGACCACCTTCTCCCAAGGCTCGCCGCGAAGCCGCTGGACGATATAGCCGGCGAGCGCCGCGCCGTAATTCGAATAGGCGATTGTCGTCCCGGGCGCATAGACGCGCTGCGGGATGTTGCGGCGCAATTGCTCGCCGAGCGGGGTGGAGAGGTCGGGATCGAAGACGCCGTTGAAGCGCTCGGGGAAGCCGGCACTATGGGTCATCAGATTGCGCATCGTGATCGGGCGCGAAAAGGCATCGGGGATTCGAAAGTCGAGATAGGCATTCACGTCCCGGTCGAGATCGAGCTTCCCTTCCTCGACCAGCTGCATGACCAGCAGCCAGGGCGCCAGCTTAGAGATGGACGCGGCGCGGAAGAGGGTGCGCTCGACGTCGACCGGCCGCTTCGAGGCGAGATCGGCATAACCGTAACCCTTGGCCAGCACGACCCGCCCGTCCCGAACCACGACCAGCGCCCCGCCCGGAATCTCGAGGTCTTTGACCTGCCGGCTGACGAAGGCGTCGAAGAATCGCGCCACCTCAGCGTCGCTCGGCGCCGGGGGAGCGGCGAGGGCCGCCGACCCTCCCGCCAGAGCCGCGAGCGCGATCGCCAGCCTCGCCCACCACATCCTGATCATCAACGCCTCCAAAGCCTTACGCTACAGTCCGCGAAGGGTTAGAGGCGTCCCTACTATGGCAAAAGAGACGATCCTGAGTAGGCCGGCGCGGATCGCGGATCCGAGGCTGGTCGGAATCTTCCTCGATTCGCGGATCCGCCGGCTGCTCCTCGCCTTCACCGACCGGCCGCTCAGCGTCGCCGCGGCGGCCCGGCTGGTCGGCGAGCCTATCGGCCGGGTCCATTACCACGTGACGAGCCTCGCCCGGAAAGGGCTGCTGCGGGTCGTCCGCGAGGAGAAGAGGGCCGGTCGGCCGGTCAAATATTATCGCGCCGTGGCGGAGAGCTTCCTCGTCCCGCTCGACCTTCTCGACCGCTCCCCCGGCACCGGCCTCGCCGCCGAGCTTCGCGCCGGCCTCGACGACGCTTTGCTCCGCTCCGAGGAGGATGGGATCCTCTTCTTCACCGAAAGCGGGGAGCCCCGCGTCTCCTGGTTCGGGCAGGCCGGCGCGACCGGCGCGGCGGGGGAGTTCTGGCAGATCGTCGGCCTCGCCGAGCCCGACGTCGCGGCGCTCGGCGCCGAGCTTCGCGCGCTGATGCTGAGATACGAGAAGCGCTCCAGCCCCGGCGGACGGTCCTACCTCATCCACGCCGCCTTCGCGCCGAGGATCCGGCGCTAGGGTCCGTACTCAATACCGGCAACGGCCGGGATCGCCCGGAGAAGGCCGTCGGCAAGGAGGGCGGCGCAGGCCGGGCTGGTTGCCCGGACAAGCCGTCCGACGCAGCCGGCGGCCTTCTCCGGGCGA
>JBJMTX010000013.1:0-98199 GCA_045811485.1 Allosphingosinicella sp.
AGCGGCCGGCGGCTTCGGCAACCGCGCCGCCGCCGCCCGCCAGCGCCGCCGCGCGCAGGGCAAGCCGGGCGACGCTCGCCGTCTCGGCCTCGCGCGCGGCGAGCGGCAGGAGCCCGGCCGCCGCTTCCGCGGCGCCTTCGGCTTCCGCCGCCCGGGCGACGATCCGCGCTCGAGCCTTGGGCGACGGGTGGTCCATGCGCAGGATGAAGCTCATCCGCCTCAGGTGCGCGGGGTCGATCGCCGAGCCGTCGTTCGACGTCCAGAGGGTCGGCACCGGATTGGCCTCGAACAGCCGGTTGACGAAGATCTTCGAGCCCGCCCGGCGACCGCCGCCCGAAGTGTGGGCGGCGTCGGCGAACAGATCCTCCATCTCGTCGAACAGGATCAGGCTGTCGCCGCCCGGGGCAAGCAGGCGCTGGCCCCGCTTGAGCGCGGCGAGCCGCTGCCAGCGGGTCGGCTCGTCTCCGTCCGGATCGCATTCGCCGACCGCGAACAGCCGCGCCCCGGCGGCGGCCGCGAGGGTGCGGGCGAGCTCCGTCTTGCCGGTGCCGGGCGGGCCGTGGATGAGCAGGTTGATCCCCGGAGCTCGGGCGCGGAGGGCGCCGGAGAGGAGCCGGACGAGAAGCGAGAAGGTCTCGCCGAGCTCGGCGAAATCCGCCGGCGCGAGGCCCGGGCCCTGGCGGATTCCGGCCAGCGCCTCGAACAAGGCGGCTTCGTCCGCGCCCTGCTGGTCGAGCGCGTGGTCGAAATCCCAGTCGAGGACGAGATCGAGCGTGGCGCAATTGCTGGCGACGCTGAGCAGGCCGAGCGCCACCGGCTCGGAGCGGCGGACTCGGGCCGAGGCTTCGGCAGCGGCGGCGCCCGCCAGCTGGCCGGCGAGGTCGACGATGTCCGCCCCCGCGGTGAGCAGCCGCCGTCGAAGGTGGGCGAGCTTCGGCAGCCGCGCGAGCGCGACTCCGATCGCGAGGAGCTGCGAATCGAAGCCCTCGAGGCCGAGCAGCCGAGCGGCCGAGCGGACCGTCGCGAACAGCAACGGCTCGGCCTCCTCGACGGCAATGTCGCCGGCCCGGCGCGCCAGGCACGCCCAGTCGAGCGTCTCGCCCGTGCCGTCGCCGTCAGGCTGCGCGAAGCGGACGTCGGGCCACAGCCAGCCGCTCTCGTCCGCCGCCCAGCCGAGCAGCGCGCGAGCGACCGGCGAGGCCGCACTTTCAGTGTTGCGCAGCAGGCAAAGGATGCGCTGCGCAAGAAGCTTCTCGCCCATGACAAATCCATCGGCCGCGACGCGCGCGCGAAGGCGCGGCCGAAGCCGTTTCCCAAAAAGGTTCAGTGGATTTCGAGTCCGCCGGCCCGGAGCCGGCCGCGCAGATTAGCGCTTGGGCATCCGGACGGAGGCGGGATGAAATCGCCGGGATAGGCCGCGATGTTCCACGTCATTGCTCCGTCTGTCGCCGCGCCGATGGGACGCGGGGAGGGGGCCGATAGTCGGCAGCGAAACGAATGTCAATTCGGAACGCGCGCGCCTCAGTCCGTCGCCGCCGCGGGTTCGTCGGTGGGTGCGAGGATCCGGCCGGCATAGGAGCGGACCAGCAAGAGCCCGAGCGCGGCAACTCCGACCAGGCCCGCATGAAGCCCCCAGAAATTCGCTGCGGGCATCTTCTCGAGCAGGCCTCCAAGCCAGCCGATCAGCATGTTGCAGGCGAACAGATGGAGATAATAGACCCCGATCATCATTCCCCCGATGCTGCGCGGCGCCGCTCGCGAGAACAGGGCGATCCCGACCGGGAAGACGTTGGCGAAGCCGATGTCGTTGATGACGTGGAAGGCGATGCCCCAGCCGAGCCCGACCCTCTGCCCGGTCGCGGCTGCGTGCCAGGCGGCGGCGGCGAGGCTCAGCGGCGCCAGGGCCGAGATCATCGTGCCGATGGTCAGCTTGGTGATCTCGTCCGGCTCGCGGTGACGGGTCGCCCACCAGCGCCAGAACAGCAGGGAGAGAAAGATGGTGCCGGTGGAGATGAAGGCGTCCAACGAGATCAGCCAGGTCACGGGCATGGTCTTGCCGAAAAAGACGAGATTGTAGTTCGCCTCGCCCCAGACCAGGTAGGAATTGAAGATCTGCTGATTGCCCACCGCGGAGAGGACGAGCAGGGGGAGGAGCAGGACGAGCATCGCCACGCGCTTGCGCTCTTCTGCCGTCAACGGCGGGCGGAGCGGGGCAGCATCCGCGGAAGCGGCGCGCGCGCTCGGAGCCGCCTCCACCGGCAGCCAGCGCCGGCCGTAAAGATAGACGAGCAGCCCGATCAGCATTCCGACCCCGGCCGCGCCGAAGCCCCAGTGCCACGCGACCTTTTGGCCGAGCGTTCCGCAAACCAGGGGTGAAAGGATCACCGCGATGTTCACGGCGAGCAGGAATATCTGGAAGGCGTCGGCGCGGCGAAGGTCGCCCGGCGCGTAGAGTTCGCCCACTTGGGTTGCGATATTGCCCTTGAAGCAGCCGACTCCGAGCAGCAGGCAGAGCAAGGCGAGCAGGAAGCTGACGTCGAACGCCATCAGGAAATGGCCCGCCGCCATCAGCAGAGCGCCGACGGTGATCGTCTGGGTCCGGCCGAGTCAGCGGTCGGCGATGAAGCCGCCGGCGATCGGGGTGAGGTAGACGAGGCCGGCATAGAGGCCGAAAATGGCGGAGGCGAGCGCCAGGGGTGTGAGCGGCCCGTAGGCCCATTCGATCGCCGAGCGGAAGGGGCCGAAGCCGACCACGTTCTCGACATGGCCCGGCAGCAGCAATTGGTGGGTCATGTAGAGGACGAGCAGCGACTGCATGCCATAATAGGAAAAGCGCTCGAAAAACTCGGCGGAGGCAAGAAAGCCCATGCCCTTGGGATGGCCGAGGAAGGCGCGGTCGTCGCGGCCGGGGGCGGGGTGCTCGGCCTCGTGAACCGGATTGGTGTCGGCGACGGTCATTCGCATTCCTCCCGCGAAGGTCGCGCGGACGCTAGCGGATCGGGGGGAGGAAGGAAGCGCTTTTCGACCGAACCCTGTTCCCCGGCGCAGGCCGGGGCCCAGTCTCGACAAACGTGAAGCTGGGCCCCCGGCCTTCGACGGGAAGCGCTAGCCGAACAGCCAGTGGCCGAGCAGTCGGTTGAAGGGGAAGGTGAAGATGCCGGCGATGAGGAGGGCGCCGGCGACCATCGCTCGGACGGCGTTGCGGTGGCGGCGGTGGTCGTGCCTTCGCGCGGCTCGAACGATCAGCGGCACCTGGATCAGGGTCCAGCCGGAGAGGATGTGAATCAGGCTGAGCGAGCCGTGGTTGAGGCCTCGGATGCCGAAGGTGAGGGCGGCGGTCAGCGCCATGGCGCCGGCCCAGACCCAGCCGAGTCGGCGGTGGAGCCGGTCGCCCCGGCGCCTCAGCAGCATCACCGGAGTCAGCCCGAGAGCGATGAGGATGGTGGCGATATGCGCCCACACGAAAGTCGGCACCCGGCCCCATTCGCCGCGGCCGCGCCAAAGAGCGGCGAGGACGAAGGCGAGCAGGACCAGCGCCGCGACCGACAGGATCCGGTCGAACAGGTCCGGCTTGATGCTCAGCTTCGCGCGCGGCGCCGCCGGTATTGCGGTCGTGGCCATCGATCTCCCTCGTCTGCGATGATGTGCCGCCCCCCGCCGCGGCGCAACCCCGCCTCCCGTGCAGGCCAACGGGGGCGGACGGGATTTTCCGTCCGCCCCCGCCGGAGTCGTCGGGCTCTCAGAGGTTCGATGCCGGATATTGGGCGTCCGATCCCTCCTCGCTCGCCGCGAACGCCTCCGCGGCCGGCTGCGGGTAGGGCACTCCTTCGATCACGCAATCGGGCGTGATCCGGATCGCCGCGCCGTTGCGCTTGATCAGCGGGAAGCCCCTGAAGTCGCGGAACTCCTCGGCATAGGTGCGGATATAGTTTTGCAGATATTCGATCGCGATCTGCTCGCCGAGCAGAATCCCGTGCTCGCCGTCGCTCCGATAATGGACCCCGCCCCAGTCGCGGCCGATGGCGACGTTCGAGGCGAGCTTGTCGAGCTCGCACTTGACGGTGCTGGTGGCGACGTTGGGCTCGCCGCCGAAAGCCGGCACCTGGATCTGGACGAGGTTGTTGAAGATCGCCTTGATCACCGTCACGCAGGCCCCGGCGATGGTCGCGTGCCCGGAGGTCCAGGACGGATGCGCCGGCGAGCCTTCGGGGTACATTTGCGGAAGCAGGTAATTCTTCTCGACCCCGCCGTTGAGCGTCGCGTTGCGCGACTTGACCGCCTCGAGCAGGTCGAAGACCGGGCCCGGAGCGAAGAAGGACGGCGAGAGCAGGTTCCTCAGGAAATGGTTGGGATCGCTCTTGGCGAGATGGACGAGAGCGGCCATCACCTCGGGCCGCGCGCGGCGGGCGACGAGATATTTCTGGGTCCAGGCCGCGCGCTCGGCCTCGCCGCGGATCGCTCCGACCAGCGCCCAGCAATCGGGCGGCCCGAGGGTCGGGCCGTCGCCCTCGTTGGGATTGAGCGAGGGCTTGCTGTAGGGCGAGTTGGGCGAACGGGCGATGTTCATTCCGGTGAGGATGTCGGTCGCCCGGATATGCTCCTCATAGGCGCTGTCGACATGGACATAGTCGCCCAGATGCCGGCCGGTGCGGATCACGCCGGTGCCGGTGAAGTGCCGGCAGTCATAGGGGCGCGGGATCTCGCTGTTCTGGAGGCGGACATATTCGCCGTAGGTGACTCCGAACTCCTCGAGGAGCTCGCCCTGGACGACCTCGAGCAGGGTGCCGAAGCGGGCGAAGGTGTTGGCCCGGATCAGGCTCGCGACCCCGGGCGCGCAGCCCGACGGGAAGAGCGGCGGGCGCCGAAGCGTCAGGAAGCCGGAAAGATAGGGCCCCGTGTCCGGCTGGGCATTGCAGACGCCCCGGAACAGGTTCTGCAAGGTCACCGGGAAGTTGTTCGCGGTGACCGCGTTGCCGTTGGCGTCGTAGGTCCAGACGAAATGCTGTCCGAAGCTGTTGAGCGCATTGACGACCAGGGTCGCGTTGGCGCCCGAATATTGGCCGAGCGTCTGATCGCGCAGAAGCGACTGGCCGTAGAGCTCGCACAATTCCGCCGCGCTGAATTCGGAGCTCAGGCTGATTTCGCCCAGCAGCCGCCGGCGCTGGTTGCGCATCCGATAGAGGATCTCGGCGACGTCGATCGAGGTGAACGGAGTAACGTTCAGGCTGATCGCCTTCGACGCGCGCGGGTTGACCAGAACGCGCGGTCCGGGCGCAGCGGTCAAAGGCGGGTCGCCCGGGCAGGGCGGCGGAGCGACGGGATTGCGGTTGAGGAGCGTCAGCCCGTCGAGCAGGCAATCGTCGAAGGGCTCGCCGGTCGGCCCGCCGTTCAGCGCCTTGCGGAAATTCTCGTAATTGGCGACCCCGCTGTCGGTGAGCAGGCCGGTGAGGTCCGGGCTGCTGGTCGGGCTGACCACGGCATGCTCGAACAATTTGTGGAACGAGGCCGCGAAGCGCGGAAAATTCTGCTCGTCGGGCGTGCCGGTCGGGCAGGCCCTCTCGGCCGGATCGGTCACGGCTTCGCCGCCAATCTCTTCGCTTTCGACTCCGTCTTGAGCGCGAACGTCTCCCATCACCAATCTCCCGTATTTAGGATGCGGCCGCGCCAAATCATCAGGCGGGTGCCGTTCTCTAAGTGTTCTCATATTTGAGAGAGAATTGCAATAGGAAATAGCCTAACCTAGATCAGAATCCCGAAGGGAATGGACCGATATGGACCTAAGTTTCTTCCTATTGCATCCATGTCGCGTCTCCCACACGCGGCGGTGGACGGAATCGCTTCGCGACCGCTAGGGTGAGCCGCGCGAGCGAGGAGAGCATGATGCGTATGTCCCTTCTGATCGGCGGGATGCTGCTCGCGGCGAGCCCCGCCGCGGCTCAGCCGGCCGAGGATTTCGGCAAGCTGGTCGACGATTATTACGCCTGGCTCCTGCGCGAGAATCCGACCTACGCGACCTCGCTCGGAGTCCGCGACTATGACGACCGGATCGAAGACGTCAGCCTCGCCGCGCGCGACCGCCAGGCGAAGGAGGCGGCGGATTTCCTGGCGCGGCTGAGGCGAGTTCCCGCCGAGTCGCTGAGCCAGGCCGATCGGGTCAATCGCGCCATCCTCAATCGGGCGCTCGAGGAGCAGATCGAGGCGAACGGCTTTCCGCAGCGGGTGATGCTGTTTACCACCTATGCCGGCTGGCACCAGAATTTCGCCGGCCTCGCCGACAGCGTGCCTCTGCGCACCAAGGCGGATTACGAGAGCTACCTCACCCGGATCGCGCAATATCCGAAGCTCAACGACGCCGCGCTCGACATCACCGGCCAGGCGGTGAAGGGCGGCTTCGTCCTGCCCTGTTCGGTGCTCGGCAATTACGAGAAGAGCATCTCGGGCGTGATCGCCCAGGATCCCGCCGCCTCGCGCTTCTACGAACCGTTCACCCGGCCCCGGCCTTCGGATGTGAGCGAGTCGGAATGGGCGGCGATGCAGGCGCGGGCGCGCAAGCTCGTCACCGACGTCCTCAACCCGGCCTACGCCAAGCATCTCGTTTTCTACCGGACGACCTATGCGTCAAGATGTGCCAAATCGGACAGCATCTCCGCCCAGCCCGGCGGCCGCGAATATTACGCCTTCCGGGTCCGGCAGGAGACGACCACCACGCTCACGCCCGACCAGATCCACGAGATCGGCCTCCGGGAATCGGCGCGGATCCGCTCGGAGATGGAGAAGGTGGCGAAAGAGGCCGGCTTCGCAAGCCGCGAGGCGTTCATCCAGGCGCTTCGCACCGACCCCAAATATTTCGCGACCACGCCCCAGCAGCTGATGCAGGCGGCGGCTCTCACCGCGAAGACGATCGACGGCAGGATGCCGGCCTTCTTCGCCACCCTTCCGCGCCTCTCCTACGGAATCCGCGCGATCCCCGCCGAGACCGCCGAGGGGACGACGACGGCCTATTACAGTCAGGGCTCGCCGAGCGCCGGGATCGCCGGAACCTACTACGTCAACACCTCAAAGCTCGACCAGCGGCCGCTCTGGGAGCTTCCGGCGCTGACCCTTCACGAGGCGGTGCCCGGCCATCACCACCAGATCTCGCTCCAGCAGGAGCTCGAGCTTCCGCCCTTCCGCCGCTACTTCACATCCTTCACCGCCTTCACCGAGGGCTGGGCGCTCTATGCCGAGAGCCTGGGCGAGGAGATGGGCCTCTACGACACGCCCGAGAAGAAGATGGGCCAGCTCTCCTACCAGGCGTGGCGGGCGGCGCGGCTGGTGGTCGACACCGGGATCCACGCCAAGGGCTGGGACAAGGCCAAAGCGGTCGCCTTCATGCGCGAGAATACGGCGCTGACCGAGGGCAATATCGACGCGGAGGTCAACCGCTACATCAGCTGGCCCGGCCAGGCGCTCGGCTACAAGATCGGCGAGCTGAAGATCCGCGAGCTGAGGACGAAGGCCGAGCGCGAGCTGGGCGCCAGATTCGACCTCAGGCGCTTCCACGACGCGGTGCTTCTGCAGGGAAGCGTCCCGCTCGACGTGCTCGAGGCGCAGGTCAATGCTTGGATCGCGGCGGAGAAGGGGAGATAGGTCCTTCGATACGGGCCTTCGCCTTCGCTCAGTCCCTACTCATGATGAGCGGTAAGAGAACAGCCGGTCGCTCATCCTGAGTAGCCGCTGAGCGAAGTCGAAGCGGCGTATCGAAGGACGTACTACCGCCCAGCCTCCCCATCGCCCGTCGCCCGGTCCTTGCGCCAGGCGCGCACGAGCTCGTTCCAGCAGCCCGACACTCCGCCGGGGCCGACGGTCGAGCAGCTCTGGATCCCGGTCCGGCCGACATATTCGAGGCTTTCGGCGCGAACCGCCCAGCTCGTGCTCTCGGGATCGTCGGCGGGCGCGTCGCGAAGCTCCTTGGGGATTCGATAGCGCTCGGTCTCCGGACGGCGCGCGCAGACGACGATGTCCTCGCCGGCGGCGGCGCGCGGGCAGGCATCGTGGCCGTAGACGACGAGACGGCGGATCCGCTCCGGCTGGGCGCCGGCGGGGGCTGGAGCGAGCGTCGCGGCCGAGGCGGCGGCGAGGATCAACCAGGCGGCTTTCATGAGCGGCCTCCTTTCAGCTTCGCCGAAAGAAGGGATGGAGGGAGAAGAGGTTCCGTGAAAGCGTCATCCCGGCGCAAGCCGGGACCCAGGGACATCATGCTAATCGGGGAAGGCGGTGTTCCTGGGTCCCGGCTTTCGCCGGGATGACGCGGGCGTCAGTGCGGATTGCCTTCCTGGGCCTGGGCGTCGGCTTCCTCGGCGGCGGCCTCGGCGTCGATCTTGCCGAGCCGCTCCTTGCGCGCCTGCTCGATCAGGGCGTTCCAGTTGACGTCGTCGCCGCCGGTGCGCTCGGCGCGGGCCTGGCGGACGAGCTGGTTGAAGCAGCCGGTGGCGCCGCCGGGACCGACCGGCGAGCAGCTGCCGATGCCCGAGCGGCCGGCATATTCGAGCGCTGTCGCGCGCGCGGCCCAAGCCTGGTTCTTGGGATCGTTGGGATCGCCGCGGAGCACCTCGGGAATCCGGTAGCGCTCCTTCTCCGGCTTCTTGGCGCAGATGAGGATCGTATCGTCGGTGCTCGGCGGGCAGGGATCGTCGCCATAGACGATCACTTCGCTGATCTTGGGCTCGGCGCCGGACGCCGGAGCGGCGGCAGCGGGGGGCTGCGCCGAGGCTGGAAGAGCGGCGAGGAACGCTGCGCCGGCGGCGAGGAGGAGCTTCATTGGGTCAGATCCTTTTCGAAAGCGCGATGGCGATACGACAGCCGGCGCGGATGAGGGAAGAGAGGATCGGGTAGCCGAACGTCTCCTCGGCGCCGGCGGCGATGGCGGTGTCGCGATGCTCGAGCTCCTCGTCGCGGAACCGGCTGATCGTCGCCGAAAGGTCCGGCTCCGAATCGCCGAGGGCGCGGAGCTGGCCGGAATAATGGCGATCGATCTCGGTCTCGACCGCCGCGGTGCAGGCCATTGCGGCGCCGGGGCTCATCAAAGCCGTGGTGACTCCGAGCGCATGGCCGGCGACCCGCCACAGCGGCTGGAGTAGGGTGGGGCGGATCCCGCGCTCGACCATCATCTCGTCGAAGGTCCGAAGGTGCCTTTCCTCCTGCGCCTGCATCCGGGCGATCGATCGGCTGGCGGGATGGGCGCCGAGGGCTGCGAGCTGGCCGCAATAGATCCGGGTGGCCCCATATTCGCCGGCCTGGTCGACCCTGATCATCGAGTCGAGGTCGAGGCGCTCGTCGCCGGGCCGCCAGCCCGGGCTCGAAGGGGCCTGGGCGCTCAAGGGCGCGTCCGCGGGCGTCTGAGGCTCAGCCATGCGATGATCAACGCGGCAGAGAGCGAAAGGATCGCATTCCAGCCCGCCATCGAGATTCCGAGGAACCTGAACTGGACGTCGGTGCAGCGAACCATGGGCGATTCCAGGATTGACTTGAGGAGCGCGTCCCCCTTGAGGCCGGAAACGGTCGTCGTGCACTGGGTGAAGCCCGGGAAGATGCCGGCCTCGACCCCGGAATGATAGACGCCGATCCCGCCGCTCGTCGCAATGGCGAGCGCGGCGAGCCAGACGAACGAGCGTCCGCGGTCGGGCGCCCTTGCCAGAGCCAGCGAAAGCAAAGCGAAAGCGAGCGCCGCGAAATGGGCGTAACGCTGCCACCAGCACATCTCGCAGGGATAGAGGCCGCCCCAGATCTGCGAGCCGAAGGCGCCGGCGAGCAGAGCGGCGGGAACGAGGATGGCGAGGGCGCGCGCCTTGCCGAGCGAAGTCATCTCGCGTCATCCCGGCGAAAGCCGGGACCCAGGAACACGGTTCCTGCTACGATCCCAACCCCTATGTTCCTGGGTCCCGGCTTGCGCCGGGATGACGGTGACATCACCGTTTGCCCGTCGGCCGCGAGCCTGCTGCCGGCGTCGCCGCGGCGTTGCGGCCGAGGCGGGAGATGGTCTGGAGCGCGTAATAGAGCTGGAAGTCGTCGATTCCCTTGGCCTTGAGCTGGTCGGGAGTCATCGCGAAGCGGGGATCGGGCTTGGCGTCGTCCTCGATGACGTCGTCGGTGACGGCGACCTCGTTGATCAGGTGGCGCCTCAGATCCGCCTCGCGAAGCTTCGGCCGGGTCTTGAAATCGGGATCGGAGAGCTGCGGGACCTCGATGTCGGGCTTGATGCCGCCTTCCTGCACCGAGCGGCCGGAGGGCGTGTAATAGCGCGCCGTGGTGAGGCGGAGCGCGGTCTTCGCGGTCAGCGGCACCAAGGTCTGGACCGAGCCCTTGCCGAAGCTGCGCTCGCCCATGACGAGGGCTCGGTGATGGTCCTGGAGCGCCGCGGCGACGATCTCGGCGGCCGAGGCGCTTCCGGCGTCGACGAGGACGATGATCGGCAGGCCCCGGGCGGAATCGCCCGGCTTGGCGTAATAGCGCTCGATGTCGGTCTTGCGCCGGCCGCGCTGCGAGACGACCTCGCCGCGCTCGAGGAAGACGTCGGAAAGGCCGACCGCCTGGTCGAGAAGGCCGCCCGGATTGGAGCGAAGATCGACGATATAGCCGAGCGGCGGGTGGCCGAGCTTCTTCTCGATCGACGCGATGGCGGCGAGGGTTTCGTCGGTAGTGGTCCGGCTGAACGTGTTGACGTTGATGACGCCGACATTGTCCTTCACCTCCCACTTGACCGCGGGAAGGTCGATGATCGCGCGGGTCAGGGTGACGTCGAACGGCTTGTCGCGGCCGAGGCGAAGGACGGTGATCTTGATCGTCGTGCCCGGGGTCCCGCGCATCGAATCGACCGCCTCGTCGAGCGTTCCGCCGTAGATCAGCTTGCCGTTGATGTGGGTGATGTAGTCGCCCGCCTTGATCCCGGCCTTGAAGCCCGGGCTGTCCTCGATCGGGGCGACGACCTTGACCACCCCGTCCTCCATCGTGACGTTGAGTCCGAGCCCGCCATAATTTCCGTCGGTGGTCGTCATCAGCGCCTGGTAGCCGCGCTCGTCCATGTAGGAGCTGTGCGGATCGAGCGCCGCAAGCATCCCGTCGATCGCGCCCCGGATCAGCGTCTTGTCGTCGACCTGCTCGACATAATCGGAGCGGACCCGCTCGAACACGGTCATGAACTGGTCGAGCTCGCGATAGGTGTCGACGTCGACCGCGGCCATCGAGGCGGTCGTCGCGGGAATGATCGCGACCGCGCTGACCAAAGCGAGCGAGCGGAAGAAATTGTTGGGCATCGGGGAATCCTGCTGGGGCGTTGAACGCAGCTCTACCGGCTTTTTAGGCGGGGGAAAAGCAACGCCGGGTGAACGGGGGTTGCGAATTCGTCATTGCGAGCGAAGCGCGGCAATCCAGTCAGGGCAGCGACGACGAGTAGATTGCTTCGTCGCTGCGCTCCTCGCAATGACGCTCACAGCAAAGGCGTGATCGGGACGGGGCGGCCGTCCTTGCGCAGCTCGACGCTGACCTCGCCATTGCCGGTGCGGCCGAGCGGCTGGCGGGCGGCGACCTGGTCGCCGCGGCGGACGGCGAGGGTGGCGAGGTTGGTGATGGTCGTCGTCCAGCCGCCGCCATGGTCAAGGATCGCGACCAGCCCGTATCCGCGGAAACGGCCCGCATAGACGACTCGCCCGGGGCGCGGGGCGAGGGCGTCGCCGGGCCGGACGGCGAAGGTGAGGCCGCGGGCGTGGACTCCGGCGTCCGAAAGCTCGCCGGCGCCGGCGACGAGCCGACCCTCGACCGGGACGAGATAGTGAGGCGCCGAAGGCGCGGCCGGCGGGTCGCCGGGCCTCGGCACCGGTCCGGGCAGCTCGGCGAGGCTTCGGGCCAGCTCGGCCTGGAAGCGCCGCGTCCCGGCCAGCGCCGCGAGCTGGCGCGCTTCCTCGCCGAAAGCGAGCGCCCGGTCCGATTCCGAGACGGCCGACTGCATCAGGCTCGCCGAGCGGCTGCGCTGCTCCCGCTCGAGCCCGGCCAGCGCGATCCGCCGGCCCTGCAGGTCCTGCCGGCTGGAGCGAAGCTGGGCGACGGCGGATTCCGCCTGGCGGCGAAGGGCATCGCCGCGCGCCATCTCGGCCCTCACTCCAGCGGTGCGCGCCCGGATCTCGGGAAGCGAGGAAGCGAGCAGCGCCCGCACATGGACGATCTCGTCGAGCGATCCGGGCTGGATCAGGGCCAGGGCCGGCGGGCGCCGGGCCATGGTCTGGAGCGCCGCGGTCAGCTGGATGAGCGAGCCCTGGCTCGCCGCCAGCCGGGCGCGCTGCTCGGCGCGGAGCCGCTCGATCAGGGCGATCCGGGCGCCCGCCGCCGTGATCTCGGCTTCGGCGGATTCGATCCGCGAGGCGAGCGCGGCGGCGGCGGCGTTGGTCCGCGCGGCCTCGCCGGTCGCCCGCTGGGCCTGGGCCTCCAGCCGCTCGGCCCTGAGCCGCGCCCGCGCCGCTTCCTGCTGGGCCTCGGCGAAGGTCGGGCCGCCGCTCTCCTGCGCCGCCGCCCAGCCGCCGCCGAGCAAGGCCATCAGGAGGAAGAGGAAAGGCAGGCGCCGCATGGCTCATCCTTCCCTGTGATAGGGGTGGTTGGCAAGGATGGAGGTGGCGCGCCAGAGCTGCTCGGCGAGCATCGCGCGCGCCAGCAGGTGCGGCCAGGTCGCCCGGCCGAAGGAGAGGAGGAGGTCGGCCGCGGCGCGGTCCGACTCGCCGAAGCCGTCGGCGCCGCCGATCAGGAAGCGCGCCTCGCGCCGCCCCTCTTCGCGCCAGCGCTCGAGGCGCCGGGCGAGGTCGACCGAGCCGAGCGTCTCGCCCTTCTCGTCGAGGAGGATGGTGACGGCGTTGTCGGGCGGCGGAGGCAGTCGGCCGCCGCTTTCGGGAAGCTCGGTGACGCGGACCGGCCAGGAAATGCGTTTGAGGTAGCGCTCGACCAGCTCCGCTTCCGGACCTCGTCCGATCTTTCCGCGGGCGACGATGTGGAGATGCATCAGTCCGTCATTGCGAGCGAAGCGAAGCAATCCAGTCCGCGGCGGCGCCAGCGTGTAGGTTGCTTCGTCGCTTCGCTCCTCGCAATGACGTCAGCGCGTCCCCGTCGCCGGCGCGGGTTCGCTCTCGAACGCCCACATCCGCTCGAGATTGTAGAAGCTCCGAACCTCGGGCCGGAAGATGTGGATGATGACGTCGTCGGCGTCGATCAGCACCCAGTCGGCGACCGGAAGGCCCTCGACCCGGACCGGTCGGCCGAGCTCGCGCTTGATCTTCTCGCCGAGCTTCTGCGCCATCGACGCGACCTGCCGGGTCGAGCGCCCGGAGGCGATCACCATATGATCGGCGATGTTGGACTTGCCCGTCAAAGGGATGGTGACGACGTCCTGGGCCTGGTCATCGTCAAGCGATCGAAGCACGAGGCTGTGCAGGGCTTCGACCTTCTCATTCGCTCCGCCCTCGGGCGGGGCCGGTGATTTGGCTGGCAAACTGCCTCCTTACGTCACGAGCCGCCGCGTTACGCCGTCGCGCAAGGCTCGAGGGTTGAACGAATAAGCTTCCGATTGGTGCCAGTTGGGATCGGCGGCACGAATGCCCGTGGCGGAGGTCGGATCGAGCGGCAATCTCAAGAGCACGAGCGCCGGCGGTCTCCACTCCGTCCAGTGCCGAACCTGGTCCGCGGGCCGGACGAAGCGCCGCAACCAGCCCATCGCGCGAGCCGCGTGGGCACCCTCATCATATCCCGGACGCGAAACGACCGCAATCGGAACTGTCTGGGCGATCTTGCGCCAGTGCCGCCAGAGGTGGAACTGGGCGAGATTGTCGGCGCCCATCAGCCAAATGAAGCGCCGTTCGGGATAGTGGCGGAGAAGCGCGGCGAGCGTATCGACCGTGTAGCGTGTGCCGAGCTCCTGCTCGATCGCGGTCGCGCGGATCGGAAGGCCCCGGGCGAGCCGGCGGGCGGAGGCGAGTCGGGCGGGCAGGGGCGCCATGCCCTCGGCCGGCTTGAGCGGGTTGCCGGGCGAGACCAGCCACCACATCTCCTCGAGGCCGAGTGCTCGGATCGCGGCGGCGCTGACCCGGCGGTGGCCGCGATGGGCGGGGTTGAACGAGCCGCCGAGGAGGCCGGTGGGGATCACCGGCCCGCGATAGCACGGCGTGGGCGCTTGCCAAGCGCCTCCGCCTCTGTTGTTCTCGCCCTCATGGGCGGCAAGACGGGAGATTTGCCCGCGGGGCAGGACGTTCGCGACTTCATTCGCGAGACCTTCGCCTGCACCGACGAGCTCGCCGTCTCGATCCTGAAGCGCGGCTCGGTCCGCGCCTTCGCTGCGCACGCGACCATCATCCGCCAGGGCGAGAAGCCGGCGGCCGCCTATCTTCTCACCCAGGGCAGGGCCCATGCCCTGCTCTACAGCCTGGAAGGCCACATGGTCCTGCTGTGCGAATATTCGCCCGGCGACCTTTTCGGGGCGCTCGGCGAGCTCGATCCGACGCCCGAGGAAGCCGAGACGATCGCGGTCGAGGCCTCGCACAGCTTCATCCTCAAGAGCGCGGATCTCGTCGCGCTGGCCGAATCCTACGGATGCATCGGCCTCGCTCTGTCGCGGCTCCTGCTTCGCCAGCTGCGCCGGGCGACGTCGCGGATCTACGAGCGCGCCGCGATCTCGGCGGTGGGCCGGGTCTATGCCGAGCTGCTCCGGCTGGCCCGCTCGGCGCCGGGGCTCGCCATCCGGCCGGCGCCGGTTCTGTCGGAGCTTGCGGTCCGGGTCTCGACCACGCGCGAAACGGTGTCGCGGGCGGTCAGCGCGCTCGAGCGACGCGGGATCGTCCGCCGCGAGGGCGGCTCACTGACCGTGGTCGCTCCCCAGCGGCTGGAAGAGCTGATCATATGATTTGAGGGCGTAGAGCCCGACCGGCGGCCCTGAGTCGGGCGGGTCGAGCTCGCCTATATATTCGGCGGCCGGGCGGCGCGGGCCGGCGGCGGCGAGGGCGGCGGCGAAATCGTCGGTGACGCAGGCGGTCCCTGTCGGAGCCGAGGCGAGCGCCCCGGTCGCGGCGGCGGTGGCGGCGGGAGCGAGCCGGAGCGTTCCGGAGAAGGGGTCGCGGAAGGCCTCAGCCCGGCCGTAATGGCCGCCGATTCGCAGCGGAAGCGATTCGGAAGCGGAGCCGAGCAGTCGGACGGCGGCCTCCGCGGCCTCGCCCGGGCCCGAGAAAGCGAGGATGAGGCGGTCTTCGGTGAGATAGGGTGGAACGACGGGCTGAGCGAGCAGGTCGATCGAATCGCGAAGCGCCGCCAGCGCGCCGGCAAGCTCCGCTTCGGCGGCGAAGCCGACGGCGAGCGCGGCGAGCGGCATCGGCTCGCCCGATTCGGGCCCGGCCGGGCCGGGGCGGGTCTCGCGCGGGGCGGTCAGGATCCGCTGTCGCCAGCCGCCCGCGGCCCAGATCTCGCGCGACCGGCCGGAAGTCCCGTTCGCCTCGTGGGCGCAATCGAGCACCAGCAGCTGGACGGCCGAGCTTTCCAGCCGGCGGCCGTTCATCAGCGCGGCGCCCATGGCGACCTCGTCGGCGAGGCCGATCATCGCCGAATCCGGGCGGGCGCCGAGCGGGCGAACCGGGCGCACCGTCTCCGCTCGCTCGAGCAGGGCGTCGAAGCGCTTGCGCCAGGCCTTGCCGAACGGGTCGACGGAAAGGGCGGCGAAGGCCTCCGGCCCGCCCGGAAGAACGGCGTGAAGCTCGGCCCCCCGCTCAAGCAGTGCCTCGGCGATGATGATGTCCGCTCCCGCGGCGAGCGCGCCGTAGCCGAAGCCGACATTCTCCTCCTCGAGCGCGGCGGCGATCTTCTCGTCGAGATGCTCGCGCCGGACGACCTTCGGATCGAACGACATGTGGCCGCCGAAATGGAGCGAACGCGGCGGACGGTGCGCGTCGAGCCAGGACGCGTCCGCGCCCAAAGCGGAGAGGATGAGGGCGAACTGGCGGAGGGTGGAGGCGTGGTCCTCCCAGGCCTGGGGTGCGAGGGAGACGGCCTCGGCGAAGGCGGATCGGGCCTCGTCGTGGCGATCGAGAAGGAGGAGGGCCTCGGCGCGCGTCGCGGCGCGGTAGTAAGGGGTTTCCGGCTCGTCCGGCTGGCGGTCGACCAGGTCCGCCGCTTCAGCGGCAAGACCGCGCGCCCGGTCCGGAGCTCCGGCCAGCAGCGACAAGGTCGCGGCATTGATCAGGGGATAGCTCGCGCGGCTCAGTTCCCCGGCCTGCTCATACGCCCGCGCGGCCTCGAGATAATGAAGTCGCCTCTGCGCCTCGCCGCCGCAGCGAAGCGCACGGTCCTTCAACAGGCGGCCCTTGAGGCTGAGCACCGCGGGGTCGTCGCCGGCATCGCCCAGCCCTGCTTCTTCGAACAGGTTCCAAGCGCGTTCCGTCGCGCCCGCACGGGCGTAAGCGAGGATGGCAAGCAGCGCACCGAATTTAGAGGATGGCAAACCTTCGCTCCATCAATTGTCGCCGCCGCCCGGCGAACCCTTCTACCTCAGCGGTCCGCCGTGGACCATCTTCCCGCTTCCCGACCCATAAGGGCAGGGTTGGACCGCCGCTCGAGGCTGCTCGGGCGGCTCCACGAACGTCGGACGCTTGCGATCGAGGATCGCTCAACGGACGGTTCGGATCGTTTGTAATGATTGCACCTTTCCCTGCAGGCGTCGGCCTTCGGGCCAGGCGCGCTACGGGTAGCAGCATCATCATTCGACAGCCGTGACGGCGATCACGAGCATCGGATGAACCGCATCGTGCATCCGCGACTCACCATCGGCGAGTCGCCGGCGCGGGCGGGTCAGGACCCCAGGGTCTGGCCCAGGAAGCTCGGCACCGGGCCGTTCCAGCCGGCTTCGTCCTCCTCGGCGGACGGCGGCTCCGGCGGCCGGCTTTGGCGCGGCGGCCTCGGCTCGCGCTTGGGAGCCTCGCGGCGCGGCGCCGGTTCCGGACTCGGCTCCTCGCTCCGCCGACCGCGCGGCGCCGATTCCGGACGGGGCTCCTCGCTCCGCCGGCCGCGCGGCGGACGCGCGCCGCGAGCGCGGGCGGGACGCTCTTCCTCGACTCGCTCTTCGGCGGCCTCCGGCTCCGGAGCCGCCGAACCCTCGACCGGGCGGATCCGCGCGCCGGTCAATTTCTCGATCGCCTCGATGGCCTCGGCGTCGGCCGCGGTGGCGAGCGTGATTGCGATGCCCGTCTTGCCGGCCCGGCCGGTCCGGCCGATCCGGTGGATATAGTCGTCCGGATGCCAGGGCACGTCGTAGTTGAAGACGTGGCTGACGTCCTTGATGTCGAGGCCGCGGGCGGCGACGTCGGAGGCGACGAGGATGTTGATCTCACCGTCCTTGAAACGGTCCAGTTCGCGGATCCGCTCGGGCTGCTCCATGTCGCCGTGAATCTCGCTGGCGCTGAGGCCGGAGCGCTTGAGGCTCTGGGCGAGCTCGCGAACCGTCGTCTTGCGGTTGCAGAAGACGATGGCGGTGCGAATGTCGTTGCCCTTGAGGCGATCGGTCAGCACCTGCTTCTTTCGGCGCGAGTCGACCTTCAAAAGGCGCTGGTCGATCGAGGCGTTGGCGGTGGCGGGGCGGGCGACCTCGATCGTCTTGGGGCTGCTCAGGAACTTGTCGGCGAGCTTCTTGATCGGCCCGGGCATGGTCGCCGAGAAGAGCAGGGTCTGGCGAACCGCCGGAAGCCTGGAGCAGATCTCCTCGATGTCCGGGATGAAGCCCATGTCGAGCATCCGGTCGGCCTCGTCGATGACGAGCAGGCCGCAGCCGGTGAGCAGGATCTTGCCGCGCCCGTAGAGGTCCATCAGCCGGCCGGGCGTGGCAATCAGGACGTCGACGCCCTTTTCCAGCTTCTTGATCTGATCGGCCATGTTGGTGCCGCCGATCAGGAGCGCCATGTTGAGCTTGTGATAACGCCCATATTTCTCGAAATTCTCGGAGACCTGCATGGCGAGCTCGCGGGTCGGCTCGAGGATGAGCGAGCGCGGCATCCGGGCGCGGCTTCGGCCCTGCGCCAATATGTCGATCATCGGCAGGACGAAGCCGGCGGTCTTGCCGGTGCCGGTCTGGGCGATGCCGATGATATCGCGGCCCATCAGCACTGAGGGGATGGCCTGGCGCTGGATCGGGGTCGGGTCGTTGTAGCCGGATTCCTCCACGGCGCGGAGCAATTCGTCGGATAGGCCGAGATCGGCAAAACTCATAAGGGTTCCGGGTGGTTGAGGGGCTTCGTCGCGAGCCGCTTCCGAGGCAAGCGCTTGGGCGAAGCGGGCTCCTAAGTCAAGAAAGCTCAGCGGCGGACGATCGGCTCCAGGCTTCGGAATTTGTCGATCCCGCAGGCGCCGCCCATTCGCGAGCGGACGATGTCGCGATCCTGGCAGACCATCCCGTCGGGATTCCGGGTCAGATAGAAGCCGTAATAATAATCGAGGGCCGGGCAGCGGCTCTCGAGCTTCGCGCGCACCCGCTGGCGGTTGCGCAGGATGAGGTCGAGGCTGTTATTGCCGACCAGGCTCGCGGCGATGATGGCCTGGGCGGGCACGCATTTGGGCCCCTTGCCCTCCTTCCATTCGATCCGAGTCGGAGTCGACTGGCGGAATCGGATGATGACCTGCTCGCGCACCTCGGTCTGCCCGTACTGGACTGGGCGCGGGGGAGGGGCCGCCTGCGGAGCGCCGGCGGCGAGCGCAAGCAGTGCGGCCGCGGCCGAGCGGATCATGAGGGGCCCTTCATCGGCTCGTCCCATCCCCGCAAACGGTTGAACATGCGATTAATCCCCCCGCTTCTTCCGCCCTTGCGGAAGCGACGATTGCGCCATAGACAGCGCGCCACATCGTGGCGGCCCCGAAGCGGCCCCCTCTAACGCTAGCGGAGACATGAACATGGCGACCGAGCCGCCGTCAAACGCACTGCCGATTTTCTATGGAGGCCTCGAGCCCCTGTCGAGCACCGTCCACTCCGGCTATCACAGCCGGCCGACGGACCGGGCCAAGTTCCTGGCCAGCAACCATGCGGTTCCGATCACGATCGACGAGTTCGTCGCCGTCCAGCGCTTCTTCCCGATCGTCTTCTCGGCCGGCGAGAATCCGGTGCCTTTGGCGCTGATGGGCCTCAATGAAGGCGTCAACGTGTTCGTCGACGAGGAGGGCAAGCCGGTCGGCGAGGCCTACATGCCGGCCTATGTCAGGCGCTATCCGTTCATGCTCGCCCGGCTTTCGCCCGACGCCGAGGAGCTTTCCCTGTGCTTCGATCCGACCAGCGGCCTGGTCGGCGATTTCGAGGAGGGCGACGCCCTGTTCGACGACGGCAAGCCGAGCGAGGCGACCAACAACATCCTCAAATTCTGCGAGGAGTTCGAGCTTTCCGCGCAGCGCACCGTCTCCTTCATGAAGGAGCTGAAGGACGGCAATCTGCTGATGGACGGCGAGGTCTCGATCCAGCCGACCGGAGTCGAGCAGCCGTTCGTCTATCGCGGCTTCCAGATGGTCAACGAGGAGAAGCTTCGCGAGCTGTCCGGCGAGGATCTCGTGCGGATGAACCAGAACGGCATGCTGCCGCTGATCCTTGCCCATCTCTTCTCGATGTCGCTGGTGCGCGAGGTGTTCGCCCGCCAGATGCAGCAGGGCAAGGGCCCGTCGATCCCGAGCGCTTCGGCGCCCCCGGCCGGCAACGCCTGACGCTGCGTCCCGTCATTCCCGCGCGAGCGGGAATGACGGCAAACGGGGGCTGCTCAGCTGTCCCGCGCAAGCTCGCCCACCAGGGCGGCGGGATCGACTCCGAGAAGGTGGGCGATCTCGATGAACTCCGAGACTT
Organism: Allosphingosinicella sp.; assembly: GCA_045811485.1. Classification (GTDB taxonomy): domain Bacteria; phylum Pseudomonadota; class Alphaproteobacteria; order Sphingomonadales; family Sphingomonadaceae; genus Allosphingosinicella. Next base: position 19,862 of record JBJMTX010000013.1, read on the forward strand.
CGAGCCGGCGAACGCCGCGCTCGAAATTGGAGACGAAGGATTGCGGCCGGCCGAGCCGGTCGGCGAGATCCGATTGCCTGAGGCCGCGCGCCCGCCGGGCCTCGTGAAGCCGGCGTCGAAGCCGGTCGGCGGGACGCTCGCGTGAGCGCCCCCGCGCCTTCTTCGGCTTCTCCTCGGCCACGCCCCCCAATCGGCCAAGCTCTCCAGCCAGCCGCTCCAGCTCCAGGCTGAGCCGCGCGATATCCGCCTGATCCCGGTTTTCCACAAGCCCCCACGTCCACGGTTTCGCGAAAGTCCGAGTCTCCTAATAACCGTTTTCGCTTGGGTGTGAAGAGCCTGTTTCACGGAATCGAACATGTTGCCGCGCGCCGCGCCGGTCTGTAGCTGTGCAGCCATGGCCACCGCTGCTCCCGAGCTCTCCCGCTACTCCCGTGTCGCCGTCTCGCTGCACTGGATCATCGCTGCCCTCATCGTCGTGAACCTTCTGCTCGGATTCTTTCACGAGGATTTCGAGAAGCCGGTGCGCTCGGTGCTGATGGGCTGGCACAAGTCGCTGGGCTTCACCATCCTAGCGTTGACGCTCGTCCGGCTCCTGTGGCGCCTGACCCACCGCCCGCCGCGCTTCGATCCGGTCATGAAGGGCTGGGAGGTCGGCCTCGCCCGGCTCGTCCACGGGCTCTTCTACCTCCTCCTGCTGGCGATCCCGCTCACCGGCTGGCTGATGGTCTCGACGGGCATGAAGGTGAATCCGTCCAGCTTCTTCTGGCTCTTCAACATCGGGCCGCTTCCGGTGACTCCCGGCGAGGGCATCCACGATTTCGCGGAGGAAGCCCACGAGCTGCTCGGCTATTCGATGCTCCTCCTTCTCCTCCTCCACGTCGGCGGGGCGATGAAGCATCATCTCGACGGACACAGGCACCTGATCGGGCGGATGGCGCCCTGGACAAGATCGTTTCAGGCCGATCGGCCTGAAGCGTGAATCTTGTCCAGTTCATGGGTTAGAGCCTGATTCACGCCATCGGCCGAAGCGCGAAGCCCTTCGACCTCAGACGATCAGGCTCTTGCTAGGGTTCGCTCCGGCCCTTGAAACCTCTCAAGGCTTTCATACATTTAACCTGACGCGCCGGCGTATTTCCCCCTTTGCGCCGGCGCGTTGCGCCCTTCGGGGCGCACCTCCCTGAACCTGGCCGCCTCGCTCTCGAGCGAGGTGGCCATTTTTTCATTCGGCGGCGATCGCCGCGGGAGGCTCGAGCGCCGCCGAGGCGAGATCGCCGGCGACGGCGGCGATCAGCCGCGCCACCCGGTCGAAGCCCTGTCCGGAGCTTCGCAGGTCGGGGGCGAGGTAGAGCGAGCGGTCGAGCTCCATCTGGAGCGCGTGGAAGCCCTGGCGCGGCCGGCCGTGCCGCTCGGTGATGTGCCCGCCCGCATAGGGGGCGTTGCGAGCCACCGCGAAGCCGGAGCGGCGGACCGCCGCCTCGGCCGCGGCGACCAGCTCGGGCGCCATGCTCGCCCCGTGGCGGTCGCCGAGCACCACCGGAGGCTCGCGGCCGGCCTCGCGCGGCGGCATCGAGTGGCAGTCGAGAAGCAGAGCGATCCCGAACCGCGCTTTGGCCGCCTTGAGCTCGGTCTCGATCGCCCGATGATAGGGGCGATGGACGAGAGCCACCCGCCGGGCGACCTCCTCGGCCGGGATTCGCTGCCGCCAGATCGCGCCCGAGCCGGCGATCCGCGCCGGGATGAGGCCGAGGCCGCCGCGGGTGCGCGGGGTCTCGAACGTCTCCTCGGCGGCCGGGCGGGGAAGCACCATGGCCGGATCGAGCTCGCGCTCGTCGCGGTTGAGGTCGATCTCGGCGCGCGGGGTCTCGGCGACGATCGCCACCGCGCCGGCGGCGACCGCCCGCCAGATCAGCCGGTCGACGAAGCGGTCCTCGAGGCTTTCGAGCCGGCTTTGCGGAAGCCGCGCCGAAGCGAGCAGGACGTCGGAATAGCCGCGCCCGGCATGGGGCACGGAAATGACGACCGGAGTGGCCGGTTCGCCCGGGCCGAGGCGTCGGAAGGGGGAGGCGGAATCGGGCATTTGCAGTTGCACGGTAGGTAGTCCGGTTTTGGCACGCAATCGCCTTTGGCCGCGTCCCGGCGGCCGATCGCCGCTTCCCGTGCTGGAAAAGAGCGCCGCCTTCGGGCATAGACGGCGCTCGGGCGTGCATTGGGCACGGCCGCTATCCGAGGCTCGGATGATCAGGATATTGCTCGCCGAGGACGATGGCTCGATGCGCTCCTACCTCGCGCGGGCCCTCGAGCGCGCCGGCTACGAGGTCGTCTCGGTCGATCGCGGAACCGCGGCGGTTCCGCTGCTCGAGGCCGAGAGCTTCGATCTTCTCCTCACCGACATCGTCATGCCCGAGATGGACGGGATCGAGCTCGCCCAGCGCGCCGCGATCGTCGCGCCGGCCATGCGGGTCATGTTCATCACCGGCTTCGCCGCCGTGGCCCTCAAGGCGGGCCGCTCGGCGCCGAGCGCCAAGGTGCTCTCAAAGCCTTTTCACCTTCGCGACCTCGTCGCCGAGGTCGACCGCCTGTTCCAGAGCGAGGACCAGCACGGGCGGCTCTAGCCCGCGCGGAACGTCGGCAGCGGGTTGCACGGCGCGGGAGCGCTCGCTACATGGCCGGCGGCGGGCGTGTAGCTCAGTGGTAGAGCACTGTGTTGACATCGCAGGGGTCGCAAGTTCAATCCTTGCCACGCCCACCATCCAAAAGCCCCGGAAATCCGTGGATTTCCGGGGCTTTTTTCTATTTCTTTCCAGCTCTTCGGCGTAGCCGGCGCGGCGTCGCGGAGTTCGTTCCGAGTTGGACCTAGTTGCCGACGATCCCGCTTGACGCTGCACCTCGCATGGCGGATGCTCCGCGCTTGTGAGTGAGGGGTACTCACGCTCGCCGAACGGCCGCTGAGTGCTGCTCACCCGCGCGCAGGGGGAGGGAGCCGTGGCCGGAATTTCACGCATCGGATCGATCGTCGCGATTTCACTGGCCCTGGTGCTGGGCGCCTGCAACTGGCACGGGGGCGACCGTCACCGCGATCGCGAGGCCGGCGACGGCGCGGTCGACGACGAGGCTGCGGTGGCGGGCGTCAAGGCCGACCACTTCCGCCATGCCGGGCTCCACAACGGAGTCGATTATTTCGCCCAGATGGACGGCGCCATCCCGCTGACCGAGACCGAGGCTCAGGGCCGCGCCATGTGGATGGTGTGGACCGGCGGCGACGACCGCTTCTGGGATTTCATGGTCAAGCCGACCTACGGCACCTTCGACCTCTTGAAGATCGTCGCCGGCGATCCGGCCAGCGGCAATGCCCGGCCGGACCGATGGAACAACCTCGGGATCGTCAACGAGCCCTGCTTCAAGCCCGCGCCCGGCCCGGATCCGGCGCGTTTCGGGCTCTGGCTCGACGTTCGCGACGCCGCCTGCGGCCCCGATCCCTTCGCCGACGAGAAGCTCTATCCGGGCGTCGCGGCCGGCGCGCGCGGAAAGCCGATCGGCGGCGGCAAGACCCTGCCGATCGGTTCCTATTACGGCTACCCCACCGGCATCGTCGGCCTTCGGCTCTTCCCCAATCCCGCCTTCAACGAAGCGGCGGCGGCGAAGTGGGATCCCGAGCGCTACTACAAGGACCCCAAATATTTCGGGGACGCGAAACTGATCCGCCCGTACCGGGTCGGAATGTCCTGCGCCTTCTGCCACGTGGGACCGAGCCCGACCCACCCGCCGGCCGATCCGAACAACCCGACCTGGGCCAACCTCAGCTCGACCGTCGGCGCCCAATATCTGTGGATGGACCGGGTCTTCTACTGGAACTGGAAGCAGAAGCCGGAGAGCTTCCTCTATCAGTGGCTGAAGACGTTCAAGCCGGGCACGATGGACACGTCTTTGGTCTCCACCGACAACATCAACAACCCGCGCACGATGAACGCGATCTACGATCTTCCGGCGCGGCTCGATATCGGCTTCAGGCTCGGCAAGGAGACGCTCGCCGGCGGCCAGCTCGACAACGCCCAGTTCAACGACATCGCCGCGGTCAAGGACCGCAAGGATCTCACCCGGCTGTTCGACAAGCCGACCACCTACACCCCGCACGTCCTCAAGGACGGCTCGGATTCCGTCGGCGCGCTCGGCGCTCTCAACCGCGTCTATCTCAACATCGGCCTCTATTCCGAGGAGTGGATGAGGCACTTCAATCCGGTCGTCGGCGGCAAGATCGTCAGCCCGATCCGGATCGCCGACGCCAAGGTGAAGTCGCCTTACTGGCAGGCGACCAACGCCGGGACTCCGGCGACCGCCCTGTTCTTCCTCAAGGCGGGGCGTCCGGACCATCTGGCCGACGCGCCCGGCGGGGCGGCCTTCCTGACCGCCAACGCGCAGCAGCTCGCCCGCGGCCGGCAGGTCTTCGCGGAGACCTGCGCCCGCTGCCATTCGAGCAAGGGGCCCAAGCCCCCGGAGGGCTCCGGCCTCGCCGGAAGCGCGGGCCCCGGCTATCTCGCCCAGTTCAAGAAATGGTGGCGCTACACGCAGACGCCGGAGTTCAAGGCGGCGATGCGCCAGGAGGTCGAGAAGCCCGACTTCCTCAACGAGAATTACCTCTCGACCGAAGCGCGAATCCCGGTGACCCTGCTGCGCACCAATCTGTGCAGTCCGCTGGCGACCAATGCGCTTCGCGACAACATCTGGGACAATTTCTCGTCCGAATCCTACAAGAACCTGCCGAGCGTCGGCACGGTCAGCTACAGCGATCCCTATACCGGCGACCGGTCGACCTACACGATGCCGGCGGGGGGGCGCGGCTATACGCGGCCGCCGACGCTCATCTCGCTCTGGTCGACGGCGCCCTATCTGCTCAACAACCGGCTCGGAAAGTTCGACCCCAATCCGGGCGTGAGCAACCGTGTCGCCACGTTCGACGCCTCGATCCGCCAGCTGCTGTGGCCCGAGCGGCGCGACAAGGATCCGCTTTTCGGCGCCAAGGTCGAAGGCGTGATCGATCGAACCGACGCCAAGAGCTGGATGTTCGTTCCGGAAAGCTACATCCCGAGCCTCAGTCAGTTCACCCGGGATCTGGTGAAGCGGAATCTGCCGCCCAAGTGGTTCGACAACGACGGCAATCTCATCCTCGGCCCGATCCCGAAGGGCACGCCGATCAGCGCGCTCACCAACCTCAACCCGCGCGGGCCTGAGAATGACGACAAGCGGGCCCAGCGAATGGGAGACTACAGGCAGTTCGGACTGCTGCTCGGCTTCGTCAAGAAGCTGGCCGCGATCCTGATCGGTAACGAGGCGAGGCCCCCGGCAAACGACGCGGCCGCGCTGACGCGCTACCAGCCGGTGGTCAGGGACCTGCGCAGCCTCAGCAAATGCCCCGATTTCGTGGTCAATCGCGGCCACTATTTCGGGACTGCCCAGTTCGTGAACCCGGCCGGGCTCACCGCCGACGAGCAATGGTTCATCGGCAACGAGCAGCCGCTCAGCGACTCCGACAAGGAGGCTCTGATCGCCTTCCTCAAGACGTTCTGATGGGGGATGGGTTCGACTGCGACTATATCGTCATAGGCTCCGGGGCGGGCGGCGGCACGGTCGCCGCCCGTCTCGCCGAAGCCGGCAAGCACGTCATCCTGCTCGAAGCCGGCGGCGACCCGATCGCGAGCGGCGGCCGCGGCTTCCCCTGCGACTACCAGATCCCGGCCTTCCATCCCTTCGCGTCCGAGAATCGCGAAATGGCCTGGAATTACTGGGTCGAGCATTATCGGGACGAGGCTCAGGCGAAGCGGGACTGGAAGCGGCGGCGCAGGGGCATCCTCTACCCCAGGGCGGGGACGCTAGGCGGCTGCACGTCGCACAATGCGATGATCTTCATGCTGCCCCAGGATTCGGACTGGAAGGGCGTCTTCGAGGCGACCGGAGACGAAAGCTGGAAGGCGGAGGCGATGACGCCCTACCAGCATCTCGTCGAGGACTGCCGGCACCGGAAGGTGTGGCGCTGGCTGTCGAAGCTCGGGCTCAAGCCGACCGGCCACGGCTGGAAGGGGTGGCTTTCGGTCGAGGTCGCCCTCCCGCTGCAGGCCGTCGAGGACCGCAGGATGCGGAAGACGCTCGAAGAGGCCGCGCTCGCCGCGCATGAGACCATGAAGTGGGGGCTCGGCTCGCTGTGGCGGGCGATCAAGGGCGCTCTCGACCCCAACGACCGGCGGATGAACGGCCGGGAAGGGCTTTGCCTCGCGCCGATCGCGACCCACGAGGGATGCCGGGTCGGCACTCGCGACCGGGTGGAGGAAGCGAAGAAGGCTGGCCTCGAGGTGAGGCTGAACGCGCTCGCCAGCCGCCTGGTGTTCGCCGACGACGGCGGAGTCTGCGGAGTCGATTATCTCGAAGGTCCCAAGCTCTATCGCGCCGCGCCGGGCGCTCAGGGCGAGGGGACAAGGCGAAGGCTGCTCGCCCGCCGCGAGGTGATCCTCGCCGGCGGCGCCTTCAACTCGCCGCAGCTTCTGATGCTGTCGGGCATCGGTCCGAGGGAGGAGCTTGCGAAGCACGGGATCGAGTGCCGGGTCGATCTTCCGCTCGTCGGCCGGAACCTCCAGGATCGCTACGAGGTCTGCGTCCTCTCGAAGCTGAAACAGCCTTGGGCCTCGATGAAGGGCGCCCTGTTCGCGCCCGACGATGCGATCGGCAAGGAATGGAGCGCGAGCCCGCGCGGCGGCATGTACATCTCCAACGGCGCCGCCCTGGCGCTGAAGCGCAAGTCGGCTTCGGCGACGACCGACGCGGACCTTTTCGTCATGGCCCTCCTCGGCTGCTTCAACGGCTATTATCCCGGCTATTCGCGCGGGCTTCGCCGTAATCACGACGTGCTGAGCTGGGCGATCCTCAAGGCCCGGACCGCCAACCGGGCCGGAACCGTCAGCCTGCGGAGTGCCGACCCGCGCGATCCGCCGCTGATCCAGTTCGACTATTTCAGCGAGAGCGGCGGCCCCGACGATCTCAAGGCCGTCGCCGAGGCGGTCCGAGTGGTCCGCGAGATCACGGCGAAGCTGAAGGAGAAAGACCTGATCGAAAGCGAGCTTTGTCCCGGCCCGGACGTCAAGGGCCCGGACGTCGAGCAATGGGTTCGCGACAATGCCTGGGGCCACCACGCCTCGTGCACCTGCCCGATGGGCCGTGGTCCGGACGACAGCGTGCTCGACGGCCGTCTCCGGGTCCACGGAGTCCCGCGCCTGCGCGTCGTCGACGCTTCGATCTTCCCGCGAATCCCCGGCTATTTCATCGTCAGCGCCATCTACATGGCCGCCGAGAAAGCCGCCGAAATGATCCTGAACGATGCCGACGCGCCGGCGCCGGCCGTGAAGATGGAGGAGGCCGCATGAGACGGTATCAGAAGCTCCACGACCTTCTCACCCAGGGGCTGCTCGTCGAGCGCCGCTTCGAGCCCTTCTTCCGCCGCGCCTGGAACACCTTGTTCCGAAACGCCTGCGCGGCCGTGCTTCAATGGGCGATCAACCTCTCGCGGCGGGACGAGAAGCTGGCGATCGCGGAGGAAACCATCCAGCCCAACGAGGAGCGCGACGTCCAGACGATGATCGACACGATGCGCGATCATCTCATCCAGGATTTCCCGCCGGAGAAGATGGAGCGGGCGGGCAACACCAAGACCCACGGAGTCGTCCGCGCCGAGTTCATCGTCCACGACAATCTCCCCGAGAATCTGCGCCACGGAATCTTCGCCAAGCCCGGCCGCTACAAGGCCTGGGCGCGCTTCTCCAACCCCGGCCCGCATGTCGAGCCTGACATCGATGACGTAGGGTTCGTCAGCCTCGGCCTAAAGGTGATGGGGGTCGAAGGTCCCAAGCTGATGGACGACGAGACCCAGACCCAGGACTTCACCGCCATCTGCGTCCCGACCTTCCCGACGCCCGACGTCGCCGCCAATGCCGATCTCCAGATCTGGAGCAAGCGCGAGCTGCCCATCTGGTATTTCCTCAACCCGAAGAAGCACCACATCCGCGACTTCCTGATGCAGGCTTTGTGGAACGAGACCCAGTACAACCCGCTCGGCCACAATTATTACAGCTGCGTGCCCTACCTGCTCGGCGAGGGCCAGGCGATGCAATATGCCTTCTTCGGCAAGTCCAAGGTGCACGACAAGATTCCGCGCGTGCCGTTCCGGCCGCCGGACAATTACCTGCGCGACAATATGGTCAAGACCCTGCTCGAGACCGACGTCGAGCTCGAGATGACGGTCCAGCTCCAGACCGACAGCTACAGGATGCCGATCGAGAATGCCGCCGTGCTGTGGCCGACGCGGCTGTCGCCGCGGATTCCCGTGGCGACCTTGCGGATTCCGCGCCAGCGCTTCGATTCGCCCGAGCAGCTCGCCTTCGCCCGCAACCTCTCGTTCAACCCCTGGCACTGTCTTCCCGAGCACCGCCCGCTGGGCAACCAGAGCCGGGCGAGGAAGCGCATGTACCACACGCTCGCCCAGTTCCGGCAGAAGAACAACAAGGTGGCGCACATCGAGCCGACCAGCTGGGCGCCGTTCGGCTAGAGTCGGTTCCGATAAGGCTGAATCGTTTCCCGGCGAAGGCCGGGATCCAGCCTTTCAGCCGTGAAACTGGACCCCGGCCTTCGCCGGGGAACAGCCGCTTCAATGTCAGCAGGACAAACTCTAGGTGCGTCACACGTCAGGCGTCAGAAGCTCCCCGCGCGGTCTTCCCTGGCCGTTCAGGCACCGATCCAGATCCCGGAACGAAGTCACTTCCTTTTGTCGGGCGTTCGTTGCCGCCCGGCCGCTATAGTAATTGGAATGGGCGACCCTGGCCTGGTCCAGTCTGCTGTCGATAACGTCCTTGCGCATGCCGAGTTGACTGCCATGGAGTTCAGCGGACCAGACGTAGTCGCTCGCTGCGTCCGCACCACGTCGCTTCGGCGTCGGGATCGGCGACGACCGGCTTCACCATCAGGCGGCAGAGCTTGAGCACGAGATACAGGAGATCGTGAATCCGCTCAGTTCGGCGAAGGATTTGCGGGGGGCACCGGCTGGGCGTCCAATATATGCTGCAATTGCCTCGCACGATCGCCGGTCGCGGTCGCGATGAGCTTTTCGAGCGCCAGGCGGCGAGCGGTGTCGAGCGCGACGGCCGGATCGACGGCGACGTCGGGCTTCACGCCCACGCCCTCCCAATTGGTCTTCGAGATCGGATTCACGGCCGCGCCGGTCGGCACGAAGATGCCGAAATGCTCGTCGATCGGGAGAAAACCCCCCGGATTGGCGCCGCCCCAGGTCACGGCGCCGACCACCGTTCCGCGCTTCATCTGCTGCACGTCGTAGGCGAATTCTTCGGCGCCCGACCCGGTCCGGTTGCTGGTCAGCACATAGACCGGCTTGTCGGTGCTCCAGCGCCCGCCGGGAACATAGGGCAGCGACCAGACCTGCTCGTCGACATCCTTGCCGCGCTGGTGGAAACGGTTGATCTCCGTTTCGGGCGGAACGAGATAGCTCAGCGCCATCGCCACCATTCCCGGATCGCCGCCGCCATTGTCGCGAATGTCGAAGATCAGGGCGTCGCAATATTGCAGGAACGCCATCGCCGCCGCGAGCGTCGGCCCGGCATCCTGGGCGCGGGCGAAGAGGTTCATCTTCAGATAGCCGATATTGCCCTCGAGCACTTCCGCCTTGGGGATCGCGTAATTCATCCGCCGCATCATCGTCTGGTACATCGCGATCATCGCCGCATCGGGCTCGCCTCCCGGGCCCATCGGAGGCAAGGGCTGGGGCGACCAGGACAGGCCGAGATGCTTGTCATGTGCCACCGTTTCGAGGACCTTGTTCACCGCCTCGGCGAAGGCCTTGGGATCGGTGATCGAGTCGAAGCCGCCCGACGACAATTGGCGGCGGAGGGCCTTGGCGATGGCGGGCGCCTTTTCGGGAAAGACGTAGCTCGCCGTGATCCTGGAGATCACGCCTTCGATCACGGCCTTGCGCGACGCGGCGTCCATGCTGGGGGTTGGGGCTGTCGCCGCGGCGGGCGGCGGTTGAGCGATGGCGGGGGAGCCGAGGGCGCTCGCCGAAAGGAGCGCGGGGGCCAGCAACAAGCTCAGGCGATAGGCCTTCATCTGGGGTCCTCCAGCTTCCGGTTTGCAATTCTCCTGTCGACGACGCTTCGACACTGCGGCCGCGACCCGGCGCGTGTCAAGTTATAACATCCCCTGAACTGCTCCGCCGTGGGACTCTTCGGTTGGTCGAGAACGTTGCCGTCAGGCCCGGGCGATGTACCTCAGCGCCCTCAGCCCGGGCAGGAAGAAATAGGCGCCGCCCTCGACGGTGACGAAGCGGGGAAGGCCGGTATAGCGCGTGCACGGCCCCTCCGCCCGCGGGCGGGTGAACTGGTCGGTCGGGATTCCCGGCGGGAAGGGCTCGCGGCTGCCGGTCAGCGGATCGCCCTCGTTGGCGAGGCCGGCGAAGAACGGGTTCATCAGCCAGGCATTCTGGATGAACTCGAAATGGCGGGTGAGGTTCGAGTTCAAGGCGATGAAGTGAAGCCCCTGCTCTTCGCCCTGGCGACCGTAAGGCCGGCCGCGGCGAAGGAGGCGGTGGAAGCGAGTCGGGGCGATGACGTCGTCCTTGACCGTCCCCCAGAAGCCCAGATTGACCATGAGGTAATGGAATAGCCCGCGGCCGCCGCCCGGAATGTCTCCGGTGCGCGGGTTGGCGCGTCGGATATGGCCTCCGAACGGGCAGATATGGCCCTCCGGATCGCGGTCGTAGGTGAAATTGTCTTCCGAATCGTCGAGGCCGGTGATCTCGGCGGTGCCGAGACCGTCGAGCGGCTTGCCGTCCATCCGCCGGCCGATCACCGCCTCGGCGAGCTTCTGGGCGCCGTCCTCCCCGCCATTCTCCTTCGCCCAGTTCCAGAAGCCGTCATAATCCTGGCGCAGGGTCCGGAGCACGAGGAAGGAGCCGTTGCGCCCCAGGTCGCGAAGGTCGGCATCGTCGACGCTCGGCGGAAGGCCGCGGGCGCCGGCGAGGGCGGCGGGCACGAGCGGCCGGTCGCTGACGAGGTTATACTCGTCGAAATAGCCGAGCAGCACCTCGCCGGCGCTGACCCAGTTGGTATAGACCTGGTCGGCGGTTCCGCCCGGCTTTCGTTCGCCGTCCCAGTCGATCCGCGGCTGCGACACGCCGTCGGCGAAGCCGAACGGCTCGCGGCCGGGCTGGCCGCAGTCGAGCTGGGGAGTCAGCACCTCGCAGCTCTGGCCGAGCCCCTCCACCGTCGACTCGACGAAGGCTTCGATGTCGCCGCAATCGGCGTAGAGCATGAGCAGCAAGTGCGGCTCGTCGCCCTTGCGGCCGTATTTCCAATTCTCGGGGCTGTTGGCGCCGATGTCGCCGAGCCGCTGCGAGCGCTTGGAGTCGCTGGCGATCCCGGCGAGGAAGTCGGCCGGGAAGCGGCCCATCACCTCGGTCGGAACGCCGAGCGCGGCGAGGCCGGGCGCGGTGATCGCGATCTGGAGCACCCGGTGGATCCGCTGCCCGGCGGAGTGCGCGGCCTCGAACTCGGCGACGCTGAGGACGTGCGCCTCGCCCAGCCAGCGCCGGGCGGCCTTCTCCTCGCCGGGCTTGACCCGCACCAGAAGCAGCCGCGAGCCGTCGAGCTTGCCGAAGCCCGAGCGGACCAGGGCCTGGATGTCGTCGCGCTCGAGGACGGCGGTGGGCATCGGCGTTCCTCTCAGATCTCGGCGAGCCAGCGGCGGATGGCGCGGTCATCGTCGCGGTCGCTCTCGAGCCCCTTGCGAAGGCGAGCGTTGCGGGCGAGATCCTGGCAGGTGAGGCCCGGATAGGCCTTGTACCAGACCGGCGTCGGCAGCTCGTGGTGGCGAAGGAAGGGCTTCCAGTCGTTCTCGTTATTGGCGCCGCCCCAGAGCAGCCAGCGGGTCTTGGGGATTCCGATGGCGTGCGAGAAGGAGAGGTTGAGCCCGAACGCCACCTTGTTGACGAAATCGTCCATATAGGCCTCGTGCGAGCCGTCATAATCGCTCGCGAAATAGAGGCGCTTCTTGTCGTCGCAGAAGATCCAGCGGGCGCAGTGGATCGTCCTCACCCGCGACAGCTTGCCGTGGGCGGCGAGGTGGCGGACCGCCCAGTCGATCACCCACAGCAGATAGCTTGCGAGCCACCGCCGGAACAGGCCGGGCTGGACCGAGCCCATCGCGCTGAACGGGTTGGTGACGTCATTCTCCTCGTAGCGCGAAAGCATCGCGATGCGCTCGGGCGTGGTGTGCGGGGCGATCACCGGATTGGCCTTTTCGAGCCGCCTCAGCTTGATCGCGATAAGCGGCGAGGCGAGGATGATGAAAGGCGTGAGCAACAGGATGATGATCGGGACTCCGATCAGGTCGACCAGGTTGGCGATCCACCGTCCGAGCGGCGTCGGCGCCTCTGGCGTGAGCTTGACCCCGCGCCTCGCCACCGCCTCGCGAAGCTTCTGCTTGGTCTCGCGGCAGGGGCCGGGCGGGAGCGCCGCCAGCTCCTCGCGGAGCACCTCGTGGAGGACTTTCTCCTCGAGCGACTGGAGGACGGTCCGGCCCGGCCAGTTCATGTAGAAGGTCTGGCTCCGAAGCCTGTTGGCGTGGATCCAGCGGCGCAGGTCGGTGCCTTCGTCCAGCCCCTCGCAATGGCTGAACAGCCGGCGAAGGCCCTCGCCCGCAACCGCGATCATCTCGTCGATCTGAGCCTGGGCCGGGCCGTCGCAGGTGACGAGCAGAGCGAGCCGGACCGGGCACGGGAAATAGAGGTTGGGGAAATAGGTGCGGTCGGCGAGGCTGTTGTCGTCGAGCAGAAGCACCCGCGCGAAATGGATCTTCGGGAATCGCGCGAAGGGCAGGATCTCATTGTCGGGATCGGCGAGGCCCGGGGCGGTCGCCATCGATTCGATCAGCGCGTCGATCGCCGGCCGGGCGCCGGCCCGAAGCGGCGCCGCGATCGTGAAGTCGTTCTGCGGCGTCACCCCCCGGTGCCCCGCTAGAATTCGAGGGCGAAATCGATCAGCCGCTTCTCGTGGGCGTAGACCTTGCCCAGATAGAGCTTGGGCGCGATCAGCCTGATCTCGTCCCGCACCCACCCGGCGATCAATGAGGTCTTCGAATAATCGAGGACGATGCATTCCTTGCCGTCGAGCAGGCTCGGGCCCTTGTAGACCTGGGCGACGATCGCCTCGATGCCGGGCGCGAGGATGCGATTGCGAAGCGTACCGTGCTCGGCGTCGAACACCTTTCCGTGCCAGGCGAAGCGGTTGATAATCCGCGCGACTATCGGGCTTCGCGCACTCCCGGGGTCGATGATCGCAGTGCCCTCGCCCTCGCCGTTCGGAATCGGCCCGGCGTCGTGGGCGCGAAACAGGTCGTCGAGCTCCTTCTGGCTCATTTTGAGCAGATCATCGACGGTAATAGCCATAGGTCGATCCCCCTTTTTCGACTCGCCCTCGGGCGCTGCGGCTGGACCGAGCTTACGTCTCGTCCGCCATCCCGGCAAACCCTATCATTTTCTCGGCCCCGGGGGCGCCGACTTTGATCCGCTATGGACGATTCGTCATTGCGATCGGAGCGAAGCAATCCAGCTCAGCAGCAGACACCGCCCCCGCAGCTGGATTGCCGCGTCGCTTCGCTCCTCGCAATGACGGTTACCAGATCCGAACCCGATCCTCGGGCGCGATGTAGAGCTTGTCGCCGGGCTTGACCCCGAACGCCTCGTACCAGGCGTCGACGTTGCGCAAGGGGGCGATGGCCCGGATCATTCCGGGGGAATGGGGGTCGCCGACCAGCTGCTGGCGGAGCGCCTCGTCGCGGAACAGGGTGCGCCAGACCTGGCCCCAGCCGAGGAAGACGCGCTGCTCGCCGGTGAAGCCGTCGAGCACCGGCGCCGGCTTGCCGCCCAATGACGTGCGGTAAGCTTCGAGGCCGAGGGTGATCCCGCCGAGATCGCCGATATTCTCGCCCATCGAGGCGCGGCCGTTGATGTGCACCCCGGGCAAATTGGGGAAGTCATAGGCCTCGTACTGGGCGCCGAGCTTCGCGGCCTGCACCTCGAACTTGGCGGCGTCCTCGGGCGTCCACCAGTCGCGGAGCACGCCGGCATAGTCCGACTTGCGACCCTGGTCGTCGAAGCCGTGGGTGATCTCGTGGCCGATCACCCCGCCGATCCCGCCATAATTGATCGCCGGGTCGGCGTCGGGATCGAAGAACGGCGGCTGGAGGATGGCGGCGGGGAAGACGATCTCGTTCTTGACGCTGTTATAGTAAGCGTTGACCGTCTGCGGGGTCATTCCCCACTCGGCCTTGTCGACGGGCTGGTCGATGCGGTTGCGGCGATAATCCCATTCGAAGCGGGCGGCGCGCTCGGCATTGCCGACGAGATCGCCGGGGACGACCTCGAGGCCCGAATAATCGCGCCACTTGCTCGGATAGCCGATCTTGACGTTGAAGGCGGCGAGCTTCTTGAGCGCCTCCTGCTTGGTCGCCGGGCCCATCCAGTCGAGTCGCTCGATCCGGGCGCCCAAGGCGGTGCGGAGGTTGCCGACGAGGGCGTCCATCTTCGCCTTGGATTCGGGCGGGAAGTAGAGCTTGACGTAGTCGCGCCCGATCGCCTCGCCCATCGCATTCTCGGCGAAGGTCACGCCCCGCTTCCACCTGTCGCGCTGCTGCGGCTGGCCGTTGAGGAACTTGGAGCGGAACTCGAAATTGGCGTCGACGAAGCGCTTCGAAAGCAAAGGCGCGATCTCGTCGGCGGTGTGGAAGGCCTGCCAAGCCTTGAGGGTCTGGAGGTCGGTGTCGGCGAAGATCTTCGCGATCTTCGGGAAGGCGGTGTTCTGGGCGACGATCGCCTTCTCGGCGCGGCCCACGCCGGCGGCGTCGAGGAAGGTCGCCCACGGGAAGCCGGGGGCGGCTGCCTCGAGCTCGGCTCGGGTCATGAGGTTGTAGGTCTTGTCGCGGTTTCGGCTCTCGGCCCGGGTCCAGTGCGCCTCGGCGATCCGGGTCTCGAGCGCGACCACCTCGCGCGCCGCGCCGGCGGCATCCGGCCAGCCCGCCATGTCGAGCATCTGCTGGACGTATTGGAGGTAGCGGTCGCGCTGCGGCTTGAACTTGGGATCGACGTAGAATTCGCGGTCGCCGAGGCCGAGGCCCGACTGGCGCAGATAGAGGGCGTAGACGTCGGGCCGCTTGGCGTCGTCGCTGACTCCGGGGCCGAAGAAGCTGGCGCCGAAGCCGCCGAGTGCGCGGCCCATCAGCCGCGCCATGTCCTCCTTCGAGCGGGCCGCGTAGATCGGGGTCATCCGGGCGAGCAGGGGCAAGGCGTCGAGCCGCTCGGCCGCAGCCTCGTCCATGAAGCCCCGGTAGAGCGTCGCGACCTTCCCCGGCTCGCCGCCGGAATCCGCGCCGTAGCTTTCGACCAGCTTGCGGAGGCGGGCCTCGGAGAGGTCGCGAAGCACCGCGAAGGCGCCCCAGGAGGAGCGGTCGGCGGGGATCTGGGTCGTCTTCGCCCAATTGCCGTTGACATATTCGAACCAGTCGTCGCCCGGCTTCACCGAGCGGTCCATTCCGGCGAGGTCGAGCCCCCAGCTTCCGTAGCGCGTCGCTTCCACCGTCGAGCCTCCGCCTTGATCCCCGGCGGCGTCGAACAAAGAGACCGTCGTGCAGGCCTCGTCGAGGCATTCGTGGGGCTCGTGAGCGGCTGCGGGGACGGCGAGGGCGAGGAGGGAGACGGCGAGGATGGAGTGGAGCTTCATCAGTATCTTTCCCATGATTTCAAGCGCTTTGCAGATGGCAAGGCGGCAATAGCCTCCGCTGCTGGGCAGCGCAAATCCAGGTGACTCAGTCGTAGCTGATCCTCACCTGCTCCGCCGCCCGCCTTGCCAGATCGCGGGCTTCGTCGGCGGTTGCACCGGTCGCGAGGGCCACGCCCATTCGCCGGTAAGGCCTCGTCACCGGCTTGCCGAAGATCCGGACGTCGACCTCGGCGCCTTCGCCGCCGAGCGCCAGCGCGTCCGCCAGGCCTTCGAAGCGGAAATCCTCCGACTCCCGGTCGGCGAGGATCACCGCCGAGGCGGCGGCGGGGGCGGTGAGGGCGATGTGGGGGATTGGGAGGCCGAGCACGCCGCGGGCGTGAAGGTCGAATTCGGAGAGGTTCTGCGAGATGATGGTGACCATTCCGGTGTCGTGCGGGCGGGGGGACAGCTCGGAGAAGATCACCTCGTCGCCAGCGACGAAGAACTCGACTCCGTAGAGGCCGAAGCCGCCGAGATCGTCGACCACCTTGCGTGCCATCGCCTGCGCGTCGGCGAGGGCGGCGGCGGACATGGGCGTCGGCTGCCAGCTCTCGCGATAGTCGCCGCGCTCCTGGCGGTGGCCGATCGGCGGGCAGAAGAGCACCCCGTCGCGGGTCCGGATGGTGAGCAATGTGATTTCATAGTCGAAGCGGACGAACTCCTCGACGATCACCCGCGCCCGGTCGCCGCGCATGTTGGCGACGGCATAGTCCCAGGCTCCGCTCAGCCCTTCCGCCGCCTCGACCGTGAGCTGCCCCTTGCCCGATGAGGACATGACCGGCTTGATCACGCAGGGAAAGCCGGTGTGGCGGGCCCCCGCCTCGACCTCCTCGAGGCTCTCGGCGAAGCGGTAGCGCGAGGTGCGAAGGCCGAGCCTCTCCGCCGCCAGCGCCCGGATCGAGTCGCGGTTCATTGTCATCTGCGTGGCGCGCGCGGAGGGCACCACAATGGTTCCGCCGGCCTCGACCTCGGCCAGCACCTCGGTCCGGATCGCCTCCACCTCGGGCACGACGAAGTCCGGCCGATGGCGAGCGATCGTCTCGCGAAGCCGCTCGCCGTCGAGCATCGGGAAGACCTCCGAGGCGTCGGCGACCTGCATCGCCGGCGCTCCGGAATAGCTGTCGCAGGCGATGACGAAGGCGCCGAGCCTCTTGGCCGAGATGGCGAATTCCTTGCCGAGCTCGCCCGAGCCGAGAAGCAGGATCCGGGCGGTGAAGCTCACGACGCCCCGCCGAGCCTCGCCCGGCAGGCCGCCTCATGCTCCGCATCGGTGCCGGTCAGCTCGAGCCGCTGGAGCTCGAACTCGCCTTTGCCCTGGGGCAGATAGCTGATCACGCGCTCGGCCCCCTGGTCGGTGACCCGGTAGGCGAGCTCGACCGTCGAATCGCCGATCTTGCCGGCCTCGCGGCGGACGAGCTTCATTCCGTCGCGCATCCCGGCGGCATAAGCCGGGCCGTCGGGGTCGACGCCGGAGATGACGCCCTCCCCCCGGCGCGTCGCCTCGGCGTCGTAGCCGCGGGTGAACGCCTTGCGCCGCTCGGTGACGATCCGGCCGCAGTCGCCGAACAGGGTTTCGGGGAGCAGCAGGGGCTCGCCCTTGCGGGCGTAAAGCTCGAGGTCGGCGTCGATGTCGATCCCCGTCTGCTCCTGGAGGGTCTTGCGGAAAAGCACGGTGGCGAGCTCCGCATTGCCTTCGGCCGCCTTGCGCTGGAAGCGGAGCACGCTTTCCAGGCTCTGGCTTCCGCCGGAGCGGGCGGCGATCTCTGAGTCGAGCTTGGCGGCGAGCAGGTGGCCGCGATCGTAGCTGACCTGCTGGACTGCGGGGTCGGTCCAGAAGCGCTCGGCGATCTCGGCGCCGTCCGCGGTCTTGGCGGGTGAGCTTCCGTAGCGGAGCAGGGTGTCGTTCTTGTCGGCCGCCCATTGGGCGAGGCTCCAGATTCCGGAGCGGAGAAGCACCTTGGACGCGAGATAGTCGTTGAACCCCTCGCTGAACCAATAATCCCTCGCTTCGTCCTCCTCGGGCATGGCGCCGAGCGCGATCGGGACCCAGGAATGCATATATTCGTGGGCGAGGAAGCGCACCGCCTGCTTCAATTCGAACGCGCTGGTCGAGGCGATCGAGAAGGCGTCGGCTCGGCCGGTGCCGGTATAGGAAAGGCCCGAGGGCAGCTCGCCGAGCGGCGCCATGGCGACGAGGAAGGGGGTGCTTGCGTCGCCCCAGAACTCGTCCTCGGCCCCGATGATCGGCGCCACCGTGTCGGCGAGCTGGTCGGGGGTGAAGCCCCAGTCGCCGAGCACGGCCACCCGAAGCGGCGCGCCGCGCAGGTCGCGCCTGACGATGCGGAGGTGGGCGCCTCCGATCATGACGCTCTGGATGAGATTGGCGAGGTCGGTCGGCTTGCCGGCGAGATGGTCGAGATCCGAAGCGACCGTCCAGCCCTTGGGCAGCTTGCCCCATTTGAAGGTCGCGGCGCGCGCGTCGCTGCCCGAGCGCGCGAAGATGCTCTCGCCATGGACGAAGAACCAGTCGTCGCGGACCATCGGCCGCGCCTTCTCGTAGGCGAAGCCGGGGTCCTCCTTATAGGCCGAGACGATCCGGTAGCGGATCTTGAGCTTGGCGCCGGGGCGGTGGTGGATCAGCGGATGGTCGTAGGTTCCCCCGACACTGCTGGCGCCGCCGACGTGAAACTTGGTCGCGTAGCGCCAGAGCTCGCTCGAGCCTGCCCAGACGCTGGGCAGGAAGAGCTCGGTCTCGCCGTCCTGATCGCCGCGAAGGCGCATCTCGACGTCGAGAACCCGGCTTCCGTCGGCCTCGCGCGCCGGGGTGACCCGGTAGGCGATCGGTTTCTCTTCCGGCGCTTTGGCGGCGACGAGCAGGAGGGCGAGCAGGGGGTAGGCAAGGACTTTCAAGCGAGGGCCTCCGGGATTCGGAGGCGGACTATAGGGGCGGGGGAGGTTGAGTAAATTGCTCTGACGGAATTCCGTGCTGGACCCCGACTACGGCCAGCGCGCCGGCTTGAGCCTTACCGGCATGGGGAGGTCGATCATCCGCCAGGGTTGCTCGCGAATCACGTCGTTCGATTCGACCGCCTCGCGGCCCGGCTCGAGCGACCAGGTGATGTGATAGGTGCCGCCGTCCGGGCGTGTGGTGGTTCCGGCGATGCTGACGATCAGGGCCTCGACGCCCTTGCCGTCGTCGGCGATTCCGACGACCTCGCCCAGCTCCTCCTCCGGAAGCGCGGCTTCGGGGTCGGCCTTCGTCCTCAGCGTGACATGGTCGGCGACGACGAGGCTGAAGCGGGGCGGGAACTGGAGGAGAAGCTCGCGGCGCTGGAGGCGCTTCACCTTCCAGCCGATCGTCGATTCGCCTTCGCCCGCCTGGTCGAAGGCCTGGTGCGCGGAAAGGGTCATGGAGCGTCAAAGCCGCGGCGGCGGAGCCGGTTCCCGGTCGGGGCGTTCAAGGCGGCGAAGGAGAGGATCGATGGGCCGCGACAAGGACGAAGAGGAACTCGAGGAGAAGGCGGAGAAGAGCCGCGAGGAGCTGGACGAAATCCCGCCGCCGGGAACCGACCCGCTTCACGAGGGGCCGTAACTCCCGTCACGCAAGCCACTTCTCCACCGCCTCCGCCTCGGCCTGGCTCATCGCCAGGCCGAGCTTGGTCCGCCGCCACAGCACGTCCTCCGCGGTCCGGGCGAATTCCTTTTCCCTCAGCCAGCGAAGCTCGGTCTCGTAGAGGCCGGCGCCGAAATGGCGGCCGAGGTCCTCGAGGGAATGCGCCTCGCCGATCATGTCGCGAAGCCGGGTGCCGTAGGCGCGCGAGAGGCGGGCGATCAGGGGCTGGGGCATCCAGGCCGCCAGCCTGTCCAGCCACTCGAGGAAATCGGGATAGAGGTCGCCGCCGGGGAGGAAGGTGTGGGAGGTGGACCGGCGGCCCTCTATGCCGAGCCGGTCGAGCGCCTCCTGGGCGAGCGCCCGGGCGGTGGTGATCTTGCCGCCGAAGACCGACAGGAGCTTCGGCCCCGGCGCG
The DNA here is from genome assembly GCA_045811485.1 of Allosphingosinicella sp. GTDB lineage: Bacteria > Pseudomonadota > Alphaproteobacteria > Sphingomonadales > Sphingomonadaceae > Allosphingosinicella. Next base: position 39,747 of record JBJMTX010000013.1, read on the forward strand.
GAATCGAGCTCGAGGCGATAGTCGCGGGTGACGGCCTTGGCGTCGGCGGCGCCGTCGTCCCACAGGGCGCGCACTCCGGCATAGCTCCACACGACGTCGGCCGGGACGACCTGCTTCTCGAAATAGCGGTCGGCCGCCTCGCACAGATAACGGGTCTCGGCGGCAGTGATGGCGAGGTCGTCGGGACGGTCGACCTGTATGTCGGTCGTCCCGATCAGGGTGAAGACGGCACCGAACGGGATGGCGAAGACGACCCGCCCGTCCGGCTGCTGGAGGATATAGGCCTGCTCGCCCTCCCAAAGCGCGGGGACGACGATATGGCTGCCCTTGTCGAGCCGGACCCGGCCGGCGCTGGCGGCGCCGAGGCGCTGGTTGAGCACGTCCGCCACCCACGGCCCGGCGGCGTTGACGATCGCGCCGGCGGTGACGGTCCGGCCGCCGGAAAGCTCGGCCCGCCACGCCCCCCCCTCGCGGCGCGCGGCGAGCAATTCGGTCCGGGTGGCGATCTCCGCGCCGAGCTCGGCCGCGGCGACGGCGTTGAGGACGACGAGGCGCGAATCGTCGACCTTGGCGTCCCAGTAGGAGAGCACTCGCCGGCGATCCTTCAGCGGCGCGTGGAGCCAGGCCCGGCGGCGGCCGACGCGGCGCGAGCGCGGCAGGCTGCCCCGGATCGAATAGAGATCGTAGAGCAACAGGCCGGAGCGGATCATCCACCAGGGCCTCAAACCCCGGCATTGCGGAAGCACGAATTGCAGCGGCCGGACGATGTGCGGGGCGGTGCGGAGCAATATCTCGCGCTCCCGGAGCGATTCGCGAACCAGACGGAACTGGTAATATTCGAGGTAGCGAAGGCCGCCGTGGATCAGCTTCGACGAGGCCGAGCTGGTATGGCCGGCAAGGTCGTCGCGCTCGACGAGCAGCACCTTCGAGCCGCGAATCGCCGCGTCGCGGGCGATTGCAGCGCCGTTGATTCCGCCGCCGATGACGAGGAGGTCGAAGGAGTCCATCGGCCCCTTATCGTCATTGCGAGCGGAGCGAAGCAATCCAGTACGGCGCTTGTCGAATGGATTGCTTCGTCGCAAGCTCCTCGCAATGACGGAACACTCGATCCTCGTCATCGACGAAGGCACGACCAGCACCCGGGCGATGCTGTTCGGCGCTGAAGGTACGTGCCTCGCCGTCGAGCAGCGCGAGCTTCGCCAGGATTATCCGCGGCCGGGCTGGGTCGAGCATGACGCGGAGGAGATCTGGTCGGCGAGCCTCGCCTGCGCCCGGGCGATGGTCGAAGCCGGGAGCGGGCCCGGGCGGATCGCGGCTTTGGGGATCACCAACCAGCGCGAGACGATCGTCTTCTGGGGCCGGCGGACGGGGCGGGCGCTGGCGCCGGCGATCGTCTGGCAGGACCGGCGGACGGCGGATCTGTGCGCCCGGCTCAAGGCCGAAGGACGCGAGGAAGAGGTGCAGGCGAAGACGGGGCTTCTGCTCGATCCCTATTTCAGCGCCTCGAAGATCGCCTGGGCGCTCGAGCATTGGCCGCAGCTTCGCGAGGCAGGGGCGGACCTGTGCGTCGGAACGGTCGAGAGCTGGCTGGTCTTCAGGCTGACCGGCGGGCTCCACGTCTCCGACGCCACCAACGCCTCGCGGACGGCGCTGATGGACATAGGTGCCGGGCGCTGGGATCCGGGGCTGCTCGATTTGTGGGGGGTGCCGGCCTCCGCGCTTCCCGAGATCGTCGACTGCGCCGGCGATTTCGGAGAGACTCTCGCGGAGCATTTCGGCGCCGCCATCCCGATCGCCGGCCTTGCAGGCGACCAGCAGGCCGCGGCGATCGGCCAGGCCTGCCTCACGCCCGGCAACACAAAAGCGACCTACGGGACGGGGGCCTTCATCCTCGCCAATACCGGCGCCGAGTGCCGCCGGAGCCGGCACCGCCTGCTCTCCACCATCGCCTGGCAGCTGGGCGGCGAGCGCCGCTATGCGCTCGAAGGCTCGGTGTTCGTCGCCGGAAGCCTGATCAAGTGGCTCCGCGACGATCTCGCCCTGCTCGGCACCGCCGCCGAGACCGAGGCGCTCGCCCGCTCGGTCCCCGACAGCGGCGGAGTGCAGATCGTGCCCGGCCATAGCGGCCTCGGCGCGCCGTGGTGGCGGCCCGACGCGCGCGGCGCCATCCTCGGGCTCAGCTTCGCCACCGGCCGCGCCCATGTCGCCAGGGCGGCGCTGGAGGCTCAGGCGCATCAGACCCACGATCTGATGACCGCCTTCGCCGCCGACGGGGCGCCTTGGGAAGTGCTCAAGATCGACGGCGGCATGGCGTCGAACGACTGGCTGGCGCAGGACCTGGCGGACATGCTCGGCCTCACCGTCGAACGGCCGCGCTTCGTCGAGACGACCGCTCTGGGCGCGGCGATGCTGGCGGGCGTGGGCTGCGGAATGTTCGCCTCGCTCGAGGCGGCGGCGGCGATCCGGGGGGAAGTGGAAAGGTTCGAGCCGGCGATGGCGGCGGGCGTGCGCGAGGCCCGGCTGGCAGGGTGGAAGAAAGCGGTGGAGGCGGTGCTGGGCTAACCGTCACCCCGGCGGAAGCCGGGGCCTAGGAACGCCGGCCTGTCCGGATTTCCGCCCCTCCTGTTCCTGGGTCCCGGCTTTCGCCGGGATGACGCTGCGTCCCAACTCTATCTTAACTCCAGCGCGCTACCTCCACCGCCATGGCCCAGCGCCTTCACCTGATCGCCGCGGCGCGCCCGAATTTCATGAAGGTGGCGCCGCTCTGGCACGCGCTCGCGGCGGCGCCGGACTTCGCGCCGGTGCTGGTCCATACCGGCCAGCATTACGATCCCAACATGTCGGACGCCTTCTTCGCCGACTTGAGGCTTCCGAGGCCCGACCACCATCTCGGGATCGGCTCGGGAAGCCATGCCGAGCAGACCGGCGGGGTGATGATCGCCTACGAGAAAGTGGCGCTGGCCGACCGGCCGGACTGGATCATCGTCGTCGGCGACGTCAACTCGACCGCGGCCTGCGCGATGGTCGGCGGCAAGCTCGGGATCAAGGTCGTCCATCTCGAGGCCGGCCTCAGGAGCGGCGACCGGTCGATGCCGGAGGAATTGAACCGGCTGGTCACCGACGTGCTCGCCGACGTGCTGTGGACCCCGTCGCCCGACGCCGACGAGAATCTGCGCGCCGAGGGCATCCCGCAGAGCCGGATAAGCCGGGTCGGCAACATCATGCTCGACAGCTTCGAGCTCGTCCGGCCGACGATCGAAGCGGCCGACGTGCCCGGCGAGCTGAAGCTCGAGCGAGGCGGCTACGGCGTGGTGACCCTCCACCGCCCGTCCAACGTCGACGATCCCGCCCAGCTCGTCCGGCTCGTCGATGCCCTCGTCGAGGCGCAACGCCGGCTGCCGCTCGTCTTCCCGGTCCACCCGCGCACCGCGAGGAAGCTCGCCGCGACGCTGTTCGACGGCCGCCTCCAGCGCGCCGGCGTGAAATTGATCGAGCCGCTCTCCTATGTCCGTTTCATGAGCCTGGTGACCGGGGCGGCGGCGGCGATCACCGATTCGGGCGGAATCCAGGAGGAGACGACCTATCTCGCAATCCCCTGCCTGACCCTTCGCGAGAATACCGAGCGCCCGGTGACGATCAGCGAGGGCACCAACCGGCTGGTGAGACCGGAAACCTTGCTGATCGAGCTCGAGCGGGCGCTGACCGGCCCTCGGCCGGTGCGCTGCCCGGAGCTTTGGGACGGCAAGACGGCGGCGCGCTGCGTCGAGGACCTGCGCCGCCGGTCGAGGGTCGCGAAGCTTTCGGTCGCCGAACCCGATCCCGCCGAGCTGGTCCGGCGCTACGGCGCCGGCGAGCGGCGCCGGGCCGGCACCAGCTACCGGCGGTCGAGCTAAGCCAACTTCCCCGCACCGTCATTGCGAGGAGCGAAGCGACGCGGCAATCCAGCTGCAGCGCCCGCGGAGGCTCAGCACTGGATTGCTTCGCTACGCTCGCAATGACGGAGTTGGGCTACCGACCTGACGCGGCAGTCCAGCTATCGTCGATCATCCTGATGATCGCCGAAAAATCCTTGCCGCCGCCGCCGAGCGGCTCGGCGAAGCGGGCGTAGAGCTCCTCGGCGGCCGACCCCATCGGCGTGTAGGAATCGACGCTCTGAGCGGCCTCCATGGCGAGCCGAAGGTCCTTGAGCATCAAAGCCGCCGCGAACCCGCCTTCATAGTCGCGATCGGCGGGGGTGACCGGGCCGACGCCGGGAACCGGGCAGTAGGTGGTCATCGACCAGCATTGGCCCGAAGCCTTGGAGGCGATGTCGAAGAAGGTCTGCGGGTCGAGACCGAGCTTCTGGGCGAGGACGAACGTCTCACAGGTCGCGATCATCGAGGCGCCGAGAAGCATGTTATTGCAGATCTTGGCCGCTTGGCCCGAGCCCGGGCCGCCGGCGTGGATCACCGCCTTGCCCATCTTCTCGAGGATCGTGCGCGCCGCCTCGAACGCCTCGTCGCTGCCTCCGACCATGAAGGTGAGCGTCCCCGAGTCGGCCGCCGCGATCCCGCCGGAGACGGGGGCATCGACCATGCGGTAGCCGGCCGCGGCCGCCTTGGCGCTCTCCTCGCGGGCGGTGGCGACGTCGATCGTCGAGCAGTCGATCAGGATCGCCGAGGCCGGGGCCGCGCCGATTACCGAGGATTCGTAGACGTCGCGGACGTGCTTTCCGGCGGGGAGCATCGTCACCACCGCCTCGGCGTCGGCGACGGCCTCGCGCGCCGTTGCCGAGCGCAGGCAGCCATTCTCCTCCGCCTTGGCCAGCGCCGCCTCGCTGAGGTCGAACGCGCGGACCTCGTGCCCCGCCTTGACCAGGTTCGCGGCCATCCCGCCGCCCATGTTGCCGAGGCCGATAAATGCTACGCGTGCCATAAACTACTCCTTGTTCCCCGGCGAAGGCCGGGGCCCAGATCCCTGATGCCGCGCCGCTGGGCCCCGGCCTTCGCCCGGGAACATCAGCGCCCCGTCCACTCCGCCTTACGCTTGTCGACGAAGGCGCTCATCCCTTCCTTCTGGTCCTCGCTTCCGAACAGGCCATGGAAGAGGCGGCGCTCGAAGACGATGCCTTGTGCAAGGCCGGTCTCGAAGGCGGCGTTGACCATCTCCTTGGTGGCGATCGCGGCGAGCGGCGCCATCGCGGCGATCGCCTCCGCCGTCGCCAGCGCCTCGTCGAGCAGCTCCGCCGCAGGCACCACCTTCGCGACCAGGCCGGAGCGCTCCGCTTCCTCGGCGCCCATCATCCGGCCGGTAAGGCACATCTCCATCGCCTTGGCCTTGCCGACGGCGCGGGTCAGGCGCTGCGAGCCGCCCATTCCGGGCGTCACGCCGAGCTTGATCTCGGGCTGGCCGAATTGTGCGGTGTCGGCGGCGATGATGAAATCGGCCATCATCGCCACCTCGCAGCCGCCGCCGAGCGCATAGCCCGCCACCGCCGCGATCCACGGCTTGCGGGTGGCGGTGACCTTCTCCCAGCCCTGGAAGAAATTGGAGCCGTACATCGACGCGAAGCCCTGGTCGGACATCTCCTTGATGTCGGCGCCGGCCGCGAAGGCGCGCTCGCTTCCGGTGAGGACGGCGCAGCGCTGGCTGTCGTCGGCGTCGAAGGCGGCGAAGGCGTCGATCAGCTCGGCGAGCACGGCGGTGTTGAGGGCGTTCAGCGCCTTGGGGCGGTTGAGGGTGATCAACGTCACCGCACCGCGCTGCTCGACCAGGATGGTTTCGTAGTTCATTCGACTCTCCAGACAGCGTTGGCCGTCATTGCGAGGAGCGAAGCGACGAAGCAATCCAGTCCGCGGCGGTGGAGGCGGGTAGATTGCTTCGCTTCGCTCGCAATGACGTTAAAGCGGCGTCCATTCCTCGCCTTCCGGCATCGGCGCGAAGATGGTGTCGATCAAGTGCTGGCTGACCCCCTCCGGCGTCGGCGGCTCCCAGCGCGGGCGATTGTCCTTGTCGACGAGCAGGGCCCGAACCCCCTCGACGAAATCGTGGCGCTGAACCACCCGGGTGGCGACGGCATATTCCTGGCGCATCTCGTGGCCGAAATCCTGGACCCGGGCGCCGTCGTAGAGGAGCCGGAGCGAGACCTTGCAGGCCTGAGGGCTCTTGGTCCGGAGCGTCTCGAGCTCCTTTCGAGCCCAGTCCGAGCCGTCTTCCTCGAGCGCGGCGAGTATCTCCTCATATTCGTCGGAGGCGAACAGCCGGGAGATGGCCGGCAGGTTCCCCTCGATCCGCGCCGGCGGCGGGGTGGCGCTGCATTCCTCGAGGAGGGCCTCGATCCGCTCGGGCTCGGCCATGATCCGCGCCTTGAGGTCGTCGAGGGCGAGCGAGGGGACGTAGTGGGTGGCGAGGCCCAGCGCGAGGCATTCCGCGCCGTCGAGGCGGGCGCCGGTCAGCGCCAGGAACTGGCCCGAGCGGCCCGGCAGCCGGGGCAGATACCAGCCGCCGCCGACGTCGGGGAACAGGCCGATCGCGGTTTCCGGCATGGCGAAGCGGGTATTTTCGGTAACGATGCGGAAGCGGCAGGGCTGCGAAATCCCGACTCCGCCGCCCATGGTGATCCCGTCCATGAAGGCGATTGTCGGCTTGGCGTAGGTGAAGAGGAGGTGGTTGAGCCTGTACTCCTCGTGGAAGAAGGCGCGCGCCTCGGAGCCGTCGCCGGCGCCGCTCCGCGCCAGCATGACGATGTCGCCGCCGGCGCAGAAGCCGCGGCCTTCGGCATGGTCGATCATCACCGCCTGCACCGCCGGATCCTCGCGCCACGGCAGGAGCGCGGCGATCATGTCGCTGCACATCTCACGGGTAAGGGCGTGGATCGCCTGCGGGCGGTTCAGCCTGAGGCGGCCGGCCTTGCCTTCGACGCGGGTGACGACGTCGGTCATGCGCTCTCGTCATCCCGGCGAAAGCCGGGACCCATGAACACCGAGGTGCTCAATTCGGCGAAGGCAGTGTTCATGGGTCCCGGGTCAAGCCCGGGATGACGGGTCCGGATCACTGCCGGGTCAGCTCCCGGCCGATGATCATCCGCATCACCTGGTTGGTGCCCTCGAGGATCGAATGGACCCTGAGGTCGCGCCAGAAGCGCTCGACCGGATAGTCCTGGAGATAGCCGTAGCCGCCGTGGAGCTGGAGGGCGCGGTCGACGATCGCGCTTCCCGAATCGGTGGCGAGGCGCTTGGCCATGGCGGCGAATCGGGTCTTGTCGGGCGCATTCTCGGTCACCTTGACCGCCGCCGCATAGAGCAGCATCCGAGCCGCCTGGAGCTCGGTCTCCATGTCGGCGAGGGTGAACTGGGTGTTCTGGAAGTCGGCGATCGGGGTTCCGAACTGCTTCCTCTCCCTTGTGTAGGCGATCGCCTCGTCGAGGCAGCGCTGGGCGCCGCCCAACGAGCAGGCGCCGATGTTGAGCCGGCCGCCGTCCAGCCCCATCATCGCGATTCGGAAGCCCTCGCCCTCGCCGCCGACCAGATTCTCCGCCGGCACGCGGACCTCGTCGAAATTGACCTGGGCGGTCGGCTGCGAGTGCCAGCCGAGCTTCTTCTCCTGCGCGCCGAAAGAGACGCCCGGCATGTCCTTCTCGATGACCAGGCAGGAAATGCCCTTCGGCCCGTCCACGCCGGTCCGGACCATGGTCACATAGACCTCGTTCTCGCCGCCGCCCGAGATGAAGGCCTTGGAGCCGGAGACGACGTAGGTGTCGCCGTCCCTGACCGCCTTCGTCTTGAGCGCCGCCGCGTCCGAGCCCGAGCCCGGCTCGGTCAGGCAATAGGAACCCATCCGCTCCATCGTCACCATCGAGGGGAGATATTTCTGCTTCACCGCCGCCGCGCCGAAGCGGTCGATCATCCAGCTCGCCATGTTGTGGATCGAGATGAAGGCGGAGGTCGACGGGCAGCCATAAGCCATCGCCTCCATGATCAAAGCCGCCTCGAGCCGCCCGAGCCCGATCCCGCCGCTCTCCTCGGAAACATAGATCGAGCCGAAGCCCAATTCGGCCGCCTGCCGGATCGTGTCGCGCGGGAAGATATGCTTCTCGTCCCACTCCGCCGCATGGGGCGTGATCGCATCGGCGGTGAATTGCCGCGCCATCTCCTGGATCTGGCGCTGCTCGTCGGTAAGGTCGAACTGGCTCATGGGGCGGGCTTTTCCTTCAGGACGCGCTCGGCGAACAGGGCGTTGGCGATCTTTATGTCGTTGCGCTCGTACCAACGGGGCGCGGGCAGGCCTTTCTCCCAGGCCAGCGCCTCGGTGAGGGTGCCCTGGGCGGACGGCGTGTCGGGCATGAGCCTGGCGATCGGATCGGCATAGGCCTTGTCGGCGGTTATAATCTCCCATCCCCGCCGGCGAAGCGCCGCGACCAGATCGCCGACGAAGAGCGCCGCGAGGTCCGTCTCGTGGAGCAGAAGCACATGGGCGGGCGAGCGGCCGAGAGTCTTCCGCGCCAGGGAATCGTAGAATTCGGCGGCCTCGACGTTCGATTCGACGTACAGGTCGCGCAAGGCGCTCATATCGATCTTCTTGGCGCTTTCCTTCGCCTGGACGGTCAGCGCCTCGATGTTCCAGTCCGACGCTTCGGCCGTCACATAGCCGTTGCGCAGCCCCCGCGCCGCCAGGCCGGCGCGCACGGCGTCGCGCTTCTCCTTGTCGTTGCGGCCCTCGTCGAGAAAGGGAAAGCGGAACCAGGGGCGGCGCCCCTCGCGGCCCTTCAGCCAGGCTTCGGCGCGATCGATGTCGGCGAGATAGTCCGCGGCGGACATGGCCGAAAGGCGGCGGTGCGCGAACGAGTGATTGGCGATGACATGACCCGCCGCGACATAGGCCGCGATGCGCGCCTCGCCGCCCGCGCCCCAGGGCTGGTCGAGGTTTCCCGGCGTGACGAAGAAGGCCGCCTGCCGGACTCGGGCTCGCCTGAGCTCGGCGATCAGGCGCCGGCTTCGGGCCTCGGGCGTGAAGAAGGCGCCCGCATTGCGGGGCACGTCGTCGAAGCTGAGCGCTATCCGCTTGTGCGCCGCTTCCCCGGCCTCGGCGATACCTCCGGCGAAGCTCAGCAGCAAAACGGCAAGCAGCAAACGGATCATGCGCGCGCTCTAGCGAGTGCGGTGGGAATCGCAATCGCGAGGGTTAGTTCAGGGTGATCAGGGCCCCGAGGACGGCGACGGTCGCTGCCGCGAGCGCCCCCATGCGGATCGTCAGCCGCAGCTCCAGGTCCTGCAGCGCGGCCTTAAGGTCCGACTTCGTTACCAGATCGTCGAAGGCATGCGCCGTCAGCGCCTCGGCGAAAGCTTCGGCCTGACGCGACTCCATGCCCGCGGCGGAAAGCCGCTTCACGAAGGCGAGGGTGTCGAAAGCGAATTGCGCAGCCATTCTCCTAATCTAGAAGATCAGCATTTTCATGTAAGAGAGCATGGAAAGCATACGAAATTCGTTTACCCCATCGTAGGGATCACGAACGCGTTTTCGCCCGTCACCGATCCATCAGGCCACCTCTGCGTGATCTTCTTGAGTTTCGTCCAGAAGCGCACGCCCTCCGGCCCGTGCTGGTCGATGTCGCCGAAGCCAGAGCGCTTCCAGCCGCCGAAGGTGTGGTAGGCAACGGGGACAGGGATCGGGACGTTGATCCCGACCATTCCGACGTTGACGCGGGCGGCGAATTCGCGGGCGGCGTGGCCGTTGCGGGTGAAGATGGCGACGCCGTTGCCATATTCGTGCTCGGAGGGGAGTCGGAGCGCCTCCTCGAAGCTGTCGGCCCGGACCATCTGAAGGACGGGGCCGAAAATCTCCTCCCGGTAGGAGCGGAAGCTCGGCTTCACATGGTCGAAGAAGGTCGGGCCGATGAAGAAGCCCTGCTCATGGCCCTGCAGCTTGAAGCCGCGCCCGTCTATGACCAGCTCGCCGCCTTCGTCTGCGCACATCTGGATGTAATTGGCGATTCGGTCGCGATGGGCGGCGTTGACCACGGGGCCGTAATGGGCCTCGGCATCGGTCGAGATTCCGACGCGAAGCCCTTCGATCGCCGGGATGAGCTTCTCGCGCAGGTTGTTCGCCGTCTTCTCGCCGACCGGGACGACGACGGGCAGCGCCATGCAGCGCTCGCCGGCCGAGCCGAAGGCGGCGCCGGCGAGGTCGTTGACGACCATGTCGAGGTCGGCGTCGGGCATGACGATGCCGTGATTCTTGGCGCCGCCGAAGGCCTGAACCCGCTTCCCGTTCGTGGTTCCGCGCGAGTAGATATACTGGGCGATGTCGGACGAGCCGACGAAGCTGATCGCCTTGATCTCCTCATGGTCGAGGATCGCGTCGACCATCTCCTTGTCGCCGTGGACGACCTGGAGGATCCCGTCGGGAAGGCCCGCCTCCTTCATCAGCTCGGCGAGGCGGACCGGGACCGAGGGATCGCGCTCGGAGGGCTTGAGGATGAAGGCATTGCCGCAGGCGATCGCAACCCCGAACATCCACATCGGGATCATCGCCGGGAAGTTGAACGGGGTGATGCCCGCGACCACGCCGAGCGGCTGGCGCATCGAATAGACGTCGATCCCCGGGCCGGCGCCCTGGGTATATTCGCCCTTCAGGGCGTGCGGGATTCCGCAGGCATATTCGATCACCTCGAGGCCGCGCTGAACGTCGCCACGGGCGTCGGCGACGACCTTGCCGTGCTCGGAAGCGAGGAGAAGGGCGAGATCCTCCATGTTCTTCTCGACCAGCCCCTTGAAGTTGAACATCACCCGGGCGCGGCGCTGGGGGTTGGTCGCCGCCCAGCCGGGGAGGGCGGCATTGGCGGCTTCGACGGCGCGGTCGAGGTCGGTCGCGGTACCGAAGCGCACCTTGGCCTGCACGCCGCCGTTATTGGGGTCGAACACGTCGCCCTGCCGTTCGCCGGACGCGAGCGCCGCGCCGCCGATGAAATGATCGATGTTACGCATGGATTTGCCTTCAAGCCTGTCGGTCGGGATTGACGCTGCCCCTAGCCAAGGGCGGGGGGAAATGCCAGCCGCAGCCGTCATCCCGGACTTGATCCGGGACCCAGGAACACGGAAGGGGGGAAACCGAGCACGTCCGTGTTCATAGGTCCCGGCTTCCGCCGGGATGACGGTTGGAGGTTGAATGAAGCTGGGTTCTCTGAAGGGCGGCCGCGACGGGCGGCTCGTCGTGGTGAGCAACGACCTCGCCTGGTGCGCGGACGCCACCCACGTCGCTCCGACGCTTCAAGCCGCGCTCGACGACTGGGAGCGGATCGCGCCGCAGCTCGAGTTGCTCTCGACCGACCTCGATCACGGAGTCATCCCGCGCGACCGGTTCCACGAGCGCGAGGCGCTGGCGCCGCTGCCGCGCGCCTATCAGTGGGCGGACGGCTCCGCTTATGTGAACCACGTCGCCCTCGTCCGCCAGGCGCGGGCGGCCGAGATGCCGGCCAGCTTCTGGACCGATCCGCTCATGTACCAGGGCGGCTCCGACGAGATGCTGCCGCCGCGCTCTCCCATCCCGCTCGCCGACGAGGCGTGGGGCTGCGATTGCGAGGCAGAGGTGGTGGTTGTGACCGGCGACGTTCCGCGGGGGGTCTCGCCCGAGGAGGCGCGCGGCTTCATCCGCCTCGTCGGCCTCGTCAACGACGTCTCGCTGAGGAACCTCATTCCGGCCGAGCTCGGCAAGGGCTTCGGCTTCCTCCAGTCCAAGCCCGCCTCGGCGCTGTCGCCCGTCTTCGTCACGCCCGAGCAGCTCGGCGAGCGTTGGAAGGACGGCAAGCTCCACGGCGCGCTCAAGGTCGATTTGAACGGCCAGCCCTTCGGCCGGGCCGATGCGGGCGTCGACATGACCTTCGACTTCGGCACCCTGATCGCCCACCTGGCGAAGACCCGGAACATCGGCGCCGGCTCGATCATCGGGTCGGGCACGGTCTCCAATCGCGACTCCGACGGCGGCCCGGGCAGGCCGATCGTCCAGGGCGGGCTTGGCTATTCCTGCATCGCCGAGGTGCGCACGGTGGAGACGATCCTCGAGGGCAAGCCGAAGACCGAATTCCTCAAGCGCGGCGACAGGGTGCGGATCTGGATGGACGACGAGGCGGGCCATCCGATCTTCGGAGTGATCGAGCTGACGGTAACCGGGGCCTGATCAGGCTCAGGGCCGCTTCGGCGGAGGAGGCCGAGGCGTCGGGACGATCTGCGGCGGCTGGGGCGCGACGGTAATTCGGGGAGAGTCGGGACCGACCCTTCGCCATCTTACCCCAATCACCATTTGCATGGGGTGCGCGCCCGGCGGCAAATAGACGGAGAAGTCGTCCGGCCTCTTCAGCAGATCGCAAGACGCGACGTCGAGTCGCGGCAGAGCGCTGGCCCGCAGCGGCCGACACGCCGCCGCCCGCCCCAGGGAATCGATATCGACCAGGAGGTAGCTGTCGTTGACGAAGGTGCGCCGACGCAGTTCCGGCGGCAGCGCCGGCACTTTCGGCAGGATCGTCCAGCCCGGGCCCGACATCGTCGCCTTCTCCGGGCTGGCCGCGAAGTCGAAACTGAGCTTCTTGATTTCGAGATACGTCTCCCAGCCGGCGTCCGGATCAGCCGCCGCCGGCGACGGCTGCGCGGGCGTCCGCGACGCATCGAGCATCGCCGCGAGCGCCCAAAGCGCAGTCAGAGAAATAGCCCGCATTATCTCGACCATCCTTCAAGCAGGCAATAAGCCTAGGTCACCGGGCCGACATTATCATCTGAATTGCGGTCGATGTAGAAATTGTAGGGGTCGATGCCGGCGTGGGTCGGCTTCCTGTCGGTGACGAAGCGGAAGACCTGCCTGCCGCCCTTGACGGGCATACGCTGCATCAGGATGACGTTGCGGCGGTCGAAGGCGCCTCGGCCGGGCTCGGCGGTGAACAGGCCGACGGGGATCCGGTCGGCCAGCGCGGCGGGATGCTCGTCGCCCTTGCCGTCGGCATAGGATTTCTTCGCCTCGACCGGCACGGTCACGTCCCACTTGCCGTCCGGCCGCCTGACCGCGGTCGGCGCGTCGACCTTGAGATCGTAGAGCGTGATCCGCTCGAACAGGTCGGTGATCAGCGCCTGGTCTTCGGGAGTCTTCGCTTCCTTGCGGAACAGATCGACCAGCTCGATCGAGCGCGGATAGGGCGCGCCCTTGAACTTGTACTTGTCGAGGATGGTACGAAGCGCGCGATTGACCGCGTCCTCGCCGAGCCGGTCCTGAAGCAGGTACATGACCAGCGAGCCCTTGCGGTAGTGGATATATTGCTGGTCCTCGACCCGCTCGAGCGGAAGCTCCTCGACCAGCTCGGTGCCGCGGTTGCGCAGATAATTGTCGAGCTCGTACTTGAGGAATCGGCGGATCTTGTCCTCGCCGTAGCGGTGCTTCATCACCATCAGCGCCGAATATTGGGCGAGCGTCTCGCTGAGCATCGTCCCGCCCTGCATGTCGGCGCCGATGATCTGGTGGGCCCAATATTGGTGGCCGAGCTCGTGGGCCGTCACGTAGCTGACGTAATCGATCTTCTCGGGATCGCGATTGTCGGCGATGAAGCCGATCGCTTCCGAATAGGGCATGGTGTTGGCGAAGGCCTGGGCGAAGGTCGCATAGCCCGGGAACTCGATGATCCTCGCCTGATCGAACTGGTAGGGGCCGAAATTGGCCTGGTAATAGTCGAGCGCCCCGGCGAGCGCGTCCAGCATCCGGTCGACGTTGCGGGCGTGAGTCGGGTGATAATAGACGGCGAGGTCGATCCCGCGATGATTGCGGTGTTTTTCGGCATAGCGCGCCGACTGGATCGAGAAGAAGGTGAGGATCGGCGCGTCGGAGACGAACCGTGCCGTCCGCCGGCCGCCGGAAACGACGTCGGACACCTTCTTGCCGGGCGCGATCGGGGTCTGGTCCGCGACCGTCGAGACGGTGATGTCGGCCGTCGACCAGCCGCCGCCGAAATAGCTTCGCTTCGTCCCGGCGGGATCTTCCAGCTTCGCCGGCCTCAACTCCGGCGGGAGGCCGTATTTCCGCCGCTTGGCGCGATCCCGAAGCAGGGCCATTCGATCCATGCCGATCGAAGGCGCGATCTCCAGATTGTCGAGGAACGTGCCGTTGCCGACGAGCCGGGTGTCGTTGCCGGCGCCGTTGCGGAAGCCGCGCTGCCACCGCCGGGTCTCGAAGCTCAGTGAGCGAGTCTCGCCGGGCCGCATCGGGGCGTCGAGCGTATAGATGCGATAGCCGAAGGCTTTGTCGTCGGAGCGAAGCCTGGCGCCGGGGAAGGCGAGGCCGAGCAGCTCGAGGTCGCGCGGCGGTATCCGCACATGGACTTCGCGGATCGGACCTTCCGTCAGGTTGGTCAGCACGTAGCTGCCCTTGACGAGCGCCCGGGTTTCGGCCGGGTAGAGATCGACCTTCAGCACCACCTTCGAGATGGTGGGCTGGGGCAGCTTTTCGTATTTGAGGTATTTCTTCTCGTAATTGGCGGCGAACTCGTCGCGCGCGCTGCTCGTCTCGTACCGGTTGAGGACGTTGGTGTTGTACCAGGCATAGGCGCCGGTGGCGACGAAGGTGGCGAGGGCGAGGCCGGCGATCACCCCCGGAGCGCCGATCAGCCGGCGCGGCGCCCGCCGCAGCCGCGGCTTCAGCCGGGTCTCCGTCCCCCGCCGCCAGAGCAGGTGCGAAACGACCAAGAGGATGACGCAGAAGGACGCCCAGTAGAGCCGGAACCACCAGGCTCCCACCCAGTAGCCGCCGGCGCCGTTCATGTCGGACAGCGGCTCCTGCGGCGTCGAGGCGAAGCGATAGAGGCTGTGCTCGAAGCCGAGCGAGGTCATGACGATGGTCGATACGATGTAGACGACCATGATCCCCCAGCCGAGATATTTGTTCGGGCTGAGCGACTGGACGAACACCGAGAGCACGGCGATCATCACCATCGAGACGCTCTGCGGGAGCACGTACCAGAGGAGGTAGTGGCCGAGCTCGAGATCGGTATAGCCCCGGATCAGCTGGACCAGGATCGCGGCGATCATTCCGAAGAGGAGGGTAATGAAGAGGACGAGGGCGACCGCGGCGGTCTTGGGGACGACATAGGCCCAGTTGGGCAGCGGAGTCGCATCGATGATCTCGTGCATTCGCCGGTCGCGCTCGCGCCAGACCAGCTCCCCCGAATAATAGATGGCGACGATGATCGGGAAAAGGCCGAACGAGCCCTTGACGATCGGGAGGATCGCGGTCGTCGCGGGAAAGATCGGCGTGCCGTAGATTTCGCGGCTGAACCAGAGGCTGGCGCAGGTATTGATCATGCCCAGGGCGACGAGCACCGCGAAGGCGGGGCTCCGGAAGACCTGCTTCATCTCGAACTTGGTCCTGGCCCAAAGCTGGGCGCGTCCGGCCGGGCCGGCCCTGTCCGGAAGGACCGCCTGCGGGGCGGGTGCCGGAGCGGCTTCGGCAACGGAATCCTTTCGGCGCTTTTTTGGGACTCCCGCATCGGCGAAGCGGTACCGGGCGATGCCGAACGCGAGGAAAGCGGCGGCGACGCCCAGCCAGATCAGGCGATTGAGCAGGATCGTGCCGCCGACGGCCGGCATGAGCGAGTTCGATTCCGCGCTGCTCCAGTAGCGGGTGGCGTTCTCGAAGGCGCCGATCCCGAACGGCTCGATCATCCCCATCGTCTCGCGCAGCTCGGGCTTGGCGTCGCCGATGCCGATGAGGATCAGCCAGGCGAGGAAGAAGACGATGACGGCGACGTAGGTCCACATCATCGAGCGGGTCAGGCTGGCCGCGGTGAAGAAGATGGCGCCGGTGATGAGCAGGTCCGGAAGGCCCATGACCAGGAAGCCGTAGGCGTAATAGGAGAGGCGGTTCGGCCCGAGCGTCTCGGGATCGATCCACGGCATGAGCGAGCCGATCCAAAGCCCAAGCGGGATGAACAGGAAGGCGAGGGTGGCCGCGGCCGCCGCGCCGGCGAACCGTCCGCCCAGATACTGGAACCTCGTGATCCGGGTCGACCTTATGATCGGGCCGAAGCCGGTATCGTCGTCGCGCACCACGACGTTGGCGACGAAGGCCGTGGTCACGAACATGAAGAACAGGCTGAGATTGGCCTGGATGAGGGTGAGGGCGACCGGAGCGTTCTTGTGGATGTTGCCGCCCGCGCCGATTTGAACCGTGCTCGACGCCATCGCTCCGAAAGTGAGCAGGAGGAAGAGGACGGCGGCGACCCAGAAGACCGGGTTCTTGACCTGGTAGCGAAGCTCGAATCCGGCGATCTTCAGGAACATGTCGATGCTCCTTCAGGCCGCCCGGCGGGATTGGGCGAGGGTCGAGAAATAGACGTCCTCGAGGCCGCCATCGACCGGGGCGAAGCCGTCGCCGGGATCGGAGTCGGCGAGGACGTGGACGACGGTGCGGCCGGCGAACAAACGGGTCGAGATGAGCTGGTATTTCTCGCGGCAGGCCTGGAGCTCGGAGCGTTCGATCACCTTCATCCAGATACGCCCCTTGGTGGCGTGGATGAGGTCGAGCGGAGCGCCTTCGAGCTGGATCCGGCCCTCGGCGAGGACTGCCATCCGCGGGCAGAGGTCCGAGACGTCCTCGACGATGTGGGTGGAGAGGATGACGACGACATTCTCGCCGATCTCGGCGAGCAGATTGAGGAAGCGGTTGCGCTCCTCGGGATCGAGGCCGGCGGTGGGCTCGTCGACGATGATCAGCTCGGGATTGCCGATCAGCGCCTGGGCGATCCCGAAACGCTGGCGCATCCCGCCCGAGAAGCCGGCGAGCGCCTTCTTCCGGACGTCCCAGAGATTGACCTGTTGAAGGAGGGTCTCGACCGTCGACTTGCGGTCGGACGCCGAGGCGATGCCCTTGAGCACCGCCATATGGTCGAGCATCTCGTAAGCCGAGACCCGCGGATAGACGCCGAAATCCTGCGGCAGATAGCCAAGCGTCCGCCGAAGCTGCTCGGGCTCGGCGATGACGTCGATGTCGCCGAAGCGGATCGAGCCCTCGGTCGGCGTTTGAAGCGTCGCGACGTTGCGCATCAGCGTCGACTTGCCCGCGCCGTTCGGCCCGAGAAGGCCGTACATCCCGCGCGGGATCGACAGGCTGACATGATCCAAGGCGCGCGTGCCGTTGGGATAGACGTGGCTGACGTCGGCAAGCTCAAGCATTTGAAGGAGTTCCCCAACCCGGTTGTACGCGCGCGGTCTGCCAGAGCGTCTTAGGCGTGTAAAGCAGACCGATTGGACCGCGCTTGCGAATCTTCGGCCGGAGGTCCAGGGGCCAAATCCATGAGAAAGCTCGCCTTGCTGCTTCCCGCCCTTCTCCTTCACGCCACTGCTGCTCCAGTCGCCGCCGCCCCACCCCCGAATCCTCGAGAGATCGCCGACGAGGTCAGCCAGGACCGGATCCACGCCATCGTCGAGAAGCTGGTCAGCTTCGGGACCCGCCACACCCTTTCCTCGCAGACGGATCCCAAGCGCGGGATCGGCGCGGCGCTGGACTGGGCGGCGGACGAGTTCGGCCGTTACTCCAAAGCGTGCGGGAATTGCCTTCGGATCGTCCGGCCTTCGGACACGGTGACTGGGCGGCGGGTTCCGAACCCGACCAAGGTCACCGATATCCTCGCCATCCAGCGCGGGAGCGTCGATCCCAACCGGGTGGTGATCATCTCGGGCCATATCGACAGCCGCGTGACCGACGTGATGAACTCGACCGCTGACGCGCCGGGAGCCAATGACGACGGCTCGGGAACGGCGGCGGTGATCGAGGCGTCGCGGGTCCTCTCCAAGCACGATTTCCCCTACACGATCGTCTATGCGGCGCTGATGGGCGAGGAGCAGGGGCTGCTCGGCGGCAAGGTCCTCGCCGACTACGCCAAGGCGCAGGGCTGGACGGTGATCGCCCAGCTCAACAACGACATCATCGGCAACAGCTGCGGCTCGGACGGGGTGTGCGACGATGCGCACGTGCGGGTCATCTCGGAAGGCCCGCGCTGGCAGGGGCACGAGGATCTCGCTGCCCGGATCAGAAGCCTCGGTGGCGAGAACGACGCTCCTTCGCGCAACATCTCGCGCTGGATTAACACGCTTGCGGACGACCTCAGCCTCGGGCTCAATGTCCGGCAGATCTGGCGAAGCGACCGTTACGGGCGGGGCGGCGATCATCTGCCGCTGCTCGATGCCGGCTTTCCCGCCGTCCGGATCACGGTCGCGATCGAGAATTACAACTGGCAGCACCAGGATCTCAGGACCGAGAACGGGATCCAATATGGCGATACGATCGACAAGATGGATTTTCCGTACCTGACCAAGGTCGTCCAGCTCAACGTCGCCGCGCTCGCGGCGCTGGCGCGCTCGCCGCAGCCCCCGGAGCCGCAGGTCGAAGGCGCGGTCTCCACCGATACGACCCTGACCTGGGCGCCGGTGAAGGGCGCCGCCGCCTATGTCGTGCGCTGGCGCCCGACCGACGCCGCGAACTGGACGAACAGCCTGCGCTTTCCGGGCACGGCCACCAGGGCCGTGCTGAAAAGCGTCCGCGTCGACGACTGGGTGTTCGGAGTCTCCTCTGTCTCGGCGGACGGCTATGAAAGCCCGGTCGCTTCGGCCGTGCCGGGCGGCGCCTTCCGGCCCTATACCCCTCCGCCTGCGCCGACGCCGTAGCGAATGGCCAGGACGAACCGGCCGGGCCTCCCCAGCCGCCAGCAGATACTCGATTTCATGGCTTCCTCCGACGAGCCCGCCGGCAAGCGCGAGATCGCTCGCGCCTTCGGCCTCCACGGCCACGACAAGGTGGCGCTCAAGACCCTGCTCAAGGACATGGCCGACGAGGGGCTGATCGACGCATCGCCGGGGCGTGCCTTCCACCAGGCCGGCGGGGTCCCGAAGGTCACCGTGCTGAGGATCGTCGACGTCGACGAGAGCGGAACCGCCTGGGCGGTGCCGGAGCGGTGGGAGGCGGATATGCCGGAGCCCCGCCTTCGGGTGCTCGAGCGCAAGGGGCGGGGCTCGGCGCTGGGGGTCGGCGATCGGCTGCTCGCCCGAACCGAGCAGCGCGGGCGGGGCTGGGCGGCCCACCCGTTGAAGAAATTGATGAAGGGGAGCGAGCTCGTCCTCGGGGTCGTCCACCGCGAGGCTCAGGGCCTGTGGCTGAAGCCGGTCGAGAAGAAGGAAAGGCGCGAGCTTCCAATCTCCGACATTGGCCCGGCGGAAGCAGGCGATCTCGTTCTCGCCGAAAAGGTCGGGCGGCCGCCGCGGCTCAGCGCCCGGGTGTCGCAGGTGCTCGGCGATCCGTTTGCGCCGCGCAGCTTCAGCCTGATCGCCATCCACAAGCACGGAATCCCGCACGAATTCCCCGACTCGGTCATCGAGGAAGCCGAGCGCGTGGCGCGCCAGCCGCTCGGCGATCGCGAGGACCTGACGAACATCCCGATCGTCGCCATCGATCCCGCCGACGCGCGCGACCATGACGATGCGGTGTGGGCGGCGGCGGACGACGATCGGGCCAATCCGGGCGGCTGGAAGGCGATCGTCGCCATCGCCGACGTCAGCTTCTACGTCCGCCCCGGCTCGGCGCTGGACAAGGAAGCACGGAAGCGGGGCAACAGCGTCTATTTCCCCGACCGGGTGGTGCCGATGCTGCCCGAGACCCTGAGCGCGGAAATCTGCTCGTTGAAGGAAGGCGAGGACCGCGCCGCGCTCGCGTGCCATCTCCAGGTGTCGAAGGATGGACAGCTCAAATCCTGGCGCTTCAGCCGGGCGCGGGTGCGTATCGCCGGCAATATCGCCTATGAGGACGCCCAGGCGGCGATCGACGGATCGGTCGGGCAGGAGCGGATCGAGGTCTCCTCGCCGACCTGCTCGATGCCCGAGATCGAGGCCGGCGAGCCGCCGGTCGACCCGGCGCTGGTCGAATCGCCCCTCAAGCCGCTCTGGGCGTGCTGGCGGGCGCTCTATGCCGCGCGCGAGAAACGCGAGCCGCTCGAGCTCGACCTGCCCGAGCGGCAGGTGGTGCTCGACGAGAAGGGCCGGATCACCTCGGTGGCCCCGCGCGAGCGCCTCGACGCGCACCGGCTGATCGAGGATTACATGATCGCCGCAAACGTCGCCGCCGCCAAGGCGCTCGAGGTGAAGAAGGCGCCGGTCATGTACCGCGACCACGAGCCGCCGAGCCGCGAGAAGCTCGTCGCGCTCAAGGATTATCTGAAGACCTTCGAGGTCGAGCTCGCGCTCGGCCAGGTGGTCCGGCCGGCCACCTTCAATCATATCATCGAGAGGATCGGCGAGGCCGATTTCAAGCCGCAGGTGATGGAGCAGATCCTTCGAAGCCAGACCCAGGCTTATTATTCGCCGCAAAATACCGGCCATTTCGGCCTGGCGCTGGGCTCCTACGCCCATTTCACCAGCCCGATCCGGCGCTACGCCGATCTCGTCGTCCACCGCGCTCTGGTCCGCGCCTGGAAGCTGGGAGAGGGAGGCCTAAGCGACCAGGAAGCCGAAGCGATGGAGGTGACCGGCGAGCTCATCTCGCAGCTCGAGCGGCGGGCGATGGAGGCGGAGCGCGAGACCCTCGACCGCTACGTCGCCGCCTATCTCTCCGAGCGGGTCGGCGATCTCGTCGATTGCCGGATCACCGGAGTCCAGCCGTTCGGCTTCTTCGCCACGGTCGAGGGCCTGGGCGGCGACGGGCTCGTCCCGGTCTCCACCCTGGGCGAGGAATATTTCCGCTACGAGGAATCGAGCCACAGCCTGGTCGGCGAGGCCAGCGGCGACCGCTTCGTCTCGGGGCAGAGGCTTAAGCTGCGCCTCGTCGAAGCCAATCCCGTCTCGGGCGGATTGCGCTTCGAGCTGCCGGAAGCGGGCTATTCGCCTGCGACTCCGCGGCGAGGGCCACGGCGGGACGGCCGCCGCGGCGATGGCGAGCGACCGCGCCCGCAGGGCCGGCGCGGCCGCCCGGCCAATATACGTCACCGCGGCCGGTAGCTTCGCCTCAGGCGATCTTCCAGATCACCTTGCCTTCATAGGTGGAGCGGGTCGCCTTGCCGCGGCTGTCGCGCGAGGGCGTGAAGCGCGCCCTCGACATCAGCATCTCACAGGTGGCGACGTCGAGCCGCTCGAAGCCGCTGCTCCGGGTCACCTCGCAGTCGCTGGCCAGGCCGCGACGATCGATCTTGACCCTATAGCTGACCGTCCCCTGCTCGCCATGCTCGAACGAGGCTTTCGGATAGGCGACAAAGGCCCGGTTGGCTTCCGCCGCGCGGTCCGTCGAGTCCGCCGCCGCGGCCCCCGTTCCGCCAGCCGCCAGCGCCGCCAGCAGCACCCATTTCCCAACGTGCATACGAGCCTCCCTCATCGTCTCACCCGGCGATCCTATACCCATGGGAAGGCGGGGAAAAGCGGTTCCTTGCGGCCGCCGCGGGGCGGGTTTTCGACAAACGGTCGCGAGGCTTCTGCCGACGACCCGCGCCCCCCTAGGGCTCGCGGCGGGACCTGCCTAAGGTCTTCGGCAGGGATGAGTGACAGCCAGGAGTAAAGTGGATGAGCATCAAGTTCATACTCGCCTCGACCGCCGCCCTCGCCCTCGTCGCCGGAAGCCCCGCTTTCGCCGCCAGGGCGCAGAGCGAGCAGGCCAGCGCCGCCGGCACCGACAACGCCGCCGGCGACAGCGGCAAGGCGAAGGGCGAGCGCAAGACCTGCCGAACCTTCATCGGCAGCGATTCGCGGATGAAGAGGGACCGGCTCTGCCTGACCCGTGCCGAATGGAAGAAGTTCGAAGCGACCCAGACCGAGTAGCAGGCGCCGACGAGGTTGTTCCCCGGCGAAGGCCGGGGTCCAGCTCTACCGTCGGAATGGACTGGGCCCCGGCCTTCGCCGGGGAACAGCTCCCTACAGCTTCGGCAGAGTCACACCGCGCTGGCCCATATATTTGCCGGCGCGGTCGGCATAGCTGGTCTCGCACGGCTCGTTGCCCTGCAGGAACAGGAACTGGCAGGCGCCTTCATTGGCGTAGACCTTGGCCGGAAGCGGGGTCGTGTTCGAGAATTCGAGCGTGACATGGCCCTCCCAGCCGGGCTCCAAGGGGGTCACGTTGACGATGATCCCGCAGCGGGCATAGGTCGATTTGCCGAGGCAGATGACGAGCACGTCGCGCGGCACCCGGAAATATTCGACCGTCCGGGCGAGCGCGAAGCTGTTGGGCGGGATGATGCAGACGTCGGTCCGCCGGTCGACGAAGCTGTTGGCGGCGAAATCCTTGGGGTCGACGATCGCGTTGTCGACGTTGGTGAACAATTTGAACTCGTCTGAGACCCGGGCGTCGTAGCCGTAGCTCGACAGTCCGTAGCTGATCGTGCCCTCGCGCCGCTGGCCGTCGACGAACGGCTCGATCATCCCGTGCTCGAGCGCCTGGGCGCGGATCCAGCGGTCGGACATGATGCTCATAGGATCGCGCCCCCGTCATCCCGGACTTGATCCGGGACCCAGGAACACGGCGTCGCCAAGCTTCCTCCTTCGATGTTCATGGGTTCCGGCTTTCGCCGGAATGACGACGGCGGGCAAGCCTCACTTGATGTGGAGGACGCAGATCAGGGTGAAGAGGCGGCGGGCGGTGTCGAAATCCATCTCGACCTTCCCCGCCAGGCAGTCCTGTAGAAGCTCGGCCGCCTCGTTGTGGATCGCCCGGCGGGCCATGTCGATCGCCTCCAGCCCCTTGGGAGAATCGGAGCGCACGGCTTTGAAATAGCTTTCGCAGATGGCGAAATAGTCGCGCACCGGCCGCTTGAAGCGCGCCAGCCCGAGGCGGACGGTGTCGAGCGGCTCGCCGGCCTCGTCCCTGAGGTCGATGGCGAGCCTATTGTCCTCGATCCGGAGCCGGATCCGGAACGGGCCCTCCTGGCCGGCGGGCTGGAATCGATTGCCCTCGAGCAGGTCGAAGATCGCCACCCGCCGCTCGCGCTCGATATCCTCGCTGCGCCGGATGATCGTCCGCTCGTCGAGCTCGATGTCGATGATGCGGGGATCGGCCATGCGGCGCGGTGTAGCGGGATTTTCCACAAGGCGTCCACACAAGCGCACCCGGAATTCTCGTTCCCGGGCTACACCTTGGCGGGAAGCAGGCGTAGTGTGCCACCATGGCCGAAAACATCGTCCGACTCCCCGGCGCGCCCGAGCCCGAAGCGACCGCCCTTCCCCAGAATGTGGAGGCGGAAGCGGCTTTGCTCGGCGCTCTGATGATCGACAACCGGCTCGCCGAGGACATCCAGCTCAAGCTCCGGCCCGACCATTTCTACGAGCCGCTCCACGCTCGCATCTACGAGCAGATATTGAAGCTGGTCGATCGCAACATGATCGCCTCCCCGGTGACCCTGAGGCCGCTGTTCGAGGCGGACGAGGAGATGAAGGAGCGCGGCGGGCCGTCCTATCTCGCCCTGCTGACCGGAAGCGGCGCGGCGGTGATCGGCGCCCGCGATTTCGCCGAGCAGGTCTACGAGCTCGCCTTGCTTCGCTCGCTGATCGGGGTCGGCCGGGAGATGGTCGAGCAGGCGCTCGACACCAGCGAGGACGTCGATCCCAAGGGCCAGATCGAGGCGGCCGAGGCGGCGCTCTATCGGGTCGCCGAGGAAGGCGGAGGCGAAGGCAGCGTCAAGAGCTTCGCCGAGGCGACCCGGCTCGCCGTCCAGATGGCCGAGAAGGCGCTCAACACCGGCGGCGGCCTTT
This sequence comes from Allosphingosinicella sp., assembly GCA_045811485.1. Taxonomy (GTDB): domain Bacteria; phylum Pseudomonadota; class Alphaproteobacteria; order Sphingomonadales; family Sphingomonadaceae; genus Allosphingosinicella. Next base: position 63,467 of record JBJMTX010000013.1, read on the forward strand.
CCGGCCTCACCACCGGCCTCGAGACCATCAACGCCAAGACCGGCGGCCTGCACAATTCGGACCTGATCATCCTCGCCGGCCGCCCGGGCATGGGCAAGACCGCGCTCGCCACCAACATCGCCTTCAACACCGCCCAGCGCTTCGTCCGCGACCGCGAGGACGGGATCGCGCCGGAGAAATCGGCGGGCGCCGGAGTCGCTTTCTTCAGCCTCGAAATGTCGGCCGACCAGCTCGCCACCCGAATCCTCGCCGAGCAGTCCGGGATCAGCTCCGAGAATCTGAGGATGGGGAAGATCAGCCAGCAGGATTTCCGAAACCTCGCCCGGGCCGCCGGAGAGCTCGAGAGCCTGCCCCTCTATATCGACGACACGCCCGGCCTCACCATCGCCGCTCTGCGCACCCGCGCCCGGCGGCTGAAGCGGCAGCGCGGGATCGGCCTCGTCGTCGTCGACTATCTCCAGCTTCTCCAGGGCACCGGGCGCAACTCGAACGAGAACAGGGTCAACGAGATTTCGGAGATTTCGCGGGGCCTCAAGACTCTCGCCAAGGAGCTCGGAGTGCCGGTGCTGGCCCTCTCGCAGCTCAGCCGCGCCGTCGAGCAGCGCGAGGACAAGAGGCCGCAGCTTTCCGACCTCAGGGAGTCGGGCTCGATCGAGCAGGACGCCGACATGGTCTGGTTCGTCTATCGAGAGGAATATTATCTCGCCAATAAGAATCCCGGCGACGACCATGCCGACTTTCCGAAGTGGCAGGAGGACATGAATCGGGTCTACGGCCTCGCCGAACTGATCATCGCCAAGCAGCGCCACGGCGCCACCGGGAAGGTCAGGATGAAGTTCGAGAGCAGGATCACGCGCTTCAGCGACTGGATCGACGAGGGGTATTTGCCGGAGGCGCGGGGGTGAGATCCTCTCATTCGGTATGGGCCCAACGCACCGGACTCAGTAGGCACGCGGCCCAGATACGCCGCTAGGAGAGGGGAAAATTGGCAGCGATAATTAACTCCGTTTCCGCCCAATCTGTGCTTTTTGAACACTGGACTGGTCCAAAAAAAAATGTCAATAACCAGTTTGTCGGGACGGCACGAAGGCGAGGATGGCTCTAACCTCTTGATATATCCCGATATTCTGGGACAGCGATGAGGACATATAGCGAGACACACCCTTGGATAACTTTTACCCTCAACACCAACCTTTTTGACCACCGCCTGTGGATGAGCCTTGGGGAAGCGGCATCCAAGTGTCATCACATTGCCGGTGTCCCGCTAGCCCCAAAAGTCGCGTCAGATTTGCAGAAGCTGTATCTCGTCAAGGGGGCGTTGGCGACCACCGCGATCGAGGGCAACACGCTTTCCGAAGAAGAGGCCGGAAGGATAATCGAGGGATCATTGAAACTCCCGACCTCGCAGAAGTATCTCGCTGACGAACTGAACAACATCGTAAATGCTGTGGATACACTTACCTACCGCCTTCATGCGATAGGCCCCGTTGAGCAGATTAGCGTTAAGCTCCTAAAAGAGATGAACGAAATGGTGCTTAAGGGTCTGGAACTTGGAGAAGATGTGGTACCCGGCGAAATTCGAAAACACTCTGTTGTAGTGGGGCGCTATCGCTGTGCTCCTGCGCAGGACTGCGAGTTTTTGCTTGAGCAGTTTTGTAAGGTATTAAATGACTTCCCTAGTCCTAATGGAGAAAAAAGTCAGTTCTGTATAATCAAAGCGATTTTCGCTCATCTATACTTCGTTTGGATACATCCGTTTGGTGACGGAAATGGAAGAACTGCGAGGCTACTAGAGCTGTACATATTGCTTTCTGCTGGTTTTCCACAGCCAACGGGTCACCTCTTAAGCAATCACTATAACAAGACTCGTTCTCGATACTATGAAAAGCTTGACGCTGCCGTGCACAGCGAACGAGAGGTGGTAAATTTCATAAAGTACTCGGTAGAGGGCCTTGTTGAAGGTCTACGTGAACAAATTGATTACATTCGGCGGCAACAGTGGCACGTCGCTTGGATTAACTATGTTCATGAGCGTTTTCATATGCGTAACAGCCCAGCAGATGCTCGGCGCCGTCGCTTAGTACTCGCTCTCTCAGAGCAGGCTGCGCCCGTGCCTATAGGGTCGTTAGACAAAATCACTACCGGTTTGGCATTGGAGTATCACGATAAGACGCCGAAAACTTTGATGCGGGATGTGAACGCATTAGCCGACATGCAGCTAGTGGTGAAGCTATCTAACGGAACAGTAAAGGCAAACCGGGAAAAAATTCTTGCCTTTTCGGTATGGCGGGCGGCTGATGAAATTCCTGAAATTCCCAAATTGAGGATAGTCTAAGATTGTTCGAGCGGCTTGAGAGGGAAGAGCCGGAAGCCGAGCTTTCCTAGCGAAATCTGGTGGAGGGGACCCTCGTCAGCGCCGCTCCATCACCTGGAGCGCTTCCTCGCCACACGATACGTGAGGATAATTAACCTTCCACCTCTTTCGCCGCGAATGGATCCCTGAGGCCCACCCCGACGCTCGCCCGAGCGCTCTCCGCCTCCGAGCTCGTCACCGGATAGGCGCAGTAATCGGCGGCGTAATAGGCGCTCGGCCGGTGGTTGCCCGACAGCCCCAGCCCGCCGAACGGCGCGTTGCTCGGCGCTCCGTTGGTCGGCTTGTTCCAGTTGATCACCCCGGCCCGGATATTGGCCCAGAAGCGGTCGTAAAGCTCCGGGCTCCCGCCGATCAGCGAAGCGGCGAGGCCGTAGCGGGTGGAATTGGACTCGGCGAGGGCGGCGTCGAAATCGGGCACCCGGATCACCTGCAGCACCGGCCCGAACAGCTCGGCGTCGGGGCGGTCGGCGACGTCTGTGACGTCGATGATCGCCGGGGTGAGGAAGGGCTTGTCCTCGATCGGCCGGTCGAGCCGCTTGATCGGCCGGCCGCCCTTGATCAGCAGGTCGAGGAAGGCCTCCTGGAGCTGGTCGGCGGCCTGGTTGTCGATCACCGGGCCCATGAACGGCGCCGGCAAAGCGTGGGGATGGTCGACGATGATCCGCTCGGCGAGCTTGGCGATCTCGGCGAGCAGCGGCTCGTGGGCGCCGTCCTGGACGATCAGCCGCCGGGCCGCGGTGCAGCGCTGGCCCGAGCTCATGAAGGCCGACTGGACGGCGATCACCGCGGCGGCGGCGATGTCCTTGGCGTCCCAGACGACGAGCGGGTTGTTGCCGCCGAGCTCGAGCGCGAGGATCTTCTGCGGCGAGTCGGCGAACTGGCGGTGGAGGGCGAGGCCGGCGCGGGCCGAGCCTGTGAAGAGCAGCCCGTCTATGCCCGGGCTGGCGGCGAGCGCCTTGCCCACCTCCGGCCCGCCTTGGACGCAGCGCACGACGTCCTCCGGCACCCCAGCCTCATGGTAGAGCCGGACGAGCATCTCGCCGACCGCGGGCGTCTTTTCGGACGGCTTGAACACCACCGCATTGCCCGCGATCAGCGCCGGGACGATATGGCCGTTGGGCAGGTGGGCCGGGAAATTATAGGGGCCGAGCACCGCCAGCACGCCATGCGGCTTGTGGCGGACCGCAACCCGGGCGCCAAGCGCGCCTTCGAGCCGCCGCTGCGACGTCCGCTCGGAATAGGCCGTGACCGAGATGTCGACCTTGTTGACGACCGCGTCGACCTCGGTCGCCGTCTCCCACAGCGGCTTGCCGGTCTCGCGGGCGATGAGGTCGGCCAGGGCCTCCTTGCTTCCGCGCACCGTGTTGGCGAAGCGGCGAAGGGTCTCGATGCGGACCGCGATGGGCCTCGCCGCCCAGCCCGCCCAGGCCGAGCGGGCGCGGGCGACCTCGGAATCGACGTCGCCGACCTCGCCGGTCCAGAGCGTTTCCCCCGTGGCCGGTTCGATCGAGGTCAAGGTCGCCATGGCGGCTGAACCAGCATGTTCGGCGGCGGGGGTCAAGCCGCCGGGCACAGGGCTTCGCCCATCCGCCTGACCGCCTCGATCTTTTCGTTGAAGGCCGCCCAGTCGTCGGCCTCGTCGATCCGGCTCCAGATCGCCTCGACTTCCTCGATGTGCATCGAGCAGGGGCTTTCGTCCGACCAATATTCATGGTCGAGCGCGCCCGGGACGGCTTCGTAGGCCGCGATCGCCGCACGAAAAGCCGCGAAAGGCTCGGCGCGATAGGCCTCGTCGGCCGGCGTAGGCCCGCGCCGGCGCCCGCCCCGCCAGTCGAAGAAGAAGCGGTCGATCGTCACCGACTTCGCCGCCAGTGCCGACTCCAGCGCGGCGAGCAAGGCGGAGTCGCGCTCCGGTTCGGCCGGCCGGATCCCGAGCCGGGCGAAGATCGCTTCGACCAGGCGGCGCTGGAAGATCGAGGGGAAGGCGTCGAGCGAGGGGGTCAGCGCCTCCGCCTCGGCGATCGCGCGCAGCGAGACCGCGAGCTGGAGTACGTCCCAGTGGATCGCCTCGGGCTGGCGGCCGTAGGAATAGAGGCCGGCATGGTCGAAATAGGCGGCGGTGAAATGGCCGTCCCAATAAGGCGTGAACCGCCAGGGGCCGTAATCGAAGCTCTGCGCCGTGATCGCGATATTGTCGCTGTTGAGGACTCCGTGGACGAAGCCCGCGGCGACGTAGGAGGCGGCCAGCCGCGCGGCTTCCCGGACGACATGGGCCAGCAGGCGCGCCGGTCCGTCGTCGCCGCCTTCCTCGCCATAATAATGGCTGAGGCAATAGTCCGTCAGCTTCGCCAGGCTCTCGGCCTCCCCGAAATAGGCCAGCCGCTGGAAAGTGCCGATCCGGATATGGCTGTGCTGGAGCCGGACGAGCACGGCCGAGCGGGTCGGGGAGGGCTCGTCGTTGCGCTCGAGCGCCTCGCCGGTCTCGATCAGCGAGAAGGTCTTCGAAGTCTCGACCCCGAGCGCTTCGAGCATCTCGGTGGCGAGCACCTCGCGGACTCCGCCCTTGAGGGTCAGCCGGCCGTCGCCGAAGCGGCTGTAGGGCGTCTGCCCCGAGCCCTTGGTGCCGAGATCGAGAAGCCGCCCGGCGCCGTCCCGCATCTGCGCGAACAGGAAGCCGCGGCCGTCGCCTATGTCGGGATTGTACACCCGGAACTGGTGGCCGTGGTAGCGGAGCGCCAGCGGCTTCGGCAGATTGTCGGGCAAGGGCTCGAAGCGGCCGAAATGGCGGATCCATTCCTCGTCGCCAAGACCGCCCAGGCCGACCGTCGGCGCCCAACGGTCGTTGCGGAAGCGAAGGACGGTGCCGGGAAAGGCTGCCGGTTCGACCGGATCGTAGAACGCCTCGCCGAGCGCAAGGATGGCGGGATCCGGGCGGTAGGGCGAGGGGAGGGGCGGGGACGGCATCGCGTTCCAACCCTGGCCCATCGGCGCGGTTCCGGCCAGCTTAACCGCCGATTAGCAAATTCGCGGCAAATTACGCGGCTTACAGGAGGTCCCGATGCGCCAACTTCGTTCCATCTTGCGCGACCGCCGCGGCGGGACCGCGATCGAATATGCCCTCGTCGCCGCTTTGATCGCCATCGCCGCGATCGCCGCCTTCAAGAATCTCGGCACCCAGATCGACAACACCCTCGGCAACGTCAATTCGGGAATGTCGAGGAGCGGCTAAGGCTTGCTCCTACCGAGCTTCGCCGCGAATATGCCCCGCGCAAGGGGGTCGCGAATGGCGGAATGGTCGGACGGATGGTGGACGTCGGGGGACGGTCTCAAGCTCCATTATCGCGATTATCCGGGCCGGGCCGACAGGCCGCCCATCCTTTGCCTCCCCGGCCTCACCCGCAACGCCCGCGACTTCGAGGGCGTCGCCGATCGCCTCGCCGGAGACTGGCGGCTGATCTGTGTCGAGCTGAGGGGGCGCGGCCAGAGCGAATATGCCAGGGACGCCATGACCTACCTCCCGCCCGTCTACTGGCAGGACGTGGAGACGCTGATCGCCCAGCTTGGCCTGGAGCGCTTCATCCTGTTCGGAACCTCGCTCGGCGGCCTGATCACGATGCTTCTCGCCATGGCGGACCGGAAGCGGATCGCGGCGGCCCTGCTCAACGACATCGGCCCGGTGCTCGAGCCGGAGGGACTCGAGCATATCCGCTCCTATGTCGGCCGTTCGCAGAGCTGGCCGAGCTGGCTCCACGCCGCCCGCGCCATCTGCGAGATGCAGAGCGATCGCTACCCCGATTGGGACATCGACCAGTGGCTGGTCTACGCCAAGCGGCTCTGCAAGCTGACTCCAGGCGGGCGGATCGTCTTCGACTATGACATGCGCATCGCCGAGCCCTTCCGGGCGCCCGCCGGCGATACCGGCTTCGACCTGTGGACCGCCTTCGCCGCGCTCGAAGGCGTGCCGTCGCTCGTCGTCCACGGCGAGATTTCCGACCTGCTCAGCCGCGCGACGGTCGATCGAATGCTCGCCGAGAATGAAGCGATGGAGGCAGTGACCGTCCCGCGTGTCGGCCATGCACCCACGCTCGACGAGCCGGAGGCCGCGGCGGCGATCGATCGGCTGCTGCAAAAGGTCGGGGCGTCGGCTTAGGGCTGGTTTCCGCGGCGAACGACCACGCCGCCTTTCATCACGAAATCCACATGGCCGAGACGGGCGGGGTCGGTCAGCGGGTCGCCTCGAACCGCGACGATGTCGGCGAAGCGCCCGGTCGCCACCGAGCCGATCCGGTCACCCGCACCGATGAGCTCGGCCGCGTTCCGGGTCGCGGCGAGGATCGCGTCGATGGGTCTCATTCCGTTCGCGATGAGAAGCCCGAATTCCTTCGAATGATCGCCTTCGCCGAGATCGGTGCCGAAAGCGATCTTGACCCCGGAGCGAAGCGCCAGCGGCAGGTTGCGCTTGGGCAGAGGGTCGTTGGCGAGCTCCTTCTCCGGCGTTCCCGGCGTGAGCAGCTCGGGATGCTCGCGCGCCACCTTCAGGAAGACCTCGTAGACGCTGAGGGTCGGCACCAGATAGACTCCCCGCGCCTTCATCAAGGCGAAGGTCTGGGCGGTGGCGAACGATCCATGCTCGATCGAATCGACGCCGGCGCGGACCGCGGCCTCTATCGCCCCGGGCGGATAGGCGTGCGCCGCGACCTTCATGCCGAGCGCGTGCGCGGCCTGGACCGCGGCCGCCATCTCCTCCTCGGTCATCAGCTGCTGGCGCGGATCGTCGCCGCTGGAGGCGATTCCGCCCGACGGCATGATCTTGATCAGGTCGGCGCCCCGCCGCCGATGCTCGCGCACCCGCAGCCGGGCCTGCTCGGGGGTGTCGACGATGCCGTTTTCCCAGCCGGGCCGGCTGAGCGCCGGGTCGAGGCCGCTGCGCGGATCGCCATGGCCGGCGGTCGGGCCGAGCGGCTCAAGCGACACCCACAGGCGCGGGCCGACGATCTTGCCCGCCTCGATCGCGTCCCGCACCGCCACCGTGTCGCTGCCGCCGCCGACGTCGCGTGCGGAGGTGAAGCCCTGAAGAAGCATCTGGCGGGCGAACAGCGCGCCGTCGAAGGCCCGGTCGAGATCGGAATGGGTAAGCCAGTCCTCGGTCGCGTTGACCCGGCTGGGCAGCTTCGAGGCGATATGGACATGGGCGTCGATGAAGCCCGGCATCACCGTCTCGTCCGACAGGTCGACGACGGTGGCGCCCGCCGGGCTGACATATCCGGATTCCACGGCTTCGATCCGATCGCCCGCGATCAGAATCGAAACCTGGTGGCGGGGAGTCGCGGACGCTCCGTCGATGAGGGTGCCGGCATGGATGACGATGTCGGTCGCGGCGGCCGGGCAGCAGGCAAGGAACGACGCAAGAACGGCGGCGATTCGGAAGGGGGTCAGGGTCGACATAGGGCCTCGGTGTGCGGAGGTACGGGCCTTATGGTCAAATCCGCACGAGGCGAAGCGCTTTCGAGGCCGTGGAGCGCGGCGGCAAGCTCCTCGTCATTCCCGCGAAAGCGGGAATCCTGTACTGACTCCGGACTGGATTCCCGCGTTCGCGGGAATGACGGGAGAGGACGCAGGTTGATTTGTTCACATTTCTCCCCCATATGCGCCTCAGCGAAACGTCATTGCAGCGTGAACGCCCCCAAGAAATCCCATGAAAGTAATACTTTCATGGGGACCCGAGGTGGGCCGGCTCCGTTTCGTAATTTTCAAAGTCTTCCCTTTTCACGCGGGTCGGCAACAACCCGCCGCGTTTCCGCGCGCCATTGAGGCTGCTCGGGCGCCGCATATAATAGTGAGTTACCATGTCTTTTGAACAACTCGGGCTGTCGCAGCCCGTCCTCCAGGCGCTTGCTCTGAAGGATTATTCCACCTCGACCCCGATCCAGGAGCAGGCGATTCCGATCCTGCTCCAGGGCCGCGACCTGCTCGGAATCGCGCAGACCGGCACCGGCAAGACGGCCGCCTTCATGCTCCCCTCGATCGACCGTCTCGCCGCTTCGGCGAAGCGGCCGCAGCGCGGCGCCTGCCGGATGCTCGTCCTCGCCCCGACTCGCGAGCTCGCCTCGCAGATCGCCGAGAGCGCGCGTGCCTATGGCCGGTTCAGCCACATGAGCGTCGCCACCGTCTTCGGCGGCACCTCGATCAACAAGAACCGCCAGGACATCGGCCGCGGAGTCGACATCCTCGTCGCCACCCCGGGCCGGCTTCTCGACCTCGTCGAGCAGCGCTGGCTGGACCTGAGGCAGGTCGAGATCCTCGTCCTCGACGAGGCCGACCAGATGCTCGACCTCGGCTTCATCCACGATTTGAAGAAGATCGTCCGCCACCTTCCGGAGAAAAGGCAGAGCCTGTTCTTCTCGGCGACCATGCCCAAGGCGATCCGCGACCTTGCCGACAAGTTCCTGACCGATCCGGCGCAGGTGGCGGTGACTCCGGTCTCGTCCACCGTCGAACGGGTCGAGCAGTACGTCACCTTCGTCAACCAGGCCGAAAAGCCGGCTCTACTGACGATGATGCTCCGCGTCGGCTTCGGGGCGCCATCTCCCGGTAAGAAGGGGGGCTCGATGGAGCGGGTGCTGATCTTCAGCCGCACCAAGCATGGCGCGGACCGGATCGTGAAGCAGCTCGCCCAGACCGGGATCCCGGCCAATGCCATCCACGGCAACAAGAGCCAGCCGCAGCGCGAGCGGGCGCTGGGCGAGTTCAAGTCGGGCAAGGTCAAGATCCTGATCGCGACCGACATCGCCGCCCGCGGGATCGACGTCTCGGGCGTCAGCCACGTCGTCAATTTCGACCTGCCCAACGTCGCCGAGCAATATGTCCACCGCATCGGCCGGACCGCGCGCGCCGGCGCGGCGGGGATCGCCGTCGCTTACTGCGCCGAGGACGAGCGCCCCTATCTCAAGGGCATCGAGCGGCTGACCAAGCAGACCCTGACCCCGGTCCCGCTGCCCCAGGGCTTCACCGCCGAGGCGGCCCGGATCAAGGCGTCGAGGGCAGCCTCGCCGATCCAGATCGTCGAGCGCCCCGAGCGCGAGGAACGGCCCCGCGGTCATCGCCCCGCCAAGCGCTACCACGCCCGCCCGGCCCGCCCCCAGGGCGAGTCGCGCAGCGGCGGCGGCCGCAGGCGCTACGCGTCGCGCTAATCGTCGTCGTTGCGAGGAGCGAAGCGACGCGGCAATCCAGCTGGCCTCCAAGGCTGCACTGGATTGCCGCGCTTCGCTCGCAATGACGGGCTTTCGCGGGAACGACGGGTGGGGGTAGAGCGGGCTCGTGCCGTTTCTCCTTCTCGCCGCCGCCGCCGTCGCCGCCGCGCCGCCCGATATCGTCGTCACCGGCCGGGGCCTCCAGCCAGCGGCCGGTGAAGCCGTGTTCGACAGCGTCATTATCGATCGCGAGCGCCTGACTGATTCCGCCTCGGGCCGCCTCGAGGACGTGCTTCGCGACGTCCCCGGCTTCCAGCTCTTCCGCCGCTCCGACTCGCGCTCCGCCAATCCGACCAGCCAGGGCGCGACGCTGCGCGCGCTCGGAGGCAATGCGTCGAGCCGGGTCCTGCTCCTCCTCGACGGCGTGCCTCAGACCGACCCGTTCGGCGGCTGGGTGAGCTGGCCGGCCTACGACCCCGAGCGGCTCGGCGCGGTTCGGGTGACTCGCGGCGGCGGCAGCGGAGTCCAGGGGCCGGGCGCCCTGGCCGGGACGATCGAGCTCGAAAGCGCGACTCCGGCGCAGCTTCGCGGCCTCAGGGGACGCGCCGCCTACGGAAGCCGCGACAGCCTCGATGCGCATGCCGGGCTCGGCCTCCCGCTGGGCAAGGGTTTCCTGTCGATTTCGGGCGCGTGGGTGCGCGGGGACGGCTTCATCCCCATCGTCGAGGAACAGCGCGGCCCCGCCGACCGGCCCTCGCCCTACGAGCAGGCGAGCGTCGCCGTCCGGGGCGTCGCACCCCTCGGCGGCGCCGAGCTCCAGGCGAGCGCCCTCGCTTTCTCCGACGAGCGCGAGCGCGGCACCGCCTTTTCGGACATCCGCACCCGCGGCGCGGACGCTTCGCTTCGCCTGGTGGCGCGCCGCTGGAGCGCGCTCGCCTATGTCCAGACTCGCGATTTCTACAACAGCTTCGCGGCGGTGAATTCCGGCCGCAGCGTCGCGACCCGCACCTCCGAGCAATATAGCGTCCCCGCCACCGGCCTAGGCGCGCGGATCGAGGCGCGTCCCAAGGTCGGCGAGCGCCTCGAGCTCCGGCTCGGCGCGGATGCCCGCCAAACCGATGGCGAGACCCGTGAGCGTTTCGCTTTCGTCGCGGGGCAGGGGACGAGGGGCAGGATCGCCGGCGGTCGGACCGACACCATCGGGGCCTTCGCCGAGGCGGCCTGGACCGGCGGCCCGGTGACCGTGACCGCCGGCGCCCGGCTCGACCGCTGGACGATCTCCAACGGCCGGCTCCACGAGCAGGTGCTCGCGAGCGGCCAAGTGCTCACCGACACGGCGTTTCGCGACCGCTCCGGCTGGGAGCCGACCGGCCGCGCCGGGATTGCCTGGCGGGCCGGCGCCGGTCTGACGCTTCGAAGCGCCGCCTATCTCGGCTGGCGGCTGCCGACCCTCAACGAGCTCTATCGCCCGTTCCGGGTCGGCGCCGACGCGACCGCGGCCAATGCCGATCTCGCGCCCGAACGGCTCGGCGGCGCCGAAGCCGGGCTAGACTGGCGGCCGTCGCCGGGCGCTCGCATCGGCCTCACCGCCTTCGTCAATCGCCTCGACGGCGCCATCGCCAACGTGACGCTCGGGGCAGGGCCCGGGACCTTTCCCGGAGTCGGCTTCGTCGCGACCGGCGGCCAGTTCCGCCAGCGCCGCAACCTCGACGCCATCGAGGCCGGCGGAGTGGAGCTCGATGCCCGCTACGCGCTCGGCGCCTGGAGCTTATCCGGCGGCTGGTCGTGGGTCGACGCGCGTGTCGAAGCCAGCGGCGCGGCGCTGCCCCTCGACGGATTGCGGCCCGCCCAGACTCCGCGCCACAGCGGCACGGCGACCTTCGCCTGGTCGAAGGCAGTGGGCGGCGCCTCGGTCACGGCCCGCTATACCGGCCCTCAATATGAGGACGATCTCAACCGCCAGCGTCTTCCCGGCGCTTTCACGCTGGACGCGGCAGCAAGGCTTGCGATCGGCCACGACCTTTCGCTCGAGGCTCGGGCGGAGAATATCGCCGACACCCGTGTCCTCGCCGGCATCAGCGGCGACGGGATCGAGGAGCGGGCGACTCCACGCACCTTCTGGATCGGCCTCAGTGTCGGACGCTTGCGCTAGCGCGGGCGGCCGGGTAAGTTGCGCGATGAAACTTAAAATGGGAGGCCGGTCATGATCGTCTATGGGGCATCTTTGTCGCCTTTCGTCCGCAAGGTGCTCGCCTTCGGCGCCGAGAAGGGCGTCGAGCTCGAGCACAAGCCGCTCGGCCTCGGCTCCGACGATCCCGATTTCCTCAAGGCGAGCCCGTTCCGCAAGATCCCCGGGTTCAGCGACGGCGATTTCGCCATCTCCGATTCGTCCGCGATCATCCATTATCTCGAAGCCAAATATCCGGAGCCGGCGCTGATCCCCGCCGAGCCGAAGGCCCGGGGGCGGACGATCTGGTTCGACGAGTTCGCGGACACGATATTTTGCGCTTGCGGGGCGAAAATGTTCTTCAACAGGATCGTTGCTCCGCGCTTCCTCGGGCGCGAGGGCGATCTTGCGGCGGCGGACCAGGCCGAGAAGATCGAGCTTCCGCCGATCCTCGACTACCTCGAGCGCACCATCCCGGAGAGCGGCTGGCTGGTCGGAGACGGGCTCACGCTGGCCGACATCTCGGTCGCGACCGGCTTCGCCAACCTTCGCCATCTCGGCATCGAGATCGACCCGTCGCGCTACCCGAAGGTGACCGAATTCACCGACCGCATGCTGGCCCGCCCAAGCTTCGCCGGCTGGGTCGAGCGCGAGGCGGCCTTCCTCGATCGCACCGCCGCCTGACATGGCCGATCACCGCGCCACCGTCGAATGGCGCTCGGACGGGGCGTTTCGCGAGGGCCGCTACAGCCGCGCCCACAGCTGGCGCTTCGACGGCGGCGCGGTCGTTCCCGCCTCGGCCTCGCCGCACGTGGTGGCGCCGCCGATGTCGGATCCCGCCGGAATCGACCCGGAGGAAGCGCTCGTCGCCTCGGCTTCGTCCTGCCACATGCTCTGGTTCCTCCACCTCGCCCACGACGCCGGCCTCGACGTCGCCGCCTATCGCGACGAGGCGAGCGGGACGATGGGGAAAGACGAGCGTGGGCGGATGGCCATCACCCGCATCGTCCTTCGGCCGAGGATCGAATTCGCCGGCGATCCGCCCGACCGGGCGACCCTCGACCGCCTCCACCACGAGGCGCACGAGCAATGCTTCATCGCCAACTCGCTTCGCAGCGAGATTGCCCTCGAGCTGCCGGAGGCGTAGCAGCGGCGGGCAGGGGTAGCTCCAACGGACAAGGAGCGAAGGATGACTCGTACGCTTTTCATCGCAATCGGCCTCGCTTTCACCGTCGTCCCGGCGGCCGCTCAGGCGCCCGACTGGGCGCACGCCCAGCGGATCGAGGTCAAGATGACCAATTTCGACTTCACGCCGTCGGCGATCCACCTCAAGGCCGGCCGCCCGGTCGTTCTCCATCTCGTCAATGCGAGCTCGGGCGGGCACGATTTCACGGCCCCCGGATTCTTCGCCGCCGCCCAGGTCAGCCCGCAGGCTCGCGGAGCGATCGACGAAGGCAGCGTCGAGGTGCGCTCCCACCAGAGCGTCGATGTCGCTCTGGTGCCGAGGGCCGGCCACTACCCGCTCAAATGCAGCCATGCCTTCCACAAGACATTCGGCATGTCGGGGACGATCGTCGTCGATTAGGGCGTTGCGAACAGCCGAGCCCGGCGCTCCAGGCTTTCGGCCGGCCAGACTTCCTTCGAGGAATAATATTCCGGCACCGCCCGGGCGCCGGCGGGAAGCTCGAGCCACGGCTGCTTGGTCGAGGTGAAGATGTGGATGTCGGGCGGCAGCCGGCCCGGCTCGTCGAGCGTTCCGACTCGGACGAAGGCGAGCTTCGTCCCGGCTCCGGGATAATGGCTCCACAGCGCCGTCGCGCAGGTGGAGCAGCGAAAGATGGTTTGCGGCTTGCCGCTCGTGCCGATGACGGGAAACGCGCGGGCCTCGCCGGAGAGGATCTCGAGGCGGTCCGACTCGATCAGCGCGTTGACCGCGAACGCGCCGCCGCTGAGGCGCTGGCATTCGGTGCAGTGGCAGGCATGGACGATCAGCGGTTCCGAGCCCAGCCGGTACCGAACCGCCCGGCACGCGCATCCGCCCTCATGGCCACTCTCTTCTTCGTCCATCGAGTCCCTCCCGGCGCCGTCGCGCCTTTTGCCTCCCGGCTCTCTTGAGCTAGTGGAACAGGCACCTCCAGCGAAAGCGACATTCATGCGACCTCTGCTCTTCCTCCTGCTCATAGCCGTCTCCGGCGCGGCAGCCGCGCAGGCGACGATGCCGGAGGGGACGCTGGCGGCGATCCAGCGCGATTTCCCCACCGACCATGCAAAGCTCGCCGCGACCCTCGCCGGCCGGCCGCCGGAAGAGGCCCGGCGCCTCGCTTATGCGGGCATCGACGCCTTCCTTCGCGGTCATCGCGACCAGATCGCCGCGGCGCCGGGCGCGACCCTGGTCGCGCTGGAGGCGCGCCAGGGCGCGATGCTGCGCGCGCTTCAGCAACGCGATCTCCAGGTTTGCGCCGATGTCGGCGATCGCGGTTTCTTCAGCCCGGAAGCTCTGGCCGCCGCGCCGCCGCCGGGACTGGACGAATATGGAGTGGCGCTGGTCGAGGCCGCGAAGGAAGGATCCGCGGCGGCCGCCTCGCCGCTCACCCGCGAGGACCTCACCGCCTGGCTCGCCGCGGCGGAGAAGATCGAGCCGGCCGTCCCCATCCGCGAGATGCTCCTCGACCGCGACCTTCGCCTTGCCTCCGGCCCCGAGAAGATGTGCCGTGGCGCGGCCGCGATGCACGAGGCGGTGGCGGTCCTGCCGCCGGGGGTGCGGGAGCGGGTGGCGGGGATGCTGCTGAGATCTGTGATCGGTTCGTCGGTCGGGAGCTGAAACCTATCGGCGTGCCATTCTGATCGGCACGTAATAGCCATCGACCTCGAGCGTCGCGGGTCCGTCCCCGGCCGTCCGGCGATAGCCGAAGCCGAGCCTTACGCTTCCTCCCCGTTCCAGCACGAGGCGGCTCCCGTCGCGCCGCTCGAGCAGCGCGTTTCGGGCGGTGTACACCCGAATGCCGCGTTTCGACGGGACGAGCAGCCGGGCCGAATCCAGATAGGATCGCTCATGCTCCAATTCCCGGATCTCGATCGCATCGAAGTCCCGGCCGATCACCAAGCGGTCCGGCCGCTGAGCCTGCGCGCCTATCTGATCGGTGATGATCTGGCCGCGGTTCGTCGGCTCGCTTTGTCCCCGGTAGCTTACGAACACGAAGGGGCAGCTTCCCGACGGCGTGTCCCCGATCATCGCGACACGGGTCCTAGTATCGGTTCGAGCTCGGATCCGTACGCCCCCGACGACATAATCGAGTTCCGCAACCGACGAGCCAACGAGATTCTCCGTCCCGGCGGGAAGCCCCATAGGCCCGTAGCCTATGTCTTCGGGGGTATCCTCAACCTCCTCCGCCTCCTCAGCCTCCCTTCGAGCCGGTGGAACCACTATTCGGCTGACATCGATCGAGATCCGGCGCGGGCGCATCGTGAAGTCATCCTCGGGAGGAGCTTCCGAGGCATCGTCCAGGGGTGGGCTGGCGGCAACCAGCTCGAATGTCGCGATTTCGCCGGGAGCGGACCGATCGGCCTGTCGAATAACCTCTTCGGACACCATCGACTGCATGGTGAGTTCGCGAGGGACAATGATGGCCTCTCCCGGCTGTATTTCATAATAGACCTTGTCGTCGCTGGAGCGCTCAACCCGCCGCGCGGGACCGTCCCTGCGACCGAAGCCGACGCGCTCGTTAGTGACCTGGACGAACCGATCAACTCGGATCGGCCTGTCTGTCGCGTTTTCCAGAATGGTGATCCTGAGCTTCGGGGCGGGGATTTGTAACTCGATCGCGACTGGGTTCGATCGACCGGCGCACTCGTCGTATGAAGTCACCAGCCGCGCCCATCCGCGGATCAAGCCTTGCGGGGCGCGCTGCCGCACGAGGAACCTCAGCAGCCGCTTCGTCTCGTCGGGGTTTTGGAATTCGTCGAAGCCTCCATTGCGCTGCAAGATGCTTGAAATGTCCTCGGTCGTCAGCGCCCGATCCACCAGTACCGAATAGGTTCCGCCCTCACCGCCGGCATCCGGGGCGTGCCTCGTCATCCAATTCAAGGTAGCCCCGATCGGCTGGACCGGAGCCCCGAGATAATAATTCTCCGCAGGGTTCACGAGGAGGCGGAATCCGGGGCGGAGAGGCTCGACCACGGGGCAACCCAGGATGTCGTCGGACATGTCCATTGCCGCGGCGGTGTAAATGGGCCGGACGTTCCTCACGTTGCGCAGGGCGGTAAAATTGGGGCTGTCGCCTTCGCTGTAATATTTCTGCGCGGTCGGCCCTGGATTCCTGTCCGGGGTGACCCGGTCCTCAAGGTATCGGATGTCCTCGTCGTCGGAAATATCGTATCGGTCAACCAACTCCCTGGCGGTCTGGAAGACCGCGTTGGGAAGAACCATCGAGATGTTTTTGAATCGCTGGGCTAGTTCGGGCGGCAGCCGCCCCCTGAGAACGGAGTCGATCGCCATTCCCTCGAAGGTGAGGTGGGTCACGCGAAGCACCGGATTTCCGCTCCACACGGATATTTGGAGCGGGAGGAAGCGCCTTCCCGCCGCGGCCTTATGGGTCACCGTCGTGACGACGCCTGCATTTTTCACCCGGATACGCACGCTCCTGGGCGCGGTGGGGATGAAATAGGATGCCCTCGCGACTCCCCTGTCATTGACAAGCGGGCGCTCCCCATCTCCGAAATCTAGCCAGATTTCGGCGGAGGGCATGGGCCTCCGGAATTCGTCGATCACCGTGATCGTGAACTCGCCGCGAGTGAGCGGGATGGCCGAGACGACGCCTGCGCCCAACCAGACGAGGGCAATCGCCGTGTAGCTGAACCAGCGCGGCCTGAACATGCCGACGACCGCTCTGCGAAGACCTGAATCGCCCTTGTCGGTATTGCTCAGAAAGGCCAAGGCGGCGTAGCCGAAGCCCAAGGCGGCGACGATTGCGCCCGCGACTGCCTCGCCGAGCACGAGCCTCACCGCGAGATAGAGCAAGCTCAGCCCAACGGCGAGTGCGATCGCGACGGCCGACAAGCGCACAGTGCGGTGCGTCGTGCGACCGTCTTCCTGCGCCTTCGCCGTGGCCAAGGGAGCCCCCATCGTTGCCGAAAACTCGCCAACTTATCGTGCCCGAAACCGAGCAGCTTCCGTTGCCGATGTACGACAGCCGAGACGCGCGCGCGACCGCGGTCCGCGCCATTTTGGATCAATCGGCCGCCACTCCCTGCGAGAGCGTCGCCGGATTTTCGAAAGGCCCAGGATTTGCCGAATTGGGCGCGCTTGGAACGGCCGACGCGGCAAGCCCCAAAACGAAATGGAGGCCGGCGTTTCCGCCGGCCTCCACTGTCCCTAGGTCCGTTCGCTTTGCCCGAAGGCTCCGTTCCCGTTCCCGGGGAGGTTCCGGCCGAGGCCTTTCGGCCCCGGTCGGTCCCTGAGGTTTCCTCACCGGAATATCGCTATTCCGGATCGGTCCCCTGCGGGATCCGCGCCTTGCCCGAAGGCCGGCCACGTTTCCCTTGCGGGAGCGAACTCTCCGCCGTGAGGCATCGAAATTCGTTTCCCTATCGGACGTCCGCGAAGCGAAGCTTCAGGGTCGTCCTTTCGCGGTTCCATCCGCCCGGGGGCTTCAGGTTCCGCCGGACCCTCGAAGGAAAGTGGGTTCGGCATTGGCCGGAGCCGCCGCCTCGCGCTTCTTCCTTCCGGTTGCCCGGACCTCGCTTCAATCGGCTTCGGTCCGAAGACTTCCGCCGCTTTCCGCGGGGCCGTTGCTGAGAGCGTCTCTCCGTTTCCGGAGGGCCGCGCCCTGCGACAACAGGACATTGGCACCGGAATCCGATTCGCGCCAAGGGCTAAATCGGGGTCGAGGCCTGTGGATAACGGGGATAACGGGGATTAAACTGGATTAAGCCGGCCACAGCCCCGCGACCGCGTGCGCGAAGCCCTGCCAGGCCGCCGTCTGGGCTATGAGGAGCTTGCCGATCTGCGACGCGACGACCGCGATTCCGCCCCAGATCCAGACCGGATGGATTCGGCCGCGGCTCAATTTGTCATAGGCCATGCCCGCCACGATCAGCAGGTCGCCGCCAATGAAGAAGGTGAAGGGCGCGCCGGCGGCGATCGGCGCGAGCTCGATCCGAGCCACCGCCGCCTCGACGACGACGATCGAGGCGAGCAGCATCAGCCTCTTGTGGGCCTCCGCCCGGTCCCGCCACAGAAGGGCCAGGCCGACCAGGATCGCGAAGCCCTGGATCGCGAAGAAAGGCACCGAATAGAAGGCGTAGGGATCGCCCAGCCCCTTGAAGCCGCCGTGCATTCCGGCGACCGCGGCGAGATTGCCGAGGATGAGCATGGCGAAAGCGAGCCCGGCGCCCGCCCAGCCCAGCTTTTTGTGAAGCTCGCGCCGGCGGGTGGCGATCAGTATGGGCTGGACGACGAGCAGGCTCATCCAGGCGGTGAAGAACAGGCCGTGGGTGATCAGAAGCCGTCCGATCTCGGGCGTGTTCGGACTGGGCGTCATCCAGTGCGAGAAGAAGAAGCTCCGGGCGAAGCCGGCGACGGTCAGAACCGCGAGATAGAGGCTCGCGCCGGTGTAGAAGAGGCGGTCGTTGCGCCAGCGCACGACGGGCGAATGGATGGTGGCCATCGAGCTTTCCCCCCTGCTCGTTTCGCCGAAGGAATATTCACCGGCGCGCGCGCTTGCAAGCGGCGGTGCCGCCCGCCATGGATCGGCCATGCGCCGCAAAGCCCGCCAGGCCTCCAAGCCCGAGAACCGCCCGCGCTTCTGGGGCCGCCACGCGGTCGCCGCCGCGCTCGCCAATCCGGAGCGCGAGGTGGTCCGGATCTGGGCGACCCGCGAGGCCGCCGCCGAGGTCGAGCTTCCGCGCGACATCCCCTTCACCTTCGCCGACGCGGCCGACCTCGGCCGGCTGGTGCCGCGCGACGCGCCTCACCAGGGGCTGGTGGCGGAGGTCGAACGGCTTCCCGACCTGCTCCTCGCCGATATCCTCCAGGATTCGCCCGAGCGGCGGCCTTTGCTCGTCCTCGATCAGGTCACCGATCCGCACAATGTCGGCGCCATCCTGCGCTCGGCCGCCGCCTTCGACGCTCTGGCCCTGGTCACCCAGGACCGCCACGCGCCGCCCGAATCGGGCGCTCTCGCCAAGGCGGCGAGCGGGGCCCTCGAGACGGTTCCGTGGGTCCGCGTGGTCAACCTCGCCCGGGCGCTGGACGAGATGGCGGAGGCGGGCTTCTGGCGGATCGGCCTCGCCGGCGAGGCGGAGACAGCGCTGGCCGAGGCGCTCGGGCCGGCTCGGGTGGCGCTCGTGCTCGGCGCCGAAGGGGAGGGGATGAGGCACAACACCGCGAGCCATTGCGATGCCCTGGCCCGGCTTCCGATCGGCGAGCGGATGGAAAGCCTCAACGTTTCCAACGCCGCCGCCATCGCGCTATACGCAGCGGCAACAACCGGGGGATAGTTCACCATGTCGTTCATGCGCTTCGCGTTCGTCGCAGTGGCTTCGCTGCTCTTGAGCTCGTGCATCCTGAGCCCGGGCAAGTTCGTCTCGACCCTCAATATCGGCAAGGACCGGAGCTTCACCTTCACCTATGTCGGCGAGGTCATCCTCCTCGATCCGGCCGCGGCGATGCAGCAGGGCATGCAGGAGGGGCTTGCGGCCGCCGCCGCCGATACGGTGGATTCGGAGGGCAACAGCGTCGCTCCGGCCGAGCCGGCCCAGCCCGCCGAATCGCCGGCCGACAAGGCCGCCGCCAAGGCGCGGCAGGACGCTGAGGCAAGGGCGGTCGCGGAGGCGCTGTCGAAGGAGGTCGGCTACCGCTCGGTCGAGTATCTCGGCGACAACCGCTTCAAGGTCGATTATTCCATGTCGGGCAAGCTCGACCGCAGCTTCATCTTCCCGATCAACCTCGACGCCAAGTCGATCATCCCCTGGCTCGCCATCGAGGTGCGCACCGACGGGACGGCGCGGGTGAAGGCGATCGCCTTCGGCGATCCCGACGAGGGCATGGGCAGCGCCGCCAAGCCGGACAGCCCGGACAGGGAGCGCAACGGCACCTTCACCTTCACCACCGACGCCACCCTGGTCATGCAGAATAACGAGGACGGGATGGCGCCGGGACCGGGCACGAGGGTGGTCTGGAAGGTAACTCCGACGAGCAAGAGCGTTCCGACGGCGGTGGTGAAGTTCTAGCCGGGTGGGGATAAAAGCCGAAGCCTTGCGGGCCTCGCTCGACGCGCTTGCGGCGCGGGAGCCGAGGATCGCCGCCGCTCTGGCCGAGGCGGGCTATCCCGAGCCGCGGATCAGCGAGCCGGGCTACCAGACGCTCTTGCGGGCGATCGTCGGCCAGCAGGTCTCGGTCAAGGCGGCCGCCTCGATGTGGGCGAAGCTGACGGCGCTGGTCGGCGACCCGCCCGCTCCGGAGGCCCTGCTCGCCGCTTCGGACGAGACTTTGCGCTCGGCCGGACTGTCGAGGCAGAAGGCCGCCTACGCCCGAAGCCTTGCCGAGGAGGTGGTCTCGGGCCGGCTCGACTTCGCCCGCCTTCCCGAGGACGACGAGGAAGCGATCGCCGAGCTCGTGCGGGTCAAGGGCATCGGCCGCTGGACGGCGGAAGTCTATCTCCTCTTCGCCGAAGGCCGAACCGACATCTGGCCGGCCGGCGACCTCGCCGTCCAGATCGAGACCGGCCGGATCATGGGCCTCGAGGGCAAGCCGAGCGAGAAGCATATACGCGACCTCGCCGAAGCCTGGCGCCCCCACCGCGGCGCCTTCGCCATCTTCACCTGGCACCATCGGCGGGCAGGTAGTGATCCGCTGTAACCCGTTGAATTTATTGACTGCTAACTCGCTATCTTCAGCTGAATTTTTTCGCCATCTTTCGGTGAACGTCGAAACTGTGCGAATCGCGCCTCGAACTTGGAGGCTGCGGCTCAATTAATGAGCGCCTCAAATCTCTCCATCAGCAAAGTCCACTGCTGGTAGAAGTCCGCCGCCTTCCGAAATTCGATCAGGGCCTTCAAATCGGCGTCGTCGAGCGTGATGATGTAGCCTCGCCCATCTCGCGCCGTGTCCCGGCAGCGTTTGAGGAAAAGCGCTTTATCATCAAACCGTCGCGAAACGAGCAATCCGACCTGCCCTCGGCCGGGGGAGAATCGGCCGGCCAGCTGGTCCAACTCGTTGTTCGCAATGTCGTCCTTGTAGTTCTTGCATTCGATCCAGACCTGCGACGACGGGTAATGCCGCGACAACCATTGAAAAAAGCCAGCCCGCGCCATGTTGGTGTAGCGGATGTCGACCCGCTTACGGCCCTCGTGCTGCGCGTATTGCATGATCGGATTCGTAAGGTCCGGATGAAAGAGAGCAGTCATGAGAGCCTCGACGGCACGCTCGTACTTGGTGGCATCGGCATTACCGGTTGGGATGTCGAGAACCGACGCCAGCAACGCGTCCCAGTCAGGTCCCTCTGTATTTTCAATCTCAGCCATCTGCCTGTGGGACAGGGGGCTGTAGTCCTCTTTGGCCATCGCCGCCCGGTATTGATCGAGGAGCTGAGGGTGCTGGAGAGTTTGTTCCACGACGGCCTGCTTGCCGGACCCGTATTTGGCAATGAGTGCCTTCTTAGTTACACGTCTGCGCCCGTTTTTGAGAACCTCCACTAGAGCTGAGTTCGCGGCAAGCTCCATCTGCCGCAAGTGCGTGAGAATGTAGTGACGGTAGTATTGGTCTGCGCGATACTGAAGATCGGCTCGAACGATGACTTTCGGTACGAGCAACAGCTTGCCAGCCGTGGTGACCGGCAACTGCTCATAACGAGAAAACCATTTCCTCTTGCCCGGGTCCCACATCGGACCTGAATCGACATTGTCGATGAGCGGAATACCGACCTGATTGGCCATGCGCTGCGTGTACTCGATCAGGGGAGCGCGGATGATGTTGGTCGTCATGTCCGAAATGATGTCGACGCCTACCCCCGGAATGAGGAGCACGGCGTCTTCGAGATCTCGAAGCAACCCAGTCCTTGCCGCGGCGCTCTGGCTCATGGCCCTCCATACCAGGTGAGCCGAGCCGGTGCCCAAGGCCCGGCCGCGGGACTTGCCCCGTGACAAGCCGAGGTGCGTCTCATTAGGCTCCTTGAGCGTCGCCAAGAGGTTTTCAGCTTCCCGATTTTTTCCCGCTTTGATGAGGTCGAGAACCGTCTGGAAGAAGTTTTGAACGAGGGAAACGCACTCGTCGCCCCAGTCCGATGGTAGAAGCTCAAGAGCCCGTGGACTCAGGAAAAGGGGGGTATCGTTGGCGATGTCCACGTCAACGAAATCCAGCCCGCCCTGGGTACGCCCGAGGCGGTAAAACTGCGAAACGCGCTGTCTACCCCGGGTAGTGCGCCTGGCCATCCTGTTTCTCCTCCGGAACAGGTAAGATCGAGTTTTCGGTTTGCAATGCTCGCGGGACGCGGCCGTGGGTTGGGGCTTAGGCGCGACCCCGCGGGAATCTGCGAAGGCGCTGATTTCACAACCTACATAACGGTGGCACCATCGGCGGAATTCGGCAGCGCCTGTCTAGGAACGTCGCACACCGGACATTCAGACCTTAGTCGTCGCCGTCGGACGGGCGGACGCCGAAATGGTCGGCGAGCTCGCGGCCGTCGAAATAATGGGTGTAGCTCTTGCGATCGAGCTTCAGCATCGTCGCGTTCCACGTCTGCCACGCGGAGCGCAGCTCGGCGAAAAGCTGCGGTTCGCGCTCCTTCATATTGGCACGTTCGAGTGGATCGGCGACCACATTGAACAGGAAGCTGTTGCGGTCGATCCGGAGATATTTCCAGTCGCCGCGACGGCAGGCCTGCTGGTTATGGGCCTTGTATCGCCAGAACAGGGTTCGCTCGGGCAGCGGGCGGCCAAGCAAGGCCGGCAGTATGTCGATACCGTCCGGCGGGGCGCTCCTCGCCGGCTGCGTGCCCGCGAGCGAAAGCAGGGTCGGGAGCCAATCCATGCTCATGATCTGGGCATCGGACTCGCCTCCGGCTCCAACATGCCCAGGCCAGCGAACGATCGCCGGTATTCGGATCCCGCCTTCCAGCAACTCGGTCTTGCGGCCGGTGAACGGCCAGGTATCCGCGAAACGCTCGCCGCCATTGTCGCTGGTGAAGATAACGACTGTGTTGTCGGCGAGCCCATGTCGGTCGAGCTCGGCGAGCACTCTGCCGACCTGCTCGTCGAGGCGTTCCACCATACGCGCATAGGTCGCCTGAGAGCCCGCGTCGAAGCTCATCAGCGCATCGGGTTTCGGGCTTTTGGCCAGCCGGTCCGACTCGGCCACATCGCCGGGGCCCTCCCAGGGCCAGTGCGGAGCACTGAAGTGAAGGCTCAGAAAGAACGGGCGGCTCACGGTGGCGAAGTCGCCGATGATCCTGACTGCTCGGTCGCCGAGCAGGTCCGTCAGATAACCGGCCTCGGTGATGGCGGTGTCGCCATCCCACAGGTCGGCTCCATGATTGGCGTGCGTGTAGTAGTCGACGGCGCCGCCCCGGAACCCCCAGAAGTGCTGGTAGCCGCTCTGCAGGGGACCGTATTTGGGAAGCCGCCCCAGATGCCATTTGCCGATCAGGGCGGTTTCGTAGCCGGCCGAGCCCAGCAGGGATGGGAGCGTGGGAAGCTCGGGCGGGATTCCGACGTCGCGCCCGGCGATCGGTTCCTCGAGCCCGGCAGGCAGGCGATACTGATACCGGCCGGTGATGAGGGCGAGCCGGGTGGCCGAGCAGACGGCGCTGTTGGCGTAGGCGCTGGTGAACCGAATGCCTTCTGCCGCAAGCCGGTCGATGTTCGGAGTCTTGAAGTCGCGTCGCCCATAGCAGGACAGATCCGCGTAGCCGAGATCGTCCGCCATGATGAAAAGGATGTTGGGCCGGCTCGCCGATTGGGCGCCGACGCCTGAGTGCCTAAGCGACATCGCTCCGACCATGGCCCCGGTGAGCAGCGTCCGGCGACTGACCTGGATCGGCATGGGCTGCCCCTCATTGTATCAGTCGAGCCGAACCGGCAACGGAACATTCCGAGCGGTCGGAGCGTCTTTACAGGCGATCCGCGGCCGAAAACAGGGGCCCGGAGCTCTAGTAGGAGTAAGCCTCATGGGTCTCATCGTCGCACTCATCATCGGTGGCGTTATCGGCTGGCTGGCCAGCATCGTCATGCGCACCAATGCTCAGCAGGGAATCCTGCTCAACATCGTCGTCGGAATCATCGGATCGCTGCTCGGCAGCTTCCTTCTCGGCCGCTTCTTCGGCGCCGACGGCAACATCATGAACAACGCGCTCGACGGCGGCGTTCTTCTGGCGGCCTTCGTGGGCGCGCTGATCCTGCTCGCGATCGTCAACCTCTTCCGCCGAGGCGCCGTCCGCTAAAGCGGGCTTACCCAGCAGAATGCGAAGGCCCGCGGGAGCGATCCCGCGGGCCTTTTCGCGTCTACAGCGGCTTTTCGTAGATCCGGTAGGTGCGGTTGTTTCGGCTCTCGATCGCTTCGGCGATCGAGATCATCGGCCCGTTATCCTCGAGCACCCAGCCCACCTCGGCCCGGCTGATGCCGTAATGGCCGTGTCCCGCAGTCCGGATCGAGTCGATCATCATGAAGGCGAGCTGGCTTGCGAGGCGGGTGGCGTGGAGCTTCTTCACCACCCCCATCAGCGGCACCCGCCCGCCCTCGGGGCGCATTCGCTGCAGCCGCAGAAGGAGCTTGGCCCAGCCGAAGGGGAACAGGCTTCCGTTGAGGTCGCGGATGAACTGGTTGACGTCGGGAAGCGCCATCATGAAGGCGACCGGCTCGCCGTCATATTCGGCGACCAGGATCATGTCCTCGAGAACGATCGGCTTCAATTTCTTGCCGGCATAGGCGATCTCCGCCTCGGTCAGCGGGATGAAGCCCCAATTGTCCGACCAGGCGTCGTTGAGGATCCCGAGGAGCAGCCTCGCTTCCTCTTCGAACCTCTTCTTGTCGGTCCGGCGGATCCGGATTCGCGGGTTCTTCTCACCCATCTCGACGATCCGCCGGACGATCGGCGGGAAGGGATGGGTGACGTCGAGATCGTAGGTGAAGAGGTCCTTGGCCTTGACGTAGCCGGCGGCCTCGACCCAGCCTTCATATTCGGCGCGGTTGTGGCCCATCATCACCATCGGCGGGTGATCGTGGCCCTTGATGAGAAGGCCCGGCTCGTCCCAGATGGAGAGCGAGAAGGGGCCCATCGAGCGGGTCATGTCGCGGCCCCTCAGCCAGCTCTCGGCGCGGTGGATGAGCTCGGCCGCGACCTCGGCGTCGGCGGCCTCGAACATGCCCCACTGGCCGGTTCCGGCGCCCATATGCTCGAGCACGAGGCGGTCGACCTGGGCCGAGATCCGTCCGACCGGCTTGCCGTCCCTTTCGGCGAGGAAGAGGCGGGCCTCGGCATGCTCGAACCAGGGGTTGGTGCGCGGGTCGATCAGGCCATGGACCTCGGTCTTCAAGGGCGGCACCCAGTTCGGATCGCTTCGGTTGAGGGCGAAAGCGAGGTCGACGAAGGCCTTGCGGTCGGCGGCGTCCTCGACGGGTCGGATGGTGAGGCTCATGGCGGCGAGCCTAGCGAAGCGGATTCGTTGGCGATAGTGCTGACTCCGAGGCGAAGGAGACGAGGGTGACGGGACGGCTGGTCTTTTACGGCGCCGGCGGGATGGGGCGGGAGATGGCGCAGGCCGCCCGCCTAGACTCGCGCCCCAGGGCCTGGCTCGACGATGATGCGGCCGCGTCGTGGCCGGGGCTCGATCGCACCGATCCTGCAAATCTTTGCAATGACGACGAGATCTGCCTCGCCGTCGGCGATCCGGGACTGAGGCGGCGCCTC
The DNA here is from genome assembly GCA_045811485.1 of Allosphingosinicella sp. Classification (GTDB taxonomy): domain Bacteria; phylum Pseudomonadota; class Alphaproteobacteria; order Sphingomonadales; family Sphingomonadaceae; genus Allosphingosinicella. Next base: position 89,099 of record JBJMTX010000013.1, read on the forward strand.
GCCGACAAATGCGCCGGCCGCCGCTTCGCGACGATCGTCGCCCCGACCGCGATCGTCGACCCGAGCGCGGAGCTCGGCGAGGGCGCGCAGATCTGCGACTTCGTCATGATCAACTCGAACGCCCGGATCGGCCGCCACTTCCAGGCCAATTATTACAGCCACGTCAGCCACGACTGCGTGATCGGCGACTTCGTCACCTTCAGCCCCCGAACCTCCTGCCTGGGCAATGTCGAGATAGGCGACGGAGTCTTCGTCGGCGCCGGCGCGATCATCAGGAACGGGGCCGCGGGAAGGCGGATCCGGATCGGCGAGGGCGCAGTGATTGGAATGGGCGCGGTGGTGACGGCGGACGTCCCGGCGGGGGCGAGGGTGGTTGGAAACCCGGCGCGACAAAGACCATCCATCAACTAAGCAAGCTCTGCTACGCTACCGGAATGTTACATCTCCGTTACGGGGGCCCCTGTATTAACAAGGGGGCGAATAGATTCGATTCATTTCAGCAATGTATTCTTTATTTTGTTGCCGCTTAGGCCAATTTCCGCAGATTTCCGCGGTTCTTTGCTATCTTGTCTTCGCGTCCGCCTTTTAATAAGAATATGGCGGGGAGTTCGGGGCAGGGCAGATGGAAATCAACGATGTAGAGTGCGCTTTCGCGCGCGCCGGATCCGTACCGCAAATCCAGCAGTCGGAAGCGGCTGAGTGCGGCCTCGTCTGCTTGAACATGATAGCGTCCGCTTATGGTCAAAGGACCGATCTTGCGACGCTTCGGCGGCGCTTCAGCCTTTCTCTCAAAGGCCTGACCCTCCGGTCACTGATCGAGATAGCGGGACAGATGGGTTTTGCGTCACGGCCGGTGCGCTTTGAGCTGGACGATATAGACCAGCTCAGCCTGCCCTGCATCCTTCACTGGGATTTATCGCACTTCGTCGTGCTGGTGGCGGCGAACCGACGCCGGATCGTTGTTCACGATCCCGCATCGGGGCGAAGCAGCTACTCGCTCGCGGCGGCGTCGGATCATATCACCGGCGTCGCTCTCGAAGTGACGCCTTCGGCTACGTTCAAGCCGGAAACCACGCCGCAAAAACTGCGTATCTCCGACTTCTGGTCGCGCTCGCAGGGCTTCGGCAAGTCGCTGCTCCACGTCGGGGCTTGCGTCGTGCTGGTGGAATTGTGCTCGGTAGTCTATCCCTTCGTGAGCCAGCTCGTCGTCGATTCCGCGATCGCCAACGGCGACATCGGCTTGATCGGCGTGATCTTGCTCGCTTTTCTATCGCTGCTGTTGCTGCGGGGTGCGACCACCCTGGTGCGCGCACTGTTGATGGTACGCCTCTCGACCTCAATCAGCTACCAGATGGAGGTCAACCTCTTCAAACATCTGATCCGGCTGCCGACGCCCTTTTTCGAGCGGCGACATGTCGGCGACATCGTCTCCCGCTTCGAATCCGTCGCACATCTCCAGCGGTTCATCACCGGCGATGCGGTAACGCTGATCATCGACTCGATCCTGGCGGTCCTGACGCTGATCATCCTGTTTCTCTACAGCCCGTTGCTCGTTGCCGTCTCGGCCGGATGTCTGCTGCTCTCGCTTGCCGCGCGCTTCGCCTTACTACCGCTGGTTCGGAACTTAACGACGCAACAGATCCACAGCGGAGCACGCGAACAATCGGTCTTTCTCGAAACCGTGCGGGCTCAGCGGGCCATCAAGATTTTCGGGCGCGAGAACGAGCGCACGGCCGTCTGGCAGAACGCAGTCGTCGACAATATCAATGGCGGCGTCGCCATGGCCCGCGTCGGTGCCTACAGCGAGTTCCTGCAAGGCACCATCGGAGGCGTCGAGGCGCTGGCTGTACTCGGCGTCGGCGCGGCGATGGTTGTAAAGGGCGATCTCACCCTCGGCATGCTGTTCGCCTTTCAGGCCTATAGCAGCCAGTTCAGCTCGCGCACGAATTCGGTGATCGACATCTATCTGCAGTGGCGCCTGCTTGGATTGCATAAGGCTCGGCTCGCGGACATCAGCCGGGCGCCGGAGGAGCGCGGCCTCTCGGCACCACGGACGAACGAGGCGCCGAAGATCGAGTCGGTGACCCTTTCCGATGTGCGCTTCCGCTACTCGCCCTACGAGCCGCAGATCCTCGATATGGTCGATCTCGAGATTCGGTGCGGCGAGACCGTGGTGATCGGCGGCCCGTCGGGGAGCGGTAAATCGACTTTGCTCAAGATGGTGCTCGGACTGCTCACGCCGAGCGAAGGCCGTGTGCTGGTGAATGGAAACCCGCTCATCTCACACGGTCTCAGCGACTATCGCGCGGCTCTCGGCGTCGTAATGCAGGACGATACCCTGCTCTCCGGCACGATCGTGGACAATATCAGCTTCTTCGCCGCGGAGGTCGACATGGCGAAGATCGAGGAGGCGGCCCGGCTGGCTTGCGTCCACGACGACATCATGCGGTTGCCGATGGGCTATCAGTCGTTCGTCGGCGACATGGGAAGCGTGCTTTCGGGCGGCCAGAAGCAGCGGGTGCTGCTCGCGCGAGCGCTTTATCGAGACCCGCAGATCATCGTCCTCGACGAGGGCACGGCCAATCTCGACCACGAGACCGAGACCCGGGTCCTCGCCAACCTCGCCGGCCTGCCCGCGATCAAGCTGATCATCACCCATGGGCATCTCGCCAACACCGTGGCGACCCGCCGGCTGCGGCTCGTCGGGGGCAAGATCCATGAGGTTGCGGGGGCGCGGCCGGAGCTGGAGGAAGCGGCATGAGCAGGCTGTTCCGGGACGAGGTGATCGAAGCGAAGCGCAAGCGCCTGTACGGACGGCTTATCGTCCGGACTCCGGCGCGGCTCGTCGCCGCGGTCTGGTGCCTGATCGCCGCCGGGCTGCTCGGCGGCGGCTTCGCTTTGTCCCGCGATTTCACTCGCTGGGAAGTCGTCGACGGTTATCTCTATCCCAACCGCGGCGTCGCCAAGATCACTGCCTCCCGGGTCGGTACCGTCTCCAAAGTGTTCGTGGCCGACGGCCAGCGGGTCAAGGCGGGCACACCGATCCTCGAAATCAGCATACGCGACTTCGGATCGTCGGACGAAGGCGCGCGGCGACACATGCGCGAACTGATCGCCGCGCAGGAGGAAATCGCCGAGAATCAGTCGCTTCTCGTCCGCCAGCAGATCGGCAACCAAACAGGCCAGTCTCGCGCACGCCTTCTCGCCGGCCGGTCGCAACTTGCGGAATTGAGCGGTCAGGTGGCGTTACAGGCCCAGAAAGTCGAGGCGCTGGAATCCGCCTTCGGGGGCCTTGCGCAGACGCTGGACAAAGGCTTCATAAGCAAGCGCGACTACAATATCCGCCTCGCCGAGCTACTGACCGAGAAACAGTCTCTTTCGCAGCTTGCGGAGCGGCGCAACGAACTGGAAGCGACGGTTGCGGCGCTGGCGATCGAAACCGGTTCCAGCGCGCTTCAGCAGCATATTGAATCCGGCGCGCTCAAGAAGGACCTGCTGCACTTCAGCGAGGCCGAAGCCGGCCTCAGCAAGGACGAACGCTACGTCATCACAGCGCCGGTGGACGGGGTAGTGACCGCGCTTTCCGCCAAGCCGGGAGCCGCCGCGGAGGAACGCGCGACGCTCGGCTATATCGTTCCCGCCGACGCCCCGGTCGAGGCGGTGCTGCTGGTGCCGACCCGGTCGGCCGGGTTCCTCAGGCCCGGTCAGGAAGTGCGTATGGAATATGAGGCGTTTCCCTACCAGCAATTCGGCCGGTACCAGGGGACGGTCGCGGCCATCTCCCGGACCATTTCCGCACCCGGCGAGCAATCCGGACCCGTGACTCCGAAAGAGCCGACCTTCCGAGTTTCGGCACGGCTGCAGCGCCAGACGGTGGACGCTTATGGGCGGCCCGTGCCTCTCCCGGTGGGAATGTTGCTGAAGGCCCGGATCGCGACCCGGCGCCAGCGCATCCTCGACTGGCTGCTCGAGCCGCTGCGGGCCGCCGGTTCGATCTAAATATTTAATATTGCTGTATTTCTTGCTTGCAAGAGGAAGAGTAGGTGATAGCTTCAAAAAGTACGCGAATCGTAGCGTATGCAATAGATACGGAGGGGCAATAAAATGCCGAAATCAAATTCCATGCGTGTGCTTGAGGATTGCGAGCTGGATTACGTATCGGGGGGACTCGACGCAGAGCCAGGCTTCGTCATGGACTCTTTGGTCATACCTGCCGGCTTCACGGCAGAGAATATCAGCGGCTATTATCTCGAGCATGACCTTGCAACCGACACCTGGACGGCGGAGTTCGTGTTCGAGTCCGACTTCACCCCATATGGCTATACCGACAGCGGACCGACCGACGGCGGCGACGGCTATACGGGCCGCGAAATCATCGGCAGCCAGTCGGGCGGCGCAGGCTCGGTGCTGGGCGATCCGGTGATGATGGGTCAGGGCAAGCAGGTCGCCAGCAGCAGGACGACCGTCACGAAGACCACGTCGTCGAGTTTCTCGCTCAAGTGGGTCGGCGGGATTATTCCCATCATCACCTACAATTCGGGCTCCACCGAGACGACTACCACCGAGACGACGACCATCACCCGGACGGGCCGGATCACCGACCAGGGCGGGCAGGGCCGCCTTCCGCCTCCCAAGCTGTAAGCAGGAGGGAGTAACGCTTGCCGAGCATGATGAGACTTTATGGAGCGGCCCGACTTCTTATGGGCTTTGCCCTTGCATCCGCCGCCGCTAGCGCGGGGGCAGCAAAGGAGGGGGCCATGTTCCTCAAGCTCGGCACCGTGTTCGCCCACGAGGAGCCATCGGAGACGACGAAACACTTCGAGGATGGCTCCTCGTTCACCTTCGCCTGCGACCGCTACGTCTCGGAACGGGGCGTCGTCGCGTATCGCGGCCGCCCCGCGCTGGTCGTTCGCACCAGGTGCGAATCGGCCGAGCGGCACAGAGCCGGAACTGCAGTCTGGTTGCATGGCGGCCCGTTCACGAAGTTCGAGGAGGTGCCACAGGCCAAGCAGGCGGCGCTGCTAAGCCTGGGCTACGAGCTGGTGACCCCACTCTATCTTTCAAGCGCGGATCGGGAGCTCGATGTCAGATCGGATGGAGAGGTCGCATCGAACATGGACGATGCGATCGCCGAAGTTGTCGCGGTGGTGAAACACGCCCAGCAATCAGGCGGGCGGGTCATCCTTTGCGGCGAGAGCTATGGCGCGCTGCTTGCCGCCGCCGCTCGTCATCTGCGCGCAACCGACAAGCTCGTCCTGATTGGGCCGATACTGAAATCGATAGAGCAGTTGACCCGATCAGCGCCGAAGCTTCTTGCGGCTCCTCTCACCTTCACAGGTTCCGATCCCCACAACCTTTCGATGGACGAGCAGGAGGCTCTGACGCGGAAGGTATTCGAACGTTTCTACGGTGCCTGGTTCGATCGAAACATCGTATCGATCCTGAGTGCCCGGCATCCGCGCGACATGCTCGTCATATATGGCGACAAGGACGAGGTGATTGGGCTCGATCTGATGCCGCCCTTGCTCGCCCTGGGGGGGCGCTCAGTCGTCCTGCACGGCTCCGGGCATCAAGCTGCGCCCACCAGGGCGGACATCGATCGCATTATCGCCGAGTTAAAGCGCTGACGCGAAACTCGTCGCCGGAATTACGGCACCGCACCTAATTGTCAAGAGCATGTCCAGGCTTTGGGCTTCGCCTACAACCCCGCCTCGCAGGTCGTGACGCGCACCGCGACCAACGACGCTTATGCGGTCCCGGCCCCCGCACTCGGCTCGAAGGCCTACGGGGTCAACGGCCTCAACCACTACTCTCGACTCTAAGGCGTTCGCTCGGTTGGCGGCCCGGCCCCTCCTCGTTGGCCCGGATATCGTCTCATTTTGGTCGCGGAGCACCGCCAACACACGCCGCGAAGCCCGCGGGCAGGATTTCGGTCTGGGCGCAGGCGTAGATGGCCGCATTGGCGTCGGTGATCGGCGACTTGGCTCCGCTCGGGTAGAAGCGGGCGTAGGCGGCGCGGTCGTTGCCGCCGGCGCGGATGGCGGCGGACAGAGCGGTCAGATTTGCGGCGGAATAGGAATCGTAGCCGTAGGTTCGGGCGAATTCATATTCGGGCTTCCAGGCGCCGGACTGGAAGACGTAGCTGGTGTAGCCGGTGGGGCGGGCGTCGGCGACGGTGTAGCGCATCACCGAGAAGGTGGGGTTGTTGCCGAACAAAGGGGTCACGCTCGGCGTGATCCGGATCGCGAAAATGGGTCCGGCCGGGCCCGAGAGGATGCGGAAATCGTCCATGTGCGTGTGGCCGGCATAGCCCGCCGTCAAGATCGGCGCGTAGGCCTGGGCGATGGCGAGGAAGCGGTCGCGCCACGAGTCGGTCCAGAAGGGCACGGGCTTCGCCGCTGTCGATTCGTAGGGGTTGATCCCCGGCGGGATGTGCATGACGAGGCTGACCGTCTGGCCCCGCTGGCGGGCTCGGAACAGCTGCCATTCGAGCCAGGCGAGCTGGGCCGAGCCGGCCGCCTCATCGCCCGAAGCGCCGCAGGCGTCGCGATATTTGGGCGACCAGAAGACGCTGTCGAGCACCAGGAAGAGGTGGTTGGGCGTGCGCGGATGGACGAAGGCATAATTGCCGCCCGCCGCGAAGTCGGCGAGCGCCTGGCGATTGCCCGCGAGCGCCGGCAGGGTCGCGGCCGTCCCGGCGAGAAACGGAGCGCCAGGCCGGGGCTGGTAATCGCCGCAATCATTGTCGTTGTTGCCGAGCGCCTCGATCAGCGGCGCGCGAAACCGCCGCTCCAGCTCGCGGTTGACGAACGCCATCGTCTTCAGCGTGAAGGCGCTCAGCGCCGCCTTGTCGGCTCCGCCATATTTGGCGAACTGGTCCTCGAAGTCGTGGCGGAGCAGGTCTCCGGTGAGCAGGACGAAGTCGTAGCGCTCCGGGCCGGCGGCCGCCGAGGCCGCCTTCAGGGTCGAATCGAGCAGCGGATAATTGGTGTCGCTGCCGGCGGCGGCCGGAGCGGTCATGCGCGACGATGCGAAGATGCCCGGCCACCGGTCGGTCCCTTCAGCGATCAGCCTCGGAACGATCGCCGGGTCGGCGAACGGATCGAAATGGATGTCGCTCAAGGCGAGGAACCGGCCGCTGGCGCCCGGCTGAGGCGGAGCGGCTGCCGTAGCGAGGAGAAGAAGGGCCGGGGCGGCGACGAGCTTCCACCGGCGAGCGGCCCGCAAGGCCGAAACGAACGCCCGGCGCATCCTGTCGACCTGCGGCCCCATCGGCTTGCTCCCCGTCAGCCCTCGACCGCCAGCATACAGGAAGGGGCGGCGCGCGGAATGGTGAAATGCCGTGTTCCGCTCGGCGGTCCGATTCGGGACCCCAGGCCCTCCCGCCGATTCGTGACCTGCCGCGAATCCCCCGAGTCGCGTCCGACCCCGGGCCCGAGTCGCTCGAGGCTCCGGCGCCCGTGGGCGGGAGCGCTAAGGCTTGCGGGCGGATTCCTGGTTGAGGTGGGCGCCGAGATCGCCGACGAAGCGGCCGACCGCCTCGCGCAACTCGGGCGGAAGGCCGAGATAGGCGGTGAGCAGGGCGCTCGCATCCTCGTCGAGCCACTGGCCCTCGCTGCGCCGGCCGGTGAGGACGTACATGACGTCGACCTCGACCCCGGCGAGCCTCGAGAGATAGTCCGCCCGGAGCTCGCGGTGGTTGTTCTCGTAGAGGCTCTGCTTGGGGACGTCCGTGCCGACAAGCGCCACGAACTCGGCCTGCTTGAGGCCGAGCCTTTTCCTTTCCTCCGCGAGTCGGGCACCGAAGCTCATCGCGTTCATCCTATGGTTGCGGTTTCCGGAGGATACAATAATCAATTTGGTGGCTAAGGAAATCCGAACATAGGATTAGAAGCGTTGCAAGCCCCATCGCTCGGGCGACGCCGCGCCGATCGAGGGGGCGGCCGCCGGAGGCCTTGCTCGGGCAGCCCGCCAAACCTTGCCCAAACCTATCCGGCCCCACGCCGGGTAAAGGGAAACGGCGGAAACTGGCGCGCCCGGCAGGATTCGAACCTGCGACCCCAAGCTTAGAAGGCTCGTGCTCTGTCCAACTGAGCTACGGGCGCGCGCCGCGGCGATGTAGCGCGCTTTCCCGGCGAACGGAACGCGGCTAACGTCCCGGCGATGAAGGGGGTCGAAGTGAGGGCGGTCGAAGGCGCGGCGCTGAAGGGCGCGCATTTCCGCTATTTCGACCTCGTGATGGCGGCCTTCGTCACCATCCTGCTGCTCTCCAACGTGATCGGCGCCGGCAAGGTCGCGACAATCGACCTTCCGGGGATCGGCGCCTGGCCGTTCGGCGCCGGGATCCTCTTCTTCCCGATCTCCTACGTGATCGGCGACGTCCTCACCGAGGTCTATGGCTATGCCCGCGCGCGCCGCTGCATCTGGGCGGGCACGGCGGCCCTTTTGTTCATGGCGCTGATGAGCTTCGTCGTGGTGGCGCTTCCGCCCGCGCCGAGCTGGACCGGGCAGGCCGCCTATGAGGCCGTGTTCGGGCAGGTGCCGAGGATCGTCCTCGCCTCGATCGCCGCCTTCTGGGCGGGCGAGTTCGTCAACAGCCTCGTCCTCGCCAAGATGAAGCTGATGACCGAGGGGCGGCATTTGTGGAGCCGGACGATCGGCTCGACGATCGCCGGCCAGGCGGTCGACAGCCTGATCTTCTACCCCCTCGCTTTCTGGGGCGTGTGGGACCAGCAGACCCTCATCAAGGTGCTCCTCACCCAATGGGCGCTGAAGGTCAGTTGGGAGGCGATCCTGACTCCCGCCACCTACGCCGTCGTCGGTTTCCTGAAGCGCCGCGAGGGGATCGACGTCTACGACCGCGGCACGGACTTCACGCCGTTCCGGGCGCGGGTCTAGCTGTGAGGTTTCCATAGGTTGTTCATCCGGTCCGGGCCGAGCAGACTGAGGTTGCGAAGCTTCAGGCTCTCAGGAGGACCGGATGAACATCCACAAGAATGCCAGATTGACGCCGCGCAGTCGAGGCGAGCTGGTCCGGCGTGTGCTCATTGAGCGCCAGTCGCCCATGTCGGTCGCGACCGACATGGGCGTTTCGGCCCGGA
>JBJMTX010000014.1:0-43302 GCA_045811485.1 Allosphingosinicella sp.
ATGCCGAAGGCAGCCCGTTTATTGCGGGTCATGTGCTTACACGGATTTCGCGGGACGGACTGTCAGCAACTAACTTTGCGCTTCCGGGCCATATACTTTGTTGTGGCCAAGTGGACATACGAAATTACGAATCTAATGGAAATTGGTATGTCGCTGCCCACGGACATGGGCCGAACTTCTACCTGGGTATGGGGTGGGTCAATCAGTTCTTTGGCCCAGGAATTTTTACAGGTATGCTGAGCAGCTATGTTTCCGTGGTAAGAGCGCGGGCGAAGAGATTGCAATAATTTCGAGGAAGGCAATGAAAATGATCCTCCTAACACTTTCAGCGTTGCTCGTCTCGTGCTCCGGCTCGCACGCCGATGATGTTAATAAGCCATTAGCGCGCAGTGAAGTAAAATCAATGGGAGATAATGCTCAGACTGAGCTTACGATAAGTTCTTTTGCAAAAAAGAATAACTTCGCAATCCAACCGTTGTTGAATCAACCGAGAGGCTTGCTCAAGTTCGTCCAACGCCTCTTTCGCGACGATATTACTATCGTCATTTCTCAAATGGATGGTGATAATATTGAAGTAGCAGCTTATCCTTTGTGCGCGTGTGAGCTGGGGCGCCGAGTTGGTCTTCAAAGCGATGCCAATGCAGCGGTGGAAGAGTTGGCGCATGAACTTTCAACACCCGCCTCTTCTAGTGGAACCGGGGCGACGGATTAGTATCAGGCACATAATGGGCGAGGCCAATCTTATTTTATGAAAGGATTTTCCTGCGGCGCCAAAAGCAAAAGCTTGAGACCTGCCGCTGGGAACTTTGACTTGGCCTAGGACGTCGCCGCCGCCGCACCCTGATCGCACATCCCGACGGCTTCTACGTCGACCAGGATTACCTCGTTACCGGCGAGACGAGTGCGATCCGCGAGAACGGCGCGACCTCCGGCGCCGGGGTGCTCGCGACCTACGCCTGGGACGACCTCGGCCGCCGGTCCTCGCTCACCCGAGGCGACGGCTCGGTGCTGAGCTACGGCTACGATGCAGTGTCGAGGCTCACCAGCCTCGCGGACAATCTCGTCGGCACGACCTATGACCAGACTTTGGAATTACGGTGACAGTGCACTAATTTCCACTCCTCGGCTTCGCTCCTTCGCCCGCCTCGCGGATCGGGTCGCCTGGCCTCCGTCGATAGCCGAACTCAGGCCCTTATCCCCGGGACCACGCCCGGCGCGGGCGGGGCGGGGAGACGGAGGACCGCCCTCAGCCCGGGGCCATTGTCCTCGAGCTCGAGCTTCCCCTGGTGGAGGTGCGCGACCGCTTCGGCCAGAGCGAGGCCGAGGCCGGCGCCGGCGACGGTTCGGGAGCTGTCGAGGCGGCCGAAGCGGCGGCGCGCCTCGGCCTGTGCCTCCGCCGGAATCCCGGGGCCGCGATCGGCGACTCCAAGGCGCAGAACGCCTTCTCCGGATGCGGCGAAGAGGACGATCTCGCCGCCGGAGGCGCCGTAGGTGAGCGCGTTGTCGAGCAGGTTCGACAAGGCCTGGGCGAGCAGCTGGCGGTGGCCGAAGAGCGGCCGGGGCGGCGGCCCCGCCTGTGCGGTCAGAGCGACTCCGGCCTCCTCGGCGGTGGGCTCGTACATCTCGGCCAGTTCCCCGACCAGCTCGGCCGGATCGAGCCAGGCGAACTGGTTGCGGCTGGTCATCGCCTCGGAGCGGCCGATCTCGAGCACGGTGGCGAGGATCCGCATCAGCGCGTCCGCTTCCTGGACCACGCCGGCGAGCAGCGAATCGCGCTGGCCCTCGGGCGCCCGGGCGGCGGCCTCGGCGCGGGCGCGCAAGCGGCCGACCGGCGAGCGCAGGTCGTGGGCGAGGCAGTCGGTCAGCATCCTCAATTCGCCCATCAGCACGCCGATCCGGTCGAGCATGGCGTTGATCTGGCCGGAGAGCGTGTCGAACGCGTCGCCGCTTCCGGAGACGTCGATTCGCTGGGTGAGGTCGCCGCCGGCGATCCGATCGGCGACGAGGGCGATCCGATCGACCCGGCGGCCGACATAGCGGGCGACGACGAGGCCGCAGAGCAGGCCGAGCCCGATCGAGAGGGCCACGGCGATGAGCAGCGAGCGCTCGAGCGCGCTCTGGAGCGTCAGCCGCTCGCCGAAGCCGCGGCCGCTGACCAGCCACAGGCCGCGCCCGGCGGGGCGAAGGACGAAGCCCGCCTGCAGCGGCGCCCTGGCCTGGCGAAGCCGGACCTCACCGGTCCGGTAGCCCGGCCGAAGCCCCGCGCGGCCGCCGGCAATGGCGGCGACGTTGCCGCTGCGCGCCCGGCCGTCGCTCCCGATCAGGCCGGCGAAGTAGAGGGAGTCGCCGTCCGAGACGGCATCGGCGACGGCGTCGTCGAGCGCCCTGGTGCCGCCGGCGGGATAGGCATCGGCAAGCGTGGCCGCCTGCTCCGTCACCTCCCGCCGAAGCGCCTCGGCATCGTCGCCATGGGTGCGCGCGTAGATCAGCGCCACGACGGCGAGATTGGCGGCGAAGGCGAGGGCGGCGGCGAGCAAGGCCACCCTCAAGGTGATGGAGCCGCGCACCCTCAGGCGGCGGTCCCGAGGCGGTAGCCGGCGCCGCGCACGGTGTGGAGGATCGGGCGGTCGAACCCCTCCTCCAGCTTGCGCCTCAGCCGGCTGACATGGACGTCGATGACGTTGGTGCCCGGATCGAAATGATAGTCCCAGACCTGCTCGAGAAGCATCGTCCGGGTCACCACCCGCCCCTCGTTGCGGGCGAGATATTCGAGCAGGCTGTATTCGCGCGGCTTGAGATCGATCTGGCGGCCGGCGCGGCGGACGGAGCGGGCGAGCGGGTCGATCTCGATGTCGGCGACGCTGATTCGCAGGTCGGCCGCGGCCGGGCGCCCCTCGCTTCGGCGGAGCAAAGCGTTGACCCGCGCCAGCAGCTCGCCGAACGAGAAGGGCTTGACCAGATAATCGTCGGAGCCGCTCTCCAGCCCCTCGATCCGGTCGCCGACCGAGGCCAGGGCGGAGAGGATGAGGACGGGGGTGGCGACACCCGCCGCTCGGAGCGCCTTGAGGACTCCGAGGCCGTCGAGGCCGGGTACCATTCGATCGAGGATGATGAGGTCGAAGCTGCCGTCGCTGGCCCGGAACAGGCCTTCGCGGCCGTCCGCCGCATGCTCGACATTATGCGATTCCTCGCAGAGTCCGCGGACCAGATAGTCGGCGGTCTCGCGATCGTCTTCGACAAGGAGGATCTTGCGGCCCATCCATCGGCTCCCGGTGGGAATCTGGACCTTGCGATGGCGCCCGGCAAGGGTGGAAAGTGCCGCCCGGCGAGAGGGTACGCCGGGCGGCAGTGCACCGAAGGGGGGAGTTTGCGAGACCCTTCAGTGCGATGGCGTGGAGGCTATTTGGCGGGCTTGGCGGGCTTGGTGGGCTTGGCCGGCTTGTGGGTCCTGGGCTTGTGGGTCCTGGGCTTGTGGGTCCTGGGCTTGGTCGGCTTCGCCTTCTTGTGCTGTGCCTGCGCGGCGGTCGCGCGCGGCGAAGCGTTGGCGGAAGCCGGGGTGGTCGTCGCCGCGAGCGTCGGCGCCGCGATGACGGCGAGGGCGATCGGCGCGAGGTAGAGGGCTTTCATCGAAATCGTCTCCTTCAGGAAGAGCGCGGCCTTGCCGCGTCCTCGGGAAGGATTACGCCCCGGCGCCTCGCCGCAGCGTGGCGGCGGGATTAAACTTGGTTCATCTCGCGCTGAAATATGAGGCGGGAACGGCGCAGGCGGTAAAACGGAAGCCGAACCGGGTCAGGAGCCCGCCCATAAGGGCGGGGTCCGTCAACGGCTTGCCGTGCCGGACGGCGATTCCGAGCCGGCGCAATTGCTTGCTGTCGAAGAAGAGCATGGCCCGCTTAGTCCCTTCGGTCCCGCCGCAACGGGCGGCGGGAATGGCTTTCTCGTCGACCCCCTTCATGCCCGTCGCCAATAAGGGGTCCACTCCGGCGCGGCGGAAAAGCGCATCCTGGCGGGCGACCTCCTCATCGAAATCGTTCAGCTGCTGCGCCCGCCATTTGACGGGGTCGGGGATGTGGGCCGCCATCTGCGGGTCGCGCAGGGCCTGATCCAGCATCTCGGCCGTTTCCGCCCGGTCCTCCGCCGAGAATCCGCCATGGAACAGGATCGCCGCTCCGGGCTCGACGCTTCGGCGGCGAAGGGCCGCGAAGAAATAATTGGCGCAGGACGACATGCAATAATCGACCACGGTCACTTCCGCGTCGAGCCGCTGAAGCTTCTCCGCAAGGCCGATGGCGATCTTGGCATCGCCGCCGGGGGAGCGGACGACCAGCCGCGGACGTCCCGTCCGATCCGCCGCGAGCCCGTCCGCCCAGGCGATCGCTTCCTTCGCCGTGTCCGAATAGATGTCGCCGTCGAGGCAGAGGGTGTGGGGCGAGAGGATTTTGGTGAGCGCCGAGTGCCGCGGCGGCGGCTGGGAATGGCTCGCTATCCATTCCCGGCATTGCCTCACCTCAGCCTCCCCGGAGGCACGAACCGGGGAAGCCGCGAGTCCGAACCCGAGCAAAAGGGCGAGAGCGGCAGCCATCAGTCCATGTGCTTCAGGCCGACCCTCAGATAATCCCAGCCGGTCACCAGGGTCAGGGTCGCCGCGGCCCACAAGGTGGCGAGGCCGAGCGAGTGGATCCAGGGCCATTGCGGCGCCGCCGCGCCGAGGATGAGGGCGCCGAGCGAGACGAGCTGGAAGGTCGTCTTCCACTTGGCGAGCCAGCTGACCGGGAGCGAGACCCGAAGGCCGGCGAGGAACTCGCGAAGGCCCGAGACCGCGATCTCGCGCAGAAGGATGATCAGGGCCGGGACGATGTGGAAGCCGTGGATGACGGGCTCGCCGCTATGGGCGCGCGACGAGACCAGCATCAGGATCACCGCCGCGACCATGATCTTGTCGGCGATCGGATCGAGGAACTGCCCGAGCCTCGACACCGTCCCCTGCGCCCGGGCGAGATAGCCGTCGAAATAATCGGTGATTCCGATCAGGCAGTAGAGGACGAAGGTCACCGCATAATCGTACCAGCCCGGCTTCCACAGCAGGAACACCAGGAGCGGCACCGCGAAGATTCGCGACAGGGTGAGGAGGTTGGGCAGTGTCAGCATGGCTGCACGCCGCTTAGAACGATTCCTCGCGCGGTGGAATTGCCGACCCGCGATGACCCCCCCGCGCGGCAAGGCGATCGGGGCCAGAGGCACGGCGATGCCTCTGCTTCGGATGAGATGCCGCTTGCATTTGCCGGGGCTACGGACCGATCCTGCAAGGGGGGACGAGAATCCATGAACTTGATCCGCTCAAGGCGATGGGGATTGGCCGCCTTGGCCGTCGCCTTCGTCTGTGCCGCAGCTTTTCTGTTGCTGGTTCTCTCGACTGCCATCGAAACCCGCAAAGGCCTTTTGGCCGGAGCCTTCATCCTTGGGGCCGGCATCCTCTCTGCGGGCTCGGCCATCATCGCGTCGAACGAAGCCCCAGCCTTCGGCCGGCACTGGACCGCCTGGCTCAAGCCGCGCCCGATCGGGCTTTGTTTCCTCGCGATATTCGCAGGTCTGGGCGCGATGACCGACCTTCTCTCACTGTTCGAGCCGCGCCCGGCGATCGAATCGGCGCCGGGCGCCATCGAAAAGGGCATCGGCCGGATCGAGAAAGGCCTCGACCGGGTTGGCGGCGGCGAGGAGCAGCCCGCGCGCGCGCGGCTGCCCGGAATTTGGGGAGAGGCGGGCTGTTCGGTGACCTATCGCTTCGCAATAAGGGAACAGGCGATTCTCGTCCGCACGCTGCGGCGTCCACCCGGAAAGCCTTATTGGTCGACGGTGTACACGATCGTCGCCTCGCCCCGAACCGACACGATCGAGGCGCGAGAGGAGACGCCCGCCGCGCCAGCCTACACCTTCACCTACGAAACCAATGGTGTCACCGAACGGCTGCGGTGGCACGACCGCCGCCGTCCCGTGCCGCTCGACCTCGAACGGTGTCCGAAAGGGGCATGAAGATGCCGCGCGGGCGAATCCTTATCGGCGCCTTGCTTGCGATCGCGCTGGCACAGACGATTCCCGCGGCGCCGGCGGCAGCGCAACCCGAATGGGGCCGGCCGACGACGCCTGAGGAAAGCCGGCGGCTCAACACGACCATCGAACGGCTTTCCGCCCAGCTGAACGTCCGGCGCGAGACTCTGCAAGCCATAGCGAAGGCGCTCGGCGTGAGCCTGCGCAACACGAGCTTCGACCGGTTGATCCAGCTCGTCGCCGACCGCGCTCAAGAGGCGGCCGTGCTGCGAACCCGGCTTGTGGAGCTGGAAAGTCGCTTGCGCTCGCTTCCCCCCGGCGCCGTGACGCTCGAAGCGCAGCGCACCCTCCAACGGGCGGTGAGCGCGTTCAACGACGGACGGCTCGAAGTGGCCCAGGCCGAGTTCGGGCACCTCGCGGTCCTTAGGCAGTCGGGCTCGATGGAGGCACTCACCGCCTGGTCGCAGGCTGTGGACGCCCAGGCGAGAATCGCCGAGCTGAGACTCGATTTCGACACGGCGGCGAGCCTGCGGCTCGCGGCCGCCGAGCAGATCCGGCGCTCGTCCGTGATCCTGCAATGGAATTTGAGCCTGGCTGCAGCCAACGCCTACCTGATGCGCGGCATCTATCTCGACGACCAGGCGGCCGTGAAGCGGGCGATCGCCACCTTGGAGGATGTCGTGCTTCCGCTCGTCCCGAAAGCCGAGTGGCCGGTCGAATGGGCGAACACCCAGGTGGGCCTCGGGATCGCGAAGGCCACGCTCGGGTGGACGACCGCCGACCGTGCCCTGCTCGAGAGCGCCATATCGATCCTGGACTCGGGGCTGGCTGGGCTGCCCCGCGACCGAGACCTCGAGCAATGGGCGAGGGCTCAGGCCGCGCTTGCGACGGCTCACGGCTATCTGGGCGAAGCTTCAGGCGACCTTGCGCATCTGAACCAGGCGGTCGACTCGCTCCGAACCGTCGTGGCGACGCTTCCGAAGGAGCGGTTCCCCCTCCTTCGAGCCGCCGCCCAGGGCCAGCTGGCGACCATGCTGACATTGGTGGGAGGCACGACCAATCGCTATGCGGAGCAGGAGATCCTGGATTCCTTCGGGGAGGCCGCCGACTTCTTCCGCGCCCAGGGCATGACGAGAGAGTGGGCCGGCATGCGGAGCGGCCTTGCCAACGCCCTTCTTTATCTCGGCCTATCGCAGAACTCGCTCCCTCGCCTCGAGCAGGCGCTGAGCATCTACAAGGAGGTGGAACCCTACAGGCCGAAGTCCGCCGGACCCCTCAGCTGGGCTGCAATCCAGGGCAATATCGGGTTCGTCAATCTGGAGCTCGGGATCCGGACGAACGACCCGCAACGGCTGCGCGACGCGATCGGCGGGTTCACACGGGCTCTGGAGGAGCAGACCGAGGCCAACGGCCCCGCCGAATTCGCCCGGACCCAGATCAACATGGGCTTCGCCTATGTCAGGCTGGCGCTCGCCGAACACGACAGCTCCCATCTCGACACCGCGCTTCATCACCTGCAGGCGGCCATCCCGGTGGTTCGCAAGATACGTCAGGAGGCTCTCGAAAAGTATCTGACGGACGCCATCCTCCAGCTGACGGACGCGAGCGGGAAGCTCGAGCCGCCGGCGCGCGCGCCCGAGCGTTGAATCTTCGCGTGGCTTCGGCATGCAGATGGCAGGCCGAATGAAGCAGGCCTGCTGAACGTTTGACCCGCACGCCACAGCGGCTATGACCGCCCGCGCATGTCCGTCCATCCCATCGCCGCCCGAGCCAGAGCGTAAGTGCAGGATTCGATGCACCTGCTTCGCAGGCGGCGCTTCCTGCCGCTGTTCGTCACCCAGTTCCTCGGGGCGTTCAACGACAGCCTCTACAAGCAGGCGGTGGTGCTGTTCGTCACCTACCAGCTCTATTCGGATCCGGCCCGGGAGTTCCAGTTCAGCGCGATCGCGCAGGCCTTGTTCATCCTCCCCTTCTTCATCTTCTCGGCCCTGTCCGGCCAGCTCGCCGACGATCACGACAAGGCGCGCCTCATCCGGCTGGTCAAGTCGGCCGAGATCGCCATCATGCTCGTCGGCGGCGCCGGGATCCTGCTCGCCAACATCCCGGTCATGCTCGCCGCCGTCCTGGCGATGGGGATCCACTCGACCTTCTTCGGCCCGATCAAATATGCGATCCTCCCCCAGCATCTGAGGCAGGACGAAGTGCTCGGGGGCACCGGCCTGGTCGAGGCGGGCACCTACATCGCCATTCTCGCCGGAACGATCCTGGCCGGAGCGCTCGCGAGCCGTCCGGCTGCCGCCGCTCCGGCGGTCCTCTTCTTCGCCGTGCTCGGCTGGTTCGCCGGGCGCCAGGTGCCCCCCGCCCCGCCCTCGGCCGACCGGCAGCCGATCAACTGGCACATCGTGCGAGCCTCGATCGCCCTGGTCAGCGCGACGATGCACATCAAGCGGCTGTTCCTCGCCATCCTCGCCATCAGCTTCTTCTGGGCGATCGGCGCGGTGCTGATCATCATCTTCCCGCCGCTGGTGAAGAACGTGCTCGGCGCCGACGAGCAGGTGGCGAGCCTGTTCATCGCCATCTTCTCGGTCGGGATCGCGATCGGATCGGTGGCGATCAACCGGCTCCTGAAGAGCAAGGTCTCGGCCCGATTCGCCCCGATCTCGGTCGTCTTCATGGGCGGCTTCGTGCTCATGCTCCACTTCGTCGCCCTGACCTGGGGAAGGCACGGGCCGGGCCTGACCACGCTCAGCAACTTCATCTTCCACCCGAGCGCCGGCTTCATGATCCTGGCGCTACTGGGCGTGGCGATCTCCGGCGGGATGTTCGTCGTCCCGCTCTACGCCTTCCTGACGACGACCGTGCCCAAGGCGGAAACGGCGAGAACCGTCGCCGCCAACAACATCGTCAATTCGGGCGCGATGGTGGTGGGATCCCTGTTCGCCTTCGGCCTGAGCCGAATCGGTATCGGGCCGATCGGCCAATTGCTCCTGGTCGCCGCAATGTGCCTCGGCGCCGCCTGGCTGGCGTGGAAGCTCCACAAGGCGTGTGATTGATCCTTCGATACGCCGCTTCGACTTCGCTCAGCGGCTACTCAGGATGAGCGGGAGGAGTAGTTCAACCGCTCATCCTGAGTAGGGACTGAGCGAAGGCGAAGGCCCGTATCGAAGGACAGGGTCAGGCGAAGAACGCGCCGAAGAAGACGACTCCGCCCGCGAAGGTGAGGAGGAAGAGCTTCACATCGTCGGCGGCGGGAATCAGTCGGTCCATGGCGCGGTTAACGCGCTCTTTACCTTTCGGTTCAAGCCCCCGCGGGAAGCGCCGGATCGAGTGTCCCGCCGTGGATCGGTTTAACCCAAGTTATTGCGGTCTTTCGGCCCCGGAACAAAGGTCCCGCCGCGCTGTTTGTGGCGCCGAACGAGAAGATGAAACAGGGGACGGATTGATGGCCAGGACGCGGCTGAGTCACGTCTTCGCCTCTTTTCTCACGGCCCTTCTGCTTTCCACCGTCCCGGTTTCCGCCCAGCCCAACGGCGCCCGTCCCGCCGCCGGCGCCTCGGCGGCCGAGGACGGCCAGTGGACGATGCCGTCCAAGGATTATGCGAGCACCCGCTACAGCGGCCTCAATCAGATCAACGGCTCGAACGTCGCTCGCCTCAAGCTCGCCTTCAGCTTCGACACCAACAACCGCCGCGGCCAGGAAGCCGCGCCCCTGGTCGTCGGCTCGACCATGTTCATCACCACGCCCTATCCCAATTACATCTGGGCGCTCGACCTGACGAAGAACGGCAAGCCCAAATGGGTCTTCCGTCCCCATCCCCAGCCGGCGAGCCAGGGCGTCGCCTGCTGCGACGTCGTCAATCGCGGCGCCGTCTTCTCGGGCGGCCGGATCTATTTCACGACCCTGGACGGAAGCGTCTTCGCGATCGACGCCGCCAGCGGCCATCAGGTCTGGCGCGCCAACCTCGCCAACATCAACAGGGGCGAGACGATCACCATGTCCCCCCTCGTCGCCGGGGGGAAGGTGCTGGTCGGCAATTCGGGCGGCGAGTTCGGCGTGCGCGGCTGGCTGGTCGCGCTCGACGCCGGTTCCGGCCGGGTGGCGTGGAAGGCCTACAATACCGGCCCCGACAAGGACGTCCTGATCGGGCCCGGCTTCCACCCCTTCTACGCGATGGACCGGGGCAAGGATCTCGGAGTTCATAGCTGGCCGGCCGAGGCCTGGAAGATCGGCGGCGGAACCGTCTGGGGCTGGCTCAGCTACGATCCGAAGACCAAGACGATCTTCTACGGCACCGGCAATCCCGGCCCCTGGAACCCGCAGCAGCGCCCGGGCGACAACAAGTGGACGACGGGGGTCTTCGCCCGCGACATCGCCACCGGCCAGGCGCGCTGGTTCTACCAGTCGAGCCCGCACGATCTGTTCGACCATGACGACATCAACGAGCAGGTGCTGCTCGACATGCCGGTCGGCGGGCGGATGCGCGGAGTGCTCGTCCGCCCCGGCCGCAACGGCTACATGTACGTGATCGACCGGCAGAGCGGCCAGGTGCTCTCCGCCGATCCGTTCGGCTACATCAACAGCTCGCGCGGAGTCGACCTCAAGACGGGCCGGCTGATCCCGATCGCGGACAAGGAGCCCAAGGAAGGCCGGGTCACCCGCAACATCTGCCCGGCCGCGCCCGGCGCCAAGGACTGGAACCCCTCCGCCTTCAGCCCGCGCACCGGCCTGCTCTACGTCCCGCACATCAACCTGTGCATGGACGAGGGCACGATCGAGGCCAACTACATCGCCGGCACCCCCTATCTCGGCGCCGAGGTGAAGATGTATGCCGGCCCCGGCGGAAACCGGGGCGTGTTCACCGCCTGGGACCCGGTGCGGCGGCGCAAGGCGTGGGAGATTAAGGAGGACCTCCCGCTCTGGTCGGGCGCTCTGGCGACGGGCGGCGACCTCGTCTTCTACGGGACGATGGGGGGGATGTTCAAAGCCCTCGACGCGCGCTCGGGCAAATTGCTCTGGCAGGTCCAGCTCGACAGCGGGATCATCAGCCAGCCGGTCAGCTATCGCGGCCCCGACGGGCGGCAATATGTCGCCGTGCTTACCGGGGTCGGCGGCTGGGCAGGCGCGATCGTCTCCGCCCAGCTCGACCCGCGCGATCCGACCGCGGCGCTCGGCATGGTCAACGCGATGCGCGATCTGCCGAAGAAGACCAAGGCGGGAGGAAGGCTCTATGTCTTCGCGCTTCCGCGGTAACGCCCCGTCATTGCGAGCGAAGCGCGGCAATCCAGTGCCGCGGCGCAGACGTGTAGATTGCCGCGTCGCTTCGCTCCTCGCAATGACGGGCCTGGCGCTCCTCCTCGCCGCCTGCGACCGCGAGGAGCGCGATCCGCGCGGCAAGCCGCTTCCCGAGAGCCCGGCCAACCTCGCCGGCGATCCCCGCGCCGCGGAATATGAGAACAATTCCTTCCAGCTCGCCCAGGGCCAGCGGCTCTACAACTGGATGAACTGCTCGGGCTGCCATGCCACCGGCGGCGGCGGAATGGGGCCGCCGCTGATGGACGACGAATGGCGCTACGGCGGCCGGATGGAGGATATCGTCACCACCATCTGGAACGGCCGGCCCAACGGAATGCCGGCCTGGAAGGGCCGGATCACCGAGCAGCAGGCCTGGCAGCTCGCCGCCTATGTCCGCTCGCTTTCCGCCCAGCCGCGCCAGGACGTGCTCTCCGGCCGAAGCGACGACATTTCGAGCACCGAGCCGGCGACTCTCTCCGAGCGCGAGAAGCAGAAAGCCGAGTCGAACGAGACTCTGCCCAAGGACGAGCAGGACTGATGCGCCGCCTCCTGCCCCTCCTCGCGCTCCTCGCCGGCTGCCAGGGCCCGCAGGCGATCGGGCCGCGCGACGGGGCGGAATCGGCGGCGATCAGCGATCTGTTCTCGATCTTCCTGATCGTCACTTTGATCTTCTACGCAGCCGTGCTCGCCTTCCTCGTCGCCGCCTGGTGGCGCCGCCGCTCGAACGATTCCGACTCGCCCGATCCGGCCGCGCCCGCGCGCGACGGGCCGCTGACCAGGGCCCTGCTCGTCTGGATCGGCGCCGTCGTCCTCGGCCTCACCGGACTCACCCTCGCAAGCTATTTCACCGACCGCTCGATCGCCCTGTCGGTGCCGCGCAATCAGCCTGCGATGACCATCGAGATCGTCGCCAACCAATGGTGGTGGGACGTCAAATATCATTTCCCCGATCCGTCGCAGGGCGTCCGCACCGCCAACGAGCTTCACCTCCCGGTCGGGGTTCCGGCGATGATCTACCTGAAGTCGAACGACGTCATCCACAGCTTCTGGGTCCCCAACCTCGCCGGCAAGCAGGACCTCATTCCCGGCAAGGTCGAGGACATCGTCCTCGTCCCGCGCAGGATCGGCCGGTATCGCGGCCAGTGCGCCGAATATTGCGGGATCCAGCACGCCCATATGGCGCTCGACGTCACCGTCGAGAGCAAGGAAGATTTCCGCCACTGGCTTGGGCTGCAGCAGCGCCCGGCGCCGCCGCCGTCCAATCCGCTCCAACAGGCGGGATTCGATTACGTGACGACTCGCGAGTGCAGCTCGTGCCACAACATCGCGGGAACGCCCGCCTCCGGGCAGGTCGGCCCCGACCTCACCCACGTCGCCAGCCGCCCCTCGATCGGCGCCGGCACCTATCCGATGCGCCGCGGCCATCTCTACGCCTGGGTCGCCGATCCGCAGAGCGCCAAGCCTGGCAACAACATGCCGGTCGTCGGCCTCGACGCCGACCAGCTCCACGCGGTGGTGGCCTATCTGGAGACCCTGAAATGAGCGCTTCGTCATCCCGGCGAAAGCCGGGACCCATGAACAGGGATCTTACCGCTTTCACGCGGCGGTGTTCATGGGCCCCGGGTCAAGCCCGGGGTGACGGTTGGGGGACGCGGCCATGACAATCCTCTCCCCCCACGATCTCCCCCGCGACGGCGAGCAGCTCAAAGGCGCGGCGCTCCATGCCCGGCTCGAGAAGACCTGGTCGCGCCCGCCGGGCCTGTGGGGCTGGCTGAGCGAGGTCGACCACAAGCAGATCGGCAAGCGCTATATCGTCACGGCCCTCGTTTTCCTGATCTTCGGCGGAATCGCCTCTTTGATCATGCGCCTCCAGCTCGCCAAGCCCGAGAGCGGCCTGATCACCGCCCAGCGCTACGACGAGCTGTTCACCATGCACGGAACGACGATGATGTTCCTGTTCGCCGTGCCGGTCATGGAGGCGATGGCGGTCTTCCTCGTTCCGCTGATGGTCGGCACCCGCGCCATCTCCTTCCCCCGGCTCAACGCGTTCAGCTACTACACCTACCTCGCCGGCGGCACCTTGCTGTGGGTGGCCTTCATCCTCAACATCGCCCCGGACGTCGGCTGGTTCGCCTACGTGCCGCTGTCGGGCCCCGAATTCTCAGCGGGCAAAAGAAGCGACATCTGGGCGCAGATGGTCACCTTCACCGAGGTCGCCGGCCTGTGCGTCGCCGTCGAGATCACCGCGACGACCCTCAAGCAGCGGGCGCCCGGGATGAACCTCGCCCGGATGCCTTTGTTCGTCTGGGCCGCGCTCGTCACCGCTCTGATGACGATCTTCTCGATGCCGGCAATCGCCCTCGCCTCCGGCTTCCTCATCTCCGACCGGCTGGTCGGAACCCATTTCTACAACCCCTACGAGCATGGCGACGTCCTGCTCTGGCAGCACCTCTTCTGGTTCTTCGGGCATCCCGAGGTCTACATGATCTTCCTGCCCGCGACCGGCTTCGTCAGCCACATCGTCGAGACCTTCTCGCGCCGGCCGGTGCTCGGCTACGCCTTCATGGTGCTCGCGCTGGTCGCCGTCGGCCTGATCTCGTTCGGGGTCTGGGTCCACCACATGTTCGCGACCGGCCTGCCCCGGCTCGGCTATTCGTTCTACACCGCCGCGACGATGGCGGTGGCGATCCCGTCGGGGATCCAGATCTTCTGCTGGATCGGGACGATCTGGGCCGGACGGCCGCGCTTCGAAGTTCCGATGCTGTGGGTGATCGGCTTCATAATCACCTTCGTGATGGGCGGCCTCACCGGAGTCATGCAGGCGGCCGTGCCGCTCGACCTGCAGGTCCACGACACCTATTTCGTCGTCGCCCACTTCCACTATGTGCTGATCGGCGGCGCGGTCTTTCCCTTGCTCGGCGCCTTCACCTACTGGTTTCCCAAATTCACCGGCCGGATGATGGACGAAAGGCTCGGCCGGATCGCCTTCTGGGGCTCGTTCCTCAGCTTCCAGCTCACCTTCTTCCCGATGCACATCTCCGGCCTGCTCGGAATGCCGCGGCGCGTCTATACCTACCCCGCCGGCCTGGGCTGGGAGGAGACCAACCTGCTCTCGACGATCGGCGCCTTCCTGTTCGCCGCCGCGCTCGCCCTGTTCGTGGTCAACGGGCTGCTCTCGATTTGGCGCGGCCGGATCGCGGGGCCCAATCCCTGGGACGCCTCCGGCCTCGAATGGGCGACCGCCTCGCCGCCGGCCCCCTACAATTTCGCCCACATCCCCGTCGTCACCAGCCGCACCCCGCTCTGGGACCATCGCGACGGGCTTCCGGTGATGACCGGCCTTCGAGTCGACGACCGCGAGCTTTTGCTCACCACCGTGATGGAGGCGAAGCCCGACGTTCGCGAGCCTTCGCCCGTACCGACGATCTGGCCGCTCATGGCATCGCTGGCGGTCACCGCCGCCTTCGTCTCCTCGATGTTCACGCCCTGGGCGGTCCTGCTCGGCACCGTCCCCGTCGGCGCCGCGCTCGCCGCCTGGTTCTGGCCCAAGGGACCGGTGACCCCGGAACCGGTGATCGAATGAACGTGCCCGTCAAATTCGCCGGCGACCTCACCGAGCTGCCCACCCACGCCTACGGCCACCGGAGCCTGACCTGGTGGGGGATCATCGCCTTCTTCGCGATCGAGGGCACCTTCTTCGCCCTGACGATCGCGACCTATTTCTATCTTTCCGGCGGCGAGCAGAGCTGGCCGCCCGAACCCTGGCGTCCGCCGAACCTGATCGCCGGCACCCTGTTCACCATCATCATGCTGCTGAGCGAGATCCCCAACACGATCATCAAGCGCGCCGCCGAAAGGAAGGATCTGCGCCAGGTCCAGCGATATATCCTCGTGCTGAGCCTGATCGGGGGTCTGCTGCTGGTCGTCCGGGCGTTCGAATTCGCCTCCCTGAACGTCTTGTGGACCGATAATGCCTACGGCTCGATCGTCTGGGCGCTGCTCTTCCTCCACACCACCCATATCGCCACCGACGTGGGCGATTCCTTCGTGCTGGCCGGCCTCATGTTCACCCGCCACGCGGCCGAGGCCCGCCGCTATGTCGACGTCGCCGAGAACGCCATGTACTGGCGCTTCGTCTGGGTCTGCTGGCTGCCCATCTATCTGCTCATCTACTGGCTTCCGAGGTGGATGCCGTGAGCGCCCGGCGAAGCCATCTCCTCGCCTGGGCGGCGCTGGCGCTCGGCGCCTTCGCCTGGTTCGGCTCGCAGCAGCTCGGAAGCGACTTGAGCTTCTCGCAATGCACCGACAACGGCGCGCTCCAGACCGGCCTGATCGGGCTGGTCGCGCTGCTGATCGTGCTGGCCGGCGGGCTGCTCTCGCACCGTATCTGGCGACGGCGCGACAGCGAAGCGGAGGGCCGCGACTTCGCAGCTTTGACCGGGATGCTGGTCTCGGTCCTGCTCGCGCTGGCGATCGTCTACCAGACGCTCGCCGCCTTCATCGTCCCGAGCTGCTTTGCATGAGCTGGACGCTGGCGCCCTGGGTGACAGGCCCCTTACTCGTCTCGGCCCTGCTCTACGCCGTTGGCTTCGCCCGGCTGTGGCGGCGCTCGGACCAGGGCCGGGCCAGCCTTCGGCGCGGAGCCTTTCTGTTCGGGGCGGGCTGGCTGACCCTCGCCGCCGCGATCGTCTCGCCGCTTCACGAAGCGGGGGAATCGAGCTTCGCCTTCCACATGATCGAGCATGAGCTGATCATGCTCCCCGCCGCCCTCCTGCTCGTCGCCTCGCGCCCCGGAGCTGCGATGCTGTGGGCGCTTCCGCCCGCGGCGAGGGGGATGTTCGCGGGCGCCGCCCGGGGCGGCAAGCCGCTCTGGCGGCTGCTCACGGATCCCCTCTTCGCCACCCTCCTCCAGCTCGCCGCCCTCTGGGCCTGGCACGCGCCGGCCTTGTTCGATCTCGCCCTCGCCGGCGAGGGCTGGCACGTCGCCCAGCACCTCTCCTTCTTCGTCACCGCTCTCATCTTCTGGTGGGCGATGGCGCATGGCGGAACCGGCCGCTACGCGCTCTCCGCTTTCTGCCTGTTCCTGACCTCGCTCGCGGGCGGTGCGCTGGGAGTCCTGATGGCGGTTTCCACCAGCCCCTGGTATGCGGGCTATGCGGCGATGGGCATGACCGCGAGCGGCCTCACCCCGGCCGAGGACCAGCAGCTCGCCGGCGCGATCATGTGGGTCCCCGGCGGTGCGTTCCACGGCGCCGCCGCCCTCTTCTTCCTCTGGAAATGGCTGAAGGCCAGCGAGGTGGGCCATGCCCTTGCCGCGGAATAAGGCGCTCGCATTGTTTCTGCCGGCGGCGGCCGTGGCCGTCGGCGCCCTGCTTGTGCTCGCCGACATGCGCTACGAGCATTGGGACGTGATCAAGCGCGCCGAGGCTCTGACCGGCGGCAATTCCAACCGCGGCAAGCATCTCTTCGTCCAATATGGCTGCGGCGGCTGCCACGCCGTCAAGGGCGTTCCCGGGGCCGCCGGACTGGTCGGGCCGCCGCTCGACGGAGTCGCCGTCCGCTCGATCATCGGCGGCCGGCTCGACAACAATCCCGATAATCTCGAGCGCTGGATCGTCGACCCGCAGGCGGTTTCTCCCGGAACCGCGATGCCCCGCCTCGGAGTCACGCCCGGGGACTCGCGCGACATCGCCGCCTTCCTCTATACGAGGACATGATCCGCGCCGCCTTCGCTGTCCTGGTCGCCCTCGCCGTCCCGGTCCGCGCCGAGACCGTCTACGTCTCCGACGAAGGATCGAGTGTCGTCCACATCGTCGATCCCGCGACCCTGAAGGAGACCGGCCGGATCGAGGTCGGCAAGCGCCCCCGCGGCCTCGCGCTCTCGGCCGACGGCCGGACGCTCTACGTCGCCGTCAGCGACGACAACCGGATCGCCGTCGTCGATCTCGCCACCCGCGCGGTGACCGGCCACCTGCCCTCGGGCCCCGACCCGGAGACGTTCGCCATCTCCCCCGACGGCAAAAGCCTCTACATCGCCAACGAGAACGACAATCTGCTGAGCGTCGTCGACGTGGCCGAGGCGAAGGTGACCGCCGAGATTCCGGTTGGCGGCGAGCCCGAGGGGACCGCGGTCAGCCCCGACGGCCGGCTCGTCGTCCAGGCCTCGGAAAGCGGCGCCATGGCCCATGTCGTCGACGCCGCCGCCGGCAAGGTGATCGACAACCTCATCGTCGACACCCGCCCGCGCTTCGCCGCCTTCACTCCCGACGGGAAGCGCTTCTGGGTCTCTTCCGAAGCGCGCGGAACCGTCTCCGTCTTCGACAGCGCCACCCGAAAACCGCTCGGCAAGATCGACTTCGCCGGCCTCGTCGAGGCGCCGACCAGCGACGTCTACGCCCAGCCGATCGGGATCGTCTTCACCCGCGACGGCCGGCGCGCCTTCGTCGCCCTCGGCCGGGCCAAGCTGGTCGCCGAGGTGGATCCGGCGACGCTGAAGATCGTCCGCACCTGGCCGGTCGGCTGGCGCGCCTGGAACCTGGCTTTGTCGCCCGACGAGAAGCGGCTCTACACCGCCAACGGCCTCAGCGGCGACATGACCGCGATCGACCTCGCCGCGAACAAGGTCGCCGGCACGGTCGCGCTCGGGGGCAAGCCCTGGGGGATCGTCGCCGCGCGATGAGGGGGATCGTGTTTGCCCTGCTCCTCGTCATCCCGGCGCAGGCCGGGACCTCGGCGCCGCCCGCCGCCGCCGCGCCCTCGCCGCGCATCCTCCGGGTCTGCGCCGATCCTAACAACCTCCCCTTCTCCAACGACAAGCGCGAAGGGTTCGAGAACAAGCTTGTCGACCTCATCGCCGCCGACCTTCACGCGACCGTGACCTATACCTGGTGGGCGCAGCGCCGGGGCAATGTCCGCGAGACCCTGAACGCCGGCCTGTGCGACCTCATCCCGGGCGTCGGCTCGAACCTCGAGATGCTCGGCACCACCCGGCCCTATTACCGCTCGACCTATGTCGCCGTGACCCGCGCCGACCGCCATCTCGACATCGCGTCGTTCGACGATCCCCGGCTGGAGGCGCTGAAGATCGGCGTGTCGATGGTCGGCGACGATTTCAACAACACCCCGCCCGCCCACGCGCTCGCCAAGCGCGGGATCATCGACAATGTCCGCGGCTACATGATCTACGGCGACTATGCGAAGCCCGAGCCCCAGGCCGACATCGTCAACGCCGTCGCCTCGGGCGAGGTCGACATCGCCTTCGTCTGGGGCCCGGTCGGCGGCTATTTCGCCGCCCGCTCGCCGGTGCCGCTCAAGGTCACTCCGCTCAGCCCCCATTTCGACGGGCCGCAGCTGCCGATGGTGTTCGACGTCTCGATCGGCACCCGCAAGGACGACCGCGCCTTTCACGACGAGCTCGAGAGCGTCCTCGCCCGCCATTCGGGCGAGGTGAAGGCGCTTCTGGCAAGCTACGGCGTGCCGCTGGTCGAGGAGGGGCCGTGAGCGGCGGCTCGGTCGACGAGCAGCTCAACCGCGCCACCCGCGAGCCCCGGCTGATGCAGGCCGGCCTCTTTCTGGTCGAAGGCCAGCTCGCCATGGCCGAGGGGCTGCTCCGCCCCTATCTCAAGGAGAAGCCGACCGACATCGCCGCGATCAGGATGATGGCGGAGCTGGCCGGCCGCCTCGGCCGCTACAAGGATTCAGAAACCCTGCTCCGCCGCGCCCTCGATCTGGCGCCCGATTTCACCGCCGCGCGCGCCAATCTCGCCACCGTCCTCCACCGCCAGAACCGCTCCGCCGAGGCGCTCGAAATCCTCGATTCCCTGCTCGACGGCGAGCCCGAGGCCCTCTCGCAGCAGAATCTGCGCGCCGCCGCTCTCGGGCGGCTCGGCGGCTTCGAGGAGGCGATCCGGCTCTACGAGCAGGTCCTCGCCCGCAAGCCCGACCAGCCCAAGGTGTGGATGAGCTACGGCCATACGCTCAAGACGGTCGGCCGGCTGGAAGAGGGCGTCGCCGCCTATCGCCGCGCGCTCGCTTTGGCGCCGACCCTGGGCGAGGCCTGGTGGAGCCTCGCCAACCTCAAGACAATCGCCTTCGCCGACGCGGATCTCGCCGCGATGGAGTCGGCGCTGGCGCAGCCGGCGCTGAAGGTCGAGGATCGCTTCCACCTCCATTTCGCGCTCGGCAAGGCGCTCGAGGAGCGGCAGGAGCCCGCCCGCGCCTTTACCCATTATGCCGAGGGCAACCGGCTCCGCCACGACATGATGGGCTATGACCCCGACGAGGTGACGAGCCTCGTCGACCGCACCCGGCAGGTCTACAGCCGCGACTTCTTCGCCCAGCGGTCGGGCTTCGGAGCGGCGGCGCCGGACGCCATCTTCATCCTCGGAATGCCCCGCGCCGGCTCGACCCTCATCGAGCAGATCCTCGCCAGCCACCCGCTCGTCGAAGGCACGATGGAGCTTCCCGACCTCCCCGTCCTCGCCGCCCGCCTCGGCCGCTGGCGAGGCGAGGCCGAGACTCGCTATCCCGAGGCGGTGGCCGATTTGGACTCCGCTGCCGCGGCCGCGCTCGGCGAGGAATATCTCGACCGGACCCGGATCCAGCGCAAGACCGACCGCCCCTTCTTCATCGACAAGCTGCCCAACAACTGGGTGCACACCGGCTTCATCCACCTCATCCTGCCCAATGCCAGGATCATCGACGCCCGCCGCCACCCGCTCGACTGCGGCTTCTCCAACTTCAAGCAGCATTACGCCCACGGCCAGGGCTTCAGCTACGACCTCGCCGACATGGGCCGCTACTATCGCGACTATGTCGGCCTGATGGCCCATTTCGACCGGCTGCTGCCCGGCCGCGTCCACCGCGTCATCCACGAGCGGCTGGTCGACGAACCCGAGCCCGAGGTGAGACGCCTGCTCGACTATCTCGGCCTCGATTTCGACCCCGCCTGCCTACGCTTCCACGAGAATCCGCGCGCGGTGCGCACCGCCAGCTCCGAACAGGTCCGCCGCCCGCTCAACCGCGACGGAATCGGCCAGTGGCGGGCCTATGAGCAATGGCTCGGTCCGCTCAAGGCGGCGCTAGGGCCGGTGCTGGAAGCCTATCCGGAAGCGCCCCATAACCCCCTCTCCCTGTAGGGGAGAGGGAGGGGCCCGCCGCGAAGCGGTGGGAGGGTGAGGGCAGCCGGCGCCAGACGGGCCCTCACCCTGCCGCTTCGCGGCTGTCCCTCTCCCCTACAGGGAGAGGGATTTCATCCGTGACCTCGAAACCACAGCCCCCGCGCTAGAGCCGTTACGCAAGCAGAATAAGTTTGACCCCGCCCCCCAAAGCGGCACAGATTCGGCGGCGACGCAATCCTGAGGGGGATATCATGCGCCTCGCTTCCAGCCTCGCCGCCTTCCTGCTCGCTTCGACGACGCTCTCCGGCACCGCCTTCGCCCAGAGCACGCCGCCGGCCGACGAGCCGGCCGCGGGAGGCACGAGTGCCGACGCCCCGTCGAGCGACGGCGATGACATCATCGTCACCGCCGCCAAGCGCGAGGAGAATCTGCAGGACGTTCCGATCAGCATCCAGGCGCTCGGCACCCAGCGGCTCGAGGAGCTCAACGTCGCCAATTTCAACGATTACACCAAGCTCACCCCGAGCGTCTCCTTCCAGACCAGCCAGCCGGGCGTCACCAACGTCTACATCCGCGGAGTGGCCTCGGGCGGCGACGGCAACCATTCGGGCTCATTGCCCTCGGTCGGAGTCTATCTCGACGAGCAGCCGGTGACGACGATCGGCGGAACGCTCGACGTCCATATCTACGACATCGCCCGGATCGAGGTCCTGCGCGGGCCCCAGGGCACGCTCTACGGCGCCTCGTCCGAAGCCGGAACGATCCGGATCATCACCAACAAGCCCGACAAATCCTCCTTCTACGGCGGCGCCGACGGGGAGGTGAACACGGTCCGCCACGGCGGCGTCGGCGGCAAGCTCGAAGGCTTCGTCAACGCCCCGATCGGCGGCAGCGCCGCGCTCCGCGTGGTCGGCTGGTACGAGCGCGACGCCGGCTATATCGACAACATCCCCGGAACCCGCGCCTTCCTTCCGCACCCCGGCGGCATCGTCATCAACAATGCCGGCCTGGTCGAGAAGGACTTCAACGACATCGAGGTCGCCGGCGGCCGAGCCGCGCTCGGAATCGACCTCGACGACAATTGGACGGCGACCGTCTCGGTGATCGGCCAGGACCAGCACAATCACGGCGCCTTCGGCTTCGACCCGAGCCTCGGCGACCTCAAGGTCCAGCACTTCTTCCCCGATAATTTCCACGACCGCTTCGTCCAGGCGGCCCTCTCCGTCGAGGGCAAGATCGCCAATTGGGACCTCACCTATGCCGGCGCCTATCTCGACCGGAAGATCAACTCCTCGGCCGACTACACCGATTATGCCGAGGCCTACGATTCGCTCTACGAGGGCGCCGGCGGCCTCGCCTCCTACTTCTATTTCCAGGACAATGCCGGCAACACGATCGATCCCTCGCAGCACATCATCGGCCGCGACCATTTCACCAAGATGAGCCACGAGCTGCGCGTCGCCTCGCCGGCCGAAAACCGCTTCCGGGTGATCGCCGGCCTGTTCTACCAGCGCCAGTTCCACTTCATCCACCAGGATTATCAGGTCACCGGCCTCGGCCCCCAAGTGTCGGTCAACACCGTTCCGGGGACCCTGTGGCTGACCCAGCAGGACCGCGTCGACCGCGACTATGCCGCGTTCGGCGAGGCGAGCTTCGACATCACCGACGCCCTCAGCGTCACCGCTGGCCTCAGGGCCTACAAGTACAACAACTCGCTGATCGGCTTCTTCGGCTTCGGCCGCAATCCGGGCGGCGGCTTCACCGATTCGCCGTTCAACGCCGCCGGAAGCTCGCGCACCGGAGTCATCCAGTGCTTCACGACGACCGGCGCCACCCTGCGCGACAACATCACCGGGACCCTTCTCCCGCCCGCGGTGGCGGGCTCGCCCTGCACCAACCTCGGCGTGTTCTCCGGGTCCGGAGTCGTCCCCAAGCGGACCAAGGGCGACGGCTTCACCCACCGGATCAACCTCACCTACAAGATCACGCCGGACCAGATGGTCTACGCGACCTGGTCGAAGGGCTTCCGGCCGGGCGGAATCAACCGCCGGACCACCGTCGCGCCCTATGACGAGGACACGCTCACCAATTACGAGCTCGGCTTCAAGACCAGCTGGCCGGGCGGGCTTCGCCTCAACGGCGCGATCTTCTGGCAGGATTGGAAGAGCTTCCAATTCTCGTTCCTCGGCCCGAACAGCTTCACCGAGATCCACAACGGCCCCGACGCCCGGATCAAGGGCGCCGAGCTCGACCTCAGCTGGCGGCCGGTGACCGGTTTGAGCCTCGCCGCGAGCGCCGCCTATACCGACGCCAAGACCACCCACAATCTGTGCGGCGCCGACGATCCGACCTTCGCCTGCACCAACCTCCAGCCGACCGGAGACCCCAATTTCATCTCCGCGCCGAAGGGCACCCGGCTTCCGGTCACGCCGAGGTTCAAGTTCAGCTCTCAGGCGCGCTACGAATTCCCGCTGATGACGGGCACCGGCCACGTCCAGGCCGTCGTCTCCCACCAGAGCTCGGCCTCGTCGGATATCCGAACCCTGATCTTCGGCCCCGGCGGCCCGGTCAATCCGGCCGCCCTCACCGGACGCCTGCCGGCCTACACGCTCGTCGACCTCGCCTTCGGAATGGAATGGAGCAAGTTCACCGCCGAAATCTATCTCGAAAACGCCTTCGACGAACGCGCCCAGCTCACCCGCTTCCAGGAATGCGGCCAATGCTTCCAGCGCCCCTACGTCGTCCCCTACACGCCGCGGACGATCGGGCTGAGGCTGGGGACGAAGTTCTAGCCCGCGTCATTGCGAGCGAAGCGCGGCAATCCAGTATAGCGCCCCGCGCAGGCTGGATTGCCGCCTCGCTACGCTCCTCGCAATGACGACCTAACGCGCGCTCGCGAAAAAGAGGTGCCCGCCGATCAGCCGCGTCGGCGCGACCCCCGCGGACCAGCGCGGAGCGACCGCGGTCGTGTGATAGAACAGGGCGCCCCCGGTCGGATCGACCGAGCGCCCCGCCAGTATCTCCTCGGCAAGCCGCCTGGCCGTCACCCACATCGCCTGGTCCCGGCTGCCCGGCCGAAGCCGGTCGATGTCGAGCATCGCCCGGTAATTGGGATCGTTCCTGTTCCAGCAGCTGAACTGCCACGCCTCGCTCACCGTCTCGGTGGCGTACCGCCCATGCGTCCCGAGCTTACGGCGATTGTCGATCACGTGGCCCACCGCCCGCATCGCCTCCTCGCCGCCGCTGCGCGCCTCGCCCCACATGGTCAGCGCCATCCAGTGCGCGTCGACGACGTCGATGTCGTCGGCGGGAGCGGGGGCCGCGATCGGCGCTTCGGCGGCAGGCCGCTCCGTCCGCGGCTGCGGCGCCCGCACCGGCTCGCGCCACGCATCCCAGACGGCAACCGCCGGCCGCGCCTGCGGCCGCACAGCCGGCGCGTCCCCCTCGGCCCGCGCCGAAGCGTAGACGGCCAAGGCCGCGGCCAAAAGTGCGCCAAGCGCCATTTTCATAGCGAAAACAAACCCCTCGATCCCGCGAGCAGTGTAGCGGATTAAGGGCGATGCGACAACCTAGCGGAGGTGTCTCAGAGCAAAGGCACGTCCTGAGCCGCTCTTGAGGTAGCGTTCGAAGGCGGCCGCCGTGCGGGGTTCTTCGAACCAGTGGTAGGACAGGAGCTTCCAGGGCTTGAACTTGGATGTGTGCGGTGACTGGCCGGCGTTGTGGGCCTTCAGGCGGGCCTGCACGTCCTGACATAGACCGGTGTAGAATTGGTCTGGATGGCTTAGGCTTTGGAGGATGTAGACGTAGTTCACCGGTGCTTCTCCGATGACGCTGTAGCCCTCCTTCGCCAAGGCTACGGCGGGCAGCCTTCGCCCCCGCCGGACTAAGGCTGGCTTGCCAGCCGTAGCCCGTCAGGGCGAAGGCTGGTGGAGCCGAGGGGGATCGAACCCCTGACCTCTGCAATGCCATTGCAGCGCTCTCCCAGCTGAGCTACGGCCCCGAACCTTTTTTCCGCCCCTGGGAGGGCGGTGCGGCGCCGGATTTAGGCAAGGCGCCGTGTTACTGCAAGCCGTCATTGCGAGCGGAGCGAAGCAATCCAGTCTGCGGCTGTCGCCAGCGCTGGGCTGGATTGCCGCGTCGCTGCTGCAAAACGGCAGTTTATCCTGAGCGCCGCCGCAGGCGGCGTCGAAGGGCTCCTCGCAATGACGGGTTCGGGTGAAAGTACCACTTTCACCCGGTTAGATCAGACTTCCTCGTCCTCATCCCCCGCGCCGGGGACTCCGATATCGTCGTCGCCGCCGAGATCGACCTCGTCGTCCGGATTCTCCTCGGCATCCTCGTCGATGACGAGATCCTCGGCGGCGAGATCGGCATCCTCCTTCTCGTCGACGACGACCTCCTTCTTGGGGGCGTCGAACGGCAGAGGCTGCTTGGACTTCAGGATCGGCTCGGGATCCCAGGCGACTCCGCAGGCGATGCAGGTCACCGGATCCTCCTTGCCGAGGTCGTAGAAACGAACGCCGCACTTGGGACAAGTGCGCTTGGTGCCCCATTCAGGCTTCACCATGGGTGGAATTCTCCGGTCAAATCGCTTGAAAACGGCCGCCCGGCCGCCCGGCCGCTCGGTCGGGGGGCGCCTTGCCACATGGGTAGGCCGCTGTCAAAAGCCAAGCCCATGGCAAGCGAAGGGGCCCGGCCGGCGATATTCGGACCCTCGCCGCCGCTTCGCGGCACCGTCCGGGTGCCCGGCGACAAGTCGATCTCCCACCGAGCCCTGATCTGCGCGGCGATGGCGGTCGGACGAAGCCGGATCGCCGGCCTGTCGGAGGGCGAGGACGTCCGTGCCACCGCCCGGGCGCTCGCCGCGATGGGCGTCCGGATCGGGCGCGGCGGCGAGGCGTGGACGGTCGACGGAGTCGGCCCCGGCGCCCTCCTCCAGCCCGAAGCCGCGCTCGACATGGCCAATAGCGGCACCTCGGCGCGCCTTCTCATGGGCCTCGCCGCCGCCCACCCGATCACGGCGACCTTCATCGGCGATTCCTCGCTCTCGCGGCGCCCGATGGAGCGGGTCGCGGCGCCGCTTCGCCGCCTCTGCGCCGAGGTGAGCGCAAACGGGCGCCTGCCGCTGACCGTCCGCGGCCTCTGCCCGGCCGTCCCGCGGACGCACCTCATGGAGGTCCCCTCGGCGCAGGTGAAATCCGCCTTGCTGCTCGCCGCGCTCAACATTCCCGGAGTGACCCGGATCGTCGAGCCGGTCCCGACCCGCGACCATAGCGAGCGGCTGCTCGAGCTGTTCGGCGCCGACATCAGGATCGAGGGGGAGGAGATCGTCCTTCGCGGCGAAGCGGCGCTGAAGCCCCGAACGCTCGCCATCCCAGGCGACCCGTCCGCCGCCGCCTTCCTCGCCGTCGCCGCCCTGATCGTCCCCGGCTCGGAGCTCCGCATCGAGGGCGTCGGAATCAACCCGCTGCGCACCGGCCTCTACGACCTGCTCCGCGCCATGGGCGGCGACCTCGCCTTCGAGAATGCGCGCGGGGCGGACGGCGAGCCGGTCGCCGACCTCCTCGTCCGCCATTCGCCCCTGACGGCCGTGGACGTGCCTCCCGAAATCGCCCCGCGGATGATCGACGAATTCCCGATCCTCTTCGTCGCCGCCGCCTTCGCCGACGGCGTGACCAGGACCTCGGGCCTCGGCGAGCTTCGCCTGAAGGAATCGGACCGCCTCGCCGCCATGGCTGAGGGCTTGCGGGCCATCGGCGCGAAGGTCGAGGAGACGCAGGACGGGCTGGCGATCGCGGGAACCGGCGGCGAGCCCCTCGAGGGCGGAGCGACGATCGACCCGTGCCTCGACCACCGCATCGCGATGAGCTTCGCCGTGGCTGGCCTCCATGGCCGCGCCCCGCTAACCGTCGCCGACATGAATTGCGCCGACACCAGCTTCCCCGGCTTCGCCTCCATCCTCGCGGGCCTCGCCTCATGATCATCGCCGTCGACGGCCCGGCGGCGAGCGGCAAGGGCACGATCGCCAAGGCGCTCGCCCGCCATTACGCCTTGCCGCACATGGACACCGGCCTGCTCTACCGCGCCGTCGCCCTCAACCTCTTGCGCTGGGACGGCGATCCGGAGAGCGAATTCTCGGCGCTTCGGGCCTGCGATTTCTCGCAGACCGACTTCGCCGATCCGGACCTGAGGAGCGAGGCGGTGGGCGGAATCGCCTCGCGAATCTCGGCCTACCCGCTCGTCCGCCAGGCCCTGGTCGAGCGCCAGCGCGCCTTCGCCGGCCAGGAGGGCGGCGCCGTCCTCGACGGCCGCGACATCGGCACCGTCATCGCTCCGGAGGCCGACGCCAAGCTCTTCGTCACCGCCGGCCCCGAGGTCCGCGCCCGCCGGCGCTGCGCCGAGCTGGTCCGAATGGGCCTCCACGCCGAATATGACGAGGTGCTGCTCGACATCCGCGCCCGCGACGAGCGCGACAGCGGACGCTCCGCGGCGCCCCTTCAGCGGGCGGAGGACGCCGTCCTTCTCGATACGAGCGAGCTCGGCCCGGAGGAGGCGGTGGCCGCCGCCATCGCCGCGGTCGACTCGAGGATCGCGGTCCGATCCTGATCGTCCAGCATATCTGGTCGCGCTGGACCAAGCGGGCGCGCGGCGCCAACGCCCCGCTCAGGCGTCCCCGGCTCGACGAGGCCTATGCGCTCCCCGACGCGGCCTCGCCCGCGGAGGCCTGGCGCCATGAGATCCGCTCGGTGGAGGAGGAGGATTTCGAGATCGTCCGGAGCGCCGGCCCGCTCACCCGCGAAAGCTGGCGCGAAGTCGGCCCCTACCACGAGCGGGTGCTCGGCTGGCACCTCCATCCCGACCGCGCCGACATCCTCCTATCGCCCCCGGGCGGCTCCCGCCTGCAGACCAAATGGCCGGCCTTCCTGCCCTCGCCCCTCTTCGCGCTTCGCCCGGGCGACGTCGCCCGGATCGACTGGAACGCCCGCCTGCGCATGTCGGCGGGCGGCTCCAACCGCTCATCCTATTACGAGCAGCACACCTACTGGCTGGCCTTGGCCGATGCCCCCCAGCCCCGCCTCTTCCTCGACTCGACGCCGAGGAAGCATGTCGACCTCAGGACGAAGATCTACTGATCCTCTGAGGCGGTCCTGATGGTGCATGGTCCTGATGGTGCCTGGCACTGAGGAAAAATCCTCCGTGCCTGGCACGTACCTGGCACCGAGGAAAAACCCCTCGGTACCTGGGCGAAAGCGGGAATCCAGCGCCGAGTTCGAGACTGGATTCCCGCTTTCGCGGGAATGACGGGGATCGTGCGCAGCAGGAAGAGGCGGGGAAGAGAGGGTCGCACCCTCGGTGCCCAGCCCCGCCGGCAAGGACCGACGGCCCTATTGCCTGTTCGAATCCGCCTTGTTGCCGTCGACGTCGACATCGACCCTGGCGTCGCCGACCTTGTCGCCCACCTTGTCGGCGGTGTTCTCGACGGTTGCGGCCGCGCTCTCGGCGGCGTTGCCGGCGGCGTCGGCGGCATTCTCGACCGTCGCGCCTAGGCTGTCGGCGGCGTTCTCGAGGCGGTCGGCGCTGTTCTTGTCGACGTCGACCTGGCAGCCGGCGAGGAGCAGGAGGGCGGCGGCGGCGTAGACGGCTTTCATGGCTTCGCTCCTTCGGGCGCAAGGGAGGCCCGAGCATAGCAGGTCGGCGGCGCCACTCAAACGGGCCCCGGCGGAACCGCGCCGCCTCCGCCGCGTCTCCCGTACAAGACCTGCCTCCCGGAGCGCACTCATGCCCCTCACCGCCATCGCCCTCAATTGCAGCCTCAAGCGCTCGAACGGGGAGGATTCGTCGACCGACAAGATGATCGGCCTCATCGTCTCCGAGCTCAAGAAGAAGGGCGTCGGCTTCGAAGGGACGATCCGGATCGCCGACCATGAGGTGAAGTCCGGCGTGACCTCCGACGAGGGCGAGGGCGACGAATGGCCCGGGCTGAGGCGTCGGATCCTCGCCGCCGACATCCTCATCTTCGGGACCCCGATCTGGATGGGCCAGATGTCGAGCCTCGCCAAGAGGGTGGTCGAGCGGATGGACGCCTTCCTCTCCGAGACCGACGACAAGGGCCGCATGCCGAGCTTCTCGAAGGTCGCCGTGATCGCCATCGTCGGCAACGAGGACGGCGCCCACAACGTCACCGCCCAGCTCGGCCAGGCCCTCGCCGACACGGGCTGGACGCTGCCCGCCTCCTCCTCGGTCTATTGGGTCGGCGAGGCGATGGGCGACGTCGACTTCAAGGACCTGCCCAAGGTGCCGGACAAGGTCGCCGAAACCGCGGCGATGGCGGCGAGCAACGCGGCGCATCTGACGGGGATGCTGAAGGCGGGGCCTTATCCGGGGGTGGATAGCGAGTAGGAGGGACGCAGCAGCCCTTCGGCTTACAGACCCAGCCCCGAACTGTCTCGCGGCGGGGATTTGGAGTAGGTCGAACCCTCCGACCAGGTTCCGTCCTCCTCTCGCGACATGTAATCCTCATTGCGCCAGTTGTTAGCGGGCCCGGACTTTCGCCGCCGCGACCCGCGAGCCGCCGCCCAGATCGCGAAGCCGAGAATCGCGGCTCCAGGGAGCCCCAACGCCGCCGTCACCCTGCCTTCTCCATCGGCTCAGGCTTCGCTGCCCGATGCCGCATCCTATGTTGCCGGGCTCGGCGGCGGAGGTAGCGGTTGGCCGTGTCGGCGAGCGAGACAGCCAGCCGAACGGCGACCAGCACCAGGAGAGCGACGACGAGGGCTTGCGGTACCCTGCCGAAGATCGCGCTCACGATAAGGCCCGTGCAAAGCGTCAGCATGGCGACGGTCAGGCCGCCCATGATGACCAGACGTACAAGGCTGCCTCGCCTGATGGTCGTCCGTTCGTCCCGCCAGGTCACTATCAAGCCAGGCGGTGGCGGAACGAGAAGCGATAGCCTTCGTAGACCGCGATCGCGAGGAAGAGCAGCTCCATCGGGTCTGCGGCCTCGATCGCGAGCGAGACGCTGTTGCCGACGCCGAGCCGGCCGAGCACGTCGAGGAAGGGCTGGCCGGCTTCCTTGGCGAGGAAGGCGACGTCGCACAGGACGAGGCCGAGCGCCCAGCCGAAGGCGGCGCAGGCGGCGCCGAGGATTCCGAACTTCATGTCGACGCCGTGCCCGACGGCGCGGATCGCCAGGCCGACGAGGGCGCCGACGGCGATTGCGATGAGGCCCAGCTCATAGTTGGTCACGTAGACGAAGCCCGCCCACAGCGCCGCGCCGACGACGGCCGCGCCGATTCCAACGGGGACGGCGAGGGCGAAATTCTGCCGTGCCCGCAACGCCGCCACCTCGGCGTCATAATCCACGGCTTCCTCGGCCGCCGGCGCTTCGATCCCGTCCATTCTCATTCTCCCCCTTTTGCTGCGGCCCTCGTCAGCCGAGGCTGCCCTGGATCATCTGGTGAGTGGCCTCGGTCATCACCGCCAGGAAGGCGGCGAGGCCGAGGTAGAAGAGGCCGTATTCGACCTTCGTGGCGAGCGGCGTTCCATAATAGGCCCGGTTCTCGGGCGCTTCCGGATCGTAGTTCCAGGCCTGCTTGAGCGCCGGAATGGCGAGGATGGCGATCAGGATCAGAAGCGGGCTCGGGCGATAGAGCATCAGCGCCAGCATCATTGGGACGCCGAGGAACCAGATCCTCGGGCCGAGGATCGCGGTCATCCGGCCGCCGTCGAGCGGCGACATCGGGATGAGGTTGAAGAAGTTGAGGAAGAAGCCGCCATAAGCGATGGCGAGCAGCAGGCCGCTTCCGGTCTCGCGGCCCCAGAAATAGACCGCGACCGCGCCGACGGTGCCGAGGAAAGGGCCGGCGGAGGCGACATAGGCCTCGGTCTCGACGTCCATCGGCTGATCCTTGAGCTCGATCCAGGCGCCGACGAACGGGATGAAGGTCGGGGTGCTCACCGCCAGATGGCGCTGCCGGGCGGCGAGGAAATGGCCCATTTCGTGGACGAACATGAGGCCGATGAAGCCGGCCGCATAGCGCCAGCCGAAGATTCCGGCATAGACGGCGAGGGAGACCAGCATGGTGAGGACGGTTCCGCCCACCTTGCCGAGCTTGAACGCGCCGAAGAGAAGGGCGAGCGCGCCTCCCATCAGGGACCGGGCTCGCCGGCCTGGAGTGCCGGCTCGGAACCCGGCTCGTCCGCATGGGACTCCGGCTCGGCCGCATGGGTATCCGGCTCGGCGACAGGGGTTTCCGGCTCCGCCGCATAATATTCCGCCTCCGGGGCCTCGTTGCCGCGCCCCCCGAAGAAGCGGCGGATCGCGGCGCCGACGCCGGCGAGGAGCAGAAGGCCGATCTTCCACATCTTGAGCAGGAAGACCCCGATCACGGCGAGCAATCCGAGCTTCTTCGCCGCGACGACTCCGATGAGGGCGCCGAGGCCGTAGGCGGCGACCTTGTCGGTCGAGCCGTTGAACTCCTCGTAGCGCTTGCCCGGCACATAGTTGAGCGAGGCGAGAAGGTCGCGGGCCACCGACTTGTCGGCCGCGATCGTGTCGGATCCGGCGATCAGATCGAGGCTGAAATAGCCGTCCCGGCCGAGCGCATAGGTGTTGTAGTTGATCGTCTGCGGCTGGCCCTCGGGCATTCCGCGTTCCTGCAGCGACAGCGACCAGACCAGGCGATGGGTACGGGGATCGTAGGCGGGCGGCTCGACCCAGCCGACGACGTCGAGCGCCGGGAGGCCGCGGGCGAGCCGTCCCGAATTATCCTCTTCGGTGCCGTCCTTGAGGCTTTGCAGCAGCTCGTCCGCCTTCCACTCCTTGGCGTCGCCGTCGCGGACATAGCCTTCCTGGATCCAGACGACGTCGACCAGCCAGGAATCGTCCTTGCCCCGGCCGACGACCAGGCCCTGGCGCGGCGCGCCGGTCGAGTTGCCCAGCGCCGCCATGATCCTGTTGGCCTCGGCCGACGGGATGAACGCTTCGCCGGCGGGGATCTTGAGCGTGGCCTGGTCGAGCAGCTTGATCTCGGTAGGGCCCATGACGGCGGTCTTCTCCGCCGCGGCCCAGGCGGCGTCGAGCTCGGCCTTGACCTGTGCCGGCGGCTCGGCCGCCACGGCTGACGCGGGCACCGCCAGCAACGCCAGAAAAACAGCCAGACCCGCTCCGCGCATGCGAATTCCCCCCTCCAGACCCCGCCCCCGCGGAGACATTTCAAGAGGATAAGAGCAGGCGATGCCGAGGATGTCCACTCTCCCCCACGGGTGGAGCCGTAAAATCCGCCCGGAAAGCTCGTGCCAGGCACCGAGGGGAAATCCTAGAGCGCGGCCGGTGCATTGGGCGCCGCGGTCGACGGAGGCGCCAGAGCTCCGCCGGTGGAGCTTAGCGACGCAAAGGCCGAGGGATATGCGGGCGCCCAAGAAAACGGGGACAGCATACATTTTTCCGCATGAAAAACGGGGACAGCATACGTTTTCTCGGCATGAAATTCTATGCTGTCCCCGTTTTCCTCGCCGGGCTTTGCGGCCCGTTGCCGCCTCCGGATGGCAGGCGTCGTCTGTTTCCGGTCCGGATTCAATCCGGGCGCGGGCGGGGAGGGCGGCCGCGCGGGCGGGGGCCGGCGGGGCGGCCGAGAAGAGCGGCGACGCGTTCGACGAAGGCGGCGCTGCCGAGCGCATGGCCGGTCCGCTCGCGCTCGCGAATGGTCTCGAG
The DNA here is from genome assembly GCA_045811485.1 of Allosphingosinicella sp. Classification (GTDB taxonomy): domain Bacteria; phylum Pseudomonadota; class Alphaproteobacteria; order Sphingomonadales; family Sphingomonadaceae; genus Allosphingosinicella. The sequence continues at coordinate 32,171 of JBJMTX010000014.1, forward strand.
TCGAGGCCTGTCGAGGTCGACTGAGATCAGCGACGGCCAGTCGCCGACCCGGCCGAGTGGGGATTCCATGTCCGTGAGACGGTCGGCGGCGGCGAGACCGAGATGGGCGCGCGCGCTCGACCAGCGCCACTGCTCCGGCCGCCGCGCAAGCCGCGCCCGTACCGGGTTCAGCTCGACATAGCGGGCGCAGGCGACCAGCCATTCCTCGTCCATCGGGAAAGAGGCGAAGCGGCCCTGCCACAAATGGCCGGTCCAGCCTTCGCGCCGGTTGATCGCGCTCGTGTAGCGGCGGTGGGTCTCGCCCATCGCTTTGGCGAGGCCGGCGGGGTGGGACGGGACGAGGATGAGGTGGACATGGTTGGGCATCAGGCACCAGGCCCAGACGCGGGTGCCGGCGCGCGCGCACTCCTCAGCGAGCAGGTGTCGGTAGAAAGCGTAATCGCCCTCGCCGAAGAAGGTCGTCTGGCGGCGGTTGCCGCGCTGGGTGACGTGGTGCGGAATATCGGGGACGACCAGGCGCGCGCGACGGGGCATAAGCGTGGGCTTATCAGCTCCGCGGCGCTATCCCAAAAGCACATGCCGAGGCGACGAAACAGGATTTGAAAAACGGGGACAGCTTACCTTTTTCCGCGCAGAAAATGTAAGCTGTCCCCGTTTCCTGCGGTAGAGGCGTCCCCGTTTCAGGGCTCTGCGGCAGAGGCCTAGAACCCCCGTCCGGGCAAAGGCTGGGACCGAGAGGGCGAGAGGCGCCGGCCCTCATCACCCGCCGGGAAAACGAGGACAGCTTACATTTTTCCACAAAGAAATTGTAAGCTGTCCCCGTTTAAGGGCTCTGCGGCGGAGACGCAGAACCCGTCGTCCCAGCGACAAGGTCCGATGACTCCGCTCTCCACCCCGCCGCCCCATTGACGCCGCCCCCACTTGTCGGACAAATCGTCCGCGCAAAAGGGGAAAGCATTGGCCAGTCTGGAGCTTAGCGACGTCCGCAAGGCCTATGGCGAGACCGCGGTGCTCGACGGCGTTTCGCTCGGCATGGAGAAAGGCGAGTTCATCGCCTTCCTCGGCCCCTCGGGCTCGGGCAAGTCGACCCTCTTGAGGATCATCGCCGGGCTGGAGACGGCGGATTCGGGCGAGGTCCGGCTCGACGGGGAACGGATCGACGCGCTTCCCCCCGGCCGGCGCGGGGTGGCGATGGTGTTCCAGCATTACGCGCTCTACCCGCACATGACGGTTCGCGAGAACATGGCGTTCGGGCTTCGCAACGCGAGAGTGCCGAAGGACGAGATCGAGGCCCGGGTTGCGGAAGCGGCTCGGGTGCTCGAGATCGAGGCTCAGCTCGACAAGCGGCCGGGGCAGATGTCGGGCGGGCAAAGGCAGCGGGTCGCGATCGGCCGGGCGATCGTCAAGCAGCCCAAGCTGTTCCTGCTCGACGAGCCTTTGTCGAACCTCGACGCGGCGCTGCGGATGCGGACCCGCGTCGAGCTCGCGCAGCTGAGGCGGCGGGTCGACGCGGCGTTCATCATGGTCACCCACGACCAGGCCGAGGCGATGACCCTGGCCGACCGGATCGTCGTCATGAACGACCGGCGGATCCAGCAGATCGGCGCGCCGATGGAGATTTACGCGCGGCCCGCCAACGCCTTCGTCGCCCGCTTCGTCGGCTCGCCGGCCATGACCCTGGCGCCGGCGACCCTGGTCGAGGGCAATGACGGCTTCGCCAGGGTCCGGCTCGGCAACGGCGCGGAGGTCGAGACGAAGGTGAGGCGCGAGGGCCTGCCGGCCGGCGACGGGCTGCAGCTCGGGTTGCGGCCGGAGATGGTGACGGTCGTCGCCCCCGGCGCGGGAACCACCGACGCCGAGGTCGTCCTGCTCGAGCGGCTGGGCGAGCGGACGCTCGTCTATGCTCGGCTCGCCGACGGGCAGGACATGATCGGCGAGGACAGAGGGGACTGCCGACTGAAGGTCGGCGAGACGGTCGGGCTGAGGATCGACGGCGCCGCGGCGCATCTGTTCGGCGCCGACGGATCGGGCCACCACGCCGAGGCGGCGGCGTGAGCGCGCAGCGCGACTGGCGCGGGCTTCTGTTCGTCGCGCCTTTCCTGTTCCTCTATTCGGCGATCCTGATCTTCCCCTTGTTCCGGGGCCTGTGGCTGAGCCTCAACCGGGTCGACCTGTTCGGCGACGGCCATTTCGTCGGCGCCGGCAATTATGCGCGGCTGGCGCGCGATCCGGTCTTCTGGTCGTCGCTCGCCAACACCTTCAAGGTGACCTTGATGATCGTCCCGGTGCTGACCGTGCTCGCGCTCCTGCTCGCGCTGGCGCTCAACAATGCGGGACGCGGCGCGGCCTTGCTTCGCGGCATCTTCTTCTCCTCGGCGGTGCTGTCGGTCACGATCGTCACCCTGATCTGGCGGTTCGTGCTCGCGCCCGACGCCGGGCTTCTCGGCGAGGCGTGGAAGTCGGCGGGGTGGGAGCCGCTCGCCTTCCTCAGCGACCCGCACCTCGTCCTGCCCGCCATCGCGGTCACCACCATCTGGTGGTCGCTCGGACTTCCGATGCTTCTCTGCCTCGCCGGCCTGCAGCAGATTCCGGGCGACATGTACGAGGCCGCGGCGCTCGACAATGCCGGCCGCTGGACGACCTTCCGGAAGATCACCATCCCGGCGCTTCGCCGAACCCTGGTGCTCGTCGTCATGCTCCAGACGGCGGCTCAGCTTCAGCTGTTCGGCCAGTCGCAATTGCTCACCGCCGGCGGCCCGAGCGGCGCCTCGCGAACCGCCGTCCTCTTCCTGTTCGAGACCGCCTTCGGCCGCTGGGAATTGGGCTATGCCAGCGCCGCCGCGGAGATTCTGTTCCTCATCATCCTCGCGGTGACCTTCGCCCAATATTGGGCGACGGGGCGGGCATCGGAGGGCCAGCGCTAGATGGAGCGGGGACGCCTTTCGCCGCTGGGCTGGGCGGCCTTGATCCTCGGCGCGGCGGTGATGATCGCGCCGATCGCCTGGACCCTACTCCTTTCGCTCAAGGACAATGGCGAGCTCGTCGGCCACAGCGGCGCGGCGCTCCACGGGCCCTACACGCTCGAGAATTACGCCGCGATCATGGGCAACAGCTCCACTTTGCGCTGGCTCCTCAACAGCGCCATCGTCGCCCTGGGGACGACGGCGGGCGTGCTGATCCTCGCAAGCCTCGCCGGCTACGGCTTCGCCCGGCTCGACTTCCCCTTCCGGCGCACCCTGTTCGTCATCGTCCTCTTGGGCCTCGCCGTTCCGAGCCAGGCGGTGATCCTTCCCCAGCACCAGCTCTTCGCCTGGCTCCACCTCCACAACTCCTATCCCGGCCTCATCCTGCCGGGCCTGATCGCGCCGTTCGGGGTGTTCTTCATGACCACCTACATGCGCGGCATACCCAGGGACCTCGACGAGGCGGCGATGCTCGACGGCGCCTCGCGCTTCACCATCTTCTGGCGGGTCATCCTGCCGCTGACCGTCCCCGCCCAGTCGACTCTGGCCGTCTTCACCTTCCTCGGCAGCTGGAACGATTATTGGTGGCCGCTCATCTCGGCGACCCATTCCGACATGTACACCCTGACCGTCGGCCTCGCCGCCGCCCAGATGAACTACGCCCAGACCAGCGGCCTCGGCTATCTGATGGCCCAGGCGGTGTTCGCCTCGATCCCGATCTTCATCGTCTACATCGTCTTCCAGAAGCAGATCGTCAGCGCGATGGCGGGGACGGCGGTAAGGTGAGGCGCCTCCTCGCCGCCCTTCTCGCCGCCCTCGCTCTGGCCGGCTGCGGCGAGCGCGACGGCAAGACCCACATCTACCTCCAGCGTTTCTTCGGCGAGTGCGGCGCCGAGTTCGGCGCGACCACCGACGTCGCCAAAGCGGAGGGCGAGTGCGGGATCATGACCGTCCTCATCAACCGCTTCGAGGCCGAGAATCCGGACGTCAAGGTCGACGTCAACGTCGTCGCCTGGCCCGGCTACCCCCAGCTCACCGCCCAGATGGCGGCGCGCGACCCGCCCGACCTCGTCACCATGCACGAGGGCGTCATCTCCGATTACGCCGCCAAGGGCCTGCTCGAGCCGATCGAGCCCTTGCTCGCCGAGGCCGGCCTCAGCGCCGCGAGCTTCACCGAGGCGAGCCGGCAGGGGGTGACGATCGGCGGCCGGATCTACGGCCTCCCCTGGGACACGCATGGCGGCCTGTTCCACGTCAACACCGCCTTGTTCGCCAGGGCCGGGCTGATGCGCGGCGGCAAGCCCGTCCTCCCCACTTCGCCCAACGAGCTGATCGCCCAGGCCCGCCAGTTCCAGGCGCGCACCGGAAAGCCCTATCTCATCCAGAGCAATGTCGGCGATCCGGCCTATGCCGCGCGCAACCAATATACCTACATGATGGCCTTGGGCGCGCCGATCTTCCCCGACCCCAGGCATATCCGCCTCGCCACCCCCGAAGGCCGGGCCGTCGCCGCCTTCTTCCGCCGAATCAACGCCGAGAAGCTCGGAACCCGGAACATGGACACGCCGGCGGCGATCGCCGCCTTCGTCAACGGCGAGGGCGGCATCTACCCGACCGGCACCTGGATGATCGGCTCGTTCGAGAAGGAAGCGGAGACGCCCGGCCGCCCGCTCTACAACAGCTACGCCGTCTTTCCCTATCCGCACCTCTGGGGCCAGACGGTCGAGTTCGTCAGCGGCCACTCCTGGGTCGTCCCCACCCGCAAGCGGACCCCCGCCGAGCGCTCGGCGATCGCGCGCTTCTTCCGCTTCATGGCCGCCCACAATTACGACTGGGCGCGGACCGGCCACATCCCCGCCTTCCAGGCCGTGCTGGAGAGCCCCGAGTTCATGGCCCTCCCCCACCGCGCCGACATCGCCCCGCTCGCCGCCATCGGCCGCCCGCTCCCCACCTACGTCCGCCGCCAGTCGGCGATCGAGGGCCTGGTCGGCGAGGAGATGGCCGCCGCCTCGACCGGCCAGAAGCCGATCGACCAGGCGCTCGGGGACGCCGAGCGGCGGGTGAACGAGCTCCTCGGCGAGGTCGACTGAGCGCCGCCCGCTCACAATTGCGTGATCCTCGGCCCCGCCCGCTGCCGCTCGAACAGCTCCGTCATCGCCCAGACCATCGCGTCCGCCCGATCGGGCGACCGCCCAGGCCCCTCATAGCCGCCGCCGTAGGTGAGCCCCGCCAGCTCCCTTTCCAGCTCCGGGAAATAGCCCGCCAGCTTGGCCTTGCCGCTCTCGAACCGCGCCGCGATCGGCTCGGCCCGCGCGCATTTGCCGGATTTGGCGCGGACCGGCCGGATCGGAAGCCCGTCCTCGGCGCCCCGGATCACGCTCTCGACCATGTCGCCGCCCTGGTTGTTCTCGGCCACCACCCGGTCCGCGCCCCAGGCCTCCGCCGCGCGCGCGACCGAGCGCCCCCATCCTTCCGGCCGCTCCCCGGAGACGGTGCAGTCGGCGAGGACATAGGCGATCCCGTCGCGCCCCAGCCCGCACACCACGATCCCGCAGGCATCGCCGTCCGCGCTGGCCGGAGGATCGACCCCGACGACGATCCGCCGCAATTCCGGCGCCGCCGCCACCCGCGCCCGCTCGATCACCGCCTCGGTCCACAGCGCATTCTCGACGTCGGCGAACAATTCCCCGTCCAGCTCCTGCCGGCCGAGCCGGGTGCCGGCATACATCTCCGCCATGGCCGATCGGTAATCCTCCGCGCTGTGGACATTGTCGGCGGTGCGCCCATGGGTCTCGACGACGCCCTTCAGCGCCCGCACCCGCCTCAGCAGCGCCACCGGCCGCGGAGTCGTCGTCACGATCGTCTGCGGTCTCTCCCCGCGCCGGAGGCCCATCTGCAGATTGTCCCAGGCGATATCCCCCTTCTTCCATTTGGCGAGCTCGTCGCACCAGGCGAAGTCATGCTCGGGCCCGCGCAATTTCTCCGCCGCCCGCGCCGAATAGGGCCGAGCCTGTGCCCCCGAGGCGAAGGTGAGGAGCCGGGCCTTGGGTTCCCAGCGCATCGGCTCGTCCGGCCGAGCCAGCGAAAGCAGCCCGCTCGGCCCCGTGATCATCACGTCGACCACCTCGTCATAGGTCGCGCCGACCAGCGCGATCCGAGCCCCCGGATTCTCTCGCGCCCGCGCCGTCACCCATTGCGCCCCGGCGAGCGTCTTGCCGAAGCCGCGCCCGGCCATGATCAGCCATACCCGCCAGTCTCCGGCGGGCGCCGCCTGCCCGCGATGCGCCTGCCAGCGCCATTCGTGATAGAGCCGGCGAAGCACCGGTCCCGAAAGCCCGGCGAGGAATTCCTCCAGCCCGCCCTTCATCCGCGCGGCCAGCACGGCGATCGCGAGAAGGCCGCCGAAATCCGCCTCGTCGACGGGGAGCATAGCGGCGCTCATCGCTCCCACCCGTCATTGCGAGGAGCGAAGCGACGCGGCAATCCAGCCACGGGCGCCGGACTGGGTTGCCGCGCTTCGCTCGCAATGACGGAAGTGCAAACCAGCGCGCTCATGCTTCCCCCGCTTCCTCGCCGTCCGAAGGCGCTTCCCCGAACAGCCGGATCCCGTAAGCCGCCAGCCGCCTGACCAGCGCCGCCCGGACTTCGGCGTTGCTCGCCACCCGTGGAGTCCACCCGGCCTTGCGCGGCCGGCCGCCGCCGCGCCCGTCATGCTCGCGGAGGAGCTGGGCCGCGAGGATCGGGTCGATATCGTCCATCTCCGGCGCGTCCCAATCGCCCTCGATCCCGATCCTGAGCGGCTGCCGCTTGGTCTCCAGCCGCTTCGCCCGAAGCCGCGCCACCGCCTGCTCCTCCGCCCGGTCGTAATCGTCGGCGAAGGCCGGATCGCTCATCCGGTGCTTCCACACCGTCTTGTAGTTGAACCCCGCCCGCTCCGCCGCCCACCCGGCATTGCAGGTCGCCGCGAACCATTCGAGAAACTCGCGCTTCGCCGCAGCATCGAACAGCTTGCGCTCGCCGGCGCGCCGCACATGCGCCTCGCGATTGCGCCCGCCCACGATCCGGCCGCCCTCGTCGTCGCCGGGTCCAGCCGTCGTCCCCGCGTCCTCGTCCATATCGCCCTCCCCGCGCCGCGCGCCTGCGCGCCGGCGTCCACCTCACCTGCGATACCGGAAGGTCTGCGCACCCCCGAACGGCCCGAAGGCCGCTTTCCTACCGCCGGAGCAAACCTCCGGCCGATGCGAACAGAATAGCAACAAACGCCCGAGCCGTCAAGCATGGCTCACCAAATAGGCTTCCCGTTTCCCACATTTGCAGCCGAAAAACCGCAGTTCCCCTCTCTGCGCGCCGCGCCGAAATGTGGGAAATGAGAGGCCCGGTCATTGCGAGCGAAGCGAAGCAATCCAGAGGGTCCGACCTCGTCGGCAAGTCCTCGGCGTCCGCCCGAGTCGCGGCCCCTGGGCGGCTTAGCGGCTTCGCGTGAGATCCCCTTCGAAGCGGGTGTGCCGATCACGGGGCCCGCGACGGCTCGCCGCCTCAAAGATGAGCCACCATCACGACATAGCCGTCGGGATCGGCCAGCCGGAATTCCCTCTTGGGATTGTAGAAGGGCGTGGCGACCGGCCCCGGCTCGAGCCCCGCCTCGATCAGCGCCGAACGCATCGCGTCCACGTCCTCGCAATAGACGTAGAACAGCACCGCCTGCTGCTCCGCGATCACAGGCTCCGAAGCCCGCGAGAGCATCAGCTCCGCCCGCCCCGAAACCAGCGAAACCCACCCCGCCTCCGCCTCACCCGGCGGCGTGAAGCTGGCACAGACCTCGAAGCCGAGCTTCGCGTAGAAAGCGGCGGAAGCCGCGACGTCGGCGACATAAGCCATCGGAACGAGCGATCTGACGCGCGGTGGGTCCATGCTTCGTCTCCAAAAACGGGGACAGTATACATTTTAGCGCTCGTCCGGCTGAGCGCGGCAAAAATATATACTGTCCCTGTTTTAGCTTCGCGGCCGCACGGGCTTCGGGAAAACAGGGACAGGGAAAACAGGGACAGTATATATTTTCAGGATTCCGAGGCCGGCCTGCGCCGAGGCCGGCCCCGCGGACGCGGCGCGACGCTGCGACCGAGCAGGTCGGCAAGTCGCCCGAGGAAGGCGTCGCCGCCCAGGGCATAGCCGGTCCGCTCGCGGCCGCGGATGACTGTCAGAGGGCGCTCCTCGAGCTCGGTGCCGAGAAGCGGGCGCCAGTCGCGCACCCGCCCGCCAAGGGCGTCGATCTCGGTAAGGCCGTCGCCGGCGGCCAGACCGAGATGGGCCCGGGCGCTCGACCAGCGCCACTGCTCCGGACTCCGGACCAGCCCGGCGCGCACCGGATTGAGCGCGACGTAGCGCGCGCACGCGATCAGCCACTCTTCGTCCATCGGGAAGGAGGCGAAGCGCTCCTGCCACAAATGGCCTCGCCAGCCCTCGCGGGCGTTGACGAAGCGCGTGTAGCGCCGATGCGCTTCGCCGAGCGCGGCGCGGAGCCCATCCTCATGCGACGGCACCAGGACGAGGTGGACGTGGTTGGGCATCAGGCACCAGGCCCACACGCGCGTCCCAGCTCTCGCGCATCCCTCCGCGAGCAGATGCCGGTACAAGGCATAATCGCCCTCGTTGAAGAATGTGCGCTGGCGGCGATTGCCGCGCTGGGTGACGTGGTGCGGGATTTCCGGAACGACGATTCGGGCGATGCGCGGCATGGCCGCCGCTCTAGCACCTTCGCCCGATCATCCAAAAACCACATTCCGCTGCTGCGATTGCGCGGATCTGAAAACAGGGACAGTATATATTTTCGCAGCCATCCGCCTCGCCCGCCCCCACGCAGCGGAAAATATATACAGTTCCCTTTTTCCTTGCGAGGTGGGAGCCATTGCCATCGCTTCTTTAGGCTCGCCCTGTCATCCTTTACCGGCTAGATCGTAATATTCGCTCGGGGGGTTCAGTGGCGAAGGCAGTTAGCACCAGTGAAGTCCAGGCATTGGCCGCGTCGGAAAGCACGCCGCGATTGCCTATTGCGATAAGCCACTACACGAACCTGCAAGGATTCATCGGAATTGTTGAACACGACCAAGTTTGGGCCTCAAATGTTGCATATCTCAATGATCGGGAAGAACTTTTGCACGGCGTTAAATGTGCCAGCCGAGCCCTGACGAAACTCCTTCAGGATCGGCGGCTGACACAGTGGAACAAGGCAATTGAAGGGGTGGTGCGCCAGATGGAAGCTGGCCGAATGCCCAATACCTATGCCGCGTGCTTCTGTGAAAAGGGTGACCTCTTGAACCAGTGGCGAGGCTATGGTGGATCCGAGCAGGGGATATCTCTCCGCTTCGACCGGAAAAAGCTGGGCTCCATTCACCAAGGCAAGAAGGCTTTCCTCGCTCCAGTCGAATATGGCTTGGTAAAGGGCAAGGCGAGCATCACCCGAGGTTTGAAAGAGAGGTTGCTGGCAGTCACCGAGAACGAGTTGAGTGACCTCGGGAGCGATAAAGAGGAAACGGTCTATCGAATCTTGAGCGAGCTTATTCCAAGGTTCAAGCACATTGGCTTTCAAAATGAGATGGAATGGCGATTTGTTGTCCAGCACGAAACTCTTCGAAGCACGGTTTGCTATCGAGCGGGACGCAACGTCGTCATACCATATCTCCAGCTCGGGGAAGTAGGCACTCGGTTGCCGCTGAAGTCGGTGACGGTTGGACCGGGCAACGATACCGATCTCACTAGGAAAAGCGTTGAAAGCTTCCTAAAAGCAAAGGGATACGAAATCCCGGTACACGTCTCCAAAGTTCCTTTCCGGACTTAGCACAAGTCCGCCTTGCATTCACCTCTGGTTGAACCAAAACCGAGCACCGGGGTGCGCCTGCCATGGGTAGGAACCTGCTTGCCCCTCCGCCCCCCTTCCCCTATATGCCGGCCCGTCCGGCGGGCGCTCTAAGCGCCTGTGGAGGCTCAGCTTAGGCTAGCGCGCGTGGGGATAGAGGCGAGGACGCCCGCCCCGACGCGCTCTTTTGCTTTTCTAACCCCCCTCTCCCTCCAGGCGAGAGGGACGACCGCGAAGCGGTCCGGGTGAGGGCCTTCGCTTCGCTCGCCCGCAGGACGCTCTCGCCGCATGGGGCGTCGGGGGCCAATTTGTTCTGAAGACCGTCGGAGACAACCGGCGGCCGGAATAAAAGCACGAAGGATTTTAGAGCTTATGGCAACCACGGCGATGCCGACTCGCGATGATTTCGCGAAGATGCTGAACGACAGCCTCGGCGGCGAGAATGAGAGCTTCGAGGGCAAGGTCGTCAAGGGGACGGTCACCGCGATCGAGAACGATCATGCCGTCATCGACGTCGGGCTGAAGAGCGAGGGCCGGGTCGCCCTGCGCGAATTCGCCGCTCCGGGCCAGAAGGCCGAATTGAGCATCGGCGACGTCGTCGACGTCTTCGTCGACCGGGTCGAGAACCACCAGGGCGAGGCGATGCTGTCGCGCGACCGCGCCCGCCGCGAGGCCGCCTGGGACAAGCTCGAGACCGAGTTCACCGCCGGCAACAGGGTCGAGGGCGTCATCTTCGGCCGGGTCAAGGGCGGCTTCACCGTCGACTTGGGCGGCGCCGTCGCCTTCCTTCCGGGCTCCCAGGTCGACATCCGCCCGGTCCGCGACGTCGGCCCCTTGATGGACATGCCGCAGCCCTTCCAGATTTTGAAGATGGACCGCCGCCGCGGCAACATCGTCGTCTCGCGCCGCGCCATCCTCGAGGAGACCAGGGCCGAGCAGCGCTCCGGCCTCATCCAGAGCCTCGCCGAGGGCCAGGTGGTCGACGGCGTCGTCAAGAACATCACCGATTACGGCGCCTTCGTGGACCTCGGCGGCATCGACGGCCTGCTCCACGTCACCGACATCAGCTACAAAAGGGTCAACCACCCGTCCGAGCTGATCAACATCGGCGACACGGTCCGCGTCCAGATCATCCGCATCAACCGCGAGACCCAGCGCATCAGCCTCGGCATGAAGCAGCTCGAGGCGGATCCGTGGGAGGGCGCGTCGGCCAAATATCCGGTCAACGGCGTGTTCCGCGGCCGGGTGACCAACATCACCGAATATGGCGCCTTCGTCGAGCTCGAGCCGGGCATCGAAGGCCTGGTCCACGTCTC
>JBJMTX010000015.1:0-55957 GCA_045811485.1 Allosphingosinicella sp.
CACGTCGACCGTGATCTTCTTGGAAAGGTCGCCCGAGGCCACCGCGGTCGTCACTTCGGCGATGTTGCGGACCTGGCCGGTCAAATTCTCGGCCATGAGGTTGACGTTGTCGGTGAGGTCCTTCCACGTCCCGCCGACACCCGGCACCTGCGCCTGGCCGCCGAGCTTGCCCTCGGTTCCGACCTCCCTCGCCACGCGGGTCACCTCGGAGGCGAAGGCGTTGAGCTGATCGACCATGGTGTTGATCGTGTTCTTGAGCTCGAGGATCTCGCCCTTCACCTCGACGGTGATCTTCTTGGAAAGGTCGCCCGAGGCGACGGCGGTCGTCACCTCGGCGATGTTGCGGACCTGGCCGGTGAGGTTGGTCGCCATGGCGTTGACGTTGTCGGTGAGGTCCTTCCAGGTGCCGGCGACGCCCTTCACGTTCGCCTGGCCGCCGAGCTTGCCCTCGGTTCCGACCTCGCGCGCGACGCGGGTCACCTCGGAGGCGAAGGAGGCGAGCTGCTCCACCATCGTATTCACGATCTTGCCGATTCGAAGGAACTCGCCTCGAAGCGGCCGGCCGTCGATCTCGACGGTCATCGATTGCGAGAGGTCGCCGCGGGCGACGGCGCCGATGACGCGCGCGACCTCGGCCGTCGGCTGGACCATGTCCTCGATCAGCTCGTTGACCGAGCGGATGGCGGTCTCCCAGCCGCCGGTCGCGGTCTTGACCCGGCCGCGCTGGGTGATCTTGCCTTCCTTGCCGACGACCTGGGAGAGGCGCTCGAATTCGCGGGTCATCTCCTCGTTGAGGGAGACGACTTCGTTGAAGAGGTTGGCGATCTCGGCGTCGAGTCCGTCCGTTTCCTCGGAAAGGCGAACCGTGAAGTCTCCGCGCCTGAGGCTCCTCAGTGCAGCGACGAGCTGGCGGCGGTCGATGAAATCGCGCTGGGTCTGGACGTTCACCCGTTACTCCTCGGTCGTCTCTCCCCCCAGTTAGAGTGAAGCCGGCCCCCCGGCCGGCGCTCGCAAGCGGCAGACTAGGCGGCTTTTGCGCCGCACGAAAGAGTGTTCGCACACAGACCATTAAGCGGGGATTGCCGGGCTCGCGCTTTCGCGCCTAAGCGGGCGTGCGAAACGCCCGACGGCGGAGGGAGCGAGTGACGGCGGAGGACGAGGTTTCGAGGTTCATCCGGTCGAGCTTGGTTTCGGTCTGGTCGCTCGAGCTGCTGTTCATGCTGAAGCGCGAGCGGGTGCCCTGGAAGCGCAGCCATATCGTCGCGGCGCTTCGGGCGAGCGATCTGATCGTCAGCCGCGGCCTGATCGAACTTCAGGCCGCCGGCCTCGTCGCCGAGGACGAAGAGGGTGCCGTATACCGCCCGGTTTCCGAAGCCCTGGCGCTGCTGGTCGAGAAGACCGAAACCTTCTACGCCCGGAGCCCCGATGCCGTACGCCGGCTGATCGTCGGCGCCGCCTCGAGCGGCCTGGCGGCCTTCGCCGACGCTTTCAGGATCAGAAAGGACTGACGGTGCAGGCATTGTTCCCGGCCATCGTTTACCTGCTCTGCTTCGCGACCAGCGCCGCCTGCGCATGGCTGCTCGCCCGAAGCTATCGCCGAAGCGGCGCCCGTTTGCTGCTGTGGAGCGGGCTCTGCTTCGTCTTCCTCGCCGCCAACAACCTGCTCCTCGTCCTCGACCTGCTCGTCCTCCCGCAGGTCGACATGCGCGTCGCCCGGCTTCTGCTCTCGCTCGCGGCCGTGGCGGTGCTGCTGTTCGGATTCGTCTGGGATCTGGAGGAGGAGAGATGAGCCCCTTGCTCGCCTTCCTCGCCGGAGCGGTGACGTTCGGGTTCGCCGTCGCCTCGCTCTTCTTCCTGCGCTTCTGGCGGAGGACCGGGGATTCGCTTTTCCTGGCGTTCGGGGCAGCCTTCTTCCTGCTCGGCCTCGGCCAGGGCCTGCTCGCGCTCGCCAACGTCGCCGACGAGGAAAGAAGCTGGCTCTATCTGTTCAGGCTCGCCGCCTTCGCCCTCATCCTCTGGGCGATCGTCCGCAAGAACCGCCGCTCCGGCTGATCGTCATTGCGAGCGAAGCGAAGCAATCCAGTGCTGTGTCGGAGGCCCTGCTGAATTGCCGCGTCGCTTCGCTCCTCGCAATGACGGGTCTAGAGCGCGACGCGATGGCAGGGAATACCCGGCACCTCGGCGCGGAACTCGAACAGGTCCCCGGCCTCCGGTTGCCCTTCGAGCGCCTCCGGCTCGAGCAGCTGGCGGGCGGTGGTGGCGTAGACGGTGCGAAGATCCTCGCCGCCGAACGCGATCTTGGTGATGTTGGCGACCGGGAAGCGGACGGCGCCGACCTGCTCGCCGGCGGGCGAGAAGCGGCGCGCCTCCCAGCCGCCGTAGAGCCCGATCCAGACGCAGCCTTCCGAGTCGACCGTCGGGCCGTCCGGATGGCCGTCGGACGCGTCGATCCGGACGAACGGGCGCCTCGGGCCGAGCGCGCCGTCCTCGCCGACGTCGGCGGCCTCGATCGTTCCGGCGAGGGTGTCGACGAAATAGAGGATCCGCCCGTCGGGCGACAAAGCCGGGCCGTTGGTGATTGCGATGTCGCTGATCCCGGTGGGCGAGACGGCGCCGCGCTCGAAGCGGTAGAAGGCGCCCGTCTTGCGGTTCTCGCCATTGTCCATCGTTCCGAACCACAGCCGTCCGGACGGATCGACGACTCCGTCGTTGAGGCGGTTCTGCGGCCGGTCGGGCTCGACCTCGGCGATCAGGGTGAAGCGGCCGGTCGCCTCGTCGAAACGGTGGAGCCCGCTCATCAGCCCGGCGACGAATCCGCCCCCTTCCGCGGGGAGGACGAAGCCGACCTGCTCGGGCGCGCTCCAGCTTCTCTTGTCGCCGCTCGCGGGATCGTAGCGGTGGACGTGGCGGCGCTTGATGTCGGTGAACCACAGGGCGCCGTCCGCCCAGACCGGGCCTTCGCCGAGCTGGCAATGAAGATCCCAGACGTTCCTCGGCTCGCTCATCTCGCCTCCGTTTTACGTTGTACGCGCGCGCGGCCCAACGCGTTCCGACATAGCTTTCGCCGCGGCCGGACACTATGGGGCGCGAGGAGGCAGTTTTGAGCAGCGAGGACCAACGAGGCCGCCGCCCAGCCGGCAAGCCGACGATCAACGACGTCGCCCGCCTGGCCGGAGTCTCGAAGAAGACGGTGAGCCGCGTGATCAACCGTTCTCCGCTGCTCAACGAGGAGATTCGCGAGCGGGTCAGCGCCGTGATCCGCGATATCGGCTACAGCCCCAACCCGCAGGCGCGGGCGCTCGCGCTTCGGACCAACTTCCTCATCGGCCTCATCCACGACAATCCGAACGCCCAGATCGTGCTCAACGTCGAGCAGGGCATGCTCGAGGCGCTCCACGGCACCGACTATGCGATGGTTGTCCGCCCGGTCGATCGCTGCGCCCCGACCCTGATGGAGGACGTCCGCAACTTCCTCGAACGCCAGCGCCCCTATGGAGTCGTCATCCTGCCACCTCTGTCGGAGAATGATTCCATCGCCGAGCTGTGCGACGAGCTCGGCTGCCGGTACGTGCGCATGGGTTCGGCCCGGCTCGACGATTCGGACCATCTGGTCGCGTCCAACGATCGCGAGGCGGTCGCCGGGGCCGTCGGCTATCTGATCGCCGAGGGGCACAGGCTGATCGGATTCGTCGCCGGGCCGAACGGCTTCCGGTCGGCCGCGGAGCGCCGGCTGGGCTTCGAGGACGCGCTGGCAGCCGCGGGGATCGAGCCGGCGCGAAGCCTTGTCGCGGAGGGGCGCTACACGTTCGAATCGGGGCTCGCCGCCGGCGAGACTCTGCTCGACCTCACGCCGCGCCCGACCGCCATCTTCGCCAGCAACGACGAAATGGCCGCCGGAATCGTGCACGCGGCTCGCGAGCGGGGCCTCCTCGTCCCCGAAGACCTGTCGCTGATCGGCTTCGACGATACCCCGATCGCTTCCCATATCTGGCCCCCGCTCACCACCGTCCGCTGGCCGATCGTCTCGATGGCGCGGGCGGCGGCGCTCAAGCTGCTCGACAACCGGGACGAAGCGGGCCCGCAAGCGGCCGCGCCCTCCCTCTTCCTCTCCCGGCTCGTGAAAAGGGCGTCGGTCGCCGCGCCGCCCGGCCCGGCTGCGACCTCGTGACGTTTCCCGGCTTGGCGGGCTCGACATTCTCGTCGACAATGAAGCAACCGCGCCGAATGCGGCCGATAGCAATGAGGAGGATCGGAACTCCGCGATGAAGGGACGGGTCGCCTGCTTCGGCGAGATCCTGCTTCGGATGACCGCGCCGGGGCGCGAGCTGATGCTCCAGAAGCCGCATCTCGACGTCTACGTCGCCGGAGCGGAGGCCAATGTCGGCGTCGCCCTCGCCAATCTGGGCCACCAAGTGAAGATGGTGACCTGCCTTCCGCCCAACGCGCTCGGCCAGGCGGCGGTCGACTCGATCCGGCGCTACGGCGTGGACGTCTCGGGAATCGCCCGAACGGACGGCCGCATGGGCCTCTTCTTCCTGACCCCGGGCGCGGGGCTTCGCGCCTCCGAGATCCTCTACGACCGTCGCGACAGCAGCTTCGCTCGGGCCGAAGCGGCCGATTTCGACTGGGATGCCCTGCTCGACGGCGTCGGTCTCCTCCATCTGTCGGGAATTACCCCCGCCCTCGGGCCGCGCTCGGCCGAGGCCGCGGTGGCCGCGGCCGACGCCGCCGGGCGGCTCGGCATCCCCATCTCGTTCGACGGCAATTACCGCGCCCAGCTTTGGGAAGCGTGGGACAGCGATCCCAAGGCGATACTGACCCGGCTGGTCGAACGCGCCGAAATCCTGTTCGGCAACCACCGCGACATCTCGCTTCTGCTCGGGCGCAAGTTCAGAGGCGAAGGGCCCGATCGCCGCCGCGAGGCCGCCTTGGCCGCCTTCGCCGCTTTCCCCAATCTGAGGATGATCGCCTCGACGGCCCGGCATGTCGACGACGCCGACCGCCACCGGATCGCGGCGCGCATCGACACTCCGGACGCCGCCGTTCAGACCGAGGAGGTGCTGGTCGCCGGAATCGTCGATCGGATCGGCGCCGGCGACGCCTTCGCGGCCGGGATCCTCCATGGCGTTCGAAGCGCGCGGGACCTCGACTGGAGCGTCCGCTCGGGCCTTGCCCTCACCTGCCTCAAACATTCGCTGCCCGGCGATTTCAGCCTGTTCGGGGTGGACGATATCGAGGCCTTCATGGCCGGGGGTCTCGACGTCCGGCGCTGAGCTGCCGGACCGGGCCGAGAATCCGCTGGCCCAATAAAGCCTTAGCCCCCGGAGTATGCGCCGAAGCGGCTCAAATCGCCGCGCGGCGCAAACTTTGCCGGCGCAACATAGAATCAAAAAAGAACGCCTGTTTACAGGCAGATAGACGACATGATCCGAATCGGGTTCGAAAACTAGACCGGATCGATAAACAATAAAGAAAATTCCAAGAACAACATTGAGCAACCAACTGTTATAAAGCCAAGAAACAATCTCCAAAATGGACCAGACCTCATTCTTTTATTGGCGGTCTTGACCGTGAAGCCGTTGTGCATCACACTTTGCGAGTCACTGCTGGTTTCAAGAAGTAATGACGCGGAGCGCCTTCGATAAGGTGTTCCGCGACCGGCTTTTCTTGCGCCGAATCAAAGGGTGAGGCGCTTCAACAGGGGGGTGTTATGCTCCAGGAAGGGTATCCCGGCGTCCATGTGATGGAGGTTCCGTCGGGCGTGCACACGATCGTCGGCGCGTCGACCTCCAATCTCGCCCTGATCGGCCATTTCCCGCGCGGCCCGGTCGATCGCGCGGTCCGGGTTTCGAGCTGGGCGGACGTCGAGCGCATCTATGGCGGCCTCGATCGCCGCTTCGTCGCGGCCTACGCGCTGCAGGAATTCTACCAGCAGGGCGGCAGCACCGCCTATGTCGCCCGGGTCGCCTTCCAGAATGCGACAATCGTCCTCAACACGACCGAGGACGCGATGCGGGTCGAATCGCTGACCACCGGCGCGTCCACGCTGACGGTGGCTTTCAGCAACAATTCGGACGGCACGTTCAACATGTCGGTGAACAAGCCCACGCCGGGCGCCGCCACCGAATCCTTCCTCAACCTCAGCGCCGAGGTCGGCGCTCCTCGCTTCGCCGAGACGATCGTCAACGCCCCGGTCGCGGCCGGCGGCTCGGCTCTGATCGCTTTGTCGGCGGTCCGTCATAATCCCGCCGACACCGTTCCGGGAACGCTCGCGGCCGCGGTTCCGGTGGCGAACATGTCGGCCCTGACCGGCGGCACCGCCTCGATCCCCGGCGCGTTCACCCCGCGCTCGGTGCCGCTTCCGGCGCTGACGCTTCAGGCCATGGCTTCGGGCACCGCGCCCAACGCCTTCACCGCCGCGGTGGCCGCCAACGCCAATCCGCTTCTTTTCGATCTCGTCCTCACCGGCACGGGCGCGCCGTCGGCCGCCTCGCTCCAGGGGCTCTCGATCGATCCGGCGGCGGCCAAATATGTCGTCAACGTCCTCGCCGCGAGCAACTTCGCGCGGGTCGTCACCGGTCGCCACCCGCTTCGCCAGCCGGCGCCGGCGGTGGCGGCTCCGTTCGCCGGCGGCGGCGCCGACGTGCCGGCCGCGACAGGCTTCCTCCCCCGAACGGGGGGCGGCAATGCGATGCGGGTCAGCGCCGCCAATCCCGGCGGCTGGGGCAATTCGCTGCGCGTAGGCGTGGCCGCCGCGACCGGCGGCTTCGACCTTCTCGTCGCCGAGTTCGTCGG
Organism: Allosphingosinicella sp.; assembly: GCA_045811485.1. Lineage (GTDB taxonomy): Bacteria > Pseudomonadota > Alphaproteobacteria > Sphingomonadales > Sphingomonadaceae > Allosphingosinicella. Next base: position 6,796 of record JBJMTX010000015.1, read on the forward strand.
CGGCGAGCGCGTTCGCGCGGAGACGTTCCGAAACCTCAACATCACCCCCAACGATCCCGCCAATGCGGTGACGGCGGTGAACCAGCAATCCTCGCTCATCCGGATTTCGGACGTGACGGCGCTCCCCGGCGAATCGGCCATCGGCCTCGGGGTCGACGAGCTTACCCTGGCCCAGATGGTCCCGCTCGCGGGCGGGCAGGACGGCGTTCTGCCCGAGGATCCGGCGTGGGCGGGCTCGGCGGCCGCCGCTTTCGAAGGCATCAACGAGCCGATGGGGCTCGGGGTGCTCGACGGCATCGTCCCCGAAATCTTCAACCTGATGGCGATCCCCGAGGCGCCGCTGATGGCCGATACCGGGATCGGGATCTACGCCGCCGCCGGCGCCTATTGCCGGGACAATCTCGCCTTCCTCCTCGTCGACCATCCCGACGCCAATGACGGGACGGACTCGATCCTCGACTGGGACATCGCCGCCTTCCTGGGAACCGACCTGTCGCGAAGCGCGGCGATCTGCTTCCCGCGCATCGTCCGCTCCGATCCGCTCGGCGGAAGTCGCGAGATGCCGTCGAGCGGGAGCATCGCCGGAGTGATGGCGCGGACCGATTCGGCCCGCGGCGTCTGGAAGGCGCCGGCCGGCCTCGAGGCCTCGATCGCCGGCGTGGTGCCTAGCGTGATCATGACCGACCGCCAGCAGGGCCGGCTCAACCAGCGCGGGATCAACTGCCTTCGCGCCTTCCCCAATATCGGCACGGTCAACTTCGGCGCCCGAACCCTGGCCGGCGCCGACGCGCTCGCCAGCGAATGGAAATATGTGCCCGTGCGGCGGACCGCTTTGTTCATCGAGCGGAGCCTCAAATCGGCTTTGCCCTGGGTCGTGTTCGAGCCCAATGACGAAGCCCTGTGGGCTCAGATCCGGCTCAACGTCGGCGCGTTCATGCAATCCCTGTTCGTCCGCGGCGCCTTCCAGGGCCTCACCCCGCGCGAAGCCTATCTCGTCAAATGCGACGCCGAGACGACCTCGCAGCAGGACGTCAACAGCGGCATCGTCAACATCCTTGTCGGCTTCGCACCGCTGAAGCCGGCCGAATTCGTCGTCGTCCAGCTGACCCTGCTGGCCGGCCGCGCCGCAGCCTGAGGAGCGCCGCAATGGCCCAGTTTTCCGTCAACGCAAGCCGCTTCGATCCCTACAAGAACTTCCGCTTCCGGCTGAAATGGGACGGCAAGTATGTCGCCGGCATCTCGAAGGTCAGCGCCCTCAAGCGCACCACCGAGGTGGTCGAGCATCGCAACGGCGGCGATCCGACCTCGACCCGCAAGTCGCCGGGCCTCAGCAAGTTCGAGCCGATCACGCTCGAGCGCGGAGTAACCCACGACACCGAGTTCGAGGCCTGGGCATCGATGGTCTGGCGGCTCAACAATCCGGCCGGCGCCCAGATCGCGCTCAAGGGCTTCCGCAAGGACCTTCTGCTCGAGTTCCACAACGAGGCCGGGCAGGTCGCTTTGGTCTACAAGATCTACCGGGCCTGGGTGTCGGAATATAATGCCCTTCCGGAGCTCGACGCGAGCGCCAACGCCGTCGCGATCCAGTCGATCATCCTTCAGCACGAGGGGTTCGAGCGCGACGTCGACGTTCCCGAACCCTCCGAACTTCAAATCGTATGACCGGTGCCGGTGCTCGGCGATCATCTCGCGTTCGGCCTTTGGGAAGAGGCCGCGCACCTGGCGCCGGTCGACCGGGCGGTTCGGACGCTGGCGGCGGTGGCCGGAATCGATTCGCAGGCCGCCGCGGACTGGCCGGTCGATGAGCGCGACCGCGCCTTGATCGAGGCGCGCTGCCGAGCCTTCGGCCCGGCGGCGGATTTCTACGTCCACTGCCCGTCCTGCGGCGAGGCGCTGGAGACCCGCTTCGATCTCGAGCCCCTGCTGGCGCTGGAGCCCGACGGAGCGCCGACCCTGGCCTGGTCGGGACGGGATTACGCGCTCCGAGCGCCGACCAGCCGCGAGGTCGCCCGCGCTGCCCGGGCGGGCGAGGCGTACGCGCTCGTACGCGCCTGCATCGTCGGCCTGGACGAGGATGAGGAGGGGCCCGAGCCGGCGCTGGTGGAAGCCTCGCTCGACAAGGCCTTTCCGTTGCTCAACGTTTCGATCGGCTTCACTTGCGCGAGCTGCGACACGAGCTTCTCGAAGCGCTTCGATGCGCCGGCCTGGCTGTGGACCGATATCGAGCGGCTGGCCAGGGCCCTCATCGACGAGGTCCACCTCCTCGCCGCCGCCTACGGCTGGACGGAGGAGGAGATACTCGGCCTCGGCCGCCGCCGGAGGGCCGCCTATCTGGCGCGGCTGGCGGCATGAGCGGGCTGTTCGAAACGCTCATCGAGGCCGCCCGTGGAACGGCGCCGGTCATCCTTCATCGCCCGTCCTCGAATTTTCCGTCGCTCGAATTCGGCGAAGAGCCCTGGGAGCCGGTGATCGACGAGGTGCCGGCATCGCTGCCGCATGCCGTCGCAGACGATCGCCCCTCCATCGCCCGCGCAGACCGCGGAGTCGAAACCCGGCCGCCTCCGCCCATCGCCTCCGCGGAGCCGGCGGAAATACGCGCGCCGCAAAGGCCGGACCGGCGAACGACTCGAAGCGTCGAAGAAGCGGAAATGGTCGACACGCCGCGACCCCGGTCGAGCCCACTCCAGGGCGAACCGAAACCGGAGCTACGCGCATCCGAGGCTCCGCCGGCAACCGAACCGGCGATAGAGAGAATCGGACCTGTCGAGATCCTCGTGCCGCCGACCCGGGAGGCGGACCTTCTGCTGCCCGAAATGGCGCTGCCTCCACCGGCGGCGTCGAGTCCGGACGATGCCATTTCCGCCGCGCCTCATTTCCGTCCCGAGCCCCCCGCCCGGGAGGACGCCCGGCAAAGCGCGCCGAGCATCGAGCTTCGGATCGGCCGGATCGAGGTCGTCGCCCCCCGAACCCAGGCGGCCGCCCAGCCCCAGTCGCGGCCGGTGAGCGTTGCGCGCGCCCGGCCGCGCCAGTCGCTCGACGATTATCTTGCGCGGCGGCGGCATTAGCCCATGCCGGACGGTTTCGCCTTGGCCGCTTTGTCCTTCGCTCTGCGCTTCCGAGTCGAGCAGATGATTCGCGAATATGACTCGACCGTCACCGGCCAGTTCGACATCGTATCGAGAGCGCCGGAGGCGCTCGGCGCCGCCAAGCCCGCATCGGCGACGCTCACCCTCTACCCCTGGCGGCTCGTCCCCAATCCGGGCTGGCAGTCGAGCCGGGCGTCCGCTTATTCGAGCAGCGGCGAGCGGCATACCGACCCCTGGCTCGCGCTCGACGTCAGCTACGTGCTTGCGGGCTATGCGCCGGATTCGGGGGACGCGGAGCCGGTGCTCGGCCTCGCGCTCCTCGCCATGCACGAAACTCCGGTCCTCACTCCCGAGCTGCTCGAGGCTGCCGCCGCAGGAGGGTCGTTTCCGTCGAGCTCGCCGCTGCCCCAGGCGCTGCGCGATCTCGCCGCCCAGCCGGCGCCGCTCAAGGTGTCGCCGATGCCGATGGACCTCGAGACGACGGCCCATGTCTGGTCGGCGCTCAACAGCGGCGCGCGCAGCGGCATGACCTATATGGTCTCGACGCTTCTGATCGAGCGGCGACTTCGGCGGGCGCCCGCGCCCGGAGTCCGCGAGGCGCGCCTCGGAGTCGTCCAGATCCGCCGCCCGACCATCGCCCGACTCGTCTTCGCGGCGACTCCGGCGGACGCGTTCACCGAGCGCCAGGTGGTCGAGCCGGGCGAGGCGTTTCAAGCGCAAGGTTCGGGCCTGCGTGCCGACACCACCCAGTTCATCGTCTCCAACCGAACGCTCACGGCCGATCCGGCGCTCGTCCGCACGGACCGGGTCGAGGGAGTCCTTCCGGCCGATCTTCGCCCCGGCCTGTCGAGCTTCCAGATCGTCCACCGTCTCAACAAGCCCGAAGGCAAGCTCGATCCGCCTGCCGCCGGCGACGTGCCCGGCGAGCGCTCCAACCTCGTTCCGATCGCGATCCGGCCCGTGCTCGACGATCCCGCCGTAACCCTCGCCGGCCGGACCGTGGATGACAAGATCGTCAGCTTCACGGCGACGGCCCATTTCACCGTCGACGTCGGCCGGCGGCAGCGCGCCGAATTGCTGCTCAACGCTCTCACGGCGGACGGCGACGGCAATTTCCGGAGCTATGTGTTCGTCTCGCCCGATCCGCCTTCGGGCACGGCGGACAGCGACACGCCCACGCGCGACTTCCCGATCAGCAACGTCCTTCCCGGCAACTATCTGGTCCGAATCGCCATCGACGGCGCCGAATCCGCGCTCACCGCGGGCGCGGGCGGATATGACGGACCGGTGCTGGCGGTGCCGGCATGAGCGGAACGGTCCATCCCTTCCCCCATCCGGCCCTCGAGGTCGGGCCGTCGCTCGCCGCGCTCAACCGGCGGCTCGCGGCGCTTGCGGGCGTGGCCGCACCCGACGAGGCGGAAGGCGAGGAGGGACCCCCCTGGGCGCTCGAGGCGCTCGCCCGCGCCTTCGCGCTTGATCCGGCGGAGCAGCAGGCCATGCTTCTGGCGGCGGCCGCCGAGCTTCACGCCGAGACCCGCGCTCTCGTCGCGCGCATCGGCGAAGGACCGCCCAGCGTCGGGCTGATCCTCCGCGCCTGCCCCGGCCTTAGCTGGCGCTCGCTTCGCCCCGACGGCGCACTCCGCCGCGCCCGGCTGCTCAGGCTCGGCAATCCCGACGCGCGCTTCACCGAGCGATCGGTCAGCGTCGAAGAGCCGGTCCTCCACTTCCTCAACGGAGTCCAGCAGCTCGATCCTGCTTTCGCCGACATCGCGCTCCCCGCCGATCACGACATCGCCGCCTGCGCCGACGAGTCGGCGCTCGCCGCCGTCCGGCAGCTGTTCGAGGGCTCGCAACGCATGCCCTCGATCGCGCTCGCCTGCGACGAGCCGCGCGACGGAATCGCCCTCGCGGTGGAGGGGCTGCGGCGCGCAGGCATGGGCGCGGTCGTCGTCCCGCTTGCCCGGCTGCCGCGGGCGCCGGCGGAAGCGGCCGCCCTGCGCTCGATCTGGCTTCGCGATTCGATGATGCATGGGCTCGGCCTCGTCCTCGTCAACGAAGGCCGCGGCGACTGGGAGGTCGCCGATCTGGCCGCGGGCTGGCCGCAGCCGCTCTTCCTCGTCGGCGCGGATCCGCCCGCCATGCTCGTCCCGTCGGCGACGATCAGGCTCGCCGCCGACCGGTCCTCCCAGCGACGGGCCTGGGAGGAATCGCTCGGGCCCGAGGGGATGGCCCGCCATTCCCGAATCGTCGACCGCCTCGCCTTCGGCTTCCGGCTGTCGGCGGCGACGATCGGCTCGCTCGCCGAGCGCCATCGGAGCGCCGCTCCCTCGACCCTGTGGGAGGCGGCGAGGACGGCGAGCCGGCCCCGCGACGAGCAATTGCTCGAGCGCTTCGAGCCTCGGGCGACGCTCGATGCGGTCGTGCTTCCCGAGCCGACCAAGGCCCTGCTCGAAACGATGGTGATGGCGGCGAGATCGCACCACAAGGTCGCCGCCGACTGGGGCGCGGGCGGCAACGGCCTTCGCGGGCTCGGCATCTCGGCCTTGTTCTCCGGCGAGAGCGGAACCGGCAAGACGATGGCGGCCGAGGCGATCGCCAGGGCGCTCGAGGTCGAGCTCTACCGGGTCGAGGTCTCGGCCGTGGTGAGCAAATATATCGGCGAGACGGAGAAGAACCTCCGCCGGATCTTCGCCGCTGTAGAGGCCAGCGGCGGAGTGCTGCTGTTCGACGAGGCCGACACCCTGTTCGGCAAGCGCAGCGAGGTGAAGGACGCCCACGATCGCTACGCCAACATGGAGGTCGGCTATCTCCTCCAGCTGATGGAATCGTACCGTGGGCTGGCGATCCTCACCACCAACCTCGACGACGCGCTCGACTCCGCCTTCATGCGGCGGCTCCGGTTCGTGGTGAAGTTCCCGCTCCCCGGACCGGCCGAGCGGGCGCAGATCTGGGCCGGCGCCTTTCCGCCCGGGGTCGAGGTGGAGCCGCTCGATTTCGCACGGCTCGCGCGGCTTTCGGTGACCGGCGGCATGATCCACAACATCGCGCTCGGCGCCGCCTTCCGGGCGGCGGGCGGCGGCCGTCCGGTGTCGCTCGACGACATCCTCGAATCCGCCCGCGCCGAATATGCCAAGATGGATCGGCCGCTCGGCGAGATCGACCGGAGGAGCTGGTCGTGACCGCTCCGCTCGCCATCCGCATCGACCAGCTCTCGCTGCCGGCGGGGAGTCCGCGCGAGGCCGAGCGCGTCGCCGTCGCGATGCAGGCTTCGCTCGAGACCCTGTTCGCCGAGGACCGGGCGATGGGCCTGGCCTGGGACGGCTCGGTCGACGAGATCGTGCTCGACCTTCCCGACGGGCGAAGCTGCGAGCAGACCGGCGCCGCGATCGCCCGGGCGATCCGCGACCGCCTGGCCTCGCCGGAGCGGACGCGGTGAAGGCGCGGCTTCGCCTTGCCCCGGACAAGGGCGCCCGGCGGGTCGGCGCGCGCGCCGCTCAGATGCCCCACAAGGCGCTGATGATCGCCCGATTCGGGCAGCGCGCGGCGCATGTCCCGGTCTTCACCGGACCCGACGTTTCCGAGGCGCTGCGCCGCCGGCAATCGGACGCGGCGGCGCTCGACGGGGCGATCTTCCTGCCCGACCGCGAAGTCTCCAGCGATCTCGTCGCACACGAGCTCGTCCACGCCCTCCAGCAGGGGCCGGCGAAGATCGCCGAGACGAGCGCCGAGGCGCTTCTCGCCAGGCTCGACCACGCGCCGGCCCTGCCCGCGCAGAGCCCGGCCGAGATCGAGGCGCGGGGAGCGGGTCCCGGGCCGGTCGAGGCCCCGTCGCAGAGCCTGCCCGCCGGGATGGTCGCCCTTCGCCGGACCAACGAGACCGGGACGCTCGATCGCGCGCCGACGCCTCCGGCGCCCGCGCCGCCGGCCGCGGCCCCTCCGGCCCCCGCCGCGGAATCGGGCGCGGCGGCGCCCGGCGCCGAAGCCCGGGGAAGCGAATCGGCGGCGCCCGAGATCGCGCCCACTTTCAGCCTGCCCGAGCCGCCCGCCACCACGCTCGATCCCGCGGTCGCCGCGCAGCGGGCGGCGGAAGCCCAGGCGGCGGAGGCGGCGCTCGCCGCCGCCGCGACGCCGAGCGCGGTGGTCGACGCTTATGCGGGGATGGCACCGTCGGTGAAGGCCCGCAACATGGCCGTGCTGGGCACCAGGATCGACGAGGCCAACACGCGGTCCACCGCCGAGCTGGCGGCGTCGACTCCGGCCGTGGAGGTCAGCGTCTCCGGCTCGGACGCGGCGATTCCGGCGCCGCCGCCCATCGCCCTGCCGAGCAGCAGCGCCGCCCTGGAGACTCCGGCCGCCGAGGTCCCGCCGGTCGAGGTTCCGGCCGGGCCGGATCAGCCCGTCCTCACCACCGATCCCACCTATGGCAGCCGGATCGAAAGGCAGTTCGCGAGCGGCGCCCAGCCCGAGCAGATCGACGAGGGCATCGACGCCGTCTCAACCTCCAACCCGGGAGTCGAGACGAGGGTCGCCGACCGCGCCGACATTCCCCTCGAAGGCGCCAACGATCCAGCGCGGATGGACGAGGAGGCGACCACCCGGCGCGGAGAGGCCGGAGCGGCGCGCGGCGAGGCGGCGCAGGCGGTGGTCGACGGCCCTGGGCCCGAACATGCCGTCCCGCGCGCGATCGAGCAGAGCGCTCCCGCGCCCGAGATGCCGGCGCGTCCTCTCACCCCGCTCGCCGCCGCGCCGGAAGCCGAGCAGATGCAGCAGCTCGCTTTGCCCGAGGAGGTTGTCGCCGGCTTCGACAGCGCGACGGGGGCCCAGATGGCGGCGACGGCCAACGCCACACGCGACGAGATGGCCAATGCCGAGACCCAGCGCGACACCGAGCATCAGGCGGCACTTCAGCAGGCCGAAACCGACCGGGCGGCGGCGGAGAGCCAGGCCGATGCCGACCAGCGCCGCGAGGTCGGGACGCGGCGCGAGGCGATCCAGGCCGAGCGCCAGCGCACCGTCGACCAGCAGGCGGCCGCGGTCGAGGACGTCAACGGCCAGGCCGAGACGGCGCGGCGCACCAACCGCGAACAGGCGGATACCCAGATCGCCAGCGACCGGGCGTCGATCAACGCCGAATATGACCAGGCGGAGCGCGACAGCGCCGCCGAGGTGTCACGGGGGGAGCGCGAGGCCGAGGCCGAGCGCGAGCGCAAGCGCCGCGAGTCCGAGGATCAGAGCTGGTGGGAGCGCGCCGTCGGCTTCATCAAGGCCGCGTTCGAGGCTCTGACGGCGCTCGTCACCGCCATCTTCAACGCCGTCCGCTCGGCGGTGACGGCGATCATCGATCTTGCGCGGCGCGCGGTGACCGGGCTGATCGCCCTCGCCGCGCGGGCGCTCCAGGCCTTGGTCAGCGCGTTCGGAGAGCTCCTCAAGGGGCTGGTCGACCACCTCCTCGGGGCGATCTTCCCCGAGCTGGCGGCGGCGCTGACCGCCTTCATCGATGAGGCGGTCGGGCTCCTGAACCGGGCGATCGACGTCGTCGCCACCGCCCTCACCGCCGCCGTCAACGCGATTGCCTCGGCACTGACGGCGGCGTGCAACCGGCTACTCGACGCCTTCCAGGGCGCGATCAACGCCGCCCTCGCCCTCGCCCAGGCCGCCCTGACCGGCGACTGGTCCGGCTTCCTCCGCCAGGTCCTCGATGCGGTTCTGAGGCTTCTCGGAATCGATCCGGCGGCCTTCAACGCGCTGATCGCCCAGGCCTCGGACGCGATCTCGATCATCGTCAACGATCCGATGCATTTCGTCGGCAATCTGGTCGAGGCGTTCGTCGGCGGAGTCCGCCTGTTCTCCGAGCATTTCCTCACCCATTTGCGGCGCGGCATCATCGGCTGGCTGACCGGCGCGCTCGGCGACATCCAGCTCCCGAGCGAATGGAACATCTGGTCGGTGCTCGATCTCATCCGCCAGGTGCTCGGCCTGACCTGGGACTTCCTTCGCGAGCGCGCGGCCCGCGTCATCGGCCGCGAGAACGTCGCCCGGCTGGAGATGATCGGGAGCTGGATCGCGACCCTCATCACCGAGGGCTGGGCCGGGCTCTGGCACCGGCTCCAGGACCAGCTCGAAAGCCTCAAGGACACGGTGCTCAACGCGATCAAGTCGTTCATCCTCGAGCGCGTCATCATGGCCTCGATCACCTGGCTCGCCAGCCTGTTCAATCCGGTCGGGGCGATCGTCCAGCTGGTGATGACGATCTGGAACCTCTACCAGTTCGTCCGCAACCAGATGCAGCGGCTGATGGGAATCGCCCAGGCCGTCGTCGCGATGATCTCCAACATCGCGCACGACGTCCTCGATCCGGCCAAGCAAAGGGTCGAGGAGGTACTCGGAAGCCTCGTCCCGGTCGTCATCGACCTGCTGATGAGCCTCCTCGGCGTGACCGGCGTCGCCAGCCGCGTGCGCGAGATCATCGCCGAGGTCCGCCAGTCGATCGCCAACGCGGCCGACCGGCTGATCGAGCGGACTTTGGTCGCGCTCGGGCTTAGGCAGGCCGCACCGGCGGCGGGAGGGGCAAGCGCCGCGCCGGACGGGGCGGGGCAGATCGGCCATCCGGTGACCATCGACGTCGCGCAGGGCGAGGATCATACGCTGCGCATCGACCGCACCGGCGCCGGCGGCGCGACGGTGATGCTGTGCACCGCGCCGCGCCCTCTCGCCGACTGGCTGACGACCCTGTCGACAATGGCCGACCGGGAGACCGACGCCGCCAAGCAGACCAGCGCGCGCAACGACATCACGGCGGCGCGCGGAATCCTTGCTCGTCTCGATCCGATCGCAGACCGCGCCGCGGCTGCCACCGCGCCGCCCGCCGCCGCCGGGGCCCCGGCCGCCCCCGCGCCGGCGACCGCGGACGCCGCCGAGGTCGGCCGGGCCGAGGACGAACTGGGGCCGGTCCTCACCCGGATCTTCAACGCGCTCGCGGGCGCGACCTCGGCCTTCGCCGATCAGTATCGCGCCGAGATCGAACACGCCCACCCCCAGGCCCAGGCGATGATCCGGCAGGAGCTTCGCGACCATGCCGGCGAGTGGGTGCGGCTGACCGGCTGGCCGGCGGTGAGCGGCGCGATGACCGCCGCGTCGCCCTTGTTCACCGACCCGCTCGACGGCGCGCGGACGTTCGGCGACCTCGCCCGCCGCGCGCTCTCCGCCACCATCGTCGCCGAGCATCGTCCGCTCGAGGCGCGGATCCTCACGCTCGTCCGTCAGAAGGTGCGCGACGGCGCCGCCGACGCCGAATATGCCACCCTGAAAACGCAGCTCCAGCAGGCGATCCTGACCAACTCCCTGGGCTCGACCACCGCCGCGATGACGGCGGCGGCGGCGAAGGCGGCGGCGGAGCTGAGTGCGTCGACCGACGTCGATCCGGACCTTCGCGCCGCGATCGGATCGGACCTCAACCGCTTCCTGATCGCGATGGCCAAGGGCCAGACGGTCGGAACCATCACCCCGGCCCGCTTCGACCAGCTGTGGGGCGCCCCCGGAGGCGCCAACAAGGACTTCGTCGCGAGCCGCTTCCGCTCCCCCCAGGGCCTGCACGAATGGATCCCGACCAACTACATCCCCAACGTCCTCGCCGCCGCCCGCGCCGCGCCCCACGAAGAGGGGATCGAATATGCGGCCCTGTGGGTGAACGTGCACGACGTCTGGCGAACGACGACCGAGGTGCTGATCTTCAAGCCCGACACGGGATGGAAGCGCGACGTCACCATCACCACGCCGAGCGCGACGCCGGGCGGCGCGCCGACGGTCCAGCATGCGGTCGTCCCGCAAGGCCATGTCGGCGCCATCTACGCCAAGGCGGACGATCAGGGCGTCTGCGCCGCGCCACAGCAGCAGACGATCGGCCAGGGCCCGTGGCACGATCGGCTGCGCGCAATCTTCGACGCCAACACCGCGGTACCGAGCGAATCCAAGGCCGCGCTGGGGCGGGTGATCGACCAGATCCAGGCTTATGCGACCTCGACCCTGTGGACGGGCTCGGCCTTCTCCGGCCTCAATGCGTCGGTGTTCGACGAATATTATGATTCCGGCCGGGCGACGAAGATCGGAGTCGCCGGGATCACCAGCGCGGCGACCAGCTCGATCGCGCTTCTCCAGCAGGATTTCGCCGCCGCACGAGGAGTGATCCGATGACCCCGCTCTCCCCGAGGCTGCTGCGCGGCGCGATCATCAGCTTCAAGCTGCCCAATCCTTTGCCCTACGTCATCGTCTTCCAGTACAATCCGGCCTCGCTCCAGCGAACGCTCGAGGCCCGGACGGCCGGGGGCGGCGAAGGGGCGGGCGAGGAGGCGTTCCGGATCGCCGGCGCCCCCAACGAGACGATCAAGGTCGAGATCGAGCTGGAGGGGGCGGACAGCGAGGCGACCGACCGCTCCGGCGGAGTCGCCGCCCAGCTCGCGGCGCTGGAGATGCTGATCGCCCCGGCCACCGAGCTGGTGATCGCCAACACCATCCTCGCCCAGGTCGGCACGATCGAGCTCATCCCGCCGCAGGCGCCGTTCACGCTCTTCGTGTTCGGAGCGCAGCGAATCCTTCCGGTGCGGATCGCCGAGTTCAGCGTGTCGGAGGACGAGTTCGAGCCGGGGCTCGCGCCGATCCGGGCCAAGGTTTCGCTCGGGCTCAAGGTGCTGACCTATTCGGACCTGCCCGTCACCCATCCCGGCCATCACCTCTACCTCGCCCACCAGATCGCGAAGGAGGCTCTGGCTCGGCAGGGGACGGCGACGTCGCTCGAGGCGGTGCTCGGCGGCGGGCAGCGAATATTGTGAGGGGAGTCGCGCGATGAACGATCCGCAGGGCCGCTACGCTTCGAGCGAGGTCAAGGTGATGGTTCAGCCGGACGGCACCGCCGTCACCTATATCGCGCGCCGCACTCTCCCCGAGCCCGAGGGGATGACGATGATCGCCTCGGTTCCGGTGGAGGCCAAGGACCGCCTCGACCTGATCGCCGCCCGCGTTCTCGGCGTCGCCACCGCCTGGTGGCGGATCGCCGACGCCAATCGCGCGATCGATCCCGAGACGCTCGAGACGCCGGTCGGCCGCCGCCTCGACATTCCCTTGCCGGAAGCCGGCTCATGACCCTGTTCGGCACCCATCTCACCATCCTCGCCGGACCCGGCGTGCCGCTGCCGCTGCCCGCCTCGGCGCTCGCCGCGCTCGACACGATCGAGATCTCGTCGGGGACGACCGAGCGGTCGGGGATGCAGGCGCAGTTCAAGGCCGGCCGCGGAAGCTCGCTCGCCGATCTCGCCGACTATCCGATCATGAACGAGCGCGGCCTCAAGGCCGGGTCGCGCATCGTCGTCATGCTCACTTTGGGCCTCGTGCCGCAGGTTCTGTTCGACGGAATCGTCACCCAGTCGCAGCTCAGCCCCGGCCAGGGGCAGGGGGACGGGACGCTCGCCGTCTCGGCCGAGGATATCCGGGTCAAGATGGACCAGGTCGAGCGCGACGAAAGCTATCCCGGAATGCCGGTCGCGGCGATCGCCGCGATCATCATGGCGCGCTATGCGACCTACGGGCTGGTGCCGACGATCATCCCGCCGATCGTCGCCGAGGTGCCGCTTCCGATCGATCGGGTGACGACCCAGTCGGGCACCGATCTCGCCTTCCTCAACCAGCTCGCTCAGGCGTCCGACTATATCTTCACGGTGACCCCCGGCCCGGCGCCGATGATGAACATGGGCTATTTCGGCCCGCAGCCCCGGCTTGGAATCCCCCAGTCGGCGCTGACGATCAACATGGGGCCGGACACCAACGTCAGCACGATCAACTTCCAGCTCAACGCGGCGGACGCGCATCAGGTCACCGGCGAGGTTCAGGATCGTACGACCAATACGACCGTTCCGGTTCGCTCCACGGTCCCGCTCAGGGTCCCGCTCGCCACCGAGCCGGCGATCCTCAATTCGGAGACGGCGGGCGAGCGCCGCTACCGCGCCGGCGGCGCGCGGAGCGCGGCGACGGCGATGGCCGAGGCGCAGGCGGCCGCGGACCGATCGACCGACGTCCTCACCGCCGAGGGCGATCTCGACGGCAACCGCTACGGCAAGATCCTTCAACCCCGCCAGCTGGTCGGAGTCCGCGGCGCCGGCCGGGCGCATGACGGCTTCTATTTCGTGGAAGAGGTGAAGCACATGCTCAAGCGCGGCGAGTACAAGCAGCATTTCAAGCTGACGCGCGAAGGGACGGGGACGACGACCCCGGTGGTCCGGCCATGACTGCCGACCGCTATTTCGGCCTCTATCGCGGCACCGTCTCGAACAACGTCGATCCGATGCTGCTCGGCCGGCTGCAGGTGAAGGTGCCCTCGGTTCCGGGCGCCTCCGAGCTGTCCTGGGCGATGCCCTGCACCGGCTATGGCGGATCGAGCGTCGGCTTCTTCGCGCTTCCCCCCGTCGGCACCAACGTCTGGGTCCAGTTCGAGGAAGGGGACAGCTCGGCGCCGGTCTGGATGGGCGTTTTCTGGGACAGCGCGACGCGCCCGCCGGCGGACCCGCCGGTCGAGCTGATGAAGGTGTTCAAGACGTCGGGAATCACCGTCACCATCACCGACACGCCCGGCGCGGCGATGTTCGAGATCAAGACCGCCAGCGGCGCCAAGATCGGCCTCGGCCCGACCGGGATCGAGATCGACAACGGCATGGGCGCCTCGATCAAGCTTCAGGGCCCACAGACGAGCGTCAACGGCGGCGCCCTGGAGGTGGTGTGATGGGGATGCCGATCGTCACCAGCGCGACAACCGTCATGTGCGGCCATGCCGGCAACGCCAGCCACGTCCCGACCCAGGCGCGGGTCCGGATCGCCGGAAGCCCGGCCGCGCTCGCCAGCGACCAGCACATGGTCGCCGGATGCTCGCTGGCGAGCTCGTCGGGTCCGTTCTGCACGGTGCTGACCTGGACCGTTCCGGCGACGCGGGTGAAGGTGAACGGCCAGCCGGTCGTGCTCCATTCGAGCATGCCGATGGGCGTCGGCCCCGGAATCGTCGTCACCGGCCAGCCGCGGGTGACGGCGCTGTGAGCTGGCTCGGCCATCCCTGGCGCCCGGCGCTCGGACGAACCCGGCTTCGCGACGACGCCGGACACGTGCGCGACATGCTCGAGCTCGTCCTCTTCACCTCGCCGGGCGAGCGGGTGAACCGGCCCGATTTCGGCTGCGGCCTCGCCCAGCTCGTCTTCGCCGGCAATTCGCCCGAGCTTGCGATGTCGATCGAGCTGACCGTCCGTGCCGCGGTCCAGCGCTGGCTGAGCGACGTCCTCACCCTCGAGAGCCTCGCCGTGTCGAGCGAGGATTCGACGCTCTCGATCGACCTCACCTACCGGCTTCGAGCCACCGGCGAGACCGGCCAGGCGACCCTGACGAGGCCGGCGCCATGACCTGGGCGGCCGATGATCCTCGGCGAATCGACCGGGTCAACGCCCTTCGCCAGGCGGCCGCCAATGGCGAGCCCGAGAGCAATGGCATCGTGTCGGTCGAAGTGATCGACTCCGGCGGCAATATCGACGTCGTCGCGAACCTCGTGTTCAACGCCGCCACGACCGGCCCGCGCCGGATACTGCCCTCCGACGTTATGATCACCGGCGGCGTCCGGCGGCCGAGGATCGAGGTCCAGAGCATAACCGAGACCGGGTCCCGGCTGATCATGCGGGTGGCTCGGCGCGGCGATTTCTCCGTCTATACGCTCGCGCTTCGCCGCTCCAAACCGCCCCCGCTGGAGTTCGAAAAAGAGCCACCGCCGCAGTTCGACGAACCGCTTTCATCGATCCCGATCGGCTTCCGGCGCGAATGCGACCAGCCGTTCGATTGCGAAGCGGAAGCCATCGAGGATTCGGACGAGCTCGACAGCGCGCCGATCGATTACCTGGCGCGCGACTATGAGGGCTTCCGGCGGCTGATGATCGACCGGTTCGGCGCCCTGGTGCCGGGCTGGACCGAGCCGGGCGCCGCGTCGCCCGAGATCACGCTGATCGAGATGCTCGCCCATGCCGCCGATCGGCTGAGCTACGCCCAGGACGCGGTGGCGACCGAGGCCTATCTGGATACGGCGCGCCTTCGGGTCTCGGCCAAGCGCCATGCCCGCCTCGTCGACTATCGGATGCACGACGGCGCCAATGCCCGCGCCTTCGTCCACGTCCGGCTGCGCAGCCCCGCTCCCACCGGAGCGCCCGTCGCGGCGACGATCAATCCGGGCGGCCGCTTCCTGACCCGCTCCAACGGAGTCGCTCCGGCGGGATCGGAACTGCCGCAGGTCGCCGAGGCGCGCGCCGCCGGGGCGCTGACCTTCGAGGCGGTGGCCCGCGCCGCGCTCAGCTCGCTTCACAACCGCATCGTCATCCACGACATGCTCGGCGCGGTCACCGAAATCCCCGCCGGCGCGACCTCGATCCTCGTCGCGGACCCCGGCCGGCTGATCGCCCTCGCGCCGGGCGATTTCCTGCTCATCGAGGAAGTATTCGAGGCGGTGGCGGTGAAGGGGCTTCCGCAACCGCTCGGCAACGCCTCGCCCGATCCGCTTCGGCGCCGCGTCGTCCGGCTGACCGGGGTGGAGCAGGGCGTGGATCCGATCGGACAGCGCGATTCCGGCGGGGTTCCGCGCCCGCTCGAGACCCTGTCATTGTCGTGGAGCGCGGAGGACGCCTTTCCGGCGGCGTTTCCGCTCACCCGGGTGACCAGCGCGGACGAGGTCGACGGCATTCCCGCCGGCACTCCGGACCAGCCGACGCTCATTGCCCGGGGCAATATCGTGCTCGTCGACCATGGCGAATCCTCGGGCGTCGATTCGTGGCTGGTGACGGTGAAGCCGGGCCGGCGGCGGGCGATCCTGCCGCTGAGCTCCGGGCCGGTATCCCAGGCCCGGCCCTTCGACGGCCAGTCGAGCGCGGCCGCCGCGCTCGATGCGCAACGGTCGATCTCGCGCCCGGCGATCAAGGTGCGCCAGGCTCTCGGGTCCGGATCCAATCCGGTCTGGGAGGTGAAGGACGATCTCTTCGCGAGCGATCGCACCAGGCAGGAGCTCGTGCTCGACGTCGAGCATGGCGGAGCCGCCAGCTTGCGCACCGGCGACGGGATCGCGGGCATGATTCCCGAGGGCGACGTTCCGCTGGTCGCGCGCTACCGGATCGGCAACGGAATCGAGGGCAATGTCGGCGCCGAGGCGATCGGCCATATCCTGACCGACGCCTATAGCGGCCTCGACGGGGCGCTGGTCCAGGGCTTCACCGGCCAGCCGAGCGACGTCGCCTTCGTCCGCAACCCGCTCCCGGCGACCGGGGGCCTCGCCGCCGAGACGATCGCCGACGTCCGGGTCAAGGCGCCGATCGGCTTCCGCGCCCAGGAGCGCGCGGTCGTCCCGGCCGATTATGTCGCGTTCCTGCGCGGCGATCCGCTCGTCTCCAACGCGGCGGCGATCGAGCAGTGGACGGGGAGCTGGCGGGCGATCGTCCTTCTCGTCGACCTGGTCGGCGGCGGTACGATCGATGCCGAGACCGAGCAGCGGTTCCGCAATCTTCTCGAGCCGGTGCGCCTCGCCGGCCACGTGCTCGAATTCCGCTCGCCGGCCTTGGTCCCGATCGAGATCGAGATGCGAGTCTGCGTCGCTCCCGACGCCGAGCGGGATTCGGTGCTCGAGCGGCTGATGCTGCTCTTCTCGGCGGCGCGGCTGCCCGACGGGACTCTCGGCCTGTTCCATCCCGACCGCTTCACCTTCGGGGATTCGCTCCACCTCTCGACCCTGTATGCCGCCGCCCAGGGCGTCGAGGGCGTCCGCCACGTCGACATCACCATGCTTCGCCGGCAGGGCGTTCCCGGCTCCGGGGCCTCGGCGCTCGACTCGGGCGGGCTCGATTTCGGGCCCTATGAGATCCCCGTCCTCGCCAACGATCCCAATTTCCCGGACCGCGGCGTCGTCCGCTTCGCGATGGAGGGGGGACGATGAGCGACCCGTTCGACCTCGACGCCCTGCCGCCCGTCGACAATCCGCCGGGGCAGACCAGCATCGTCTACCGGATCGCGCCCTACGGCGTGCTCAAGGAGGGGATGCTTCGCGAGGTTTCGCGCGACGTCCGCTACCTTCGCGACCTCAACACCCGCGATCCGGCCGATCCGACCATCGCGCTCATCGACGGCTGGGCGGTCGCGGGCGACGTGCTCGGCTTCTACGCCGAGCGAATCGCCAACGAGGCATTCCTGAAGACCGCGACCGAGCGCCGCTCGATCCGCTCGCTCGCCCGGCTGATCGACTATGAGCTCCGCCCCGGCAAGGCCGCGGAGGCCTGGCTCGCTTTCACCCTGGAAAGCGCTCCGGGCGCGCCTTCGGAGGTCGAGATCCCGGTCGGGGTCAAGGTCAACTCGATCCCGGGCCCGGGCGAGACGATGGTGACGTTCGAGACGGTCGAGGCGATCGTCGGACGGCCCGACCTCAACGCCATGCTCCCGCGGATGAGCCGGGCGCAGACGCTCGACGATGTCGAGGCGGCGATGGGCGCGCGCTGCGCGGGCCTCCTGACCGACGTCCGTCGCGGCGACTGGCTGATCCTCGCGCGGGGCGCCACACAGTCGCTGAAGCGCGTGGAGGCCGTCGCCGCGCTCGCCCCCGAAGGCGTCACCCAGATCGACTTCGACGAGGACCCGCCGAGGCCGATCATCCCCTTCATCTATCCGATGATCCCGCTGACCCTCTCCTTCCCGCCGATGTTCGGCCAGCCGCTCGCTTTGCCTCTGTTCGACGAGCAGGTCCACGGCATCGTCCGCGACCAGACCAGCTTCGAGGCCGATCTCTCGGCCAACCGGATCAGCCTCGTCGCCGTCGCTTCCTATCTGACCATCTACCAGGCGCCGGCCATCACCCTGCCGACGCTGACCGATGGGCTGTTCCGCTTCAAGGCGCGGACCGCCGTCTTCGGCCACAATGCCGTCGAGCCCGACCATGTGCCGAAGATGAGCGCGGCCTTCTTCGGGCGCCAGCTCAAGCTCGACGTCGAGCTTGCCGAGCTCCGCCCCGACGGCTGGATCGCTTTGGTCTCGCCGGGAATGGCCCCCTTCATCGCCCGGGTCGATTCGGTCGAGACGACGACGGCGCGGCTAAGCAAGTTCAGCGCCCGGGTGAGCCGGGTCGGAGTCTCGGCCGATCTTCCCGCCGGCTGGGCCAATATCGACGCCTCCGAAGTGACCGTGCTGGTCGATTCCCGCCCGCTCGCGCTCGCGCCGCTTCCGATCACCGAGGACGTGACCGGCTCCAGCCTCCCGCTCGACGCCTTCCATGCCGGACTCGCCGTCGGCCGGCCGGTGGCGATCGCCGGCGAGCGCTCGGACCTGCCCGGCGTGATCGAGACCGAGCTCCACGATATCGCCGAAATCCTGCTCGAGGACGGCTATACCCGCCTGACCCTCGCCACCGCGGTGACCGGGCCGTTCCGGCGCGACAGCGTGACGATCAACGGCAATGTCGCGCTTGCGACCCACGGCGAGACCGGCGGTGCGCCGCTCGGCCATGGCGACGCGTCGAAGGCCAACCAGCGCTTCCGGCTGCCGATCGTGCCGCTCACCCATGTCGGCGCCGCCAATCCCAGCGGAGTCGCTCCGGCGCTCGCCATCTGGATCGGCGGGATCCTCTGGTCCGAAGTCGAATCGCTTCGCGACGCCGGCCCGCTCGATGCGGTCTACGCCCTCGCCTATAGCGAGGACGGATCGACCTGGGTGCAGTTCGGCGACGGCGTCAACGGGCGGCGGCTTCCGACCGGGACCAACAATGTCGTCGCGATCTGGCGCAAGGGGCTCGGCGCCGCGGGCATGGTCCGGGCCGGGCAATTGTCGCTGCTCTCGGGCGCGCCCCAGGGGGTCAAGGGCGTCGTCAACCCGCTCCCCGCGACCGGCGGCTCGGACGGCGAGACGCTCGAGGATGCGCGCGCCAACGCACCGCTCTCGGTGATGACCCTCGATCGAATCGTCACCCTTCGCGACTATGAGGATTTCGCGCGAAGCTTCGCGGGCATCGCCAAGGCCCACGCCATCTGGGCCTATGTCGGAATGAGCCGCGCCGTCTTCCTCACCGTGGCGGGGACGGATGGCGCGGTGATCGCCGAGAGCGACCTGGCGAACCTCAGGACCGCGATCGCCGCCGCCTCGGATACCGCGACCGCGGTGACGATCAGCCAGTACGTCCCGGTCTCGTTCAAGATCGAAGCCAACATCCGCGTCTTCCCCGATCGGGTCGCGGAGGACGTCATCGCCGCCGTCGAGGCGACGCTTCGCGACCAGTTTTCGTTCGACCGGCGATTGCTGGGCCAGCCGGTGGCGCGCTCCGAGGTGATCGCGGCCATCCAGTCGGTCGACGGAGTCGACTGGGTCGATCTCGACGCTCTGTACCGAGGCGACGTGGTGTCCAACGCCGAGCTTATCACCGCCGCCGTGCCGAGATCCGCGCAGCGCCTGACCGGAAGCGCGCTTCCGGTGCCGGCGGAGCTTCTCACCCTTTATTCGGGGACGCCGACCTTGAGGATCCTGTCGTGAGCGCCGGCGCCCGCCTGCTCGACCTTCTCCCCGCGATCTTCCGCGCCCGCGACGGCGAGGAAGCGGCGGCGCTGGCGGCCCAATACGGATTCCCGCCGCCCGACCCCGGCAGCCCCGATCCGGAAGGGCCGCTGACCAGCCTGCTCGCCGCGCTCGAGCAGGAGCTCGACCTGCTCGAGGCGCAGGTCGACAATCTCTACGAGGACCAGTTCGCCGAGACCTGCGCCGAATGGGCGATCCCCTATATCGGCGCTCTGATCGGCGCCCGGATCGTCGACGTCGACGATGTCGGCTCGGCGCGCCGCCAGCTCACCGACACGATCCGCAACCGTCGTTCGAAGGGCACCGCGGCCGCGCTGGCCCGGATCGCCGGCGACGTCATGGACGCCCCCGCCGAGGCGATCGAATATCGCGAGCATCTGATCGTCTCGTTCAACCCCGATTTTCCCGGCGACGACCGGCCGATGAGCGCTGCGATCAACGGCGACGCAGGGCGGGCGCTCGGCCTTCCCGACTATATCGGCCGGCGCAGCGTCGAGCTTCGCGACATGCGCGAGGGCGGACGCTTCGCGGTGCCCAATATCGGCATCCGGACGTGGACCGTTCCGGCCCTTCCCCACAAGGAGGTGGTGCCGACGCGAGTCACAGGCGGCGATCCGGGGCGCTTCAGGATTTCCCCGACCGGCGCCGATCTCCCGCTCTGGCGCAATCCTCTGACCGACCGGCCGAACGTCTCGCGTCTGTCGCTGGACGAGATTCCGGGTCCGATTCCGCTTCGGGACGCCGCCTACCGGCCGCAACCCCCCGACCAGCAGGAGCCCTATTATGGGGCCAACCTGAGCATCGTCGTCTCGATCAACGACGTGCCCGTGCCGCGGTCCCAGATCTGCTTTTGCGACCTTTCCGACCGGACGCCGGGCGGGACGAGCTGGAATGCCCGAGGCGCTCCGGCCGAGCTCGACCGGATCCGGATCGATCCGGAGCGCGGGCGAATGGCGCTCCCCGCCTCGATGCTGGGGCTTCAGGCCAATTCGATCCGCCTGCTCTATCATTACGGAATGGCGGTCGAGGCGGGCGGGGGCGGCTATGCCGTCGCCGAAGCGCTCCAGCCCGGAGCGGCGATCGTCGGCCAGGGCCTGACCCGCGCCGCGGCGAGCGCTGCCCTCGCCTCCGCGGCCGGCGCGCTGGCGGCCGCGCCGATCGTCAGGATCGAATATGGCGGGACGATCGACGCGCCGGCGACCGTCGCGCTCCCCGCCAATAGCAAGATCGTCATCGCCGCGTTCGGAACCGGCATCTGGCCGACGCTGGAGACGGCCCAGCCCTTGCGCTTCACCGGCGGCAACGGATCGACCCTGACACTGTCGGGCCTGAGATTCGTCGGCGAGCGCCTTCGGATCAACACCACCGGGCTGATCGAACTGGTGCTTCGCGATTGCACCCTCGTCCCCGGCCTTCGCCTCGATCGAGACGGAGCGCCGGTGACGCCCGGCGGAGTCACGCTGGCGGTGACCCAGCCGGGCTGCAGGATCCGGCTCGAGCGCTGCATCGCCGGCCGGATCCGGGTCGAGCCGACCGTGCGCGTCGAGGTCATCGACAGCGTCGTCGACAGCGCCGCGCCGAACGATCCGGCGCTCTCGGCGCCGGACAATGCCCGCGGCGGAATCCTGTCGGCGAAGCGTTCCACCTTCATCGGCGACGTCGCCCTGTTCGCGGTCGACGAGGTCAGCGATTCGCTGTTCCTCGTCCGCCCCGGCCGGACCGCCGCGACTCCGCCGGTCGCCGCCGACCAGGTCCAGCAGGGCTGCGTCCGCTACAGCGCGCTTCCGCCGAACTCGAGCGTACCGCGCCGCTATCGCTGCTACCCGCCCGAAGGGGCCGTCGCGCCTGCCCAGCCGGTCCCGACAAGCCTTCGCTACGGCGAGGCGGCGTACGCGACCCTGGTCGCCGCAAGCCCGCGCGAGGTGCTGACGGGCGCCGAGAATGGCCGCGAGATGGGGTGCATGAACAATTTCAGCTGGCACCGCCGGGCCTCCGCGCTCGGCCGCGAGCTGCCCGACTGGACGCCGTTTTCCATGGTCGCCGGCGTCGACACGATGAGCGGATAGGAGGCAGGAATGCGTGGGGACTTTTCGCGGGACACGAGGGAGCGGGCAAGACGCGCCTCGACACGCGCCGTTCTGCTTCAGCAAGGGCGGCAATTGCTCGACGCCGACTGGAACGAGCAGGCCGGCCTCGTCGCCGACCGCGAGGAGCAGCTGGCGCGCCACGCGATCGGCCGCCAGGGCGCGCCGCGCGACGATGCGGGCTTCGCCATCACGCCCGCCGCGGGCGACCTCAATATCGGCGCCGGCAGCCTCTATGCCGAGGGGCTTCTCCTCGCCAATCCCGCGGCGCGGACCTACGCCTCCCAGCTTCCGACGACGATGCTTCCGGCGCTCGCCACGATCATCCCCGATGGGCAGGAAGGCTTCGTCTATGTCGAGGCGCTTCTCCGCCCCGCCTCGCTGACCGCCGATCCCTCGCTCGCCGAGCCCGCGCTCGCCGGCGCCGACACGGTGGTTCGCGAGACCGTCGCCTGGACCGTCCGGGCCGTTCCTCTGGCCTCGGTGGGGATGGCGCGCGCGCCGCTGATCCAGGCGCTCGACCGCAACCAGCCCGTCACCCTCGCGCCCTGGGCCGTCACCACCGGCGGGCTCGACGCAGACGTCGCCACCGAGGCCGAGGTCACCGATCCCGGCCCCTGCGAGATGCCGCCGAGCGCCGGCTATCTCGACCAGCTCAACCGCCTCTACCGGGTCGAGATCCACGCCGCCGGCCCGGCCGGAGGCGGCGGCGCCGCGACGTTCAAATGGACCGAGGACGCCGGACGCGAAGCGGGCCTTCGCGCCCAGGGGGCGGGATTCGCGATCGATCTTCCGATCGCCCGGGCGACGGAATGGTTTCCGGCCGGAAGCGTCGCCGAGGTGATCGACGATGCGCGCATGCGTGCCGGCCTTCCGGGCGAGATCGGGACGATCTCGAGCGCTCCGGGCGCGATCCTGCAGATCACCGGCGTTCCGGGAAGCTCGCTCTCGACCAACGTCCGAATCCGCCGCTGGGCCGCGTTGCCCGCCCCGGTGCCGGCGACCGGCGCCTGGATCCAGCTCGCCAAGGGGATCAAGATCCGCTTCGCCACCGGCAATTACGTCTCGGGCAGCGCCTGGACCATCCCCGGCCGGACCCTGACCGGCGACATCATCTGGCCGCCTTATCCGGGCGCGGATTTCAACCAGACCATCGCCGCCGTCAGCGTCCCCTTCTACCGCCCGACCGAGGGCCGCCGGCGCTATGCCGCGCTCGCCCTCGTCAGGCGCAACGGGGCGAACTTCACGGTCACCCAGGACCTTCGCGACCTCTTCCCGCCGCTGACCGACATCACCGCCGGCGACGTCCGATTCAACGATTCCCCGAGCAATCTCGGAGCGGCCAACGTCCAGCAGGCGATCGACGCCCTGGCGGCGCGCGAGTCGACTTGCTGCACGATCGAGGTCCGGCCGGGCGCCGGCTGGCAGAGCGCGCTCACCGCCATCCCGGCCGGCAGGCATGCGACGATCTGCTTCGCCCCCGGCAATTACCGGCTCGAGGCGCCGCTCGAGCTTCGCAATCTCGGCCATGTCAGGCTTCGCGGGGCCGGGCTGGGGACCAAGATCTGGTGCTATGGCGACACCTGCGCGCTTCGCTTCCTCGACTGCGCCTCGGTCGAGATGACCGACATGCTGGTCGCCGCCGAGCGGCGGGCGCCGCCGCCCGCCCTTCCCGCCTCGCAGCGCCAGACCCGCGGCGCGGTCGAGGCCCGCGATTGCGGCCCGGTGCGGGCGCAGCGAGTGACCTTCATCGCCGCCGGAACGCGCTGGCGCCAGGCCGCCTGCCTTCGAATCGAGGCGCCGGCGGGCGGCAATGCCGAGGGCGGCGGAACCGTCGTGATCGAGGATTGCGACATCGTGCCCGGCGACCTCGCCTCCGGAATCCTCATCCTCAACGGCACCAACGTGCGCATCTGCGGCAACCGGATCCGCCCGCGCGGCGAAAGCGCCGCTCGGACCTATCGCCGATGGGCCGACGATCCCGTCATCTCCGCGGCGCTGGGCCGAACCCTGCTCAGCTACGCCACCCCGACCGCCAGGGGATCGCGCCCGCCCACCCGGCTGGATACGCGGTTGTTCAAGGACCGGACCCAGAGCTACGCCGGGGCCGGCAGCATCTTCTATTATGGCTCGGCCTTCGTCGCCGATGCGGACTGGACCTCGTTCCACAGCAAGCACGCGGCCGCGTTCAGCGGCAATTCGCGCCTGGTAAGGCTGGATCTTCGCCGGATCGTCTCCAACCTGTGGACCAAGGGCGGCGGGGTGACTCTGGGCAACCAGAATTTCACCGGCTTCCAGGCCGTCGTCGGAATCGTCCAGCAGACGCTGGCGCCGATCATCGACACCGCCATCACCGTCGCCGGCGGAACGGCCGACAAGGTCACGATCAGCGGCAACGCCATCGAAGGCGCGATCGACGGCATCCGGGTGGCGATTTCAAGCGGGGTGCCGGGCAACCGGGTGCGCGCGGACACGGTCCGCATCGCCGACAACCACATCCGGCTCCGCGCCGCGCTCGTCGATCTCGTCCGCCACGGAATCTATGTCGGCAATGTCGAGCGCTGCTGGATCACCGACAACGACGTCGCCTACGAGACGGCCGATTCGCGCAACGACGGCCCGCGCCTTACGCGAGTCAGGGCGAACAACATCCAGAAGCTTCACGCCGAGGGCATCCGGGTGTTCGGGTCGCTCGGCCGGGTCGTCCAGCTGCGCGGGAATTCGGTCGAGAGCTGCCCGACGGCCTATACGGTCCGGGCTTTCGCGGGGAGCGTCGACGGCCGCCGGCAATGGCTCGTCCAGGGCAATCTCGCCGACGATTTCCGCAAGGATTTCGACCTTCACCAGAGCTGCAAGCGAACCGACAACCAGCCGACGCCTTGACTCCGGCGCCGATTTGGCCGAGCCTCACCGGGCTCGCCGACAAATGGTTCATTGCAGGTGTCGTCAATTCGGGGTTCGCTCGTTTACTCGGGATGCTTCGTTAGATTGGTATAGGCAAAGGGTCGAAACCAGGGTCGATGCGACGGGAGGCCGGACCTCTAGGCGAGGCCTCCCACATGCCCCCTAAATCGAGAGCACACGCCTCCTGATCCGAGAGAATGTCGCGGCGATCGGCTGCGATGTGAAAAATGGTCGGGGAGAGAGGATTCGAACCTCCGGCCCCTGCCTCCCGAAGACAGTGCTCTACCAGGCTGAGCTACTCCCCGACCGGGTTGTCCGGCACTAGGCCGCCCGGGAGACAGGTGGCGCTCCATAAGGGAGGGGCTCCAAGAGCGCAAGCGGGCTGTTCCCCGGCCTTCGCCGGGGCGCTACCGGCCCAGAGCCGCGATCATCTCGGCGATGGTGGTGAACTTCTCGCGCGGGCTGCCCTCGCGGGCGCGGCCGGTCTCCTCGGCCTCGATCCGCTGCCAGTCGCGGAAGGCGACCGGCTCGACTCCGCGCGCCTGGAGCAATGTGTCGAGCCCGAGCCCGCCCGCCTTCGCGCCGCCGCCGGGGCCGTGCTCGGCGAAGATCGTCTCGGCGACCTCGAAGCCGTCGGGGCGGTTGGTTCCGATCGTTCCCGACGGCCCGCGCCGGGCCCAGCCGACGCAATAGAGGCCGCCGCCGATCACTCCGCCCGAATTGGCGAATCGGCCTCGGCCATGCTCGTACGGCACGCCCTCGATCGGCGGGGTCTGGTAGCCGATGCAGCTGACGATGAGGCCGCATTCGATCGAATAATGCTCGCCGGTTCCGACCGAGCGCAAATCGGGGGTCAGCTCGGTGCGCTCGACGACCAGCCGCTCGGCGCGCCCGTCGCCCTCGACCGCGACCGGCATGGCGAAGAAATCGAAGTCGATCGTCTTGGGCTTGTCCTGCGCCAGGTTCGCGAACTCGCGCAAATGGGTGACCGACTTGCGCATTCCCGGCTCGAGCAGGGCGTCGTCGCCCTCGGGGGGGAAGTCGGCGAGGTCGACCTTGGGCGCGGCGCCCTCGAGATGGCCGAGCTCGCCGAGCTCCTTGGGAGTCATGGCGATCTGGTGCGGGCCGCGGCGGCCGAGGACGTGGATGTCGCGGATGCTGCTCGCCTCGAGCGCGTCGAGCGCGCGGCCGACAATGTCCGAGCCGGCGAACTCGGAGCGGGTCTTGGCGAGGATCCGGGCGACGTCGAGGGCGACGTTGCCGTTGCCGATCACCGCGCCGCCGCGCGAATCGAGCGGCGGGTCGAGGTCGGCGAAATCGGGATGGCCGTTATACCAGCCGACGAACGCCGCCGAGCCGACCATCCCGGGCAGGTCGCCGCCCGGAAGGTCGAGCTTTCGGTCGTGCGGCGCTCCGGTGGCGAGGACGACGGCGTCGTAGAGGCCGGTGAGCTCGGCGATCGTCACGTCGGGGCCGACGCAGACATTGCCGACGAAGCGGACGTTGGCCGAGAGCGCCACCTTCTCGTAGCGCCGGTAGACCGCCTTGATCGACTGGTGGTCGGGCGCCACGCCCGAGCGGATCAGCCCGTAGGGGACGGGCAGCCGGTCGATCATGTCGATCTGGACCTCGTCGCCGTAGAGCTTCTGGAGCGCCTCGGCGGTATAGTAGCCGGCCGGACCCGAGCCGATGATCGCCACATGCCGCATGAACCAAGCGCCTCCCGCCGGGCGCGATGCTAGCGGCCCCCCGGCCGGAGGCAAGCCGCCTTCGTCATCGCCGGTTCAGCACAGGCGTGCTAGGGGCGACGTCATGACTGCGCTCCTGCTCCTCGCCGCCCTGGCGGCGGCGCCCGCGCCTTCCCAGCCCCCGCGGGGCGAGGAGGTCAGCATCCCCTTCGCCAGCCATCGCGGAGCCATCCGCAACTTCGAGGCGCCGAGCGACGACATCCTCTACCTCCAGGATCGCCAGCGCCGCTGGTACCGGGCCGAGATCGGCGGCCCCTGCTTCAACCTGAGGTTCGCGACCGCGATCGGCTACGACACGCGCGGAAGCCTCAGCCTCGACCGCTTCAGCCACATCATCGTCGGCCGCGACCGCTGCCCGATCGTCTCGCTGACGAGGAGCGACGGGCCGCCGAGGAAGGCGAAGAAGCACTGACCGTCATTGCGAGGAGCGAAGCGACGCGGCAATCCAGCGCGGCGTCCTCGACAGGCTCAGCGCTGGATTGCTTCGCTTCGCTTCGCTCGCAATGACGAGCTACTTGCTCTTATCCTCGAGCATCGCCGCGCCCTGCTTTCGGATCAGGGGCTCGATCATTCCGCCGAAGAAGGCCAAAGCGGGCGGAAGCGTCACCGTCATCCGCACCAAAGTCTCCTGGATGTCGACATCGGCGGCGACCTGCTGGCCCATCGCGCCGATGTCGAGATGGAGCCGGTCGCCGTTCCAGTGCGAGCCGACCTGGGCGCCGCCCGGAATATGGTCGGTCAGCCGGCCGACATTGCGCTCGATCCGGCGCCGGGCCTCGGCCGCGCCGAGTTTGTGGGGAAGATCGACGGTCAGGGGATTGCTCATGAGCGGCGACTTAGGGTCGCCGACCGGCGCCCGCAAGCGCCTGTGGTCCGGCGGGCACAGTGCGCGCCGCATTTTTGCGTTGCAGCGGAAAACGCTTCCACGCCGCCGAAAATCCCATAAGCTGAGCGCGTTCGCAGCCGGGGGGCTGCATTTGGGGGGAATATCAACATGGTCCGCATCGCGCGCGTCGCTCTTCTGACCTCGCTTTCCACCTTTGCGCTCGCCGCCGGGCCCGCTTTCGCGCAGGGCACGCCGACCGCCGAGGAGACGGCCGCCGCCCAGGATCAGGCGGCCGCGGCGCAGGACGCCCAGCCGGCGCCCGACCAGACCATCGTCATCACCGGCACCCGCCGGACCGACCGGACCGTCGCCGACAGCCCGGTCCCGGTCGACGTCATCGGCTCGGAGGCGATCGCGAACACCGGCCAGACCGAGACCAACAAGATCCTCAACCAGCTCGTCCCCTCGTTCAACTTCCCGCAGCCCTCGATCGCCGACGGCTCGGACGCGCTCCGCCCGGCCACCCTTCGCGGCCTTTCGCCCGACCAGACGCTGGTCCTCGTCAACGGCAAGCGCCGCCACGTCGCCGCCCTCTTGAACATCAATGGGACGGTCGGCCGCGGAAGCGCCGCCGTCGACATGAACCTCATCCCCGGCCTCGCCATCAGCCGGGTCGAGGTGCTCCGCGACGGCGCCGCCGCCCAATACGGCTCGGACGCGATCGCGGGCGTCATCAACATCCAGCTCAAGTCCGCCGATCATGGCGGCCGCGCCGCGGTCACCTGGGGCAAATATTACACGACGGTCGACAATGTCGCCAACGTCACCGGCCTCCAGCTGGGCGGCTCCGGCCAGCCCCAGCTCGATCCCGCCGACGGGCGCTACCTGCTCGCCAATGTCGACGGCGAGGCGAACCGCCACGACGGCCGCCAGCTGACCATGGGGGTCAATGTCGGCATACCGATGGGCCCGAACGGCTTCTTCAACATCACCGGCGAGTATCGCGACCGCAACCGCACCAACCGCGCCGGCTTCGACCTCAGGCCCAATTACAACCGGCCGGCGCCCCCCGCTTTCGATTCGCGCGAGGTCGGCTTCAACCGCCTCCAGTTCCGCTTCGGCGATCCCGACAGCGTCGATTACAATCTGTTCGCCAATGCCGGGATCGAGATCAGCACGGGCTGGGACCTCTACGCCTTCGGCTCCTACGGCCACCGCAACACGCTGAGCGCCGCCAACTGGCGCCAGCAGAACGCCGCCGCCAACCGCGACTATAGCGCGATCGCTCCGAACACGACTCCCAACGCGGCCAATTTCGTTCCCTTGACGCCCGACGGCTTCCTGCCGCTGATCGATACCGACCTCGACGATTATTCCTTCACCTTCGGAGTCAAAGGGGATGTCGGCGGCTGGAAGACCGATCTCTCCTACGGCCGCGGCCGCAACAGCTTCGATTATGTCGTCCGCGACACGCTCAACACCTCGTTCGGCCCGCAGAGCCAGCACGTCTTCAACGCCGGCGGGCTGAAATATGCCCAGGACATCGTCAATCTCGACCTCTCCAAGGAATATGAGGTCGGCTTCGCCAAGCCGCTCTCGATCGCCGCCGGTGCCGAATATCGCAAGGAAGGCTTCCAGATCCGGCCGGGCGATACCCAGTCCTTCGCGACCGGGCCGCTCTTCCGCGCCTCGTTCGTGACGACGGCGGCGAACTGCACCACCCAGCAGGGCGTGTTCAACGCCGGCACCGGCGTCTGCAGCTTCCCGGGCCGCGCCGCGCCTGCCGGCGCCCAGGGCTTCCCGGGCATTCCCGCGAGCAGCGCGACCGACGTCGGCCGCCACAGCTGGGCCGGCTATGTCGAGCTCGACGCCGATCCGATCGAGAACGTCACCACCACCATTGCCGGCCGCTACGAGAATTTCTCCGATTTCGGCTCGACCTGGAACGGCAAGTTCGCGGCGCGCTGGGAGCCGGTCGAAGGCTTCGCGCTTCGCGGCTCGGTGTCGAACGGCTTCAGGGCGCCGTCGCTCCACCAGCAATTCTTCACCACCACGTCGACCAACTTCATCGCCGGCCTGCCGGTCGACATCTCGACCCTCGCCGTGAACAGCCCCGTCGCGCTGGCGCTCGGGTCGCAGCCGCTCAAGCCTGAGAAGTCGTTCAACCTCAGCTTCGGCGCCACCGCCAATCCGATGCGCGGCCTCACCATCACGGCCGATGCCTACCAGATCAAGATCAAGGACCGCATCGTCCTCACCGAGAATCTCGGCGCGGCGGGAAGCGGCACCGCCGCGCAGAACCTGGCGGTGAAGGCGGTTCTCGACGCCAACGGCTTCCAGAGCGTGGGCGCCGCCCGCTTCTTCATCAACGGCCTCGACACCACCACCAAGGGCATCGACGTGGTCGCGGTCTACCGCACCCGGCTCGAGGGGATGGGCAACTGGTCGCTGAGCGCCGCCTACAATTACAACAAGACCAAGATCGACCGGCGGATCAATGCGCTCGGCCCGCTCACCACCATCCCCGGCCTCGTCCTGTTCGGCCGGGTCGAGGGGCTTCGATTCACCCAGGGCCAGCCGCGCGACAAGGTCGTCCTGAGCGCCGACGGCGACTTCGGCGCTTTCGGGATCACCGCCCGGACCACCCGCTACGGCAAGGTCGTCTCGCCCGGCGCCGCGGCGCCAATCGCCAACCCGACCAGCCTCACCGATTTCGGACCGGACGATATCTTCCTCAAGGCCAAGTGGATCACCGACCTCGAGCTTCGCTACAAGGCGTTCAACCGGGTCGAGCTGGCGATCGGCGCCGACAACGTCTTCGACGTCTACCCGACCCGCTCGCCCTTCGGCCCGCGTCCGGCGTCGATCGGCGGGGTCTATCCGGCCAACCAGGAATATATCCCCTACTCGATCTTCTCCCCCTTCGGCTTCAACGGCCGCTTCCTCTACGGAAGGGTCGCGGTCGACTTCTAGGAAATCCTCCCCCGGCAAAGCTGGGGGAGGATTGTCGTCCGTTTCTCCGCCGTTCAGCTTCACTGGTTAAGGGGCCGGGCGAAGGAGACTCCCCGAATGTCCCCAGATTCCATTTCCCGGCGCGGGCTGCTCGGCTCGGTCGCGGCGGCCGTCGTCGCGGGCGCGGCGGGCTTGTCGCTGATGGGCCGAAGCGAAAGCGCCGAGGCGGCCGAGCGGTTCGAGGTGACGAAGACCCCGGCCGAGTGGCGCCGGATCCTCGGCCCGCAGCGCTACGCCGTGCTTCGCGAGGCCAATACCGAGCGCGCCGGGACGAGCCCGCTCAACAACGAGCATCGCAAGGGCACCTTCCTGTGCGCCGGCTGCGACCTTCCGCTCTACAGCTCGGCGGCGAAATTCGAGAGCGGCACCGGCTGGCCGAGCTTCACCCGGCCCCTGCCCAATGCGGTTCGGACCCGGGACGACCGGAGCTTCCTCGTGCTCCGAACCGAGGTCCATTGCCGCCGCTGCGGAGGCCATCTCGGCCATGTCTTCGACGACGGGCCGCCGCCGCTCGGCAAGCGCTTTTGCATGAACGGCCTCGCCCTCAAATTCCGTCCGGCGTGACGGCGATGAAGCGCTTTCTCCTCCTCTTCCTGGGCCTCGCCTTCGCGCTCGTCCTGGCGCCTTCCGCCCCGAAGGCCGCGCCTTCTCCGCACCTCGCCTCGGCGGTCTTCGCCGGCGGCTGCTTCTGGTGCACCGAATCCGATTTCGACCATATACCCGGCGTCGTCTCGACCACCTCGGGCTATACCGGCGGCAAGCTCGCCGATCCGAGCTACGAGCAGGTCTCGGCCGGCGGCACCGGCCATTTCGAGTCGGTCAAGGTGGTCTACGATCCCGCCAAGGTGAGCTACCAGGCGCTGGTCGCGCGCTATTTCCGGACCGTCGACCCGCTCGATTCCGGCGGCCAGTTCTGCGATCGCGGCGGCCAGTACCGGACCGCCATCTTCGTCGCCAACGCCGCCGAGCGCCGGATCGCCGAGGCGACCAAGGCGCGCGCCGCCGCCCTGCTCAAGAAGCCGATCGCCACCCAGATCCTCCCCGCCGGCCCTTTCTATCCCGCCGAGGGCTATCACCAGGATTATTACAGGAAGAACTCCGTCCCCTACCGCTACTATCGCTGGCGCTGCGGCCGCGACGCCCGGCTCGCCGAGGTATGGGGGAAGAGCGCGGGCCACTGACCTTCATTTCTCCTCTCCCGTAAAGAACGGGAGAGGGGAATTATCAGGAACCTCGCGCCGCCTCCGGCATCCAATCCCCGTCACGTAACGGCCTGAGAAGGAATGGCGGTGACCGCCCAGCTCCGTCCCGACTATGAGGCGCTCGACGACCTTGCTCTCGCCCGCCTCGTCGCCGCGCGCGATCCGGCGGCGGTTCGGCTCGTCACCGGGCGCAACAACCAGCGCCTCTATCGCGCCGCCTGGTCGATCCTAAGGAACCCGGCCGAAGCGGAGGACGTCGTCCAGGCCGCCTATGTCCGCGCCTTCGCCGCGATCGGCGGCTTCGAGGGGCGGGCCTCGCTCTCGACCTGGCTGACCCGGATCGCGGTCAACGAGGCGCTTGCCCGCGTCCGCTCGGCGCGCCGCCGACGCCGCCATCTCGACGAAGCCTCGGTCGCCGTCCTCGACGATTATCGGGAGAAGCTCATGCGCGGATCCGTCTCCGGCGCCTCGCCCGACGCCGATTTCGCCCGGGCCCAGCTTCGGCGCCTGCTCGAAGAGGCCATCGCCTCGCTTCCGCCCGCCTTCCGGCTCGTCTTCGTCCTCCGCGAGATCGAGGGGCTCGGAGTCGAGGAGACGGCCGAGGCGCTCGGACTCAAGCCGGCGACGGTCAAGACCCGCCTCCTTCGCGCCCGCCGCCGTCTCCAGGAAGCGCTCGCCCCCGAAGTCAGATCGGTCCTCTCCGGCGCCTTCCCCTTCGCCGGCGCCGACTGCGCCGCGATCACGGAGAGGGTGGTAGAGCGCTTCTGCGGGCAGTAGCGCGGACTGACTCAAAATACCCTCTCCCGCCTTCCGCGGGAGAGGAGGGGCCCGCCGCGAAGCGGTGGGAGGTGAGGGTCTGTACACCGGAGTCCGCAAGACCCTCACCCCCCAAGCCTTCGCCTTGGGTCCCCCCTCTCCCGCGAAAAGCGGGAGAGGAGCTCCCCGAAAACAAGGTCAACACTCCGCTAACCATTCGCTGCAACGAAGCCTCAACCGCGCGGCCCTAACGCGGTCCCCTCTAGCTGGACTTTTGCGCCGGACGAGGATTGGACAATGAGGGCAATAAGCTGGCTTAAAGATCTCATCGCGAGCGAGCGCGGCAACGTTCTCGTGCTCGGAGCGGCGGTCCTTCCGCTCCTGATCGGCTCCGCGGGCTACGCCGTCGACACCATCCAGCTCAGCGTCTGGAAGCGGCAGCTCCAGCGCGCCGCCGATTCGAGCTCGATCGCCGGCGCCTATGCGCTGTCGATGGACGATGACACCCACAACGCCGTCCACCGCGATCTCGACAAGAACCGCTTCCCCGTCCTCACACAGGAGGAAGGCATCTGGGTCGGCCCGCGGCTCGGCTTCAACCGCACCGTCCGGGTGCAGCTCACCGCGACCCGGAGCCTGCCCTTCATGTCGATCTTCACCCACAGCGCCGCGACGATGGTCGCCGACGCCACCGCCGCTTTGGTCGACGACGGCACCTTCTGCATGATCTCGCTCTACGACCAGGAGGGCGCCGGGATTCAGGCCAGCGGCAATGCCCAGGTGTCCCTCAAATGCGGGATGAAGACCAACGCGCGCGGCAAGAACACCATCACCACCAACGGCTCGAAGACCAAGATCACGGCGGACCCGGTCGCCTCGGTCGGCGATTTCGACCACAGCAACGGCTTCGATTCGAGCACGACCTTCCTGCCTTATACCGCGGCTCAGGCCGACCCGTTTCTCGGGGTCACTCCGCCGTCCATCCCGTCGGGCTGCAGCACTTCGTCGGTCCTGACTCCGGCCAACGTGCCGACGACGAGCGGGACCTATTGCTTCGGCTCGATCAACGTCAAGCCGAGCGAAACGCTGAACCTTCCCGCCAATTCGACGATCATCGTCAACGGCGGAGACGTCGATTTCCAGGGCGACGTCAACGCCGCCCACACGGCGATCGTCATGACCAGCGCTTCGGGAGCGGCCGGCGACGTCAAGATCAACGCCAACGCCAATCTCAACCTCTCGGCCCCCACGTCGGGCGACTATAAGGGCATGCTCTTCTACCGCGATCGCCGCGCCGCCTATCTCGACATCAAGGTCAATGGCGGCGCCAAGTCGAAGCTCGAAGGCGCGCTCTATTTCCCGACCGCCGACCTCACCTTCAACGGCAATTCGACGATGGACGTCAAATGCCTTCAGATGGTCGGCCGGATCCTCAAATTCTCGGGCGGCGCCAATATCGACAACGTCTGCCCCACGGGCAGCGGCGCCAAGGCCTTCCAGCAGACCATCGTGAGGCTGGTCGGATGATCCGGCGGCTCTCCTCCCTGCTCCGCCTCTCCGGCGACGAGCGCGGCACCGCCCTCATCGAGTTCGGCTTCCTCGCGCCGTTTCTCGCCCTTCTGGCGATGGGCGTCATCGATCTCAGCCGGGGCCTCGCCGAGCGCTTCGCCCTCCAGCAGGCGGTCAACGCGAGCCTCGAGCTGGTCCAGGCACGGCCCCGGACTGCCGATTCCTCCGGCCAGATCGATTACAGCTTCGTCAAGAACGAGGCCATGGCCGACGCCGGGGTCGACGCGAACCATGTCGTCCTCGAGCAATGGCTCGAATGCGACGGCGAGGAGGCCGCGCACTACACCGACACCTGCGCGGACGGCGAGGACACCGCCCGCTATCTCCAGGTGCGGATCAGCAAGGACTTCCACGGCGAATTCTATTTCGACGATATTCCAATGCTCGCGACCGGATCGCTGAGGGTGCAATGACCATGATGAAATTCCTTCGCCGCGATCAGCGCGGCATCGGCGCGGTCGAGTTCGCGCTCGTCGCCCCGGTGCTGATCACCTTCATCGTCGGCATCAGCCAGATGGGGAAATTGTTCTTCGCCAATGCCGACATGCACAATGCGGTCGCCGCCGGCGCCAGGGTCGCCGCGGTCTGGCCGGTGCCCGGCGACGACGCGATCATCGCCGCGATCCACGACCGGCTCGTCCGCACCGGCGCGGCGGCCAAGACCCATGCCACCATCACCCACGGCACCGACTCCAACGGCAACGCCTATGCCGATATCACGATGACCTACACGGTCCCGCTCGATTTCATCTTCTTCGAGGTGCCGGCGGTCACGCTCCACGACACCCGCCGGATCTTCACCCAGGTGACCGACGCCAATTCGACCTCCTATGTGTCGACCACCGGAACGACGACCTCGGGCGGGACGACCGGCACGACGACCACCACCACGGGCGGCACGACCACGAGCGGCGGCACCACCACGACCGGCGGCACCACCACGAGCGGCGGCACCACCACGACCGGCGGGACGACGAGCAGCACGGGCGGCACGACGACCACGACGGGCGGGACGACGAGTACGAGCAGCACCTCGGCAAGCTCGACCAGCGCGAGCTCGACCAGCGCCAGCTCGACGGGCGGGACGAGCGCGACCAGCACGAGCTCGACCAGCTCGGGCAATAACGCCAGCTCCGGCAATGCCAGCTCCGGCAATGCCAGCAGCACGAGCACGAGCAGCACGAGCAGCACGAGCACGGGCGGCACGACCACCACCAGCTCGAGCAGCAGCTCGGGCAACGGCAACAGCTCGGGCAACAGCGATCACCAACACGGCAACTGCACCAAGAAGTGCTAGCCGAAGCCCGCCCGTAGGTAGCCGAAAGGCTACCTACGGAGTCGGGCGAGGCCGGGCGGCGGGTCAGCCCTCCGGCTGAACCCGTCCGACGTCACGGCCGCCCGTGACGCCGCGCTACCCCCGTAAAACTACCGTTTTCAGGCCTTTGGCCCCGCCGTGCGCTCGTTTCAGCGCGCCAATAAGGAACGCAGGTTAGCAACCCACGTTAATCCGCTTTCGCCCCACGAGGGGAGTGTAGCTCCATGCGTACCCAATCCGCCTCTTCATCCGCCCGCGAGCCGAGCCGCCTCGAGGCGTTCGGCTGCTGGATCTCCGAGAAGGTCGCCGACGTCTCGGCCCATCCCTACGCCCAGGTCGGCCTCATCCTCCTCTGCCTCGGCTGGGCGTTGCTCGATTGGAAGGTCGACCTCCTCACCGCCGCTCTGTCGGTGCTTGCAATCACCCTCACCCAGATGGTCCTCAACCGCCAGCACGAGCGCGAGAAGGAGGCCCATCGCCGCGACGTCGCCCTCCACGCCAAGCTCGACGAGCTCCTCATCGCCTCCAAGCGCGCCCGCGACGAGCTCGCCGGGATCGAGGAGCTCGAGGAAGAGGAAATCGAGGCGCTGAAGGCGACGGCGAGCGTCACCCCGCTTCCCCGCCGGGCCTCGGCGGCGCGCTCCTAGCCTAGCTCGAACACGGCGCGGCTCCGCCGCGCCCGTCACCGCATGAAAAAAGGCGGAGCAGGACGAGACCCGCTCCGCCTTATTCCGGCTCGAAGTACCACTTCGAGACGTCTGCTTTAGCAGCCGCAATTCCGGCACTGGCACGGATTGCAGCGGCACCCGCCGGCGCTTTTGCAGCTGCAGGTGCAGGGGGCTTTCTTTTCGTTCGTCATCGTCATTCTCCTGTTTCCGCCGGGACCCTTGTCCCAGGCGCGAATCGGCTTATACGGTCCGTACCACGGTACGGACGCAAGCACCTTTTTTTCGGAGCCGGAATAAATGGCCGATCTGACGATCGCGAAGCTCGCGGCGGCGGGCGGCGTCGGGGTGGAGACGATCCGCTACTACCAGCGCCGGGGCCTTCTCCCCGAGCCGCCGCGCGCCGGCGGCATCAGCCGCTACGGGCCGGACGACGTCCGCCGACTGCTCTTCATCCGCCGCGCCCAGGCCGCCGGCTTCACCCTCGAGGAGATCGCCGAGCTCCTCGCCCTCGACAAGAGCGAGGACCGAGCCCGAGTCCGCGCGCTGGCGAAGGCGCGGCTGGAGGCGCTGGACGCGAAGATCGCCGAGCTGGACATGGCGAGGACCGCCCTGACCCGCCTCAGCAAGGCCTGCGCGGCCGGCAAGGCGGGCCCCTGCCCGATCATAGAGGCTTTCGAAGTCTAAGCCGTCGAAACCTCGTCCCGCAATTCGCGGCGCGGCTTCGCCGCGACCGTCGCCGCAGGAAAAAGCAGAACCGACCCCGAGACCGGCCCGGCCTTCCCCGGCTCGAAGTACCACTTCGAGACGCCGCCCTCAGCGGCCCGGCAGCCAGAAGCTCATCGACGTGGTGCCCCTCGTCGCCCGCGCCGCCCCGTCCGGGCCGCGCGCCGGCGCGAACCGGGCACGCCTGCGAAGGAGGCGGCAGGGGACGGCGTCGAGCCGTTTCGAGCCGCTGCTCCGCGCGACTTCGCAGCGGCCGACCCGGCCCGAGGCGAGGATGTCGAACGCGACGGTGACATAACCCTCCTCGCCGGCGGCGATCGCCTCGCCCGGATAATCGGTGAAGTCGAACCATTTCCCCTGATTGAGCGGAGCGGCGCCGCCGTAATCGGACGGCGGCGGAGTCGGCGGCGCGCGCTTCGCACCGGCCGAAGGCGCCGCCGCGAGCAGGAATAGGAGAGGGAGAAGGAGCGGCATTCCAGCCTGATTATCACATGGCCCGAACCTCGTCCCGCAATTCGCGGCGCGGCCTCGCCGCGCCCGTCGCCGCACGAAAAAGCAGGACCGATCCCGAGACCCCCTCCGCCTTTCTCGGCTCGAAGTACCACTTCGAGACGACCTCCCTCCATGGTAGATAGGCCGCGGGGGGAGGGTTCGCACATGCCCTATCGACGCGCCTGGCTCTGGGTGTTGCTGCTGTTCCCGGCGGTGGGCCTCGCTTTCTGGCCCGGCTATTTCGCCCAGCTCGCCAGCGTCTCCTGGATCCTCCACGCCCACGGCCTCACCGCGATGCTGTGGACCGCCCTCGTCGCGCTTCAGAGCTGGTCGATCCACCGCGGCGGCCGGGCCGTCCACAAGGCGGCGGGGCGCGCCAGCCTGTTCCTCTTCCCGCTCTTCTGGACGAGCGGCCTCCTCATCGTCCAATTCATGGCCGCCGGCTTCGTCGCCAAGGATAACCCCTTCCACACCCTCTTCGGCGCCCGCCTCGCCGCCGTCGACATCATCGGCAGCGCCGCCATCCTCTTCCTCTACTGGACCGCAATCTCCCGCCGCCGCTCGACCCTCGTCCACGCCGCCGCGATGCTCGCCATCCTGCTCTTCCTCCTCCCCCCCATCTTCGTCCGCCTCCTCCAGATCGGCGGCCCGCTGGCGATCCGGGGCCCGGACCAGTTCTACAAATTCGGCCCCGACTTCGACCTCTGCAACCTCGCCTGCATCCTGATTGCGCTCCGTCTCTACGCGCTGAGGCCGCGCACCGCCTGGCCCTTCCTGGTGGCGGGGGTAGCGATCGCCCTCCAGACCCTGGCGTTCGAGACGCTGGGGCGGACGGGCGCCTGGTCGGCCGCCTGCGCCATGATCGCTGGCATCCCGACGGCGGCCCTCGCCGCCGTGGCGCTGGCGGTGTCGGCCGCCGTGGTCTGGCTCGCCTGGACCCACCCCGAACGCACTCGCCGACGCGAGGGCGGGGCGCCGGCGCCGGAAGCCGCGGCCACGGCCTGAGCGATCACCCAACTCCTCTCCCTGTAGGGGATGAGCGCCTGGCTCCTTCCCCCGGAAGGGGCCTTAGCGGCGCCTCATGGACAGCCGGAGCGAAGCGACGGCAGGTTGAGGGCACAAACGAACTCCGCATATCCGAATCCCGCCGTTGACAACCATCGGTGCCGGGCGGAGTTAATCTGCCGAGGAGACCGGCGATGGACGTGGCCCGGAAGAAGAAGCCGAAGCACCCGCCGCTCGAGCCCCGGCCGACCGGCCGCCAGCCGGACGGCGACGAGATGTACGAGCGCGTCATGAAGCGCTACCCCAGGACGATGGCGCGCCTTGCCGAGTGAGCCGGTCTGGGTCACCGCCAAGGCGGTGATCCGTGCCAACCAGCGCGCCGTCGCCGACACCGGCGAACCCTTCTTCATCCGCGACCGAGGCCTTTTTGAAAGCGCCCTGGCGCGCCCCGCAAGACTTATGGGCCTATACGAGAACGATCTGGCGGAAGCCCGAGGCGGCCAAAGTACGCGCATCTAGCTAGCTGGATTGCGCGGCTCGGGCGCGCGCTTGTTCGGTATCCGGACCTTTTCCGGAGACGCGTGCCTTCCTACCACACTTCCGGATGCGCCTTGAGCTGGAAGATCCCGATGTGAGAATT
The DNA here is from genome assembly GCA_045811485.1 of Allosphingosinicella sp. Classification (GTDB taxonomy): domain Bacteria; phylum Pseudomonadota; class Alphaproteobacteria; order Sphingomonadales; family Sphingomonadaceae; genus Allosphingosinicella. The sequence continues at coordinate 45,428 of JBJMTX010000015.1, forward strand.
GAGGCTGCATGTGTGCGGCATCAAAGGTCCGGCTCCCTCGGCGAGCAAGGCGAGCGCCGGCAATCGCAAGGCAAGGATGCTGGCGTCATCCGGTGACTCCGCAACCTTATCGACTGAGACGATGGCTTCCCCGAGTTTCGAGTGGTTGCCGGTGAACAACGGGGGAAGACTGAATTCCACCATCCAGAATCGGTCTGGGAGGTTCTTGAAGGGGCGAACCTCGCTGGACGACATTCGTGACCCGTCGTGGCCCCGGGCCGTTCGCAGATGTGTGAGATACTCCTCCTTCGTAACCAGAATCGTCCTCAGCACATATTTTCTCTGCTTGGCGGTCAAATAATCAAACCAGCGGCCGGAACCTAACTTGGAGAGGGTGGGTAGCAGGTTCGCGAGTTGCGAGGCGGTATTCGCCTCCGCGAACTGACTTGCGGTACCGATCGGATTATCTCGAATAGCTATGATCGTATGCGCGCTGACCTCTTTTTTGAACTCAAGCGCGCTGCTGCTGAGCGTATAATATGGGCCGAAATTGTCATCATGGATTAGGAAGTGATCGATCCAGCTACTTGCCGGGTAATAAAGCGCTGACGCGGGGCCTGCGTAGGCGGGGATCGCCTGGGGATGCCACTCATCGGAGTGTCGCGTGTGGCCGAAAACGAGGACGACGTGGTCCGGTCCTGCGCTTGCCCCCGCCCCGTTGTCTTCCGCCGTTGAAAAGGTGAGCAATGCCTTGTTGCCGGACTCAACGATGGAAGCGAGCACGGAGATGTAGATCTCGCGGGGGAGGACGGGAAGGTATTTACCGGTTTTCCTGTCGAGCTTCTGACACGTGATCACTTCGGCGCGCTTCCCCTGATCCTCGATGATCCGGACTAGGTCGCCGAGGGCCAGCCCGCCGCATGGAGGCACCACACCCAGCAGCATGTTCACGTAATCGGGTGTAACCTTGGCATTCGCCGCCGACGTAAGCGCCATCCGGAGAGACGCATGAGCGCAAACGTGCGTTAGGCTGTTTTGCTGGCAGTAATAGAGGCCGGCCGTGCTGAACTGCCGCCCGAGCACTTTACAAACGAACTTCTCCTCCGTGTAGATGAAATTGTTGAGGAGCTTTCGCCGGACGCCCCGCTTGGTGCGAAGCGACGGGACCGGAAAAATCGCCTCAAACAGGTATGAAAGTCCGAAACCGGCCGCGCCCGCCTGCCGGTAATTGATGATCACGGCTTGACCGAGGAAATGTCTCCGATCGATTTTGGCGATGTCGACTCGAGAAATGTCGGTCTCGCCAACGACGTCGGGCCAATCCGGGCTTGAGAAAAAGGAGAAGCACAGGGCCTCGGCCGTGCCATTGCCGCCGCGCGCTATGTCCAGCGCATTCAGCTCGGTGCGGACCGCAGGCCGGTCGATAGCGTCTTCTAGAACAAAAAAGGTCGCACCCTGCTTGCGGGCAAGGGTGCAAATGCGATGGATGGGAATCCGGTTTGAATCGGATTTCCAATACCGTCCGACGAAGTCGAAAAAGAATGAGTAAGGCTGACGGCAGCCAACCGCACGCGCTTTAGTGGGAAGCGGTGACCACATCGTCAAGGAAGCGTGTTAGGCTAATATTGCCAGTTCGCCAAGTCTGAGTTTGGGCCGCCTACTTTAATATCTGGATCAAATTTTGCAGAAGACTCAAGCATTCGCTCCAAGTATTCTCGCTGATCCTGCGCCAGTGGAGGAAGTTCGACCGTCGCTCGCGCCCCCACGAGCACGTCCGTTTGTTTACGCATTCTTCGCCCCCGCCGCGTCGTCTGCTCAGCTTGCATCGCTCTGAAACCCCAAGTTCAGGGTGACAGTTTCATCTTTAGGTAAATTTTTCGTTGGACTGAGGGCTACACCCCGACGAATCGACGTGTCAAGCTGGTATTGCACCGGTGGCGAAACGCCTTGCTGCAATGTCAACGCTTCAATTAGACCTGTGCGTCGCGCTGCGCCGGTAACAAGTCCAAGGGTTCCAACGGCACTGATGAATCCGAAGGCACCTTGCAGCCGAAAGCTTTACGCTGGGCCCTCAGGACCAGCGAGCCTCACCTCGGTCCCTAACTTGATTCAGGTCTGCATGACCGACCGTCCATTGCCAAACACCCCGATAGGAGTTCGTTTTCGAATGAGTTCGGCACGGATCTGGTCGGTCGCTTGGCTGCTCCGGCTCGAAAGCCGCAATTTGAGACGAGACCCCTCATGACCGCCGTCGGCAACCCTCACCGCCGCCGGCAAGACCTACGCTTACTACTCCCTCGAAAAAGCCGCCGCGGCGCTAGGCTCGGTCGCCCGCCTCCCCTTCTCGATGAAGGTCCTGCTCGAGAATCTCCTCCGCTTCGAGGACGGCAAGACGGTTCCCCACTCCCTCTAGCTCAAAACAATCAACCGAGCCCCTTCCCCCAGCCGTCGCTCGACCTCGCCCCACTGCGCGCCGAGCCACCCTCGCAGCCTCCGGTTGCTGACATTGCCGCAACGCAGCCAGAGGAAGGCGAAGCGATCGGGAAGCCTTAGCTCGACGAAATCCGCGTCCTTGCTGATGAGGACCAGGTCCTCACGCTCCGCGTGATCGGCGATCTGCCGATCCAGAAGCGCTTCCTCGAGCCTGCTCACGTGCAGGGCCGCGTGCCCCCAGCTCCTCAAGCCAGTCGCACAGCCCCGGTGGGAGCTGCGCGTCAACCAGGAACTTCATCAGCGGCGTGGCGCCGCGGCTCTTCGGCAATCGAAGCGGCGTAAGCGAGGCACGCTCGAACGTCCTCGAGCTCGACGTAGGGGAAATCCGCCACGATCTCGTCTTCGCTCACACCTTCCGCGAGCATCGCGAGGATGTCGGTCACACGCATTCTGGTGCCGGCAACGGTCGGACGGCCGCCGCAAATCTCCGGATCGACCGCGATTCGAGGATGATCGGCCAGCTTCATACCATGGCGGTATGTATCCCAGTTTTCGACAACCGTCAGAAGGTTTCTCCTTGCGCCGACTGTACGATACGGCATTTCGCTTTTCAAGGTATTAGGGGTCAAGGATCGACGATTTGCCGTGAACCCTTGGCCTTTCAACTGCGGCTCCGGCTTGCTAGAGCGCCCACAACTCACCCACATCGGGGAATGTCCCAACTCCGGGATGCTCCCAGCGTCCACGCGAAAGGCGCTTCCCATGACAGCGGTCGGCAACGACTCCCTTGAGACCCGCAGCCAGCTCCAGGTGGGTGCGAAATCCTACGCCTACTACTCCCTCGAAAAAGCCGCCGCCCAGCTCGGCTCCGTCTCCCGGCTCCCCTTCTCGATGAAGGTGCTGCTCGAGAACCTGCTCCGCTTCGAGGACGGCAAGACGGTCACCCGCGAGGACATCCAGGCGCTCGTCGACTGGCAGGACAATCCGGCCGGCCCGGCGCGGGAGATCCAGTATCGGCCGGCGCGGGTGCTCATGCAGGATTTCACCGGGGTGCCCGCCGTCGTCGATCTCGCGGCTATGCGCGATGCGATGGCCAAGCTCGGGGGGAATGCCGAGCGGATCAACCCGCTGGTGCCGGTTCACCTCGTCATCGATCACAGCGTGATGGTCGACGAGTTCGGAACGCCGCGGGCGTTCGAAGCCAATGTCGCGCTCGAATATCACCGCAACATGGAGCGCTACGAATTCCTCAAATGGGGCTCGACGGCGTTCCGCAACTTCGAGGTCGTCCCGCCCGGCACCGGAATCTGCCACCAGGTCAACCTCGAATATATCGCTCGCGGGGTGTGGAGCAGCCGCGATCCGGAGGGGCAGGACGTGGCCTATCCCGACACGCTCGTCGGCACGGACAGCCACACCACGATGGTCAACGGTCTCGGAGTCCTGGGCTGGGGCGTCGGCGGGATCGAGGCGGAGGCCGCCATGCTCGGCCAGCCGGTCTCGATGCTCATCCCCGAGGTGGTCGGATTCCATTTGTCGGGCGCGCTCGGCGAGGGGATCACGGCGACCGACCTCGTCCTCACCGTCACCCAGATGCTCCGCCAGAAAGGCGTCGTCGGCCGCTTCGTCGAATTCTACGGCGAGGGGGTCTCGGCCCTGTCGGTCGCCGACCGCGCGACGATCGCCAACATGGCGCCCGAATATGGCGCCACCTGCGGCTTCTTCCCGATCGACATGAAGACGCTCGATTACATGCGCCTCACCGGCCGCTCCGAAGATCAGGTCGCGCTCACCGAGGCCTATGCGAAGGCGCAGGGCCTGTGGCTCGAGCCCGGCCATATCCACGAGCCCGTCTTCACCGACCGGCTCGAGCTCGACATGGCCTCGGTCGAGCCCTCGCTGGCCGGCCCGAAGCGGCCGCAGGACAAGGTGCCGCTCAGCCGAGTCGACGAGGAGTTCATCGCCAATTTCTCCAAGGAATATGGCCACGCCCTGGCCGAGCTCGAGACCCGGGTGCCCGTCCCGGGCGATGCAGCCGTGCCCGATCTCGGCCATGGCGACGTCGTCATCGCCGCCATCACCTCGTGCACCAACACCTCCAACCCGGCCGTGCTCGTCGCCGCCGGCCTCGTCGCCCGCAAGGCGCGCGCGAAGGGGCTGGACAGCAAGCCCTGGGTGAAGACGTCGCTGGCGCCGGGCTCGCAGGTCGTCACCGACTATCTCGACCGCGCCGGCCTCTCCGAGGATCTGAACGCGATCGGCTTCGACCTGGTCGGCTACGGCTGCACGACCTGCATCGGCAATTCGGGGCCGCTTCCCGAGCCGATCTCGGCGGCGATCCACAAGAACGACCTCGTCGCCGCCTCCGTCCTCTCCGGCAACCGCAATTTCGAGGGGCGGGTGTCGCCGGACGTGCGCGCCAACTATCTCGCCTCGCCGCCGCTCGTCGTCGCCTATGCGCTCAAGGGCACGGTCGCCGGCGACATGATCGAGGAGCCCTTGGGGACGGGGTCGGACGGTCAGCCGGTCTTCCTCAAGGACGTCTGGCCGACGAACGACGAGGTCCGCCGGCTGGTCGACGAGCATGTCCATGGCGACCTGTTCCGCGCCCGCTACGCCGACGTCTACAAGGGGGACGACAAGTGGCGCTCGATCCCGGTCGCGGGCGGCGAGACCTATGCCTGGTCGGCGGGCTCCACCTACATCCAGAATCCGCCCTACTTCGAGGGCATGAGCATGACGCCCGTGCCGCCCTCCGACATCGCCGACGCGCGGCTATTGGCGGTTTTCGGGGATTCGATCACCACCGACCACATCTCCCCCGCCGGCGCCATCAAGGCCGACAGCCCGGCCGGAAATTACCTTTCGGAGCATCAGGTCAGCCGGCTCGACTTCAACTCCTACGGCGCCCGCCGCGGCAATCACGAAGTGATGATGCGCGGCACCTTCGCCAACATCCGGATCAAGAACCGGATGGTCCCCGGAACCGAGGGCGGCTTCACCCGCCACATCCCCTCGGGCGAGCTGATGCCGATCTACGACGCGGCGATGCGCTACAAGTCGGAGGACACTCCGCTCGTCATCGTCGCCGGCAAGGAATATGGCACCGGCTCGTCGCGCGACTGGGCGGCCAAGGGCACCAACCTGCTCGGCGTGCGCGCCGTCATCGCCGAGGCCTACGAGCGCATCCACCGCTCCAACCTCGTCGGGATGGGCGTCCTCCCCCTCCAGTTCGTCGGCGACGTTCCGATCTTCGAGGGCACCGAGACCTTCTCGGTCTCCGGGATCGCCGGCCTCCAGCCGCGCCAGGAGATCGAGGTGAAGGTGACCAAGGCGGACGGCTCGGCCTTCGCCTTCACCGCGCGGGTGCGGATCGATACCCTCAACGAGCTCGAATATTTCCGCGCCGGCGGGATCCTCCATTATGTGCTGAGGAGGCTTGCGGCCTGATCATCATCGGCCTTCTGCTCGCCGCGGCCGCCCCGTCCTACGAGCCGCCGCCGGACCTCTGGTATCGCCAGGCCGTGTCCTGCGCGGTGACGCTCAAGCTCGCCGCCGGCAAGGCGCCCAGCTCGGACCAGTTCGCGGATATGGTGACCTGGGGCCTGATCATGGGCGATTCGGGCCGCAAGGCCGGCCGGACCAAGGAGCAGGTCGACAGCCAAGACCTCGAGGCGGCCGAGCCCTTCTTCCGCTACCTCAAGGAAAAGAAGCCCCGCGCCTTCGCCGCCCACCTCGCTTATTGCCGGGCCCTGTTCGATGCCGATCGACCTTAGCCACGCGATCGAATCGGGCATGACCACCTATCGCGGCCTGCCCGGGCCGCACATTTGCGACTTCTGGGAGCGCGAGGCCTCGGCTCAGAATTACGACGACGGCTCGAGCTTCCAGATCGGCCGCATCGACATGGTCGCCAATACCGGCACCTATCTCGACACGCCCTTCCACCGCTACGCCGACGGCGAGGATCTCGCCGCGGTCGGGCTGGAGCGGCTCGCCGGGCTCGAGGGCCTCTGCGTCCGCTGCGAAGGCACGGCGGCGGATTCGGACCTGTTCGAGCGCCTCGACGTCGCCGGCAAGGCGGTCCTCGTCCACACCGGCTGGGACCGTCACTGGCGCACCGACGCCTATTTCACCGGCCACCCCTATCTCACCGAGGCGGCGGCCCGGCTTCTCGCCGAACGCGGCGCCGCCCTCGTCGGGATCGACAGCTACAATATCGACGACACCGCCACCCGCCGTCGCCCCGTCCACACGATCCTGCTCGGCGCCGGAACGCTCATCTGCGAGCATATGACGAACCTCGGCGCGCTTCCGGAAAGCGGCTTCAGATTCACTGCCGCGCCGCCGAAGATCGCCGGAATGGGCACCTTCCCGGTCCGCGCCTTCGCCGAGATCAGCTGAGCGCCGCGCCGAGCCGACTCGAACGTGGGGGATGTCACATTCACCGGTGCCGTGATCTCCTAAAAGGCCCTCGCAGCCTCCGCTCGCGACGTCATGCGGCAGGGGGGGTGCGGGGAGGAAGACCATGCACAGGCCGAATATCTTTATGGCGAGCGGTATGCTTATCCTGATGACGGGCTGCACCGACCTTGCAGCCGTCAACAGCGTATCGACCCAGATGCTCGACGCTTCCCAGGGATGGAACCCAGTTGCCGGCGAGTTCCAGGCATCCTGCCTGCGGTCGAACCAGTTCCGCGATCCGCCGGTCTCCTGCGAGACCGCGGAGCGCACCTCGGCCGGCCTCCAGGCAGCCAACGCAATCCTGGTCGCCTATTTCGGCGCGCTAAAGAAAGCGTCCGCCGATCAGGCGTTCAGCGTCGACGAGGGCCTCGCCACGCTTTCCGGGTCGGTCGCAGGGATACCCGGGGTCGACTCCGGCAAGGTCACGGCGGTCAGCGGTCTCGCCCGCTTCCTGATCGGCCTTGCGACCGACCGGGTTCAGGAAAAGACGGTTCGGCTGCTGATCGCCGAGGCTCCGGCCGCCCGCGCGGCGCTCGACATCGAAGGCGACACCGTCGCGAGAGGCCTCGGGGAGCGGTTGGACGCCGAGGAGATCCAACTCGGATCGACCTTTCGGGTCTATCTCCAGGCCGAACGGGCGCAGCTGGGCGATCCCGCCGCGGTCTGCGCCGCCGGCCCGCGCTCGGCCGAATTCCGGAGCGGTCCGGCCTTCCTGGTCGCGCTCGAATATTGCCGCCGAGCGCAGGTGCTCGCCGAGAAGCGCGCCGCACTCGACAATTATGCGAAGGCGGTGGCGACGACCCGAACCGCGCTGGGCGAGCTCGAGGGCAACAAGTCGCGGCTCAAGGCCAAGGCGCTCGCGACCCGGCTCTATAAATTGGCCGATGAGCTCAACACCAACGTAAAGGCGGTCAGGGACGCCTTCGAGAAGGGAGAGGCGTGATGGCGACGACGGACGATCTTCACGAGCTGGCGAGGCTCTGCAACGCGGCCGCACGGGCCGCCTCCGCGGCGATCGACCGGCTCGGCCCGAGGCCCGACGATCCGGCCCAGGCCGAGGCCTGGCGGGCGCACGCCGACCGGCTGAACGCCCAGGTCGGGCGGCTCACCGGCCTTGCCGGGACCTTCGCCGACCTCGCGGTCAGCGCGTCGCTCGACGCGGCCTGGCCGCAGCTCGAACGGCTTCGCGAGGCGACGGCGACGGCCGAGGAGCGAATCGCGCGCATGGCGGCCATATCCGATGCGGCCAAGAAGATTGCGCAGGTCGTGGACCTGGGAATCGCCGTCCTCGCTCTCGCCGCGGGACCTTCGCCGGCCGGTGCGGTGGGCGTCGTCCAGGCCCTGGGCAAGGTTCTGGACTGAGCTGTCCGCGGCGAGTCGGGTGGAGGTGCCTCCGCCCGACTCGACCGGCCCCGGATCGGCGGGTCAAAGGCCGAGCAGGCCCGCCAGCCAGTCCGGAACGATGGCACCGCCGAGATCGTCGACCCGCCTGTGCTCCACCGCGAGGCCCAGCTCGGGATAATGGACCCGGGTCCGCTCGCCCGGCGCGTCGGCCGGAACCACGACGAGGCGACGATTGACCTTGGAGCGGTAGTTCATCCGCGCCGTATTCTCCTGGCCGACATAGCAGCCCTTGGTGAAGCTCACCCCATTGAGCTCGGCGGCGTTGCATTCGAGCCAGAGCGTCCGGTCCGAGCCGAGCTCGGCCTGGCCTTCGGTGACCCCGAGCGAGAGGCGGTGGGCGAGCCAGCCCTGGGCCGCCTCGCCGGCAGGGGCAAGCCAGCGCCGGCCGAGGGCGGCAAGGCGAGGATCGAATCCCCCACCTTCTTCGAGCGACCAGTGGACGGCCAGGTCGGCGACCGGATCGATCGCGATCTTGCGGCGCAGCCGGTAGAGCGTCAGCCGCCGCGCCAGATCGGCGGCCGAGTCCGCCTCGCAATCGATCAGGACGTCCTCGCCGTCGGCCCACAGGATGAAGTCGAACAGGGCCTTGCCCTGCGGCGTGAGCAGTCCTGCCCAGAGCGGCCGCTCGGGCGCGAGCAGGACAAGATCGTTGGTGACCAGCCCCTGCAGGAAGCCGCGCACGTCGTCGCCGGAGAGGCGGAGGAGGGCGCGGTCGGTAAGTGTGGTCGGGCTCATCCTTTGGAGGTAAGCACCCGCCATGCCCGCGCCAAGCCGCCTCGTCATCCGCCGCCCCGACGATTGGCACGTCCATCTGCGCGACGGAGCGATGCTGGAGGCGGTCGCGCCCTGGACGGCGCGCCGGTTCGCCCGCGCCATCGTCATGCCGAACCTCGATCCGCCGGTGACGAGCGTCGATGCCGCGCGCGCCTATCGCGAGCGGATCGTCGCGGCGGCGGGCGAGGGCTTCGCGCCGCTGATGACCTGCTACCTGACCGACGATTGCGATCCGGCCGAGCTCTCCCGCGGCTTCGAGGAAGGGGTCTGGGTCGCCGCCAAGCTCTATCCCGCGCACGCCACGACCAATTCCGCGCACGGCGTCAGCGACGTCCGCAACCTCCGGCCGGCGCTCGAGGCGATGCAGAGGATCGGGATGCCGCTCCTCGTCCACGGCGAGGTGACCGATCCCGGCGTCGACATATTCGATCGCGAGGCGGTTTTCATCGACCGTATCTTCGCGCCGCTGCTCGCCGATTTCCCGGGGCTGAAGGCGGTCTTCGAACATATCACGACGGCTGAGGCGGCCGCCTTCGTACTGGACGGCGGGCCCAACCTCGCCGCCACGGTCACGCCGCAGCATCTCCACATCAATCGCAACGCCCTGTTCGCCGGTGGCCTAAGGCCGCATGCTTATTGCCTGCCGGTCGCCAAGCGCGAGGCGCACCGGCTGGCGGTCCGGCGGGCCGCGACCTCGGGCTCGCCCAAATTCTTCCTCGGCACCGACAGCGCGCCCCATGGCGTCGAGCGCAAGGAATCGGCCTGCGGCTGCGCCGGCATCTTCAACGCCCCGTTCGCGCTCGAGAGCTATGCGGCGGTGTTCGAGGAAGAGGGCGCGCTCGACCGGTTCGAGGCCTTCGCGTCGGAGAATGGCCCGCTTTTCTACGGCCTTCCGCTCAATGACGAGCGCGTGGTGCTGGAGCGGATAGATACCGAGGTGCCCGACAGCCTCCCTGCCGCAGGCAGCTCCCTTATTCCGTTTCATGCGGGAGAGGTTTTGCGCTGGCGCTTCGTCGCTGACGCGTCAGCTTGATTTCACGCAAAGACGCCAAGGAGAAGAAAGAGCGCGAAGCCCAGGCCGGACCTTTGCGATCCTTCCTTCTCCTTAGCGTCTTTGCGTGAAACAAAACTGCCTGCGGCGCCAGGCTGAGCGCAAAAGGAAAGGCCCGGCGCCTTTCGGCACCGGGCCCTGTCCCACTCCCGAAGGCGTGGATCCTTACTGGATCGGCTGAAGGTTGACCGCGGCGGTCTTGCCGCGGCGGTCGACCTCGAGCTCGAACTCGACCCGGTCGCCCTCGTTGAGGCCGACCATTCCGGCCCGCTCGACCGCCGAGATGTGGACGAAGGCGTCGGGCTGGCCGTCGTCGCGGCTGATGAAGCCGAAGCCCTTCATGGCGTTGAAGAACTTGACCGTGCCCTGGGCCTTCTCGCCGGTCAGCTGGCGCTGGGGCCCGCCGCCGCCGCCGCCGCCGCCGC
>JBJMTX010000016.1:0-88738 GCA_045811485.1 Allosphingosinicella sp.
CTGCAGGGAGAACGAGAGGGCGGGGGCAGCCGTTCCGCCGCTCGGGGCGGAGCGTTCAGCGCTGCGGTCGAAACGAATCCGCGGCAATTGGCGCATTGCGAAAGCGGCGCCGGCTCGCTATCTGGGCGCCTCCCAGCCCGCCGCCGAGCGGGAAAACCTGGCCGCCGGAAAGGCGCGGGGCTGTAGCTCAGATGGGAGAGCGCTGCAATCGCACTGCAGAGGTCAGGGGTTCGATTCCCCTCAGCTCCACCAGCCTTCGCCCTTCGGGCTTCGGCTGGCAAGCCAGCCGGAGGCTGAAGGCGAAGGCTGCCCGCCGTAGCTTTAGCGAAGGCGGGCTGCGGCCTCCTCGAAAGCGCCCCTAGTTGAACCCCATCTGCTCGACGAACGCCTGGCCCAGGCGGCGGCGGAATTCCGGATCGGCGTAGACGAAGGCCGCACCCTCGAAGAAGGCCTGGTCGGGCGTGCTGTTGATGATCTCGCAATTGTCGCTGATCGCCCGGAGGAAGAGCGTGGCCGGAAGGCCGGCACGCTGGGCCCGCGGCGCGAAATCCAAGCGCCAGGCGGTCGTGTAGGTCTTGCCGGAGGCCGGCGAGGTCCAGTGGGGCGAATCCGGGCCGGCGTCCGGATCGAGGATGTTGAGGTCGAAGTCCCAGTCGTCGCCCGTCATCGCCGTCCGAGGCTTGAGGGCGAGCCCGCCATTCCCCTGGGGCGTCGTGGAATCGAGGGGGAAGTAGAGATTGCCGAAACCGTGGAGCGGCGGCTGCCCGACCGCGGTTCCAGTGAGCCATTGCGGCGAAGAGGGATTCCAGAATTCGGCCAAGGCGAGCGAGCGCCCGTCGTCTAGCGTGATGCCGACCCAGTCGCCGAGATAGAAATTATGGCTCGGTCCCTGCCCGCGCAGGGCCGCGAGCCAGCCGCCGCGCCGCGGCGGGTTGGACGGCGCGGCCGCGCTCCCAGGCTCGGCCTTGGCCATCATCTGGCGGTCGAACCACAAGGTGCCGCCGGCGATGCGCCGCTCGGCGCCGTCGATGACGAGCTTTCCCCCGGCGATGCGAAGCACCGGCTGAGCGCATTCGTAGGACGAAAGGCCGATGCCGCCTCCGGTGAACATGGCCGGGCCGACATAGCCCGACAGGCCTTCCATCACCGTTCCGCGAGCGTCCGCCACGTCGAGCTCGATCGCATAGGCGGAGCGGCGGGTCGCGGCGGTGTCGGCCGCCGCGATCAGCGCGCGGCCCTGGGCGGACAGATGGTAGCGGGAGCCGGGAGTCCCGACGGGCGCGCCCAGCGAGGCTTCGGCCCTGAAGTCGAACTTCCAACCCTTCGATGGGCCGAACAGCGGCCAGTTGCACTCCAGGTCGCGAGCCAGATCGGAGCCGCGGCCGACCACCTCGACGAGCGGCCGGAAATGCGCGCTGAAGGCGGTGTCGGTCACCGGCGGGATCACGCCCGACGCCAGCGACCAGCGCGAGGAAGACATGCCGAGGCCGATTCCCTCGGCGCTGAGGTAGTGGGACTTGCCGGCCTCGTCCCGCCAGCCGATCCCGGTCTGCCCCATTCCGACCTGAAGGCCGACGTCGGCGCGCAATATCTCGAGTTGGAGGCTGAGCGGCCGGCCCTCGCTGTCCTCCGCGACGCCGACATAATACCACCATTCCTGGGCGAACTGCCGCTGCATTGCGAACAGCCCCGGAAGCGAGACCCGCGGCACGTTCCAGCTCGGCCCCGGATAGCGGGGCGGGAAGGAGGCGCCTCCGCCGCCCGGCGCGGCGCCGGTCGCGACCCAATGTCCTTCAGGATCGCGCACGCCCGCATTGAGCAGGATCGATTCCGGAACCTCCGCCCGGCCGAGCGGCAGCTTGTGGTTGTCGCTGTAGGAGAGGTTGACGGGATAGGAGATTTCGCCCTGCGTATAAGGGCAGACGTTGAAGAAGCCCTCGGCCGAATAGATGTAGCTCGTCGCCATGAACCGGGTGAGAAGCGCCTCGACCAGGTCGATCGCGCCCTCCTCGACCGGCTGGAGGCCCGTCGCCCAGTAATTGCCCTCGTAATGTATGTCGCCGTAAGTCCGGCAGCCGCCTATGTCGCCGCCATAGGGTACCCCGTTGAGCTTGCTCGGCCCCGAATCATAGGGAAGCGGATCGCACTCGCGCGGCGGCGGGCCGAAATCGACCGCGCCGATCGGGTTGTCGAACAAAGCGTTGCCGCGGACGAGGACATGACGGCTGCCTCCGTCGGTGTAGATGACGTTGCCGCCGCCCTTCGGCCGCTTGCCGCACGCGACATTCCCCTCGATGAGAAGGGCGTCCTCCCGCGAATTGCCCTGCCAGCCGCAGCAATAGACGGCGCCGCCGTCCCAGACCGTCTCGAGGAAGCCCGAAATGTGGTTGCGCAGGATTCGGTTGCCGCAATTGACCGTCGGCTTGTCGTGGATCCCCCACATCCCCGAAACGGCGTTGCTGATTCCGGGGAAGCTGCCCGGATCGAGCAGGCCCCAGCCCCAGCCGAGCGCAATGCCCGCCCAGGGAGTCTCGCTGATCGTGTTGTTGGCGACCAGGCTGTGGCTCGTGAAGCCGAGATAGATTGCAGCGGAATCGACATAGTCCCGGCCGGTGCGGCGGATCCGGCAGTCGGTGATTTGATTGTCGCGGCAGCGGCCGGCGTACATGGGCTCGAAGTCGCGCCAATCGACACCGCCGATCTGTATCGCCGCCGAGGCGATGTCGTCGAAACTGCAGCGGCTGATGCGGTTGCCCTGGCTTCCGGTGTCGAAATCGAGCGCGACGGCGCCGAGCTGCTCGAATCGGCAGCGGTCGAAGACGATTCCGCGGGCATAGGCGAAGCGCAGGTTGCCCGGCGTGCGCTCGACGAATTGCGCGTGGCCGGTGATGTTCCAGCCATTGGCCTTGCCGATCAGGTGGAAGCCGCTCTGATCGGCGACATAGCCGTCGTCCGTGCTCGGGCCGAGCCAGGTGGCATGACGAAAGCCGATCCCCTCGAAGGAAAGGCCGCAGACGGGGTAGTCGACGGCGCCGGCCGCCTCCACCAGCACCTCGAGGGCCGGCATGACGACTTCGGCGACCGCCATGTCCTCCCCCGGACGGGGGATGTAGAACAGGGTGTCGGCCTCGGTGTCGAGCACCCATTCGCCCGGCTGGTCGAGAAAGGCATAATCGTTCTCGAACCGGGTCACCTGCCAGAAGGCCCAGATTCCGGGCGGGCCCGGCGTGAGCGGCTCGGCCGGAGGGCTCGGCAGGGTCGAGAGATAGAGGTTGGAATTGGTCCAGCCGGGCTGGGCGAGGCGGATCGTTCCCGGCTGGCCTTTGTCCGAGGCATCGACCGAGCGGACCGGCACCCGCATCATCTTCCACTGGGTGACGATCACCGCCTCGACCTGGCCGGGACGATGCCAATGGGCCGGGTCGCGCCAGCCCGCCGGGTTGAGCACGGTGGGGATGAAGTCGATCCCGCCCTCGATCGTGAAGGGCGTGTTCTGCGGCGGGAGCGGGTCCGGAAGCACGGTATTGGGGCAGAAGCCGGCGGGGATTCCGCCGTCGGGCATCGTCGTGCTGGCTCGGACGGCGCGGTGGCCGTCGACATAAAGCTGCCGTGCCTGCAGCCCCTGGGCGCTCGCCGCGTAGATGTTGCGCTCGGCGTCGTGGAGCTTCCAGCCGTCGATCCGGCGGCCGCCGGAGATCACCGGCGCCGAGTCGCCCGCGGCGGCGAAGCGCACCTTCGGCCCGTCCTTCCCGAACCGCTTGGGATCGAACCGAAGCGGCTCGGTGAGCGTGTAGGTGCCGTCCTCGAGCATCAGAATTATCGTGCTCCCGGGCAGAGCCGTCTCGGCCAGGCGGCAGATCTCCGCATGCGCACGAGCAAGGGTCCGGAAGGGCGCGTCGCGGCTTCCCGGTCCCGCATCGTCGCCGTCGGGAGACAGCCACAGGGTTACGACGACAGGCGGCGGCGTTTGCAGGTCCACGGCAAATCCCCCCTTTTACGCTCGAGGCGTTCAGGCGGGCAGTGTAGCCGAGACGTGACGGATTGCGACGACAATCGCAGCTAGGCGCTGCGGACCTCGACCTTGGGCGGCAGCGGAAAGAGCGTGACGAAGCGCTCCGCCACCGCTCGGTCCCCGTCTATCTTGAGCGCGCCCTGGGCCTCGAGGCCGGCGAGCGGCAGGCCGCCATAGACGGCGGCGGCTACGACGGGAGCGGGAGCGGTCAGAACGACATCCGCCTTGTCGGCCTCGCCGCGCTCCGCCTCGATCCGGCCCTTCCCGACCCGCACGACGAAGCGCTCCGGGCCGATCTCGAGCCCGACACTTCCCCGCCAGCCTTGCGCCCGCGCAGGATCGAACATGGTCCGGAAGGAGAGCAGCAGCGACGAGGAACTGAGCGGCAGGCGCGGGTCGTGGTTGGGGGAGCGCGCCGCCCAGCGGCCGAGGACCTGGAAGATCGGCTCGGCCTCATAGCCCCATTCGGTCAGCTCGTAGACCTGGGCCGAAACGGGCGGCGGCAGCTTGCGGCGCACCAGCACCCCCGCCGCCTCCAGCCCCTCGAGCCGCTGGGTGAGCACGTTGGCGCTGATCCCGGGCAGGCCGGCCCTGATGTCGCTGAAGCGCTTGGGGCCGAGCATGAGCTCGCGCATGACCAGCAAGGCCCAGCGCTCGCCGACCAGATCGAGGGCGTGGGCGGCGCCGCAGGCATCGTCGTAGGAGCGTTTGGTTATTTTTTGTGACTTCATAGTTGCTTTTTATAACTGGACGGCGCATCAGCGTCAAACACTGATTCGCTCCAGGAGGGAAAACGATGCCCAAGATGATCTTCCTCAACCTGCCGGTCGCGGACCTCGATCGCTCGGTCGCCTTCTATGAGGGCATCGGAGCGACCAAGAACCCGCAGTTCAGCAACGACAAGGCGGCGTGCATGGTGCTTTCGGACACCATCTTCGTCATGCTTCTCACCCATCCCTTCTATGCCGGCTTCACCTCGAAGCCGATCGCCGACGCCCACGCCACCAGCCAGGCCCTGTTCTGCGTCTCGGAGGAGAGCCGCGAGGCGGTTGACGCGACGGTCGGACGGGCGCAGTCGGCGGGCGGCAAGGCCGATCCGGGCGCCAGGCAGGATCACGGCTTCATGTACGGCCGAAGCTTCGAGGATCCGGACGGCCACCATTGGGAAGTGATGTGGATGGACGTCAGCCAGGCGCCCGCGACCCCGGGAGAGGCGAAATGACCTACGTCGACGGCTTCATCGCCCCGGTGCCCGCCGGCAACCGGGAGGCGTATTTCGAGATGGCGGCCAAGTTCGCGCCGATCTTCCGCGAGCATGGCGTGATCCATCAGGTCGAATGCTGGGGCGACGATCTCAAGCATGGCGAGACCACCGACTTCTTCCGCGCCGTCAAGGCTGAGGAAGGCGAGAACGTCGTCTTCTCCTGGCTGGTCTGGCCGTCGAAGCAGGCGCGCGACGAAGGCTGGGGAAAGATCATGCAGGACGAGCGCATGCAGCCCGGCGGGCCGATGCCGTTCGACGGCAAGCGCATGTTCTTCGGCGGGTTCGAGGCCGTGCTCGACACCGCTCGGGGCTGAGGAGGATCAAATGGCCGACAAATTCTTCTGGTACGAGCTGATGACGTCCGATCAGGACGCCGCGCTCGCTTTCTACACCAAGGTGGTGGGCTGGACCGTCACGGACCATCCCAATCCGGACCTCGACTTCCGCTACGCGATCCTCAACGCCGGCGAGCGCGGCGTCGGCGGGGTGATGCAGATCTCCGACAAGATGCGCGAGGGCGGTGCCCGCCCGGGCTGGCTCGGCTATATCCATGCCGACGATACCGACGCCAAGGCTCGGGAGATCGCCGAAGCCGGCGGCAAGGTGCTGATGGGGCCCGAGGACATCCCCAATGTCGGGCGCTTCGCGATGGTCGCCGATCCGGGCGGCGCCCCCTTCTACGTGATGACTCCGCTCCCCCAGGGCGAGGCGCCACCCGAGCCGGATCCGCAGACGCCGGGCCTGGTCAGCTGGCACG
Source organism: Allosphingosinicella sp. (assembly GCA_045811485.1). Lineage (GTDB taxonomy): Bacteria > Pseudomonadota > Alphaproteobacteria > Sphingomonadales > Sphingomonadaceae > Allosphingosinicella. The sequence goes on from JBJMTX010000016.1 coordinate 6,034, forward strand.
AGCTTTACTCCAGCCTCGGCGACAAGGGCGCCTTCGATTTCTATTCCGGCCGATTCGGCTGGGAGACGATGCACGAAATGCCGATGGGCCCGATGGGCACCTACCGGATCTTCGGCGCCGGCGGGGTCCAGATGGGCGGGATGATGAACAAGCCCGACAACCTCCCCTCCTCGTTCTGGGGCTTCTACTTCAACGTCGAGGCCCTCGACGCGGCGATCGAGCGGGTGAAGTCCGGCGGCGGCGAGGTGCTGAACGGGCCGATGGACGTCCCCGGCGGAAGCTGGATCGTCCAGTGCCGCGACCCGCAGGGCGCCAATTTCAACCTCGTCTCGCCGACCCGCTGAAAAGGAGAGTAAGGATGGACAAGGTCAGCCCCTGCCTGTGGTTCGATGGCAACGCCGAGGAGGCCGCGAACTTCTACGTCTCGCTCCTCCCCGACAGCCGGATCGATTCAGTCGACCGGGCCCCCACCGACTATCCGGCGGGATCGGCCGGAGACGTGCTCACCGTCGAGTTCACGCTCGCCGGACGGAGCTTCACCGCCCTCAACGGCGGCCCCAACTTCAAGTTCAACGAGGCCGTGTCCTTCTCGATAGCCTGCGAGGATCAGGCCGAGGTCGACCGGCTGTGGGACACGCTCATCGCCGACGGCGGAAGCGAGGTCCAGTGCGGCTGGCTCAAGGACCGGTTCGGCCTCTCCTGGCAGGTCGTGCCGAAACGGATGCACGAAATGCTCGTCTCGCCCGACCACGCCGCCGCCCGGCGGGCCTTCCAGGCGATGATGGAGATGGTGAAGCTCGACCTGCCGACGCTCGAGCGTGCGTTCGCGGGAGATTAGACGGAAGGGGACACGTACCTTTTCGCGAAAAGGTACGTATCCCCTTTTTCCGATCAGGCGACCGGGCCGTGGTTGGACAGGTCCGCCAGGGTCGCTCCGGGGAAATCGCTGACCCCGAGAAGCATCACCGAGCCGCCGCCATTGGTGAAGACGACATTGGTGTCGAGCACGCCGTCGCCGTTGAAGTCGCGGGTGCGCGCGCTGGCGATTCCGATCCCGTCCTCGAACAGCAGCTGATCGATGCCGACATGGAAGTCGGTGATGACGTCGCTTCCGCCGCCCCGGCCGAAACGGAAGCTGTCGGCGCCGGCGCCGCCGGTCATCAGATCGTTGCCGTTGCCGCCGGCGAGCAGGTCGTTGCCGACGCCGCCGTCGAGGATATCGGCGCCGTTGCCGCCGAGCAGGATGTCATGGCCGCCCGCGCCGTTCAGCACATCGTCGCCGTTGCCGCCGCTGAGCGTGTCCTCGCCGCCGGTTCCGGTCAGCACGTCGTTGCCGTTGCCGCCGCTCAATGAAACGCCGTCGGCGATCCCGGTCACCGTCACGTTGACGGTGGCGGTGCTGGTCAGGCCATGGCCGTCGCTCACCGTGTAGGCGAAGTGATCGACCACGGTCTGGCCCGGCGCCAGAGCGTCGAACGCGTCGTTGTCGGCGACGTACTTGAGCGTCTGCGTCGCCTGATCGAAGACGAGGCTGCCGAGCGTCCCCGCCGTGTTCACCGAAGCGATCGAGAGCGTCGTTCCCGCGTCCGGATCGCTGTCGTTGGCGAGCAGCTGGGTCCACAGGTTCGCACTCGTCGCATCCTCGTTCACCGCGACGGCGTCACTCACCGCGGTCGGCGCCTCGTTGACGTCGGCGACGGCGACGGTGATCGTCTTCTCGACGAACAGGCCGCCGGGATCGGTGGCGCGGACGACGACGTCGTAGCTCGCCTGAGCCTCGTGATCGAGGGCGACCGTCGTGCTCAAGGCCCCGGTGGCGGCATCGAGCGCGAAGCGGCCTCCGGCATCGTTGACCAGGGTGTAGGCCAAGGTGTCGCCGTCGACGTCGCCGGCCGAGACCGTTCCGACCAGGGTGCCGGCGGGCGCATTCTCGTCGACCGACGAATCGTCGATGACGAGATTGGCGGGCGCCTCGTTGACGTCGGCCACATTGATCGTGACCGTCTTTTCGACGAACAAGCCGTCCGGATCGGTCGCGCGAACGACGAGGTCGTAGCTCGAATGCGCCTCGTGATCGAGCGGCGCGGTGGTGGTGAGCGCTCCGGTGACCGGATCGACGGCGAAGAGGCCGCCGGCATTGTCGGTCAGGGTGTAGCTCAAGGCGTCGCCGTCGACGTCGCCGGCCGAGACCGTTCCGACCAGGGTGCCAGCGGGCGCATTCTCGTCGACCGACGAATCGTCGATGACGAGATTGGCGGGCGCCTCGTTGACGTCGCCGACGGTGACGGTGACCGTCCGTTCGACGAACGCGCCGTGCGGATCGGTGGCGCGGACGACGAGATCGTAGCTCGCATGCGCCTCGTGATCGAGCGGCGCGGTGGTGGTGAGCTTTCCGGTGACCGGATCGACGGCGAACAGGCCGCCTCCATTGTCGGTCAGCGAATAGGTCATCGCGTCCTCGGGATCCGGATCGCTGGCGCTGAACGTCCCGACCGCGGTCCCCGCCGGCTGGTTCTCGTCGACGGAATTGCCGTCGAGGACGAGGTTGAACGGCGCCTCGTTGGGATGCTCGATGAAGAACTGGCCGAGGATCGGATCGTGGTCGGTCGCCCGGGTGTCGACCGGCTGCTCGGCGTTGATGTGGACGACGTCGAACTTCGCGCCGGAAAGCAGCCCGCCGCTGACGATCATATGGTCGATCGCCTGGAGGTTGCCGTCGAAGATGTAGGAATAGCGCTCCTCGGGCGGGTTGAGGCGATGGAGGTCGGTGAGGCCGGTGGCCTCGATCGCTCCGACGGCGCCCTCGAAGTAGAAGCCGTTGAAGTCGCCCATCACGCCTAGCTTGAGCGACGGATCGGTCGCCAGGGCGCTGTTGACGTAGGCGGCCACCGCCTGGCCCTGGGCCGTGCGAGCGGCGTCGCCGGCGTCGTTCGCCGGCTGGTTGGCGCCTTCGAGCGAATCGCTTCCGAGGCGCGACGTCAGGTGGACGTCGATCAGCCGAAGCGTCTCGCCGTTGAAGGTGAAGTCGCCGACCAGCGGCTTGCGGCTGCCGTTGAAGGCCGGCGCGTCGATGATCATCGCGCTCCCGACGATGTAGGACACCCGGTCGGGGTTGTAGAGGAAGCCCGGGCGGATGTTGCCGTTGGGCTCGCCGCCGGTCGAGTTGGCCGTGGCCGGCGCGATCTCGACATAGACGTAATGAGGCCCGCCGAGCGCGACGATCGCGTCGATCAGAAGCTTCGCGGTCTCGACGCCCGAGAGCGGGTCGCTGCCGTTGAGCCCATTGGCGTCCTGCACCTCCTGGAGCGCGATGATGTCCGGCGCCGAGAGGTTGTAGACGATGTTCGAGGCGAGCAGATTGTACTTGGCCGGCCCGTCCTCTGGGCTGAAATTCTCGACATTGTAGCTGGCGATGGTGAGGTGATCGCGATCGCCGTCGAGAGTCGTCGTCTCGCGCGGCATGGTGAAATCCTGGGTCACCGTCACCGCCTCGGTCACCAGCACTTCGTAGCTGTTGAACGCGTAGTTCATGATTCCGGTGACGTTGGACAGGCGGTCGCCCTGGCTGTGGTCGGGCGAATAGCCGGCGTACAAAGCCGGAGTCGCGTCGATCTGGATCCGCTCGGGATTGTAGTCGCCCGGCGAGATGGTGATTCCGCCGCGGCCGTCATAGCCGGTCGCGCCCATTCCGCCCGAGGCGAGCACCCAAGTCTCGCCGTTGCTGTTGGTCTGCGAGACGACGACCGGCGAATCGATCGTGACGCGCATCCCTTCCATCGACTCGTAGAAGTCGAGGCCGTCGCTGTTCGGATCGAAGACGGTGAAGCCGTCATCCTCCATGATCGAGGTCGGCGGAAGCACACCGCCGACTCCGATCAGAACCGCTGCCGGAAGATCGTTGCCGTGCGACTGGACGGCGATGGCGGTCGGCACCAGCTCGGTGATGCTGAGGCTGTTGGCGCCCGGGACGAATTCGTTGGGCTTGCCAGTCACCTGGACGGCGTCGCCGACCGCGACGGCCGGGGCGCTGCCGGTGAAGACGAAGATTCCGTCCGACGTGCGGGCATTGCCGTCGCCGGTCGGATCCTGGAGGTAGAAGCCGTTGCCGACCACTCCGGTCACGATGCCGCTCGTGACGACCGGCTGGCCGGCATAAGCGGTGGCATGGCCCTCGCCCTGGATCTCGTAGATCTTGAGCGCAATCGGATCGTCGTTGAGGATCGTCCCCACCGCCGAAGCGTCGCTGATGGCGATGTTGCCGGTCGGGTTGGCGAGCAGCAGGTTGAGGGTCTCATTGCCCTCCCCGGCCGTGTCGCCCTGGACGGCGATCGAAACCGTGGCGCTGGACGCTCCGACCGCGAAGTTGACGTGACCGGAGAGCGGCTGCCCCGGGCCGAGATCCGCGGCGTTGGCCCCGCCGGCGGGAAGGCTGACGAACCAGTCGACTCCGGCCGCCTGGCCGAGGCCGCCGGCGCGGGTGACGGTGAAGGTGAGCAGGCTGACGCCGCTGTCGCCTTCGGAGACACTGGCATCGCCGACGCTGACCAGACCGGTCGCGTTGGGACCGACGAAATCCTGGCCGGTGTTGACCGCTCCGAACGTGTTCGCCTGGGAGCTCACCCAGTGGAAGTCGGCGGCGCTGGCGCCGGAGCCGGCGAGCTGGAGCGAGAAGCCGACCGGGCTTCCGCTGTCCTCGCTCACGCCGATGTCGGTGGAGGTCATCCCCGCGGCCGGGCCGTTCAACGCCTTGATGGCGCCCTCATAGGAGATGAACTGGACGACATTGCCGTTCGGATCGACCAGCGCGACTCCGTCGAAGTCGCCATTCTGGATGCCGTTGGACGGATAGGTGAAGGAGATCGTGCCGTAGCCGTCGTCCTGGTCGAGGACGACACCGCTGAGGTTCTTGGTGCCGTAGACGGTCGCCGCGTCCGGGCTTCCCGAGCTGCTGCCCGTGCTTCCGTTGTAGAGGACGAGGCTCCAGCCGGTGAGGTTGAAGCCGGCGGGCGCGGCGATCTCGATCGCCTCGCCCGAGTCCGTTCCGGCATTGTCGTAGTGGATTTCGTTGATGAACGGCGCGCCCGGGCCGACCGGCACGTCGTCGTTGAGGATGAGGCCGTCGCCGCTCGCATCCGAGAGGCTGGCGCCGTTGGTGGGCGAGGAGAGGGTGACGGTGAACGTCTCGTTGGCCTCGTTGACGAGGTCGCCGGCGACGTTGAGCGTGATCGTCTTGCTGAACTCGCCGACCGCGAAGTTGAGGTCGCCGCTCAGCGTTGGAGAGGCGAAGTCGGAAGCGCTCGCGCCGGTCGCGCCGCCCGGAAGGTTGACCGTATAATGGACGCCCGCGGCGACGTTCGAATCCGCCCCGCGGCTGACCGTGAAGGTGATCGGCGTCGTGCCGGAATTGCCCTCGGTGACGGTCGCATCGTTGATCGAGAAGGCGCCCGGCTTGTCGGGGATGACGACGTTGCCCTGGCTGCTGGTGACGTGGATGTCATCGATGCCGATCAGCTCGTCGCTGCCGGCGGCGTTGGTGGTGAGGATTCGGACCTGTACCTGGGACTGGTTGTCGGCGGCCGAGGGAAGGACGACATTCACGGCCGTCACCTGGGTCGCGGTACCGGCGGTGGTGACGTCGGCGAAATAGGCGACATTGGTCCAATTGCCACTACCGCCGACGCGATATTGTACGACGACCTGCTGCACGGCGTCATCAGTGCTCGCATCAAGGTCTCGGATGTTGGCCGTGAAGGTGACGTCCTTACGGCCGGTGGCGTCGAGATTGATAACGATCGCCTCGAAATCGGAGGCGTTGGAGCCCTGCATGGCGATGGTCGGGTTAACGGTTCCGCTCGTGACCCGGTCTACCTCGATGACGCCGCCGGTGGTGTTCGTCGGATTTTGATTGGCGAAGACGTTCTGCACGAACCCGGCGTCGGTGATGACGGTGCGCGCATCGACCGGGATCGTGGTCGTAACGTCGCCGGTCTTGTAGCCGATGATGCTCGGAACGAGGGACCAGTCATCGTTGGCGGTTATCAGATTGGTGTTGGACCAGTTCTGGTCGAAATCCGAGTTCGCCAGCGAATGATAGACAGCGGTCATCAAAACCCCCCTCAGGTCAAATCCCAGCCCCGGCGCCCCGCGCGCCGCGGCGATCCTTCACGTGCCTATGTGAAGAGAGCCGATAAGAACCGGCCGAATCGCCCCATAGCAGCTTGTTGCGGCGAGCGCATGCGATGATTGCATCTCAGACCCGCAAGGTGTTGTTATTTTGGGACAAGTACCCGCCGGCTTCGTCGCGCCAAACGCCTTCTTCGTCGCTCCGCCGCCGCCGTCCGGCTCTCGTCGCAGAGTGGGCGCGGCAATCGGCGCGGACGGCTACCCAAAGCTCACCGTCGCGGGACATAGGCGCGCCCCCTGCCTCCCCCCGCGGCGGCCCCCTTCATCGAAAGCGTCCCCAGTGAAATTCCTTCCCGCCATCGCCGCCGCCGCGCTCGCCGCTTCGATCGCCATCGCCGCACCGCGCAGTGCCGACGTCGCCGAGGTGGTCGGGGCCGAGCGCGCCTTCGCCGCCATGGCGCAGACGGACGGAGTCAACGCCGCCTTCGTCCGCTACGCGGCGCCCGAAGCGCTCATCTTCCAGCCCGGGCCGACCAACGCCCAGGCGGCTCTGGCCAAGCATCCGATCCCGGCGATCAAGCTCGACTGGTGGCCGGCTTATGCCGGACTCGCCGCCTCGGGCGATCTCGGCTTCACCACCGGGCCTTACGAGTTCGGCGAAGGCCGGGCCCATGGCTGGTATTTCACGATCTGGCGTCGGCAGGCCGATGGAAGCTGGCGCTGGATCCTCGACCACGGCCCGCCCACGCGCGAGGCGGCCGCCTTCGCCAAGGGCTCGCCGGTCGCCGCCCTTCCCGCCGGCCGCCGCTCCCCGGGCAAGGCCGCGTTCGGCGACGTCGGCGCCGCCGAGGCGAAGCTCGCCGCCGCGCTTGCGACGGACGCCCGCGCCGCGCTTCCGCGCTTCCTCGCCGCCGACGGCCGGCTGATGCGGGTCGGCCCCCAGCCCGCCGTCGGCGCCGCGGCCTGGGCGCCGATCCTCGCCGCCGGCCCGGAGCGGATCGAGACCGCCCCGCTCGGCGGAAGCGCCTCGGCCGCGGGTGATCTCGCTTACACCTACGGAACCGCGCGCTGGCAGGAGAAGGGGAAGGACATCGCCGGCCACTATGTCCGCATCTGGCAGCGCCGCAAGGCCGGCTGGACCCTCGTCATCGACAACCTCATCGCCGTTCCGCCGCCCCCGCCTCCGCCCCCGGCGGGCTGAGTCTGCGAAACCCGCCGTCGGCGCGACGAAGAGGGCGGCGCGGCGCGGCTTTCCGCTATAGAGTGAAGCCGATGGACCAGGGCCGCCTCTTTTCCCCCGTGACCCGCCAGGCGGCGAAGCTGACGCTCGGCGTCTGGATCTTCACCTTCATCCTCTTCCTGATGCCGAGCATCGCCGCCAACGGCCGGGTGCCCCAGTTCCAGTTCGGCATGACCGCGATCGTCGTCGCGTTCGGGATGTTGCTCTCGGCCTTCCTCTACTGGGCCTGCGCGCGCCTGCAGCATTCGCCGACTCCGCTCAAGGTCGGCGGAGTGTTCGCCGCCATCTGCCTTGCCGCCTTCGCCTTCTCGCTCGGCGATGCTTTGCTCGGCGGCAACATCATCAAGATGTTCATGGCCGCCCACCGCATAAAGCCGGACGTCGTCAACCGAACCGTCTCCAACTTCATCAGCTTCTCATGGCTCTACGGCTGGCTTGGAACGACCTACGTCATCCTCCAGACCAACGCGGCAATGGCGGAGCGCGACCTCCAGCTCGCCGAGGCGCGAACCCTGGCGCAGACCGCCCAGCTCACCGCGCTCCGACTCCAGCTCAACCCGCATTTCCTGTTCAACACGCTGAACGCCATCTCCTCGCTCATCGTCACCGGCCGCAACCGCGACGGCGAGGCGATGCTGGCCAAATTATGCGGCTTCCTTCGCACCGCCCTCGTCGCCGACGGGCGGAGCGAGGTCACGCTCGGCGAGGAGCTCGAGACGATCCAGACCTACCTCGAGATCGAGGCGATCCGCTTCGGCGACCGGCTCACCGTCGAGTTCGCCGCGCCCGACGATCTCCTCGAATGGCCGGTCCCCAACTTCATCCTCCAGCCTCTGGTCGAGAATGCGATCAAGCATGCCGTCGCCCCGACCAGCCGCCCGGTGATCGTCCGGGTCGGCGCCCGGCGCGACGGGGACGACCTGATCCTGTCGGTGAGCGACAACGGAAGCGGACCGGACGCCAAGGGCACCGGAGTGGGCCTCGACAATATCCGCCGCCGGATCGACGTCATCTACGGCGCCGGAGCGCGGCTCGAAACACTCGCCCACGACGGCGGCTTCACCGCCTTGCTCCGGCTCCCGGCGCCCGAGCGGCCGGCGATCGGGCTGGTCGCATGACCCTTCGAACCCTCCTCGTCGACGACGAGCCGCTCGCCCTCGAGCGCCTCCAGGTCTTCTTCCGCGACATCGACGGCGCCGAGATCGTCGGCACCGCCCGCGACGGCAAGGAGGCCGCCGAGGCGATCGAGCGGCTCAAGCCCGACCTTGCCCTGCTCGACATCCAGATGCCCGAGCAGAACGGCCTGCGGGTCGCCGCCACCCTTCCGCCCGAGGACCGGCCGGAGATCATCTTCGTCACCGCCTTCGAGCAATATGCCCCCGACGCCTTCGAGGTCGAAGCCGCCGACTACCTCCTCAAGCCCGTCCGCTTCGACCGGCTCTGGCAGGCCGTCGAGCGGGCCAAGAGGCGCAAGCAGCTTCGGGCGATGGCGGATCGGGCCCAGACGGCTCCGGACTCCGGTCACCATGAGGACGGTCTCTGGGTCCCGACCCGCGCCGGCGCGGTGTTCGTCCCGATCGAGTCGATCGACTGGATCGAGGCCCAGCGCGACTATGTCATGCTCCACACCGCCACCCGGAGCCACATATTGCGCATCTCGATGCGGGCGCTCGAGGAAAGGCTCGATCCCGCCCAGCTGATGCGGGTCCACCGCTCGGCCTTCGCGCGGCCGGCCAATGTCGTCGAGGTCCAGCGGCTCGGCCGGACGATCAGCGGCCTCGTCCTCAGGGACGGCGCCATCGTCCAGGTCGGGCCCAATTATTCGAAAGCGGTGGCCGAGCGGCTCAAGCTCCCCGACTGACCGCTGGGGTGACGATAATCCCCAATTTTCTCACCTTGGAGGCGGCCGCTCGGGAACGCAGATCGCTCATCTGGGTTAGCGCATTTACGGGGCCGCTCGTTGGCGCCGAGACAGGGGAAGGTTCCGAGTGACTGGGACCAAGATATTGCTGGTCGAGGACGAGCCTTTGATCCTGCGCTCGACCGCCGACCTGCTCATCGAAGACGGCTACGACGTCGCCGAATGCACCGGCTGCGAGGAGGCGCTCGCCAGGCTCGAGGCCGATCCCGGGATCGCCGTCCTCGTCACCGACCTCAACGTCGCCTGCCCGGGCGACGGAATGACTCTCGCGCGGCTCGCCGCGGAGCGCTGGCCGCAGCTTCGGATCGTCCTCGTCTCGGGAGCGCTTCGCCCCCCCCAAGGCACCTATCCCGAACGCGCGATCTTCTTCACCAAGCCCTATGCCCCCGGCGCCCTTCTCCACGTCGTCAAGTCGCCCGATTTCGCCTAACCGTCCGCCATGGACGACGACCTGCCCGACGCGATTCCCGCCGCGACCCTGATTCTGATGCGGCTCGGCCCGTCGGGCGGGCCGCCCGAGATCCTGATGCTCGAGCGCTCAGAGACCATGGCCTTCGCCGCCGGCGCGCTGGTCTTTCCGGGCGGACGAATCGACCCGGGCGACCACGAGGCGGCGCTCGCTTTGGCGCCCGACCTGCCGGATGCGGCGGCGCGGATCGCCGCCATCCGCGAGACGATCGAGGAAACCGGAGTCGCGCCCGCGCTCAATCCCATCCCCGATCCCGAACCCTTGCGCGCCGCCCTCGCGGCGGGCGAGCCGTTCGCCACCCTGCTCGGCCGGAGCGGTCTCGAGCTCGACCTCGCCTCGCTGACGCCCTTCGCCCGCTGGTGCCCGAACTTCCGCGAGGCTCGGCGCTTCGATACTTTATTCTACCTCGCCGTGGCGCCCGCCGGAGCGACCTCACACAGCGCCGACGAGACGGAATCGGTCCACACCTTCTGGGCGAGCGCCGCGCACGTCCTCGCCGAGATCGAGGCCGGACGGGCGAAGGCGATCTTCCCCACCCGCCGAAACCTCGAACGGCTCGCCGCCTTCGCCTCGCTCGACGAAGCGCGCGCCGATGCCGAGCGGCATCCGGTCGAGAAGATCACGCCATGGGTCGAAGAGCGCGAAGGCCGCCGTTTTGTCTGCATCCCCGAAGGGATCGGCTATCCGGTGACGGCCGAGCCCTACGAAAGCGCTCGGCGGCGCTGAGATCGCCTCGACGGGCGCTGCAGCCGCGCGACGGCGAGGCGGTCGCGCCGAAGTCGGAAGGCGGCCTGCCAGAACATGAATCCGAGCATGACGGCGATGAGGATCGGGAAAGCATACATCATGAGGCGACAAAGCGCGGCGGGAGTCGCGGTTCCGGCGCTTGCGGCGAACCGTTAGCGGAAACGGGGCTCCAGACGCACGGGCGGCCGGTAGCGGCGGCGCTCCTCGATCGGCTGGACTCGCTGCGACTGGCGCGTATCGACGAACAGGGCGTCGATCACGCTTGCTCCGGGATAGGCGAAGACGACTTCCGAGCCCTCGTCGATCCGGACCCGGCTCTGGTCCTCGACCAGCCAGACCGAGGGCGGCTCGAGCGCCTGGCCGTCGATGAGGCCGCCGCCGCGCACCGGGATCAGCCACACCGGCCGCTCCATCTCGCCGGCGAGGCGGCCGCCGGAGGCCCTGGTCCAGCGCTCGACGACGAAGGCGCCGCCCTCGCACAATATCTCGCGCCCCGGCTCGATCTCGCGCCGCGCCGCGCCGGCATAGGGCGCGGGCTTCGCCGCCGCGACCGCGGCCTCGACCTGAAGCTCGCGAGCCCGGCCATAATCGAACAGACGGTAAGTAAGATCGACATTCTGCTGGATCTCGACCAGCGTCAGCCCCGGCCCCAAGGCGTGGATCGTCCCGGCCGCGGTATAGAAGAAGTCGCCCGGCGCCACCTCGCGCCAGTCGACCAGAGCCTCGAGCGAGCCCTCGTCGACGGCCCTGCGCAATTGCTCGCGGTCCACGGCCCGCTTGAGGCCGAGCCCGACCCTGGCCCCAGGCTCCGCCTCCAGCACCAGCCAGGCCTCGTCCTTGCCGCGCGGGTGCCCGGCGGCCCGAGCCGCTTCGTCGTTAGGGTGGACCTGGATCGACAGCCTCTCGCGCGTGAGCAGATATTTGACGAGCAGCTCGGCTTCGGCGCCGCGGCCGTCCTGGAACCAGATCTCGCCGATCGGCTCGCCGCCCTCGGGCACGCCGAAGCTTTGCGGGAGCTCGGCGCGTCCCCACATCTTTTCGACCTGCCTTGACGCGAGACGGCTCGCGGTCACTTACGCCTCCTTCGGCCCTGAAGGCCTCGGGAGTGGCATAGCTACGCCGGGTAAAAATCTCCCTAGGATTGCTTCTCTTGCTCTGCCACTCTCATCCCCTGGTCGGAAGGCGGCACTATGCGCAAAGTCATCGTGGGAGCGCTTGGCCTGCCGGTTTGGCTGCTTGCCCAGCTGATGGGCCTCGGCGGGGCCGGAGGCGGTGACGGCTGGATCGGGGGATTCTGGTTCTCCATCCCCCTGCTCGTTCTCTATCCGCTGGTCTTGATCCGCGCCTTCGCTTCGGAACGGGAAAAGCCGGATACGGACCTGATCGTTCTGGGCGTCGGCGCCGTACTCGACTTCTTCCTGCTCGCCAACATGGCCGAGGAGCTGGAATATGTCGCCAAGTTGTGGAGCTTCGACCGGTCCGGAATGATACTCTGGCTGGCGCTGTGGGCAGGATGGCAGGTGATCGGCCTCACGACCGTGGTCAGGAACCGAAACCGCCGAATCCAAGCGAGTAGCGCATCGGCCTGATCCCCCGGCCTGGCTGGCGAAGAATCCACGGCAAAACAAATCGGCCCCGCCCTTGCGGGCGAGGCCGATGTCTTCCGCCGGAGCGGAAAGGCGATTCTAGCTCAGATGGCGCGAGAGATGCTTGTTCATCTCGAACATCGAGCAGCGGTCCTTGCCGAAAATCTTGCGCAGCTTGTCGTCGGCGACGATCTCGCGCTTGTTGTTCGGATCCTGCAGCTTGTTCGAGCGGATATAGTCCCACATCTTGCTCACCACCTGGCTGCGCGGCAACGGGTCCGAGCCCGTGATCGCAGCCAGATCGGCCGACGGCGTCACCGGCCTCGAAAGCCCGCCCCTCGCGCCGCCGCCTGAAGTGCCCTTTGCCATAGTTTTCCCTCCTGTGAATGCTTCGCTGATAAGCCTCAAACGCGCACCGAGCGCAAGAGATTACGAGGAGGAAAAGCGCCGGATCGCGTCATCGGGCCGCCCCGTCGCATTTTTAACGTGAATCAGAGGGTGAAAACCGCCCTTCCGGGCGTCTCGTCGACACCAGCACCCACAGGCCGAGGACGAGAAGGCCCATGGCGGCGGGGCTGAACAGGGGGACGAACCCCTCCGAGTCGGGCGGAGTCAGCCTGGCGAGGAGCCAGAAGGCGGCGATCGCCGAGGCGGCGGCGAGCATCTCAGCGCCGAACCGGGTCCAGGCGACGCGTCGGGCCGCGCTCAGCCTTTGCTCGATCAGCACCGCCTGCGCGACCCGCGCGGCGAAAGCCTCGTCGGGCGCGCGCTCCGGGGTTCGAAGCAGGGCCTGAAGCTCGAGGTCGATCTCGCCGTTCATTCCGAGACTCCTTCCAAATGCCGCACCAGCTCCGCTTTCGCCCGCGCCACCACGCTCTTCAGAGTGCCGAGCGGAAGCTCCAATATGGTCGCCGCCTCGCCGTGGGAATAGCCCTCCCCCAGACAGAGCAGGGCCGCGGCCCGCTCGCGCGCCGGAAGCCGGGCCAGCGCCCGGTCGACGTCGATCTTCGATTCCGCGTCGGGCCGATGCCAGCCTTCCTCGACCTCCGCGGCCTCCTCGCTGCGCTTCCGGCGACGGCTGAGGAACTGACGCCAGGCGATGCGCAGAAGCCAGCCCTCGTAGCTGCCATCGCCCCTGAACGCCGCCGCCATCCGCCAGGCGACGAAGAAGGTCTCCTGGGCAAGATCGTCCGCGCCCTCCCCGCGCGCCAGGCGCGAGAGGAAAGCGCGGACCCGGCGCTCGTGGCGCCGGACCAGCTCGGTGAAGGCGGCGACGTCGCCCGCCGCCGCCTTCCCCGCGAGCAGATTGTCCCCCTCCACTCGTCCGGCTCAAGCGTCGAGGCCGCGCCGGCGATTGTACCAGTGGCGGCCGAACAGCACCGCTCCGACGAACAGCGGGAAGAGCGAGACGCCGATTATGTCCTTGAAGTCGTCGGCTGGGGCCGAGAGCGCCGCAAAGCCGATAATGGCCGCCGCCAGCGCCATCAGGACGAGCCCGATGCGATCGTCGCCGAAACCGCCGGCGGGCTTCTGCTCCTCGATCTTCGCGAGCAGCTCCGGAGTGATGGCGCTGCCGTGGATCATGCCCTTGCGGATGGTCCGGTGGAGCATCATCGCCCGGAGCACCCGGCCGAGCTGGTTGACGATGAGAACGGCCGCGGCCGCGATCGCGATGGCGATGATGATATCCGCTTCCATGCCTTTTGCCCTTTCATTTGCGTGGCTTGTGCCGGGTAGACGCAGCGGCGACGGGCTTTGGATGAGGCAGGCCGGAAATTATTTCCGGCCGAAGGGCACGACCTTGTTGTCCGCGTCGTGGCCGATGTCGGCGCGGCCCAGATAGGTTATGCCCGAACGCTCGCACCAGTAGCGGAACACCTCCTCTTCGCTCGCGCCGAAATCGGGATCGTTCTCGGGCACCTGGCTGCACCGGCCGAGCCTGATCCCGGCCACCCGCCGGACCGCGGGGTTGCTGGTGATGTGGAAGAGCGAGCGGTCGGTCCGGTACATATATTCGGAGACGTCCTCGAGGATGAGGACATGGCCGGCCAGGTCCGGCTCGAGCGGGGTTCCGAGCAGGAGCGAGAAGACGGTGATGTTGAAGGCCACGGTCGGCCTCCCGTCCAGGCCGGGCTCGAGCGCGCCCGGATCGCGGCGGGCCAGCCAGCCGAGCCCGCGCCGAACCGCCGCTTCGCCGCTCTCGCGCCGGATGTCGTCGGCCATCGGACCGTGCGCCAGGCTGGGAAAGCCTTCCCGATAGAGTCCGGCGAGCAGATAGCCGGCATCGCTATAACCCAGATAGAGCTTGTCGCGCGCCGCCGGCCCGAGCCGCTCGATCACCGTCTCCGCGATCCGGCACGAGCCATAGCCGCCGCGTGCGAACCACAGGGCGTCGAAGCTTCCGTCGTTGGCCACCTCGACGAACGCCTCGGCGCGCATCGCATCCTCCCCGGCGAAGTGCCGGTGGATGAGGAAGCATTGCGGATGGAAGACGAGCTCGACGTCCGGGAATTCGGCAGCGGCCAGGGCGGTCACCCGCTCCGCCGTCTCGCGCAGGATCGGCGTGCTCGGTGCCACGATTCCGATCCGCATTGACGCTCCCTCAGCGTTTGAAAAGGCCCGCGGACCTCAATAGGGCGGCGCCATGGCGGAAACCAAATCCTATTTCTTCTGCGGCATCGGCGGCAGCGGCATGCTGCCCCTGGCCTCGATCCTGCGCGCCCAGGGCGCCGAGGTGGCGGGCTCCGACCGGGCGCTCGACCAGGGCCGGACCGCCGCCAAGTTCGATTTCCTTCGCGGCCTCGGGATCGACCTCTACCCCCAGGACGGGACCGGCCCGAAGCCGGGCCAGATCCTCGTCGCCTCGGCGGCGGTCGAGGAGACGGTGCCGGACGTCGCCGCCGCCCGCCGCCTCGGCCTCGAGCGGATCACCCGCGCCGAGCTGCTCGCCCTCCTGTTCAACTCGGCGAAGACGGCGATCGCGGTCGGCGGGACCAGCGGCAAATCGACCGTCACCGGGATGATCGGCTGGATCCTCCACAGCGCCGGGCTCCTTCCGACGGTTATGAACGGCGCGGTGATGAAGAATTTCGCGACCCCCGACGCGCCCTTCGCCAGCGCCCTCGTCGGCGCCGGCGACGTCTTCGTCAGCGAAGTGGACGAAAGCGACGGCTCGATCGCCCTCTATCGGCCGGCGATCGCGGTGCTCAACAATATCAGCCTCGACCACAAGTCGATGGACGAGCTTCGCGCCTTGTTCGGCGATTTCCTCGGGCGGGCGCGCACGGCGGTCGTCAATCTCGACGATCCGGAGGCCCGAGCCTTGGCGGCGGCAATTCCCCTGGAAAGGCTGGTTACTTTTTCGTTCGAGGATCGATCGGCCGACTTCTACAGCCCGGGCATCGACGGAACCGCCCAATGGACATATTTCGCCGTCATCCCGCGGGGCGACGACAATGACGCCCGCTTCGCCAAAGTCGACCTCTGGGGCGCGCACAATGCCCGCAACGGTCTTGCCGCGCTGGCTGCCTGCGTCGCCGCGGGCGTCAGCCTCGAGAATGCGATCGCCGGGCTGGCCACCTTTCAAGGCCTGCGCCGCCGCTTCGAGGTGGTCGGCAAGTGCCGCGGGGTCGTGGTTATCGACGATTTCGGCCACAACCCGGACAAGATCGGCGCGACGCTTCAAGCAGCTCGAGCCTCGCTGGAAGGCCGGCTGCTCCTTTTCTTCCAGCCGCACGGCTACGGCCCGCTGCGCGCCATGCGCCGCGAGCTCGCCGCCGCCTTCGCCGAAGGCATGACGGGCGACGACATCCTCATCCTGTGCGACCCGGTCTATTACGGAGGCACGGTCGAGAAGATGGTGACCAGCGCCGATATCGTCGCCGATGTCGAGGCCGCCGGCCGCCGGGCCGAGCACATCGCCGACCGCGCCGAGGCGGGCCGCCGGCTCACCGCCCTCGCCCGCCCCGGCGACCGGATCCTCGTCATGGGCGCGCGCGACGACACGCTCAGCCAGTTCGCCGCGGACGTCCTCGCCTCGCTCTAGGCGAAATACTGGACGACGAAGGCCGCGAGGCTCGCGGTCAGGCCGACCAGGAAGATCCGGTAGGCCCAGCCCAGCATCCGGTACTTCTTGCGCTCGAGCACGACCCCGTTCTGGTAGAGATCGTGGAGCATGGTTCGGTAGATCGCCTCGTCGTCCCCAAGCCGCTCCATCAGCCGCTCGGTCCAGGCTTCCTCGCCGAGCTGGGTGAAGGAGCCGAAGAAGAGCAGATTGCCCTCGCCGACGCCGCGATAATGGGTCGCCGGAAGGATGGCGAGGATGGCGAAGACGGCCGAGAGAAAGGCCGCGGCGCCGAGGATCAGCAGAGGCAGCGGCTCCTCGCCGCCCTGGGCGCGGCCGATGGCGATGGTGAAGATGACGAAGGTGGCGCCCATCAGGATGCTCGCCTTGTGGTCCGCCATCGCCGAAAGCTGGACGTGGCTCTGCTGGACGGTGCGCACGAGATGCGCCGCATTGGGCGACAAGGCCCGGCCCTGCTCCGGCTCCGCCATCCCGCCAGCATGACACGCGCCCGCTGGCCTGCCAAGCGCGCCCCAATGACGCCCTATTCGCTTGGCACAGCCTCCCCCCGGACATAAGGGGCTGGCATGACCGACAGGGAAGAGACGTTCGGCAAGGTCGCCCAGCTGATCGCGCCGTTCAACAAGAAGGACGTCGAGCTCACCGACTCGACGACCTTCGCCGGCGATCTCGAATGGGACAGCCTCATCGTCATGGACTTCGTCGCCTCGGTCGAGGACGAGTTCGACATCCTCATCACGATGAACATGCAGGCCGAGATCGAGACGATCGGCCAGCTCGTCGACGCGGTCGAGGAATTGAGGAACGACGGGTGACGGAAGCCGGGCGGACACCGATGGATCCGGCCGACGAGACCGGCGTCTCCGCCTCCCACGGCCGCGACCTCTTCTCCAAGTTCGACGCCCTCATCGCCGAGCGCGAGGCCCTGCTCGACACCGGGGTTCGCGACCCGTTCGGCCTCGTCATGGAGAAGGTGCTCTCGCCCACAAGGGCGATCGTCAAGGGCAAGGACACGATCCTTCTCGGCACCTACAATTATATGGGCATGACGTTCGATCCGGACGTCGTCCAGGCCGGCAAGGATGCGCTCGACCAGTTCGGTGCGGGCACGACCGGAAGCCGGGTGCTCAACGGCACCTATCAGGGCCACAAGGAGGTCGAGGAGGCGCTCAAGGATTATTACGGCACCGCCCACGCCATGGTCTTCTCGACCGGCTACCAGGCCAATCTCGGGCTGATGTCGACCATCGCCGGCAAGGAGGATTACATCATCCTCGACGCCGACAGCCACGCCTCCATCTACGACGGCTGCAAGCTGGGCGACGCCCAGATCGTCCGCTTCCGCCACAACAATTTCGAGGATCTCGAGAAGCGCCTCCGCCGACTCCCGCCCGAAGGCGGCCGGCTCGTCGTCCTCGAAGGCGTCTATTCGATGCTCGGCGACATCGCGCCCCTGAAGGAGATGGTCGAGGTGTCGAGGGCCGCCGGGGCGATGATCGCCGTCGACGAGGCCCACGGAATGGGCTTCTTCGGCGAGAATGGCCGAGGCGTGTTCGAGGAAGCCGGAGTCGAGGACCAGGTCGATTTCGTCGTCGGCACCTTCTCCAAGTCGGTCGGGACGGTCGGCGGCTTCATCGTCTCCAACCATCCCAAGTTCGAGGTCCTCCGGCTCGTCTGCCGCCCCTACGTCTTCACCGCCTCGCTCCCCCCCTCGGTCGTCGCCACCGCCGCCACCTCGATCCGCAAATTGAAGTTCGCGGGCAACAAGCGCGCCCACCTCTGGGAGAATAGCCGCCGCCTCCACAAGGGCCTCAGGGACCTCGGCTTCGAGCTCGCCACCCCAGAGGCGCAATCGGCCATCATCGCCATCCTGCTCCCCGATCAGGACACCACGGTCCGGATGTGGCAGGCGCTCCTCGAGGCGGGAGTCTATGTCAACATGGCCCGCCCGCCGGCGACCCCCGCCGGCATGTATCTCCTCCGCTGCTCACTCTGCGCCGATCATACGAGCGAGCAGGTCGGCGACATCCTCGCCATGTTCGAAGCGGCGGGCAAAGCGACGGGCGTGATCGCCGCCTAGCGCGCAACCGCGACCGGCGCCCCCTTAAGCGCGCCGAACCGATTGAAAAGGCAGGGAACCATCTTCCCTTCGCCCGCCGCGATGCTTTAAACTCCGCGCCATGGCGGGCGAGGACATGGAGGTCATGTCCGGGGGAGTGTCTTCCGGGACATGGCGAGGGGTGCTGGCGAGCGCGGGAGCCGTGCTTGCCGCCTTGCTGCTCGTCGCCCTGATGCTGATGGTGACCTCGTCGACGGAGGCGCGCGACGAAGCGCTCGCTTCGGAGCGGCACAGCTACGACGTCATGCTTCTCACCCGGACGGTCGACGGTACCATCGCCCGCGCCGAAGCCGCGCTCGGCCGCTACGTGCTCGACGAGGACGTCAAGGCGAGCGGAAGCGTCTACGGCACCGAATGGCGCCAGGCGCAGCAGCTGATCGGCGAGCTTAGGCGGCAGGTCCGCGCCAATCCCGAGCAGCTCGGCCGGATCGAGAAGCTCGAGGACCTGTTCGAGCAGCGCGGCCGCGAGCTCGCTCCGGCCGCCCTCGCCGCCCAGGCCAGGCGCGGAAGCGGCGGAATCTCGCTCTTCTACGGCGCCTCGCGAACCCCGACCGGCCAGCAATTGCGCGACACGCTCGCCCAGATCGCCACAGCCGAACGCGAGGATCTGCGCGAGCGGATGGACGCGACCCGGGTCTCGGGCAGCCGCTCCGACCAGCTCACCGAATGGCTCGGCTGGGCGGCCGTTCTGATCGGCATCGGGGCGATCGTTCTCGGCTTCCTCGCCTTCCGCGCGATCAGCGAGCGGCTCGAAGCGCTTCGCGAGGCCGACAGCGAGGCGAGCCGTGCCCGCCAGCTCGAGGAGGCGGTGGCCGAGCGGACCGGCGAGCTCAGCCAGGCCTATGAGCAGCTCAAGGCGGAATCCGCCGAGCGCGAGGCCGCCGAAGCGCAGCTCCGCCAGGTCCAGAAGATGGAGGCGGTCGGCCAGCTGACCGGCGGCATCGCCCACGATTTCAACAATATGCTCGCGGTTGTCGTCGGCGGCCTCGATCTCGCCAAGCGCAAGCTCACCGGGCCTCGCCGCGAACTCGAATTCCACCTCGACAATGCGATGGAAGGCGCCACCCGCGCCGCCGCTTTGACTCGCCGGCTGCTCGCCTTCGCGCGGTCCGAGCCGCTGCTTCCGGTGGCGATTGCACCGGCGGAGCTGGTCGAGGGCATGCTCGATCTCGTCGACCGCTCGATCGGCGAGCGGATCACCGTGCGCACCCGATTCCCGACCGAGCCGTGGAACATCAGCGTCGACACCAACCAGTTCGAGAATGCGATCCTCAATCTCGCCGTCAACGCGCGCGACGCGATGGACGGCGAGGGCCAGCTCGTCATCAGCATCGACAATCTCGAAATGCCGCCGGGCAGCGGCGATCTCGAGCCCGGCGAATATGTCCGGATCAGCGTTTCCGACACCGGCGCTGGCATGTCGGCGGACGTCATCGACCGGGTGTTCGAGCCCTTCTTCACCACCAAGCCGGTCGGCAAGGGCACCGGCCTCGGCCTCAGCCAGATCTTCGGCTTCGCCCGCCAGTCGGGCGGCGACGTCCGGATAGATTCGACCCCCGGCGTCGGAACCACCGTCTCGCTCTACCTGCCGCGGTCGACCGCTGTCGCCGAGGCGGCGCGGGCGCCCGCCCTCGCTCTGGACGAGACCGAGCCGACCGTCGCCGGCACCTCGATCCTGGTCGTCGAGGACGATCCGCGGGTTAGCCGCTCGACGGTGAGCGCGCTCGAGGAGCTCGGCTACCGCCCGATCGCCTGCGCCAGCGGCCGCGAGGCGCTCGAGATACTCGAGCGCGAGCAGGGCGCGATCGAGCTCGTCATCACCGACGTCATGATGCCGGAGATGACCGGGCCCGAGCTGGTCCGGGCCGCCGCGGCGCGCTGGCCCTCGCTCGCCATCCTCTACGTCACCGGCTATGTCGGCGAGGCGGGCGGCGAGGAGCTGAGCGGCCACGAAATCCTGCGCAAGCCGTTCACGGTGGCGACCCTGGCCCGGGCGGTCGCCGGAGCGCTCGCCAGGCGCTCTAGCGAATGGCCCCCCGCTTCAGCAGCCGCGGCAGCAGGCCGATAGCGGCGACCAGCGGCCAGCGCCGCTGCCAGGGCTTCACCTCGATCTTCGTTCCCGCATGGCGGTTGATCTTCCAGGCGAGGTAATCGATCCCGCCCGCATAGGTGCCGCTCGCCTTCGCAAGCCGGACGATGGTGAGCATCTTCCCGGCCCGCCGCCGAGCCGCCCAGCGCTTTCGCGCACGCTTGCGCTCGGCCTCGGGTACCGCCCTGGTCAGGTCCAGCCCGGCCGCCGCGAGCGCGGGGCCGGTGAAGCTCCGGTAGCGCTCCGGCTCAGCCTCGACCACGGAGACGGCGCGACCGGACCGTTCGGCGCGAAGCTCCGCTGAATAGGTCAGCGCGAAGGCGCAACGCCACAGGTCGAGCGGCTCGCCGCCTTCCCACAGCGGCCGAGCCTCGCCGAGCAGGGTCGGTGCCGCCTTGGCGACCGCTCCCACCGCGCGGGCCGCGGCTTCGGGACCCGCGCTCCAAACCAGCCGCGAGGGCTGGGCGAACCGCGCCCATACGGACACGGACAGAGTCGCGGGACCGTTCAGCCGCTCGAAGTCCGCCTCGCTCAGAACCGCATATTTGGCGACGAGGCCGTCATGCTCGAACGGGAAGACGTTGGGCGGCACCAGCCGGTTCGCCGCCGCCAGCCAGCGCCGTCCGTAGGCGGCGCGATAGTCGGAGACGATCAGGTAGAAATCGAGCATCAGCCCCTCGAGCTCGCGCTGCCTGAGGCACGATCCGTAGAACAGAACCGCCCGAGCCGCCCCCGGATAAAGCCCCGCCACCGCCTCCGCCATCGCCGAGACTCGCGGGTCGACGGGCAACGCCAGCTCGGCGGCAACGAGACTGCGCAGGGACTCCATCCGCGTCCTATAGGCCTGGCCCTTCACCTCGTCATTCAGTCTGCGCCAGCAGGTCGATCAGCTCCTGGCGCCAGAATTTGGCCCAGGTGTGGGTGCCGTGGCCGCGCGTGTCGCTGGTGGCGCGGATGAGGATGTAGCGGCCGGTCTTCAAGCGCCGGGCCGCATCCTCGGCGATTCCGTAGTCGGAGGGGTTGATGAAATCGTCGCCCGAATTGACCCAGGTCATCGGTGTCCGGATCCGCTCCAGCTTCGGCCAGGGATCGTAGTTTCGCGACGCCTCGACCTGATAGATGAGGTCGTTGGCGTCGCGGGTCGGAAGGTCCTTGGCGATCCGGTCCATGATGTAGGCGTCGGCCGCCTCGCGGGTCGGATAGGCCTTTTGCAGGTAGAGCGGCGCGAAGCCGGCGATCTGGAGGATGCTGACGGCGGTGCGAAGGCCCTGGACCGGCTCCGAGGCGTAATTGCCGCCGGCCCAGGCCGGATCGGCCTCGACCCCCTCGACGACCATCTTGCGCCACATCCTATTGTGGCCGGCAATCTCGACCGGAAGACAGGCCATCGGCATCATCGCCCGGACGAAATCGGGATGGGTCTCGGCCCAGACGAAGCCGTGCATGCAGCCCATCGAGGTGCCCATCAGAAGCCTGAGGCGGGTCACTCCGAGCCCCTCGACCAGCATCCGCCGCTGCGCCTCGACCATGTCGTCATAATCGTATTTCGGGAATCGCATCCGCATCCCGTCGCTCGGCTTGGACGATTTGCCGTGGCCGATTCCGTCGGGAAGGATGACGTAGTAGCGGGCGAGATCGAGCGGCTGGCCGGGCCCGAACAATTCGCCGGCGAATTGCGGCTGGAGGAACTGGCGACCCGACCCGCCGGTGCCGTGGAGCACCATCACCGCATTGTCGATCGCGCCCTTCGAATCGCGGTGCGGCGTTCCGAGCGTCGCATAATGGATCCTGAGCTCGGCGAGCCGCTCGCCGCTGCCGAAGCGGAAATCGCGAAGCATCGCGTCGCCTTCCTTTAGGCGAGCGGCGTAATCGGGCTGGGCGAAGGCAGGGCCGGACGCGACCAAAGCGGCCAGGGCGATCGCGATTTTCCACATTTGGCGCATTCCTCCTCGTCGCGGGGCTTTACTACCGGCCGGGCGGGATGCTCAATGCCGCCACGTCAAAGGGAGGTTTTTCAATGGACTATGTGGGTTTGGGCTTGCTTCTGGTCGGGTTGATCTGGGTCGCCGCCTTCGCCTTCGCGCATTTCCGCGCGGTCGGCAAAGCCAAGGCGGCCGAGACCTGGCCGACCGTCGCCGGAAGCGTCCTCTCCTGCCAGGTCCTCGAGGAGGAATCGACCGATCGCGAGGGCGGAACCACCACCTGGTACAACCCGGTCGTCACCTACAGCTACAAGGCCGGCGGCGGCGAGTTGACCGGCCAGCGCCTGCGTTTCGGAAACTACAGGAGCAGCAGCCGCAAGAAGGCGGAGGCCGCGCTCGCCCCCTATCCGGTCGGCTCGAGCCCGCTCGTCCGCTACAATCCCGAAAAGCCCGACGAATGCGTGCTCGAGACCCGAAAGCCCGGCCCCATCTATCTGGTGATGGCGCTGTTCGGCTTCCTTTTCATCGGCGTCGGCCTGTTCTGGGGCTCGATCGCGAGCTGACCCGTCATTGCGAGCGAAGCGAAGCAATCCAATGCGGCCTCGAAGGCAGCACTGGATTGCCGCGTCGCTTCGCTCCTCGCAATGACGGCTATCGGTCGAGCTTGAGCTCGGTCAGGGTCAGCTTCTCGAAACGCGCCGCCCAGGGCGAATCCGGTTCGAGCTCGGTCTCGAGATAGGCCGGCTTGAGGACGTCGGGAATCTGCTCGCCGCGCTGGGACGGCGCGAGCGCGTCCATGTCGAACTCCTCGGCGAAGCGAAGGCCGATCTGGCCGCTCTTCGACCAGCGCACCTCGGCGGTGGCATAGCTTCCGCCGCCGAGATCGAGCTCGACCTCGGCGCCGGCGCACAATTCGCGCCCGCTCTCCACCCGGGCGCCGCCGCCGGAGATGTTTCGAAGCCGCACCGGGATCGAGATCCCGCTCCAATAGAGCGTTCCGGCGCGGAGCAGGGTCTGGCGCGGCTCGCGCTCGGCGCGCTGATCGGCCGGAGCCTCGGGCGCGGTTTCCGGAGCGGCCTTCTCATATTGAAAGACGGGTCCGCGCCTCTCCGAATCCCAGAAGATCGTCTCGTTGAGGAATTCGAGGCCGATGCGGCCGTCGCGAATCCACCGAACGACGCAGCGGGTCCGGTTCTCGTCGGAGAATTGGATGTCGATCTTCTCGCCGATCCGGGGCTCGATGTCGGCGACGATCATCGCGCCCCGCGAGGAGACGTTGACGACGCCGACCTCGTGCTTGCGGCGGCGGAAGACGACGATCGAGCGCTCGACGACGCCGAAATGGCGATCCTCGGCCCGCTGGTTGGTGATCCGCGCTTCCTGGCGCTTGATCGCGATCTTGGTCAGGCCGCCGGCGCCGGCGCCCTCCTTCTTCGCCTTGGCCTTGTGCGCCACGGGCGAGGACGGCGGGGTCTCGCCGGAAAGGATCGTTGAACGAAGCTCGTGCATTGGACCCCCGCGGATCGTCTGTTTCGAGGCTCCCATCGCACAGAAATGATTACCGAATTGCTAGCCGAACCTGTTGAGGATGCTTGTTTATGCCCGCCGCGCAGATGAATCTGTTCGGCTCCGGGCCGGAAAGGCCGGCGGGCCTGACCTATGTTCCGGGCTTCGTCGCCCCGGGCGAGGAGAGCGAGCTGGCCGGCCGGATCGAGGGCCTGCCGTTCAGGCCGTTCGAGTTCCACGGCTTCACCGGCAACCGCCGGACCGTCTCGTTCGGACTTCATTACGCCTTCGACGGAAGCGGGCTTCGCGAGGCGGAGCCGATCCCGGCCTGGCTCGAGCCCCTGCGCGCGCAGGCGGCCCAGCTGGCGGGGGTCGAGGCAAGGGCGCTCGCCCACGCCCTGATCATCGAATATGCGCCCGGGGCCGGAATCGGCTGGCACCGCGACCGGCCCGTCTTCGGCGACGTCGTCGGAATCTCGCTGGTCGCTCCGGCGCCCCTGCGCTTCCGCCGCAAGGCCGGCGCGAAATGGGAGCGCTTCACCCTCACCGCCGAGCCGCGCTCCGCCTACCTGCTCCGCGGCGAGGCCCGCCACGAATGGGAGCACAGCATCCCCCCGCTTCAGACCCTGCGCTATTCGGTGACGTTCAGGGCCTTGAAGGGAGCATGACGTCCTTCGATACGGGCCTTCGCCTTCGCTCAGTCCCTACTCAGGATGAGCGGTCGAGGGTGTTCGCTACCGCTCATCCTGAGTAGCCGCTGAGCGCAGTCGAAGCGGCGTATCGAAGGAAGGATCAGCTGTAGAAGATGTGAAGCCCGATCTGGGTCGTGCGGGTGAGGCGCTTGCCCCATTTCGGCGAGACGTAGGTGGCGTGATACCAGAGCACGCCGGTCGGGAGCGACGGAGCGAGCTTCTGCCGGGCGATCTGCGCGATGGCGACCGCCTTCTTCCACGCGTCCGAGCCGCGATCGGCATGCGGGAAGCGGCCGTGGCGGATGAAGGAGAATTGCGCCGGCTGGGTGATGACCGCGCACAGATCGGTCGGATAGCGGCCGGACGCGGCGCGATTCATGACCACTTCGGCGACCGCCAGCTGGCCTTCGATCGGCTCGCTGCGCGCCTCGAAATAGACCGCATTGGCGAGGCATTCCTGCTCGCGGTCGAGGCTCTGGGGAGCGGCGAAATTGAGCACCAGCTCGGCGAGGTTGCGCCCCGGCACCGGCGAGACGACGACCGGGGTTTCCGGCTTGGGCGTGACGAGCGACGAGACGCTCATCCACATCTTGGAGAAGAGGGCGGGGTCGGTCATCGTCGAGGCGACCGGGGCGGCCGCCGGAGCGGCTGCGGCGACCGCGGCGGCCGCCGGAGCGGCCGCAGCGACCGCGGCGGGAGCCAGGACCTCCGCCGCGGCGGCGGGGTCGGCGGCGCCGAAAGCAAGCGCGAAGACAGCCGCGGCGAGGCCCGCGGCGCGAACGATCCGGTTCATTCAATCTCTTTGTCTATGCGGCCGGTGATCCCCCGGATGCGAGAACCGCATCCCCTGATCGCCCCCCGTCTCGAGCTTTCGCCGGCCCTTCAGGGCTTCGGCGATCCCGCTCTCGCTACTAAGCTGAGGGGCAGATGGTCGAAACCTCCCTAGGGATCAACCCTTAGGGCGCGACGAAGCGATGAACCGTGTGACTCGGGGGACACGCCGAAAATAAAATCGCACTGCGCCGGAACTTTTCAAAAAAAGCCCTATTTTCAAGGGCCTGTGGAGTTGCCCGCAGAGGGCTGCGTGGCCGGGAGCGGGCCGTCGCCGGCGATCAGCTTGACGAAGGCGCTCTGGACCCAGCCCGAGCGGCACGGCCCGCCATAGTCGCGGCGCCCGGTCACCGGCTCGGTCACTCCGCAGCGATCGGCCAGCGCGCCGTTCTCGTCGAAGACGATCCCGAGCCATTTGCGGTCGAGGCTGCTGGTGCAGACGAAGAATCGGCCGCCCGAGGCGATCCCGCCTTGCTCGTCGGCATTGTCGAACGGCGCCGAGCGCACCGGAAGGCTCTCGCCGGCCTTGAGGTTGCGGGTCGTGCCCGCGGCGGCGCAGGCCTGGAAATTGGGGCCGAGCTCGCCGATCCGGACCGGGGTCGCCGAGGCGGTGACGGTCGCCGCCGGCGAATCGTCCGGGTCGGCCCCTTCATTGTCGGCGACGGCCACCGGCTGTCCGCAGGCGGAAAGGAGGAGGAGTGGGATCAGGATCGCGCGCATCGCCAGCCTTGTGGCGCGGCTCGGCGGAAAAATCTACGCTGGCGGTGAAGGAGTCGCGAATGGCCCGCTGGCTGATGAAGTCCGAGCCCCAAAGCTACAGCTGGGACGAGCTGGTCGCCGACGGCGGCACCGAATGGGACGGCGTGCGCAACCCGGCCGCGCGCCTGCACCTGCGCGCGATGGAGGCCGGCGACGAGGCCTTCTTCTACCATAGCGGCGAGCAGCGCTCGGTGGTCGGGATCATGCGCATCGCCCGGACGGCGCAGCCGGACCCCAGGGACGCGAACTGGGTCTCGGTTCGGGTCGAGCCGGTTCGGCCGATCGGCCCGGTCACCTTGAAGGCGATCAAGGCCGAGCCGAGGCTCGCGAAGATGGAGCTGATCCGCCAGTCGCGCCTGTCGGTCGCGCCGGTCCGCGACGAGGAATGGGCGGTGATGCTCGAGCTGGCCGGAGACGGCCGCTGATCCTCCCCCTTCTCCTCGCCCTCGCGGCGCCGGCCGCGGCCGCCGGGACGCCCGCCGGCTTCGTCTCCCGGCTCTACGCATCCTACCGCGACGAGAATTTCAGCCCTCTTCGCCGCAAGTCCCGCATCTTCGCCCCCGCCTTCGTCGCCGCGCTCGACGAGGACAGCCGCCTCTACCGCGACGAAGTCGGCTTCATCGACGCCGATCCCATCTGCCAGTGCCAGGACCCGGCAGGGATGAAGGCCGAGGTCGGCACGGCTCGAACCGCCGGCGCCGGCCGCGCGGAGGTGCCGGTGCGGATCCGCTTCGGCGCCTCCGACGTCCGCGACATCAGGCTGAAGCTCGTTCGCGTCCGCCGCGCGTGGCGGATCGCCGACATTGCCAGCGCCGACGAGCCGAGCTTCCTCGCCGACCTCCAGGCCTCGAACCGCCGGCGGCGCGCCGAGCTTCGCCGCTAGAGGGACGGCATGTCGGCCCTGGCCATCGTCGCGGAGATCCTCGTTTATCTGTGGCCGGTGGTGGTCCTCCCGGCGCTGCTGATGGCATGGATCCGGCCGGCGGGGCGGCTCGCCTTCGGCCTGCTCGGGCTCGCCTTCTGCTTCGGCATCGGCTGGGTGATGGAGCTGGGCGGGCCGGACAGCCCCGGACTGATCATCCCCTTTTTCGGACTGGCCGTGGCGGTCGCCGCCCTGATCGCGGAAGGCCTGGCGAGGCTCGCCCGGGCGGTGCGCAAGCGGCGCGACCGCCGGGATGGTGAGCTCGGAGCCTAGGCGTCCCGGGCCGCCTTCCGGAACAAGGCGGCGCCGACCAGCCACAGGCCGCCGAACAGGCCGGCGAAGATCGCTCCGCGCGGGTCGGCCGAGAAGCCGGTGGCGGCGGCGAGCACCTGGGCGACGGCGGCGACCGCCATCGCCCGCGCCATGCCGTCCGCCCGGCCGCGCGCGACGATCGTCCCCGCGAGCGCCATCGCCAGAACGCCGAGGAAGAGCTGGTTGGCCGGATCGTCCTCCGAGCCGATCATCCCCACCGCGAGATTGACCCAGATCGTCAGGAAGGCGGTGACCACGGCGAGCGCCGCGCCGAGCCGGTAGGGAAGGCTGGGCGAGGTGCGGACGATCAGCTCGACCCCAAGCCCGACCAGCGAGAGCAGCGCGCCCATCACGACGAAGTCGCTCGCCGTCCACGCCACCCCGTCGGCGCCCAAGCGCATCGCCACCGCCGGAAGCGCGAGCAAGGCACCGAGGCCGCCCCACAAAGCGAGGCGCCATCCTCCCGATCGCCATCCTTCTGTCCGTCCGGCCCAGTCCGTCATGTCCGCCTCTCCCTCGAATTACGTCACCCTCGCTCATGGCACGGCGCCTTGCAGCCCGAATGGCCCCGATATGGAGATTATGTGCAGGTGAAGGCCGAGGAAGGCTACACGGTAGCGCCCGTAACTCCTCCCGCATCGGCGCTGACGGTCGCCCCGGCAAGGCTATCGGCGAACCGAGCCGGCCTCGGTTGACGAAGCGGCTCATCGCCGTGCAACCTCAGCCGACGCCCATTCCCAGCAGGAGCCGTTCGATGTCACCTCTCATCAAGCTGAGCGGCCTGGCGGCCATGCTTGCCATCACCGGCACCGCCCAGGCGGCCGCCGGGTGGCAGTTCCAACCGGCGCAGGGCGATCGGGGCACGGTTCTGACCTTTGAAGCGGACGGGCCCGTCACCTACCGGTTCCAATGCGCGGGCGATTCGGTGATGGTGACGGAGACGGGGGTCACCGCGCTCATGGACCTGCAGAGCGGCCAGCCCGTCGATTCATCTCAGGCGGCGCTACCGGCGGGCGCGGCCGTGATGGCGCTGTTCGACGGCAGGGGCGATCCCCAATTCGTTCCGGCCGATGCGGTGAAGAACCCGGCTGGCGGCTGGGACCTCACGATCCGCCTCCGCAAGGACGACAAGCTGCTGAAGGCGATCGGCAAGAGCGAAACGATCTCGCTGTTCACCACCGGCTATACGATGGCTGTTCCGCTGAATAACTCGTCCCGGATCCTTTGGCGGCAATTCCTGGCGAGCTGCAAGCCCTAGACCGGCCCGGCGCGCCGTCGCCTCAACAAGTTCCGGATCGGACCGAGCGCCGCTAGCGAAGCTCCAGCTCCACCGCGACTTCGTCCCCCGCTTCTATATCTTCGGCGCGGCAGA
The DNA here is from genome assembly GCA_045811485.1 of Allosphingosinicella sp. GTDB lineage: Bacteria > Pseudomonadota > Alphaproteobacteria > Sphingomonadales > Sphingomonadaceae > Allosphingosinicella. The sequence continues at coordinate 34,728 of JBJMTX010000016.1, forward strand.
TCGCCTTCTTGACCGGCAGGAACCAGCCCCCGTCCTTCTGCGGGAAGACCGAGGTCGACCACCGGCTGCCCCCGACCGCCGCCTCGACCTTGACCGACCCGAACCCGCGCCTCCGGCCGAGCTCGAGGCGGCGCATCAGCTCGTACGCTGCAATCGCCTCGGCGGCCTCGCCGTCGATGGTCACATAGCCGATGTCGCCATATTTCTCCGTCCGCCAGACGCTGAGCGGGGCGTTGAAGGCGACGGTGTCGATATCTTGTTCGGACGAGCGCATGCTGCAAAGTGCCGCACCAGCGACGCGTCCGCAACTTACCGTCACCACGGCGAATCGGGTCAGCCGCCCCCTCAGGGGCCGAAGTCGCCGGGGCGGGGGCCCGGCTTGGGCGAGGCGCTGGCGACGGCGGCGAGGAGCAGGACGACCAGGACGGCGCCGCCGACGATGACGTAGCCGGTCGAACCCTTGAAGCCCAGCGTCCGCTTCAGCTCCGCCGGCCCGTAGCCGGCCAGCCGAAGGTCGGGCGTGCCATTGCTCGTCAGGCCGAGCTCCAGGCCGGCTCCGCTCTGCCGCACCAGGCGGCCGGAGCCGCCGTCGTAGAAAGAGGCGACCGGGCTGAGCTGAAGCCGGGCGCTCGCCCGTTCATGGCGACCGGAGCCGAGCGGCAGGGTGAACGAGGCGCCGGCAAAGGCTGCGACATGCCCGCGCACGGGACCGCTCTCGCTGCCAAGCGGCGCGGCGAGACCCGGCTGCGCCGTCATCGAAACAGCCGCCGCCAGGGCCGCGCACCTAAACCATGTTTTCATATCGTCCCCCGCCCAATCGCCAGCGCCTAAGCCTCTAGATCGTCAGCGGAAAAGTCAAATCACCGATTGCCCGCGATCATCGGGCGAGTGGCGGCTTCGCCAGGATCTCCGCTACGCCGCTTCGGCCTTCCGGCTCCGCCGCCCTACTTCCGGCTCTTCCGCGCCGCGTAGCGGGCGTCCCGTGCCGCCTTGCGCTCTGCTTCGGTGAGCGGCTGCACGGCGGAAGCGGCGGCCTCCGCGGCCTTGGCCTGCCCGGCGGCCTTGGCCTCCTCGGCAGCCTTCGCCTGTTCGATCCTGGCCGAACGCTTCTCTTCCGCCCGGGCCTCGCGCCGGCGGGCAGCTTCCAGGCGCTCGGCGGCGACGTCCGGATGGACCGGCGCCTTCGACTTCAGCTTCTCGAGCGCCTTGCGCTTGGCTTCGGCGGCCTGGCCGACCCGGTCCTGGAAGCTGTCCTTGAAGGGCGGCATGGCTCAGGCGGCCTCCGCTTTCCGGCTCTGCCGTTTCCTCTCATGCGGGTCGAGATGCCGCTTCCGCAACCTGATGCTCTTCGGCGTGACCTCGACCAGCTCGTCGTCCTGGATATAGGCGATCGCCTGCTCCAGAGTCATCCGCCGCGGCGGCGTCAGGCGAATGCTCTCGTCCTTCGGGCCGCTCGCCCGGAAGTTGGTGAGCTGCTTGGATTTGAGCGGATTGACCTCGAGGTCCTGGGGCTTGGCGTTCTCGCCGATGATCATGCCTTCGTAGAGCTTCTCGCCCGGCGAGATGAACAATATGCCCCGATCCTCGAGGGCGTTGAGCGCGTAGGCGACGGCCTCGCCCTGCTCCATCGAGATGAGGACCCCGTTCTGGCGGCCGGTGATCGGCCCCTTATACGGCCCGTAACGCTCGAACAGGCGGTTCATGATGCCGGTGCCTCGCGTGTCGGAGAGGAACTCGCCGTGATAGCCGATCAGGCCGCGCGAGGGGGCGGAGAAGGTCAGCCGCGTCTTGCCGCCGCCCGAGGGCCGCATGTCGGTCATCTCGCCTTTGCGCTGCGCCATCTTCTCGACGACGGTTCCGGCATGCTCGTCGTCGACGTCGATGACGACGGTCTCATAGGGTTCCTCGCGGGCGCCGTTCGGCCCGTCGCGGAAGAGGACGCGGGGGCGGCTGATCGAGAGCTCGAAGCCCTCGCGCCGCATCGTCTCGATGAGCACTCCGAGCTGAAGCTCGCCCCGGCCGGCGACCTCGAACGCGTCCTTCTCGGCGCTCTCGGTCAGGCGGATGGCGACGTTGGTCTCGGCCTCGCGCTCCAGCCGGTCGCGGATCACCCGGCTCTGCACCTTGTCGCCGTCGCGCCCGGCATAGGGGCTGTCGTTGACCGCGAAGCTCATCGCCAGGGTCGGCGGGTCGATCGGCCGCGCCGCGATGGCCCGGGTCACCGCCATCTCGGCGATGGTGTTGGAGACGGTCGCCTTGGTGAGGCCGGCAATGGCGACGATGTCGCCCGCCTGGGCGGTCTCGACCGGGACCCGCTCAAGGCCGCGATAGGCGAAGACCTTGGTCGCGCGGCCGGTCTCGACTTCCTCGTTGGCGACGTCGAGCGCCTTGATCGGCATGTTGACCTGGAGCCGGCCGCTCTCGATCCGGCCGGTGAGGATCCGGCCGAGGAAGGGGTCGCGATCGAGCAGCACGCCGATCATCCGGAACGGGCCTTCGGGATTGGCGTCGGGCGCCGGGACGTGGGCGACGATGGTCTCGAACAGGGGCGTCAGGTCGCCGGAGCGGACGTCGTCGGAGAGGCCGGCATAGCCGGCACGGCCCGAGGCGTAGAGGGTCGGGAAATCGAGTTGCTCGTCGGTGGCGTCGAGGCTGAGGAAGAGCTCGAAGCATTCGTCGAGCACTTCGGCCGGGCGGGCGTCGGGGCGGTCGATCTTGTTGACGACGACGATCGGCCTCAGGCCGAGCGCGAGCGCCTTGCCGGTGACGAACTTGGTCTGCGGCATCGGCCCTTCGGCGGCGTCGACGAGCAGGATGACGCCGTCGACCATCGACAGGATGCGCTCGACCTCGGCGCCGAAATCGGCGTGGCCGGGCGTGTCGACGATGTTGATGTGGGTCGTCTCGCCGCCATGCTGCCATTCGACCGAGGTGCATTTGGCGAGGATTGTGATCCCCCGCTCCTTCTCCAGGTCGTTGGAATCCATCGCGCGCTCTTCCACGCGCTGGTTGTCGCGGAAGGTGCCGGACTGCCGGAACAGCTGGTCGACCAGCGTGGTCTTGCCATGATCGACGTGCGCGATGATGGCCACATTGCGGAGGCTCATTGAAAGGAAACTCGTTCGGGGGAGAAAATGTCCCCGCGCCTATAGCGGCGATGCTGCGATGCAACAAGGGCGAGTCAGGCGAGCGCGGGCTCCGGAAGCGCGGCGGGCTCGAGATCGCGGTCGCGAGCGACGGCGGCGGCGTAGCCGCTGCGCTCGAGATAGAAGCCCGCGGCCCACCACAGACCGACCATGGCCGTCGCGGCGATGATCCCGTCCACCGCATAATGCCAGCCGAGGTGGATCGAGCCGAGGAAGATGACGAAGGCGAAGATGGAGGCGCCGATCCCGGCGGCCCGGCCGAAGCGGAAGAAAGCGAGTGCGTAGAGCATCGAGATGGCGTTGTGCAGCGAGGGCATGGCGCTGATGCCCATCCCGAAGCCGTAATGGCGGTTGACGTGCGCGTCCCACAGCACCTGCTGCCATCCGACCGCGCCGAGATCGACTCCGGGCATCGCCTCGTAGGCGTTGAGGCGGGCGAGCAGGGGCGCGAAATCGGGTGCCGAGGAAGCGCCGATCAGGCCGGTATAGCAGGGCCCCGCCGACGAGCCGAGATAGGCGCCGGCGATTCCGAGGATCAGCCAGGCGGCGGTGAAGGCGAGGAAGAAACGGGCGCGATCGTAGCGCGGCGCGAACAGCGCGAAGCCGGTGATCGCGAAGGAGAGGAACATGACCCAGGCGGTATAGATGCGGTCGAGGACGATCGTCGCCTCGACCCCGAACACGGCGTGGGTCAGGGTCCAGGGCTGGCGGCCGAGGAAGATCAGGCGGTCGGCGGCGGCGAAGCTGTCGTCCCAGGCGAAGGGGGCGTGGACGGGGATCAGCATCTTGAAGACGCCGAAGCCGGTGAACAGCATCGGCATCAGGACGAGCGGGGCGAGCGCGGCGGCGGCGATCATCGGCGATCCGAAACGCTCGCGAAGCGGAGCGATCACCATCTGGATCGGATGGGGCGAGCGCGACAGCATCGCCCGGGCGAGCAGGAAGAGGATGACGGTCTCTCCGAGCATGGGCAGAGCGCGAAGCGCCTTGAAGGCGTAATCGTCGATGACCGCGCCGGTCGAGATCCCGTAAGGCGCTCCGGCGATCGCGGCGAGCGCGTAGAGGAGCAGGACCGCTACCGTCAGCGGAACCAGCCAGAGCGCTTCCTCCCTGCCGCGCAATTCAAAGCCCACAGCCCGTCCCTCTCATTCCCCGAGTGGAGCAGGGCTAGAGCGGTTTTGGTTAACAAATCGTCACCCCCGTCATTGCGAGCGAAGCGAAGCAATCCAGAGCTGCGCAGGCGGAAACGCGGCGCCTGGATTGCCACGGCCCCGGCGTTCGCCGGGACCTCGCAATGAGCGATGAGGGCCTTCAGCCGGCGATCCGCTCGAGCACCTCGAGGCCCCGGGTAAGCGCGCGGCGCTCATAGTCGCTGAGCGTGCCGAGACGCCCGGCCAGCGATTGCACCCGCCGAGCGCGTCCCGCCGCCATTGCCCGAGCGCCTTCTTCCGTCACGGCGATCCGAACGCTGCGCCGGTTCGTCGGATCCGGCTCCCGGGTGACCAGTCCGTCGCCGAACAGCGCGTCGACGATCCGGGACATGGTCGGCGGCCGTACCTCCTCGGCCGCGGCCTGTTCGGCGAGCGACAGCGGGCCCGCGGTCGCGATCGCCGACAGGGCCGACAGCCGCCGGGCGCTGAGCCCGGCGCCCTCATCGCCTCTCCGTCTCAGCAGCCGGACCGACGCCGCATGGAGCCGGGCCGCGACGTCGACGATCTGGTCCTCGCCCATGATCCCGCTCCATCGATTGCCTGAGCTAACATTTCGAGTCAGGCAACAATTAGCATAAGCGAACGATAAGCGCCACGGCCTCAGCGGGCCAGCCAGAAGCGCAGGATCAAGGAGACGAGCGCCACGCTCCCCACCCCCGCCGCCCACAGGCCGACGAACCAGGCGAGGCGCTTCGCCACTAGTGGTACCCTTCCTCGCCCACCTTCCCCCGGAACACCCAGTAGGACCAGGCGGTGTAGGCGAGGATAAGGGGGATGAGGATCAGCGCGCCGACCAGCATGAAGAGCTGGCTGGAATGGGGCGCGGCGGCGTCCCAGATCGTCACCCGGCCGGGGATGACGTCGGGCCAGATCGAGATTCCGAGGCCGATCAGGGTCAGCCCGAACAGGACCAGCGACCAGAGGAACGGCGCCCAGTCGCGGCCGCGCCCCAGGCTTCGCCAGCCGAGCCAGGCGGCGGCCGCGACGAGCAGGGGCATGGGCAGCGAGACGAAGATTCCGGGCCGGTCGAACCAGCGCTCATAATATTGGCGCTCGACGAAGGGTGTGGCGAGGCTGACCAGGCCGATCGCAGCCAGCAGAGCCGGCAGGAGCCGCCGGGCCAGCCCCCGCGCCCTATCCTGAAGCCGGCCGCTCGTCTTCCAGACCAGCCAGCCGGCGCCGAGCAGGGCGTAACCGGCGACGAGGCTTGCGCCGGTCAGCAGGCTGAACGCCGTCAGCCAGTCCCACCAGCCGCCGCTATAATGCCGTTCCCAGACCGGGATGCCCTGGATCAGCGCCCCGAGCGTCACGCCCTGGGCGAAGGTGGCGATCAGCGATCCGGCGAAGAAGCCCGAATCCCACAAGCGGCGGTGGCGCTCGTCGCGCCAGCGGAACTCGAAGGCCACCCCGCGGAAGATCAGCCCGAGAAGCATCGCGATCAGCGGCGCGTAGAGCGCGGGGAGGATGATCGCGTAAGCGAGCGGGAAGGCGGCGAGCAGCCCGCCGCCGCCGAGCACCAGCCAGGTCTCGTTGCCGTCCCACACCGGAGCGATCGCGTTCATCGCCCGGTCGCGCTCCTTTCCGACGGGGAAGAGTGGGAAGAGGATTCCGATGCCGAGATCGAAGCCGTCCATGACGACATAGGCGGCGACGGCGAAGGCGATCAGGAACGCCCAGACGATGGTGAGATCCACTATCCCTCTCCCTGCAGGGGAGAGGGAGGGAGCCGCGAAGCGGCGGAAGGGTGAGGGCAAAGAGGGCGCGATCCAGATATGCCCTCACCCTCCCAAGCCTTCGGCTTGGGCCCCTCCCTCTCCCCTACAGGGAGAGGGGTGATTCCCGGAACGCCCCTCACCTCTCCACGCCCGCCGCAGGCGTGATCCCCGCCGTCCGGATCGGCGCCCGCGGCTCCGCGCCCTCCCCTTCCTCGGGCGCCTTGGCCATCAGCCGAAGGATGTACATCGCCCCCGCGCCGAACACGGTGAAATAGACGAGGACGAAGGCGATCAGCGATCCGGTCACCCCCGGCGCCGCGATCGGGGAGACCGCGTCCTTCGTCCGAAGCAGGCCGTAGACCACCCAGGGCTGGCGTCCGACCTCGGTCGTCACCCAGCCGCAGATCACCGCGACGAAGCCGGCCGGCCCCATCGCCACCGCGAAACGGTGAAGCCAGCGCCAGTCGTAGAGCTTGCGCCGAACCCGCGCGAGAAGGCTCCACAGGCCGAGCGCGAACATCAGCAAGCCGAGCCCGACCATGATCCGGAACGACCAGAAGATGATCCGCGACGGCGGCCGGTCGGCCCTGGGGATGGTGTCGAGGCCCGCCATCGGCGCGTTCATGTCGTGCTTGAGCCCGAGCGAGCCCAGCTTGGGGAAGGCGATGGCGTAGCGCACCACCTGGGCCTCGTCGTCCGGCAGCCCGACCATGATCCACGGCGCGCCCTCGGGATAGCTTTTGAAATAGCCCTCGATCGCCATGATCTTGGCAGGCTGGTGCTCGAGCGTGGCGAGGCCGTGCTCGTCGCCGACGAAGATCTGCACCGGGGCCACCAGGGCCGCCATCCACATCGCCATCGAGAAAGCGGTGCGCACCGCCGGATTGCCGCGGCCCTTGAGCAGATGCCAGGCGGAGGCGGCGCCGACGACCAGGGCGGTGGTCAGATAGGCCGCGAGGACCGTGTGGACGAGGCGGATCGGGAAGCTCGGATTGAAGACGATGTCGAGCCAGCTTCCGGCGGGGACGAACTGGCCCTGGGCGTTGATCGCCCAGCCCGTCGGAGTCTGCATCCAGCTATTGGCGCTCAGGATCCAGAAGGCGGAAAGGGCGGTCCCGGCGGCGACCAGGCAGGTGGCGAGGAAGTGGAGCTTGTGGCCAACCCGCTCCAGCCCGAACAGCATCACGCCGAGGAAGCCCGCCTCGAGGAAGAAGGCGGTCAGCACCTCATAGGCCATGAGCGGCCCGACGATCGGCCCGGCCTTGTCGGAGAAGACCGACCAGTTGGTTCCGAACTGGTAGGACATGACGATCCCGGAGACGACGCCCATCGCGAAGACGATGGCGAAGATCTTCAGCCAGTGGCGGAACAAGGTCAGATAGACGCTCCGGCCGGTCGCCAGCCACAGCCCCTCGAGCACGGCGAGGTAGGAAGCGAGGCCGATCGAGAAGGCCGGGAAGATGAAATGGAACGAGATGGTGAAGGCGAATTGCGCCCGCGCCAGCAGCAATGCGGTGTCCCCGTCCGCCATGGGCGGGGCCTTAGCATGAATGAAGCGGCCGCGCCTTGCGCAATTCAGCGCTCCGCTTGCGTTTCCTGCATCGGCGGACCCTCATGGCCGGCCGGTTCGAACCTGCTGCGGCACACAAGCTAGACGAAGACCGACCAGCCCGTCCTTTCCGCCAGCCTTTCCAGCGCCATCGCGCCCGCCAGCGAGGTCCCCGCCGCATTCAGCCCGGGGGACCAGACGCAGGCGGCGCCCTCGCCCGGGATGATGGCGAGGATCCCGCCGCTGACCGCGCTCTTGCCGGGAAGCCCGACCCGGAAGGCGAAGTCGCCACTATTGTCGTAATGGCCGGAGGTCAGCATCAAGGCGTTGATCCGCCGCGAGCGCGAGGCGACGGTGATGGCGTCGCCGGTCCTCGGATCGACCCCGTCGAAGGCGAGGAACAGAGCCGACTGGGCGAGCTGCCGGCAGGTCATCGCGATCGAGCAGATCCGGTAATAAGCCGAGAGCAGCTCCTCGACGGGCGTGGTCAGGTTGCCGAACGCGCCGATGAAGTAGGCCAAGCTTCGATTGAAGGCGCCTGCGCGCGATTCCGACATGGCGAGTTTCTCGTCGATCGCGACCTTTTCGTCGCCGCAGCGCTCACGAAGGAATCCGACCATCTCGCCCACCGCGCTGTCCGCCCCCTGGCCGGCGATCAGCTGGTCGCAGACGACGAGGGCCCCGGCGCTGGTCAGCGGGTTGCGCGGCCGCCCCTTCTCCATCTCGAGCTGGAGGATCGAATTGACCGGCGAGCCGGCCGGCTCGCGGCCGACATGGTTCCACAAAGATCCCTTGACCCGGTCGAGGGCGAGGCAGAGCGCGAAGACATAGGCGATGCTCTGGATCGAGAAAGGCTCGTCGGCGTCGCCGGCGACGAAGCTCGACCCGTCCTTGAGCACCAGAGCCAGACCAAGCCTGTTCGGATCCGCCCGCGCGAGCGCGGGAATGTAGGAGGCGACCGTGCCCTGCCCCTTATAAGCGGAGACGTCGGCCAGCACCTCGTCGACAAGCGCCTGATAATCCATCGCCGTCACACCCGCGCCGGATAGACGGGCTGGATGTCGACGGGGATGTGGGTCATCGTCGCGATCACCGCCCGGGCTTCGGGGTCGAGACCGACATAGCGGTCGAGGAAGGCCTTGGCGCCGGCATAGTCGCCGTCGCCTTCGAACCTCACCAGCTCCGCCACGAGCAAGGGAATGGCCGCCTCGAGCTTGTCGTAATCGAGCCGGAAGCGCGCCGCGGAGGCATCCCAGGCGAGGCCGCCATGCTCCCTCAGGAAGCCATATTGCATCGCCGCCCCGCGGCCGTGGGCGTCGGCGGTTCCGAAGCGAAGGTGGCGGAAGACGTCGGCCATGTAGCTGGCGAGCAATTGCTCGCGGTCGGCGATCGGAAGCTCGCCGCGGTGCATGAGGTAGAGGATGTTCCAGGCGCCCATCACGTCGGCCTTGGATTCCTCGACCGCGCTATACTGGTCCTTGAGCTCGGCGTTGACCGTCGTCTCGCGCCCGCCGATCGTGATGATGCCCGGCCCGAGGCTGTGGGAGAGCTCGTGGAAGAGCGTTTCCTGGGTCATGTAATCCTTGGTCACCGAACGGGCCTGTTCGGGAACGAAGACGAGGCCGGCGAGCGGGGCGACGATCCTTTCGTATTTGGCGCCGAGAACGTTGGCGAGGATCACCTTCTTGGCGCCCTTGGCCGCCCGCACGCGCTCATCGTTGGGAAGGTTGAAGGCGATCGTCTGGATCCCCGGGCCCGCTTCGCCGCCGCCATGGACCTCCTCGGTCACCAGGATCGGCGAGGAGAAGGGCCGGTTGGCATTCTTGTACTTGGCGTCGACCGGAAGGTTGCGCTCCATGTCGGGGAGCAAGGCCTTGTAGCGGGCGAGCGCGGCCGACTGCCTCGGGTCGGCGACCGTCACATAGGATTCGAACGCCGTCTTCTGGGCGTAGAGATTGTCGACATAGACTTCGTAGGGCCCGATCACGACCTCGATCGGAGTGCCGCTGACGTCCATCCACGCCATCTCCGATTCGTAATAATCGTTGGTCCTGAACGCCTGCGCCCGGAGGGTGAGGAAGCGCTTGAGGCTGGCGTTGCTCGTCCGCGCCGCCGCCTTCTCGAGCAGCTTCGCGGCGGGCTCGAGCCACTGCCGGTATTCGACGCTGTAGGGCACCGCGACGAGCCGGTCGCCGTCGCGCTTGACCACCGTATAGGGGTCCGTCAGCGCCGCCTTCTCGTCGAGATGTGCAACGAGATACGCGTCGAGCGCATCCTTGGTGAGGTCGGCGGGATAGACTCCGCCGCCCGGCGGAAGCGCCCGCTCGCCCCAGAAGGGACGGTTGTCGGCGAGCGTGTCCCAGGGGCCGGCGTTGAAATCGAACCAATCGAGCAGGAGCGCCCGGTCCGGGCGGCCTGAGCGCGCGATCGCCTCGCGGACCGCGGGATTGTCGGCGCTCACCTGGCGGAGGAAGACCGGATTGAGCAGGTCGGCGGCCTGGATGAGGTCGTTGACCACGTCCCGCTCCTCGGCGTTGAGGAAGCTCGTGTCCGGATGCATCTCGATCCGCGCGATCTTCGCCCGCTGGGCGGCGAGGTCGTAGGCGTCCGCCGACGCGGAAGGGGTGGCCGGCGGCGAGGGGCTGGCCGCGCAGGCGGCGGTGGCGAGCAGCAGGGCCAGAGCGGCGTGACGCATACGAAATCTCCTCTTTGCCGGCGACGGCGATAGCGCGCGTGAATTGGCATTGGAACGGCTGCGGCACGAAGCACGTTCCGGCGTCGTGGGCAAATCAACGCAGAGCCGAGGCCAAAGCCGCATCTTCACCCTCGAGCCCGACCGCAATTGTTGGCGGGTGGCTCGGGCGCACCGCGCTGCCCTCGTCGTCGACGCCTGCGACTATTTTCGGCTTCTGCGCGAGGCGATGCTCAAGGCCGAGAAGCAGGTGCTTCTGATGGGCTGGGATTTCGACACCCGGATCGCGCTCGACGAGCCCGGCGGCAAGGGCGATCCGCCCACCACGCTGGGCCCCTTCCTATCCTGGCTGGTCCGGCATCGCCCCGGGCTCAAAGTCTACATCCTCGCCTGGGGCGGCGAGGCCTTCAAGGTGTTCGGCCGAGGCTCGACGCTCGCCCGGGTGGCGGGCTGGCGGCTCAGCCGGCAGATCCACTTCAAGCTCGATTCGGTCCACCCGCGCGAGGCGAGCCATCACCAGAAGGTCGTCGTCATCGACGATTCGATGGCCTTTTGCGGCGGCATCGACATCACCGCCGACCGCTGGGACCGGCGGGTCCATCTCGACGACGATCCCGGCCGGCGGCGGCCGACGACCCGCCGGCGCTACCATCCCTGGCACGACGCGACCATGGCTCTGGACGGCGCCGCGGCGCTGGCGCTGGGCGACCTCAGCCGGCTTCGCTGGGAGGCCGCGACCGGAGAGCGGCTGGCGACGGCGGGCGGGGGACGCGACGCCTGGCCCGAAGCGCTGAAGCCCCATTTCCACGACGTCGACGTCGCCATCGCCCGGACCCGTGCGAAGCACGGCCGCTGGTCGCAGATACGGGAGATCGAGGCCCTGTTCTGCGACCTGATCGCGAGCGCCCGCCGGCACGTCTATATCGAGACGCAATATTTCGCCTCCCGGATCGTCGCGGAGGCGGTCGGCCGGCGCCTCGCCGAGCCCGACGGACCGGAGTTCGTCATCGTCAACCCGAAGACCGGCGCCGGCTGGCTCGACGAATCGGTCATGGGTCCGGCTCGCACCGAGCTTGTGAAAGCGCTCGACCGGCGCGACCGCTACGGCCGCTTCCGGATCTACACTCCGGTCACCGAGGGCGGCGAGGATATCTACGTCCACGCCAAGATCATGATCGTCGACGACGACGTCCTTCGGGTCGGATCGGCCAACCTCAACAACCGCTCGATGGGCCTCGACAGCGAATGCGACGTGATGATCGACGCCCGGCTGCCGGCCAATGCTGAGGCCGGCCCGATCATCGATCGCCTTCGCGCGGACCTCATCGCCGAGCATCTCGGCGAGGAGCCGAACCGGGTCCAGGCCGAGTGCCGGGAGCGCGGCTCGCTGATCGCCGCGATCGAGCGACTGCGCGGGAGGGATCGGACCCTGGTTCCGTTCCGTCCGCCGGAGTTCAGCGAGGCGCTGAGCGCGATCGCCAAGAAAGAGCTGCTCGATCCCGAGGGTCCGGACCAGCCGTTCGAACCCCTTGGCGGCAATCGCCTCCTTGCGAGACTGAGGAGGCGCTGAGCCGTCGGCTTCCGCCGCCGCTGAGTGACCGCTAGACCCGTGCCATGCCGGGGCTCGATATCGGGGTGGCTGGGTGCGGGCCGGCGGGACTTGCGGCGGCGCTTCTGCTCGCCCGGGACGGCCACCGGGTCCGCCTCTACGAAAGGTTCGAAGCGCCGAGGCCGATCGGCTCGGGGCTGATCGTCCAGCCGACCGGCCTGGCGGTGCTCGAACGGCTCGGCCTCGCCGGAGCGCTGACCGGAGTCGCCGCGCCGATCGAGCGGCTGTTCGGCAAGGCCGAGCCCTCGGGGCGGGTGGTTCTCGATGTGCGCTACGAATGGCTTCGGCGGGCCGGCACCAGCGGCTGGGGCGTGCACCGGGCCGCCCTGTTCGACATCCTCCACCGCGCCGTTCTCGCCGAAGGCATTGAGATAAAGGGCGGCCGAACCGTCGCGGAGGCGGGCGGGCGGCGATTGCGCTTCGCCGACGGCGGCCGCTCGCCGCCGCACGATCTTCTCGTCGACGCCCTCGGCGCGGGCTCGCCCCTCGTCACTCAGCCGCCCCGAAGGCTGGCCTACGGAGCCTTGTGGGCGAGCCTCGACTGGGTCGACGGCTTCGACGGCGCCGCGCTCGAGCAGCGCTATCGCCGAGCCTCGACCATGGCCGGCGTGCTTCCGATCGGCCTTGCTCCGCACGCCGGGCGCCGGCAGGCCGCCTTCTTCTGGTCGATGCGCGACGATGGCCACGAAGCGTGGCGCGAGCGCGGCCTCGAGCCGTGGAAGGCCGACGTGCGCGCCTTGTGGCCGGCGACCGCGCCATTGCTCGACCAGATCGTCGAGGCCGGCCAGCTGACCTTCGCCCGCTATGCCCACCGAACCCTGAGCGATCCCGCCGAGCCCGGCCTGATCCACCTCGGCGACTCCTGGCATTCGACCAGTCCGCAGCTCGGCCAGGGCGCCAACATGGCCCTTCTCGACGCCTGGGCGCTCGCAATGTCGCTTCGTGAGGAGACCACGATCGAGGCGGCGCTCGCCCGGACGGTGCGGCTTCGCCGTTCGCACATCCGGCTCTACCAAGCGCTTTCGCGCCTCTTCACCCCGGCTTACCAGTCGGACGGCCGACTGCTGCCGTGGATCCGCGACCGGATCGTCCCGCCCTTCGGCCGGCTCTGGCCCGCTACCCGAATCCAGGCCGAGATGGTGGCAGGCACGTTCGGCGGCCCGCTCGAGCGGCTTGGGCTTCGCTGAGGCGCCGAGGGCGAGGCCCGGCATGAGCCGAAGTGCCACCGATTCCGAGGCATCGGGCGATTGTCAGTCGCCTTTATTTCTGTTCCTCTCCTGCGGGGCGACTCGGCGGGCTCGAGGGGAGCGGCGTTTCGAGATCGCGGGGGAAAGATCGTGGCGGACAAATCGCCCAGCGGCGTCCACGTCGCGTCGACAACCGAAGTCCTGCTCGCCGAATATCGTCATTTCTGGCCGAAGGACGCGCAGCCCGCCACCCGGCTGGACTATTACCGGGCGGCGAGGGGCAAGGGCCAGGCGGCGCTCTGCCTGTCGGGCGGGGGAATCCGAAGCGCCGCTTTCGCCCTGGGAGTGCTCCAGGCGCTCAGCACGAAGGGATTGCTGACCGGTTTCCACTATCTCTCCACGGTATCGGGCGGCGGCTATATCGGCGGCTGGCTGCAACGCTGGATCTACGACCGGCAGAGCGATGCCACCGAGGTCATGAAGGCGCTCGCCAATGTCCAGGAGGCGCCCGAAGTCTCCGCGCTTCGCGAGAATTCGAACTTCATCACGCCGCGCGTCGGCATCGGTTCGAACGACACATGGACCGCGATCGCCATTTCCGGCCGCAACGTCACGCTCAACTGGCTGCTGTTCGGCCCGCTGCTGGTGCTCGCCGCGTCGATTCCCAACCTCTTCCTGGCAAGCGTCGAATCGGTTCCGAGGCGTTCGGTCAACGTCCATTGGATCGAGCCGGTGCTGCTCGGTCTCAGCGTTCTGTTCGCCATGCTCGCGGCCTGGAACGTGGTGCGCGAACTGCCCAGCTACCGCGCCGCCGCAGCGGTCGCGCCCGGAAAGGCCGACGGTTGGCTGACCAGCCGAATCGTCTTTCCGCTGGTGGCCTGGTCGGTGACCGGAACGCTCGCCCTTTCCATCGATCTCGATCCGACCCGCGAGCCATGGGTGGTGAACGGCTTCGCCCTCGCCCTCGCCTCGCTGGTCGCAAGCCTCTTCGGGCTCCTCGTCTCGGGCCTCATGATACCGCATTCGCAAGGGGAGGATCCGCAGCCTGAGGGCAGGCCGGCCCCGCCGAGCGCGTATCGAGGCACCTTCTTCGTCGATCTGTCGGTCTGGGCGGTCAGCCTCGGTCTGGCGGCGCTCTCCGTCATCCTCGGCGCCCGGCTGCTCGAGGCGGCCGAGGTCCGGTTGCCCGAAGGCCTGCCCTTCGCGGCGCTGCTCGCCGTGATGGGGCCGCTATGGCTGATGGGAACCCAATTGCTCGTCGCGATCGTGTTCGCGGGCTTCCGCCACGCCAGCGGGAAGACGGTGCGGCCGGATGCGGACCGCGAATGGCTGGCCCGCCTTTCCGCCGTCAAGATCAAGCCGATGCTGCTGTGGGCGGTGATCGGCTCGGCGGTGCTGATCCTCAACGCTCTGCTTTCGCATTATATGCGCAACTCGGACATGTCGCTGACCGGCCTCATCGCCCTGGCCACGGGCGCGGGAGCCGTCTCGGGAGGCAAGAGCGACAAGAGCGGCGACACCGGCGGCAAGGCCAAGGGCTTCGCCGGCTCGATCCTCAAGCTTCTGCCGATGTCCGCTCTGATCGCGCTCTGCACCTTTCTGTTCATAATCGCGCTGTTCGTCATCCTCGGCCGCGGGGAGGAGATCGCCGCCGTCTGGCTGGCCGCAATCATCGAGCCGTTCAATCTTCCGGAGGCGATGGACGAGCAGGTCGTCGCGCATTTCGCCATCATCGCCCTGATGGTCGTGCTGCTCGCCTTCTTTCGCACCCGTATCCAGGTCAATCGCTTCTCGCTGAACGGCTTTTACCGCAATCGCCTCGCTCGGGCGTTTCTCGGCGGTGCGCGCCGCAAGCGGCGGCCGGATCCGTTTACCGGCCTCGACGCGGCCGACAACGTCCGCCTCTACCATCTGACCCCGGTGGCCGGCGCCGCGGCCGTCCTCTATCCGGTCGTCAATATCGCCCTCAACGTCACCAAGAGCGAGAAGCTGGCCTGGCAGGAGCGCAAGGCGGAATCGTTCGTCTTCTCGCCCAAGTTCAGCGGAAGCGCGATGCTCACCCCGTGCGATTCGAAGACCGGAGAGCTCACCCCACAGTCCGAGCCCGGAACGGCGGCCGCGCCCCTGCCCGGCGAGACCGCGCCCCGAGTGCCCGGCGAACGGCTCGGAGAGCCTTCGGGCGCATTCATCGCCTCCGACGTCTATGGCGGCAACGAACCCGATCTGGCGATGGGTGGAAGCGGCGTCAGCCTTGCCACCGCGATCTCGATTTCGGGCGCCGCGGCGAGCCCGAACATGGGCTACCATACCTCCCCGGCCACCGCCTTCCTGATGACCTTGTTCAACGTCCGGCTCGGCGCCTGGCTGCCCAACCCGGCGCAGGCGGAGAAGCTCGGCGAGGACATCAAGCGCTCCGGGCCCAACGATTCGCTTCGGGCGATCCTTCGCGAGCTCGCCGGAGCGACCGACGATCGCGGCCGCGACATCTATCTTTCGGACGGCGGCCATTTCGAGAATCTCGGGCTGTACGAGATGGTTCGGAGGCGCTGCAAATATGTCATGGTCAGCGACGCCGGCGCCGATCCCGATTGCTCCTTCGAGGATCTCGGCAACGCGGTCAGAAAGATCAAGATCGACCTCGACATCGACATCGCGTTCGAGGAGCTGCGAATCTCCAGCCGCAACAACCCGATCCATCCGCAATATGCCTATGCGATCGGGACGATCGAATATCCCGAGGCGCGCTACAGCGGCGCGGAGCCGGAGACCGCGGAAGCCCGTCGCGACCGGATCGGCCATCTCCTCTACGTGAAGCCGAGCTATTTCGGCGAGCTTCCGGTCGACGTTCGCTCCTACGCGGCGAAGAGCCCCACTTTCCCGCATGAATCGACAGCCGACCAATTCTATTCGGAATCGCAGTTCGAGAGCTATCGGCGGCTGGGCTACTTCTTCACCGAGGCGCTCGGGCGAAAAGGCGGCGATCCGACCTCGATCCCCGCTTTCTTCGCGGCGATAGAAGCGGAGCATCGCGAGGAAAAAGCGAAGGAGCAGCCGCTCGACGAAGAGGGGCTGGTCGGCCGGTTCAGGAAATGGCTTCGGGTATGAGCGCCTAGCTCAGGCTTCCTCGTCCTGCGCGCTTTCGGTCTGGTCCGCGCCGCCCTTCGAATCCTGAAAGAAGGGCTCGACCTCGCCCTTCAGCTTGACCGTCATCGGCTGGCCGAAGCGATCGAAGCTGCGCCCGGCCGCGACCCGGATCCAGCCTTCCGAGACGCTATACTCCTCGACGTCGGTCCGTTCCTTGCCCTTGAAGCGGATTCCCACTCCGCGGCGAAGCAGCTCGCCGTCGAAGAACGGGCTTCGCGGATTGAGGGAAAGGCGGTCCGGGGGCGTGTCGCTCACTTCGGCTCTCTTTTACGTTGCAGGCGAAGTCAGCGCAGCTTGCTGATCTTCAGGCCATCCAGCTTCGCGCGCTCCTTCACCGACTCCTCGCTTCGGGTCAATGCCTTGGCGACCGCCTTCAGGGACATGCCCTTGCCGGCGAGCAGATGGAGCTTCTGGAGCTCCTCGCTCTTCCACGGCTGGCGATGGCGGGTGAAGTTCTCGGCCATCAGCCCTTGGACAGACCGCCGCCGCCCTTGGTCGAGGGATTGGCGGCGATCACCTTCTTAACTTCCTTCTTGGGCTTGCGCGCTTCCTTGTTGCTCTTCTTTTGACCCTTGGCCATCGCGTCTCTCCTTCGCGGCGGACATCGGACAGCGCCGCCCGCGCGTCAAGCCGCTCGCCTCGCTCCACTTCGGAGACGATCGGAATTGCATGCGAACAAACGCTGTGGCTCCTTGGGCGGGCAAACGCAGCGGAGCAGCGCCATGCCTTTCTATTATTCGATCAAGGACGAGCCGCCGGAGGTCAGGCGTCGGACCGCGAAAGGATTGCTCGCGCTCCGCAATCAGCTGGCAGACGAGAATGTGCCCTCGCGGACGATTTCGGACAAGCTGCTGCTCGCGACCTGGAACCTGAGGGAGTTCGACTCGTCGAAATACGGCAAGCGCACCAATGAGGCGCTCCACTACATCGCCGAGATCATCAGCCACTTCGACATCGTCGCGATCCAGGAGGTTCGGGAGGATCTTTCCGCGCTCGATCAGGTGCAGAAGATGCTCGGCGGCTGGTGGAAATATATCGTCACCGACGTCACCCAAGGCACCTCGGGCAACGGCGAGAGGATGGCGTTCATCTTCGATGGCCGGAAGGTGACTTTCGGCGGCCTTGCAGGGGAGGTCGTGATTCCGCCGCTACACGACGAGCCTCAGCTGCAATTCGCCCGTACCCCCTTCATTTGCGGCTTCCGCGCCGGCTGGGTGAAGTTCAACCTGTGCACCGTCCACATCTATTACGGCAAGGCGGTGGCGAACGACCAGCGCAGGGTCGAAGAGATCAGCGACATAGCCGAATTCCTCGCCAAACGTGGCAAGCCCGGCCAGGACCAGCCCGCCAGTCCGGACGGCAAGATCACTCCGGCCCCCGCCCGAACGCCCGAGAACATCGTCCTTCTCGGCGATTTCAACATCTTCAAGCGGGAGGACAGGACCTTCGAAGGCCTCACCGACGCTGGTTTCGTCATTCCCGACGAGATGAGACGCCTGCAAGGCAGCAATCTGGGCCAGAGCAAGTTCTTCGACCAGATTGCCATTCTCAAACGCGACGATCGCTTCGAGACGACGGGACGGGCAGGCGTCTTCAATTATTCCAAATCCGTGTTCCGGGACGACGAGGAAGCGGCCTACGTCGAGGCGATGGGAGAAGATTACGCGAAAAAGGCCGAAGGCCCTGAGCGCGGCCAATACTATCGCGACTGGCGCACCTACCAGATTTCGGACCATCTCCTGCTCTGGTGCGAGCTCAAGATCGACTTCGGACCTGAATATCTCACCCGGCTCATGGAAGCCGCGGCCGAGGCGGCCAGCGGCGACGATCGGAACGGCGACGATGGCAATGAGGACCCGGTAGCGGATTGATCAGCCGCTACTCGCGAGCCAGCACGGATCCCATTGCGGCTCCGGCCCGAAGCGCTCGGCCAGGAAATCGACCAGCGCCCGCACCCGCGCCGTGGTCGAGCGGCCGGGCGGCATCAGCGCGTAGAGCCCGCCCTCCTCGAGCGGATAATCGCGCAGCAGCGGCTCGAGCGTTCCGCGCTCGAAGCCCGGGGCGGCGATGAAGCTCGGCAGGATGCAGATTCCGAGCCCCGCCTCCGCCGCCGAGCGGAGCATCTCGCCATTGTCTGCCCTTAGCCGCGGCGTTCCGCGCACATATTCCCATTTGCCGGCGACCCGGAAGCGCCATTGCTCGTTGGCGTAGAGCAGGATGTCGTGCCCGGCGAGGTCGCCCGGCCGCTCGGGCCGGCCGCGCGCGTCGAGATAGGCCGGGCTCGCCGCCGGAACCTTGCGCACCGGCGCGATCCGTCTCGCCACCAGTGCCGAATCCCTGAGCGTGCCGATCCTGACGGCGAGATCGAAGCCGCCCGCGGCAAGGTCCACCGCGCGGTCGTCGAACGATATGTCGAGCTCGACCCCGGGATGCTCGGCCGCGAACAGGGCGAGCGCCGGGGCGAGATGCTGCACCCCGAAGGAGAGCGGCGCGGACAGCCGGATCGGACCGGCGACCTTGGTCACCGCCTCGGCGACCACCTCCTCCGCCGCCTCGAGCTCGGCCAGCACCTTCGCCGCGCGCTCGTAATAGGCCTGGCCGACGTCGGTGGGCTGGGCGCCCTGCGCGGTTCGGGTGAGGAGCCGGGCGCCGAGCTGGGCCTCGAGCCGCGCCACCCGGCGGCTGAGGATCGACTTCGACATCCCCATCCGCTCCGCGGCACGCGAGAAGGCGCCGGTCTCGGCCACCCGGACGAAGGCGAGGACGTCGAGAAGATCGACCGATGAGCGTTCCATATAGTGCAACACCGTAATGCGCGGAGCGCGGCTTTCGTCAACGCAACTACGCCCCTATCTCCAGATTCACAAGATCAGTGGAGGCTTCGATGACCAACATTCTCATCCTCGACAGCGCCGCGACCGGGGAAGCCTCGGTCTCGCGCAGACTCACCCGCGAGCTGGCGGACAGCCTGCAGCGCCGGCACCCTTCGGCGCGTATCGTCCGTCGCGACATCGGCGCCTCGCCGGTGCCCCACCTCACCGAGGAGAGCGTTCCCGCGATCCGCGCCGGCCTCGTCGAAAGCGATGTCGCTCGCCGCGCGCTGGAGCTGTCCGACGAGCTGGTCGCCGAGCTTCGCGAGGCGGACCTGATCGTGATCGGCGCGCCGATGTACAATTTCGGAATGCCCTCGACGCTCAAGGCCTGGTTCGACCATGTGCTTCGCGCCCGGGTCACCTTCCGTTACACCGAAGCGGGGCCCGAGGGCCTGCTGACCGGCAAGAAGGCGGTCGTCGTCGAGACCCGCGCCGGCCTCTACAGCGAGGGCCCCGCCGCGGCGATGGACAGCCAGGAGCCGCATTTGCGCACGTTGCTCGGCTTCATGGGCATCACCGACGTGACATTCGTCCGCGCCGAGAAGCTCGCGTTCGGGCCCGAAGCGGCAGCGGAGTCGATGACGGACGCGATCGACCAGCTGCGCGGCCTCGCCGCCGAGCAATTGCCGCTGGCGGCCTGAAGGCCGCCGCGCATCCCGTCCGCCCGCCGCAGCCCCCTCCTGGCGGCGGGCGGACGGGTCACCCATATCCACTTCAAGGGAGAAGCAAGATGAAGCTCTATTACGCCCCCGCCGCCTGCTCTCAGGCCCCCCACATCGTCGCCCGCGAGGCCGGCCTCGACATCGATCTCGCCAAGGTCAATTTCCCCGACAAGGTCACCGACGACGGCGAGAAGCTGACCGACGTCAACCCGAAGGGCGCGGTGCCGACGCTTCGGCTCGACGACGGCGAGGTGCTCACCGAGAACGCCGTCATCCTGCAATATCTCGCCGACCAGGCGCCGAATTCGGAGCTGGCCCTGCCGGCCGGCGGCATCGAGCGCTACCGGCAGCTCGAATGGCTGAACTTCATCGCCACCGAGCTTCACAAGGGCTTCGGCCCGCTGTGGAATCCGGCGACGCCCGACAGCTTCAGGCAAGCGACCCGCGAGGCGCTCGGCAAGAAGTTCGACTATCTCCAGAAGAGGATCGGCGATGGCCCCTACATCCTCGGGGAGCGCTTCTCGATCCTCGACGCCTACGCCTTCGCGGTCCTGAACTGGACGAAGATTCACTCGATCGACATCGGCCGCTGGCCGGGGCTTGCCGCCTATCTCGACCGGATCGGGGCCCGCCCCGCCGTCCAGGAGACACTGCGCGCCGAAGGCTTGCTCAACTGAAATGCCCGCAATCCTCCGTCATTCCCGCGAAAGCGGGAATCCAGACCGGCCGCCGAGCTGGATCCCCGCCTTCGCGGGGATGACGACCTTGGGAGACCCATCATGATCGACATCCGCCCCTTCGCCAGCCTCGGCCATGCCGACCATGGCTGGCTCAATGCCCGCCACCACTTCTCCTTCGCCGATTATTACGACCCGAAGCGCACCGAATGGGGCGCGATCCGGGTCTGGAACGACGACGAGATCGCCGCCCGTTCGGGCTTCCCGCCCCATCCGCATCGCGACATGGAGATCATCACCTATGTCCGCGAGGGCGCGATCACCCACCAGGATTCGATGGGCAACAAGGGCCGCACCGGAGCCGGCGACGTCCAGGTGATGTCGGCCGGCACCGGCGTGCGCCACGCCGAATATAATCTCGAGGACGAGCGCACGACCCTGTTCCAGATCTGGGTGCAGACCGACCGGCCCGGCGCCGAGCCCTCGTGGGGAGCGCGCCGCTTTCCCAAGGGCGAGCGGGCGGGCAGCTTCGTCACGCTCGCCAGCGGCTTCGCCGAGGATCCGGAGGCGCTCAAGATCAATGCGGCCGCCCGGGTCCTCGGAGCGACCTTGAAGGCCGGCGAGCAGGCCGAGCTGACGCTCGACCCGACCCGCCACGCCTATCTGGTCGCCGTCGGCGGCGCGATCGAGGTGAACGGCCGTCGCGCCGAGCCCCGCGACGGCGTGGCGGTGACGGGGGAGGCCAGGATGACGATCACGGCCATGGAAGACGCCGAGATCGTTCTGGTCGACGCGCGCTGACCTAATATGGAGCCCCGGTGTTCGGGCGGCCCGCCTCGGGCACCGGCGCCGCCGGCCCGGTCGGGGCTTCGGCGGCAGGCGTCCGCCGTTCCGGCACGACGCGCCAGATCGTGTTCGACAGATCGTCGGCGACGATCAGGGCGCCGCGCGGATCGACCGTGACTCCGACCGGCCGGCCGCGGGTCTTGCCGTCGGCGCCCTGGAAGCCGGTCACGAAGTCGACCGGCGGGCCGGCCGGACGGCCGCCGCGGAAGGGCACGAACACGACCTTGTATCCGGACGGCCGGCTCCGGTTCCAGCTGCCATGCTCGCCGACGAACACGCCTTCGGCGAAGCGCGGGCCCATGGCCGGAGTCGAGAATGCGACCCCGAGTGCTGCGACGTGCGAGCCGAGGCCGTAATCCGGCCGGATCGCCGCGGCGACCTTCTTGGGGTCCTGAGGCTGGGCGCGGCTGTCCACATTCTGGCCCCAATAGCTGTAGGGCCAGCCGTAGAAGGCGCCTTCGCGGACGGAAGTGAGGTAATCCGGAACGAGGTTCGGGCCGAGCTCGTCGCGCTCGTTGACCACGGCCCAAAGCTGCCCGCTGCCCGGCTGGATTGCGAGCGCTGTCGGGTTGCGAAGGCCCGTCGCGAACGGCCGGTGGGCGCCGGTCGCGGCATCCACCTGCCACACCATCGCCCGGTCGACCTCCGCGTCCATCCCCCTTTCGGTGATGTTGCTGTTCGATCCGATGCCGACATAGAGGAAGCGGCCGTCCGCGCTCGCCGCCAGCGACTTGGTCCAATGGTGGTTGATCCTCGAGGGCAGATCAGTGACCGTGACCGGCGGCCCGCTCGCCTTGGTCTGGCCCGGCCTGTAGTCGAAGCGCACCAGCGAATCCTGGTTGGCGACGTAGAGCTGCCCGCCGACCAGAGCGAGCCCGTAGGGCGCGTTGAGCCCGTCCGCGAAGATCGTCCGCCCTTCATACACCCCGTCGCCATCGGCGTCGCGGAGCAGGGTCAGCCGATTGCCGCTCTTCGCCGGACTCGTCCCCTGGGCTTTGATGATCCCGGCGATGAAGTCCTTGGGCCTCAGCCTCCGCTCGCCCCCGCCCCGCCCTTCGGCGACGATTATGTCGCCGTTCGGAAGAAGGAGGGTCTGGCGCGCGATCCCGAAGCCGGTGGCGATGGCGGTGACCCTGTAGCCCTGCGGCACCGTCGGGCGCGCATTGCCCCACGGCGCCGGATCGGCGATCTTCATGCTCGGGAGGAGAGCGCGTTGCTGCGCGGGCAGCTTCGGGTCGCTGCCATATTGCATGGGATCGGGCCCGGCGTCGCGGCCGCAGCCGCTCGTCAGCGCGGCCAGCGCCGCGGCGGCAAAGAGGCGCTTCATCGCGTCTCTCCCGAGCGCAGGCTCGAAAAGCCCACGAAGACGGCAAGCGCGGCGATCGCGGTGACGATGGCCGAGAGGATCGGAGCGGCCGGCATGACCGCCCAGGCGTCGCGCGCATGGATAAAGGAGTCGATTAAGCCGACGATGAAGGCGGCCAGAAGCAGCAGGAAGCAGAGCAGCGGCCACCCCTTCCGCGGCCGCGCGCGGAGCAGGGCGACGGCCGCCCAGAGCAGGGCCAGGCCGGTGAACAGCATCGCGCCCACGATCAGCCAGGCGGCGAAATTGCTCCACTGGATCTCGGCCGTCGAGCCATAGGCCAGGTCGCCGAGCAGGGCGCCGAGGAACAAAGGCACGGTGCCGGCGAGCAGGAAAGCGTGAATCGGGTGGATCGGCCTTGCCTGTTGTCGGCCGGCAATGTCCGCCACGGCAGTGCTCCTTCCCGATAAAGCGAGAATGCGGACGCGCCGTCCTTGTTCCGGACGGACCGCTGCAGGCCGCTCGCGCGAAGAAAGATGGTTAACCCCTTCTCAACCCTCTTTTTTCGGGTCTTTCAATGACTTGGCGCGTTCAGACCGCCATGCCCCACTATTACTTCCACCTTCGCCGCGAGGGCGGCCAGCTCCAGGACGAGGAGGGTTTGGCCCTCCCCGACGCCGAGGCGGCCTGGTACCAGGCGGTGCGCAGCGCGCGCGAGCTGATCCGCGCCGAGCTGACGCTTGGCGGACGCTGGGATCATCAGTCGATCGAGATCGTCGACGAAGGCGGGGCGCCGGTCGACCGGCTGCCGCTGGCGGAGATCGCCCGATATACTTTGTGAATGACCGTCATTGCGAGTGAAGCGAAGCAATCCACTCCGGCTTCAGAGGCCTGCTGGATTGCTTCGTCGCTTCGCTCCTCGCAATGACGACTCAGCGCTCGATCCGGCGGAACACGCCCTTGGGGATCCGGCGCGGCGCGGGCGCGACGATGACGTCGAGCTCGCGCGGGTGGAGCGGCCATTCGAACTCGCAGCCTATGTCCTTGTCCCTGACCCAGACGACCCGACTTCGCTTGGCCTCGAGGCCGGGAAGCTTGAGCCACACCTCCGAGCCCTCTTCGAGCGGCTCCGCCGCCTCGGCCTTGAAACCGCCGACCGAGATGTCGCGGACGACGATCTTGGCGCTCTTCGCCCCGTCCTCGCGCAGGGCCGCGGCGAGATTGACGATTCGCCGCTCGGCCTTGCGGCCGTCGGTGATCGGGATTTGCGACAGCTCGGCGTCGATGAACAAGGCAGGCCCCCTCGGCTGGCGTGAACCGGAAGCTCTAGGGGAGGTTGGTAAACATTAGGTTGCGGAAGCTGGCGGGCGTTGGGGCCGGCGCTTGGAGCGCCGGCCCCCCCTCGGATACGCGACTCGAGGGGCCGCCTTCCGCGTGGCCTGCATCGGCGGCGAGAAAAGCCTATGCCCCCCGAGCGTTTAGGAAGGGCTGAACGATAGAGTTAGCGCAGGTTAAGCCTTTCCCCCTTCAAGCGGCCTTTCATCCGCTTTCGTTCGGGAAAGCGGGATCGGGCGCGTAACGGCTGGAACGAATCGGGACGGGAAAATGCCTGGCGAGGCTGAATTTCAGGGAACGGAGCGGAAGAAGGCGGAAGCGGCAAGCCGCCTCCGCCCCCCCGGTCGCGTACCTGAGCCATCGATTTCGCAGAGAAGGCTTGAGAAAAGGTTAGCCCGATCCAAGGTCCTTGACGGGGCCGCGATCTTCACGTATTTCTGAAAATACAGAAATAGGCGAACGATGGACATCACCCGCTATCCCGAGCTCGAAGCCTTCATCCTCCACTGGGGGGAGATGGGTACGCATTGGGGGGTCAATCGCTCGGTGGCGCAGATCCACGCCCTTCTCTATCTCGCCGACCGGCCGCTCCATGCCGAGGAGATCAGCGACAGCCTCAAGCTCGCCCGGTCGAACGTCTCCACGGCGTTGAAGGAGTTGCAGGCCTACGGAATCGTCCGGCGAAGCCACGTCGCCGGCGACCGCCGGGATCATTTCGTCGCCGAGCTCGACCTGTGGGAGATGCTGATGCGCATCTCCGCGGAGCGTAAGAGGCGCGAGATCGATCCGACCATCGCCTTCTTCGCCGAGCTGAAGGAGCGGATCGACGTCCGCGGCGATGTCCCCGAGCATCTTCGCGAACGGATCGCCCGGATGCACGAATTCATCTTCACCCTCTCCGACTGGTACGACCAGGTCCGCCGCCTGCCCAAGCCGACCCTCATCAAGCTGATGAAACTCGGCGCCAAGGTCGCCCGCTTCGTCGGCGGAAGGACCGCAAAATGAGAATCGGCTCCCCCCAAACCTAGCCTGAAGGATCAAGCCATGGACCGGAAGCGACGACGATGATGACCTGGGAATTTCACTAATTTCCGAAACTGCAGAAACAGGAGGCCAAGATGGTCGAACTTTCCTACGGGCTCTATCTCGTCATCTCGATCGGAATGACGATCTGGGTGGCTCACACCCTGTCCAGCAACGGCGAGGTGTTCCTCGTCCAGTGCTTCGGCCACAACGCGGCGCTCGCGCGCTCGATCAACCATCTGCTCGTGGTGGGGTTCTATCTGATCAACATCGGCTGGATCCTGCTGACCATCGCCTACGGCACCGAGCCGACCAGCTGGGTCGAGGCGATCAAGTTCGTCAGCACCAAGGTCGGCCTCGCCGTGCTCGTCCTCGGGCTGATGCACTTCTTCAACATGAACGCCATCGCCAAGTTCGGCCGCAAGGTCGGCCAATGGCTGAACGAAGGCTATGTCGCCGCCTGAGAGCCGGCCGGTCCCGCCGTCCCTGCGCGCCGAAGGGCGCAGGGGCGGCGAACCTTTCCCCGGCGCCGAGCATTGCCTAAAGAGCCGCGGACAGGAGCCTGACGATGGCCGACCAGAAGACCGACAGCCGCCCCGAAGCCGCCGCGCCCCCGCTGCCAACCCTCGAGGAGATGCAGCACTGGACGTGGGTGATGGGGCGCGCTCAGCAGATGATGCTCGAACATGTCGCCAAGGCGATGGGCGAGCAGGCGGCCGGGCAGAAGGCGGCGACCCTGCCCTGGCTGAACATGCTCCCGGACGCCGCCAAGGTCGCCGAGGCGCAGACGGCCCTTTGGAGCGAGGGCCTGTCGATCTGGCAGAAGGCGCTCGGGATCGAGACTCCGCGAACCGCGATCGAGGAGAAGGCCGACAGGGACAAGAGGTTCGCGGCGCCGCAATGGCGCGACAATCCGCTGTTCGACATGATCCGGCAAAGCTACCTGCTCGTCTCGGAGCGCCTGCTCGGATCGGTCGACGCGCTCGAGGGGGTCGATCCCAAGCAGCGCGAGAAGCTGCGCTTCATGACCCGCAACTTCGTCGACGCGATGGCGCCGTCCAACTTCGCGCTGACCAATCCCCTCGTGCTCGAGCGCGCGGTCGAGACCAAGGGGGAGAGCCTGCTCAAAGGCCTCCAGCACATGCTCGACGATCTGTCGAAGGGCCAGCTCACGCACACCGATCCCGACGCATTCGAGGTCGGCCGCAACATCGCGGTCACGCCCGGAAAGGTGGTCAGGCGGACGCCGCTCTACGAGCTCATCCAGTACAGCCCGACGACCGGCGAGGTGCACGAGACTCCGCTGATCATCTTCCCGCCCTGGATCAACCGCTTCTACATCCTCGATCTCAACCCGAAGAAGAGCTTCATCCGCTGGGCCGTCGAGCAGGGGCTGACGGTGTTCGTCGTCTCCTGGAAGTCGGCCGACGAGAGCCTCGCCGAAACGACGCTCGACGATTACGTCCTGCGCGGCCAGGTCGATGCGATCGACACGGTTCGCGAGCTGCTCGGAGTCGATAGCGTCCACGCCATCGGCTATTGCGTCGCCGGCACGACCTTGGCCGCGACCCTCGCTTTGCTCGAGGCGCGCGGCCAGGCGGACAAGGTCGCAAGCGCCACCTTCTTCACCGCCCAGGTCGATTTCTCCGAAGCCGGCGACCTCAACCTCTTCGTCGCCGACGACACCCTGCAGATGATCGAGCAGCTTTCCGCCGAGAAGGGTTATCTCGACGGCCGCTACATGGCCGCGACCTTCAACGCACTTCGCGGCCGCGACCTGATCTGGAGCTACGTCGCCAACAATTACCTGATGGGCGAGGATTATGCGCCCTTCGACCTGCTCCACTGGAATTCGGACACCACCAACCTCCCCGCCAAATGGCACCAGGCCTATCTTCGCGACTTCTATCGCGACAACAAGCTCGTCCGCGCCGGCGAGATGATCGTCGACGGAACGCCGATCGACATACACGGCGTGAAGACCCCGACCTACGTTCAGGCCGGACGCGAGGACCATATCGCGCCGGCGGCAAGCGTCTGGAAGATCACCCATTATTTCCGGGGCGGGCTTCGCTTCGTCCTCGCCGGGAGCGGCCACATCGCCGGAGTGGTGAACCCGCCCGAGGCGCAGAAATACCAATATTGGACCAACGAGACGAAAGCGACGACGCTGGAGGAATTCGTCGCCGGCGCGACCGAGCACAAGGGCAGCTGGTGGCCCGACTGGGCGAAATGGATCGGGGCGTTGTCGGAGAAGAAAGTGCCCGCGAAAGGCGCCCGGCTACCCGGCGGCGGCAAGTTGAAGGCGATCGAGGATGCGCCGGGAAGCTATGTGAAGGCGCGCTAGGCCGATCAGAAACCGAGCGTGAAGCGCAGGGCCCCTCCGACGTCGTTCCCCGTCCGATCGATATGGCCGGGCTCGCGCCTCACGAACGCATTGGCGGCCATGTTTCCGCCGAGCAGGCGAGCCTCGTAGGAGAGCTCGTAATCCAGCTCTCGCCCCGTCGGAGCGAGGTTGAAGAAACGACGCTGATAGCCGGCCTCTCCGGAGCCATAATCGTAGCTGACCGGAAGATAGATATCCAAGCCGCCGCTGCGGACTCGAAGGGGCTGCATGAAGCGCAGGGCGATCCTGTCGCCCGTCGTGAAAGCGCCGGTCCTGGCGAGGTCGAAGGCAAAGGCATTGCTCGAGAGCCGGCCGGCTTTGACCAGCGCATCGCCGCCGGGGATCGAGGTCCAGCCCTGCCGGTAGCCGGCCTGGGCGCTCCATCCCGAGCCGAGATCGAACGCGGCGGCGCCGTCGGCGAACCAACTCGTCGAGCCGGCGCTGGAGAAGCCGGACGAGAGCCGGCCGCCGAGGATCGTTACCTCTTCGCGCAGCAGCGAGCCGCCGAAGCTGAACCGGATCCGGCCCAGCTCCCGGTCCGCGACGAGCGAGGTCGCGCGATATCCGGAATGGCCGAGGTGCCGCGCCCGGTAAAGGTCGCGCACTTCGCCGCTTTCCGAAGTCACGGTGAGGGCGAGCGGCCCGAAATCGTGCCGAATGCCGAGGCTGGCGGCGGAACGTCCGCGAAAGCCGTCGTCGGCGATCGGGTCGCGCGCCACCAGGAAAGCGTCGCCGCGCTGCTGCGAGAGGCGCTGCTGGAGCGCGCCGCCGCCTTCCGAAAAGCCGAAAGCCACCGCCGTCCTGGCCGAAAGCCGGGTCACGGCGGTGGCCGCCAGGGCCCTCGCCGTGAGCGCGTCTTCCTCGGAAAGCTGCATTCGCCGAAGCAGCGCTTCGGGCAGGCCGCTATAATCCCGTCTCGTGGTGACGGACAGGGTGAGGGGCCCCAGGGCCGTCGAGCTCGTGCCGTAGCGGCCGTCCAGCGCCGAATGCAAAGGCAGGTCCCGGGCAGCCGGCGAAAGCGTGCGGCTCAGGTCCACCTCGTAGGCGCGGGCGTAGCCGTCGAGGAAGATCGTGCCTTTGAGGTTTGCGGTCGCATCGCCCATGGCCGACGACAAAGTGCCGTTGCTGAAGAGCGACAGCGAAGCCGTCGAACCGGCGAGCGACATCGTTCCCTGCGGGGCGAAGGCGTTGGTGAGGTTGAGCTTGCCCCGGCCATAGATGGTGTCCGTTCCCGGAGCGCCCATGTCGGTGGCGGTCGTCAGCAGCAGGTTGACGATCTGCTGCCCGTTCAGATTGGGGAACACCTGCGCGATGAGAGCGACGGCGCCCGATATGGTCGGCGCCGAAAACGAGGTTCCGGAGGCGGCGGGCGGCGAAAGCACCCCGTTCCTGTCGTAGACGCGCAACGATTCCGAAGCGGCAGCAAGGTAGAAGGCGGCGCCGCTGCCCGCGCGGTTGCTGAAGGAAGAGAGGTCGGTGCCGGCGCTGTTGAGGCCGCCGGCGATGATCACGATGCCGTGCGCTTCGGGCTTGGTCGCGACCAGGGCCGAGGAGGAAGGCTCCGGCCCGCCCTCATTGGCGGCGGCGGCGACGACGACGACGCCGGCGGCCGTCGTCTTGTCTATGGCCCCGGTAAAAATGGGGTTGATCGGGAAGGCCATCGACAGGTTGACCACCCGCGCGCCGTTCTGGACGGCGAGATCGAACGCCTTGGCTACGTCCGACTGGTTGAACTGGCAGGTGGCGGAGGTCGCGGTGCAAGTATTCGGCGTATCCGTTCTCAGCATCAGCAGCGTCGAATCGAAGGCCACGCCGTGGATCCCGGCATCGTTCTTCGCCGCCCCCAATACGGAGGCCACCGCAGTGCCGTGATGGTGCTCGCCGTCGAGGCCGCGCGATGCGGCCACGTCCTGCGACGCCGGATGGACCCGGCCGGCGAAATCGGAAAGGGTCGAGGCAAAGCTGTCGTCGATGATCGCGGCGGTGACGCCCTTTCCCGTCGCGCCTTTTTCATAGGCGCTGACCGCGTTCGCCAGCACCGCCGCCTGAGAGTTCTGATATTCCAGCGTGTCGAAGGGACTTCCGGATGAGGGAGGCGGAGGCGGAAGCGGGGGCGGCGCTGGCGGAGGGGGTGGCGGAGGCGCAGGCGGAGCGGATATCGGCTGGACGCCCCCTCCGCCGCTGCCGCCGCAGGCGCCGAGGGTCATGACGAACACGGTCACGCCGACCGTTCGAAGGATCGGATTTCTCATGGCCATACAACCTCTTGCCGAGCCGAATCCTACACGCGCCCGAAACCGTTGGGCAGGCGGTGCCAAAGTTTAGCAATTTCAGTCCCTCGCGCGCTCGGTGGAGGCGTAATGCCCCGTCTGGAGTTGGCACCGGCCAGGGCAGTGGATAGGCTCATGCGCGATGGTCAAGTTCGGGCACGTCAGCGCGCATATCACCTCGCGCCCTCCCGGCTGCCCCGACGGGCGGGTCGTCCTTTCGACCATGGGGCGCGGCGACAGCCCGATCTATTGCGCGACGCCCGCCCTCAAGTTCGTCCTTGAGGGCGAGGAAAGATACGAGGTCGACGGCCGGATCCGCGTCGTCCGGCCGGGCGAGTTCCTGCTCGTGGAAGCGGGCACCCGGCTCCGCGCGATATTGCCGAGGCGCGACTGCACCGTCGGCCTGTGCATCTACCTGAAGCAAGACGAATGGGCGCCTTACGTGGCGCTTGCCGAAAATGACGATGACGCCCGCGAGCCCGCCGGCGGCCGGGTCATGGTCCTGTCCGCCTCGGGGACCGAGCTCGGGCGCCACTTGCAGTCGACGGGCCGGGCGCTCGCCCAGGACCTGTCCAAAGGCGAGGCGATGGCCGAAACCGCCTGCGAGCTCGCCTCCCGCCATCTTCATTCGGCCCTGGTCGACGTCCGCCGGGGGCTCGCCGCGATAGATGCGGCCAGCAACGTTACCCGCCGCGATCTCTACACGAGGCTCGACCGGGCCCGGGCCTTCCTACACGACAACCCGCACCGCCCGGTGCCGCTGGATGAGCTGGCGCGGGCTGCGGGGCTGTCCCAATTCCACCTGCTTCGATCCTACAAGGCGGCGTTCGGAGCGCCGCCCGCTTCCTACCATCGGCGTCTGAGGCTGGATAAGGCGGCCGCCGAGATCCTCGAAGGCGCCCGCCCTCCCGGCACGATCGGCCAGCGTTACGGCTTCGCGGACCTGCGCTCCTTTCGCCGCGCGTTCGTCGGCCAGTTCGGCTGCCCGCCGACACTCTACGCGCAGGGGCAGCGCTAAAGGCTCGGCAGGCGGCTCTGCTGCACCGCAACATTTTTCCCTTGAAACGCCTTGGCGCCTCGCTTATGTTGCATCGCAGCATAGACACAAGGAACACCCATGGCCGATCAGCAGACCCAGACCGCCGCCTCTACCCCGACCCCGGCCCCCACGCCGAAGGCCGAGGCTCCGGCCGCGGTCGCCAAGGCCGCCGCCGCTCCGGCGAAGGCCGCCGAGAAGGTCGTCAAGGCCGCGGCCCCGGCCAAGCCGGCCCGCAAGCCGCGCGCCGCGAAGAAGGCCGCCCGGCCCGTCCGCGCCGCCAAGCCGGTCCGCGCCGCGAAGCCGGTCCGCAAGGCCGCTCGCGCCGCCGCCCAGACGGCCCGCACTGCCCAGACCACGACCAACCGCATCCAGATCGAAGGAACCCGTAACATGAAGAAGGAAGCCAACCAGGTCGCCGACCGCCTCCAGGCCGTCTTCGGCGACGTCAACGAGCGCGCCCGCACCCAGATCGAGCGCAACACCCGCATCGCCGAGGAGCTCACCGATCTCGGCCGCGGCAACGTCGAGGCGATGGTCGCCTCCACCAAGATCGTCGCCAAGAGCCTCGAGAAGGTCGGCCAGGAAGTCGCCGAATATAGCCGCAAGAGCTTCGAGGACGCCTCCACGGCGCTGAAGAGCTTCACCGAGGTGAAGTCGGCCACCGACCTGTTCCGGCTCCAGGGCGAGTTCGCCCGGACCCAGTTCGACAGCCTCGTCGCCGAGAGCTCCAAGCTCTCCGAGACGATGATCAAGCTCGCCGGCGATGTCGCCGAGCCTCTCGCCAGCCGCTACTCGGTCGCCGCCGAGCGCGTTAAGGCCGCCGTCGCGATCTAACGGATCGCCACAGCGCCAGCTGGTGCAGCAAGGGCGGCTCCTTTGGGGGCCGCCCTTTTTGCATGCCTGGAACCGCGACGCACAATTGCGCTTTAGCGCCGATAAACCATGCGAATCTCTTGCCGGAAATCGGACGATTGCCATATCTAGGCACGGTTATGACGTGGGATGAGACAGTGGCCGCCGACGAGCGGAAGGGCGGCGACGTCGACGAGGGCACCGGCCTCGGCGTCGCCACGCGAACGCGCACCCGAACCAAGACGCCCTCACCCTACAAGGTGCTGATGCTCAACGACGATTACACGCCGATGGAGTTCGTCGTTCAGGTCCTCCAGATGTTCTTCAAGATGAGCATCGAGGACGCGACCCGGGTGATGCTCGCCGTCCATCAGCGCGGGGTCGGGGTCTGCGGAATCTTCAGCTACGAGGTCGCTGAGACCAAGGTCGCCCAGGTCATCGACTATGCCCGCGAGAACCAGCACCCGCTCCAGTGCACGCTGGAGAAGGCTTGATCCTTCGATACGCCGGTTCGACAAGCTCACCGGATGATGGCCTGCTGAGGACTTGTCCGGGGGACAAGTCCAAGGCCATCATTCAGGATGAGCGGCTGTGCATTTCCGCTCATCCTGAGTAGGGACTGAGCTTGGCGAAGGCCCGTATCGAAGGACCAATATGGACCGCATCATCATCCGCGGGGGCAAGCGCCTCGAGGGCCGAATCCCGATCTCCGGCGCCAAGAACGCCGCCTTGACCCTCCTCCCCTGCGCGCTTCTCACCGACGAGCCGCTGACTCTGAGGAACCTCCCCCGGCTCGCCGACGTCGACAGCTTCGGCCACCTCCTCAACCAGCTCGGAGTCTCGATCACGGTCGAGGGCGCCCGCGCCGACGAGTTCGGGCGGGTGATGACCCTTCGCGCCTCGAAGCTGGTCTCGACGGTCGCCCCCTACGACATCGTCCGAAAGATGCGGGCCTCGATCCTCGTCCTCGGCCCGCTCGTCGCCCGCGCCGGCGAGGCGACCGTCTCGCTGCCCGGCGGCTGCGCGATCGGGATGCGGCCGGTCGACCTGCATTTGAAGGCGCTCGAGGCGCTCGGCGCCGAGATCGAGGTCGCGGCCGGCTATGTGAAGGCCAAGGCGCCGCAAGGCGGGCTGCAGGGGGGGACCATCACCTTCCCGTTCGTCTCGGTCGGCGCGACCGAGAATGCGCTGATGGCGGCGGTTCTCGCCAAGGGCGAAACGGTGATCGAGAATGCCGCGCGCGAGCCCGAGATAACCGACCTCGCCAAATGCCTGATCGCGATGGGCGCCGAGATCGAGGGGCTTCGGACCGACACGCTGACCATCCGCGGCAAGGACCGGCTCCACGGCGCGACCTATGCGGTCATGGCCGATCGCATCGAGGCGGGCAGCTACGCCTGCGCGGCCGGGATCACCGGCGGCTCGCTGGAGCTGGTCGGCGCCCGCAAGGACACCATGCCCTCGATCCTCTCCGGCCTCAGCGACTCGGGGCTGATCGTCGAGGATACGGCCGACGGGATCCGCGTCACCGCGGACGGCGGGCTCAAGCCGCTCTCCATCTCGACCGCGCCCTATCCGGCCTTCCCGACCGACATGCAGGCCCAATTCATGGCCATGCTCACCCTCGCCGAGGGCACCAGCCTGCTGACCGAGACGATCTTCGAGAATCGCTACATGCACGTGCCGGAATTGAACCGCATGGGCGCCGAGATCGAGGTGCGGGGCCGCTCGGCGGTCGTACGCGGGGTCGAGGGCCTGATCGGCGCCGAGGTGATGGCGACCGACCTTCGAGCCTCGATGAGCCTCGTCCTCGCCGGCCTCGCCGCGAAGGGCGAGACCCAGGTCCACCGAGTCTACCATCTCGACCGCGGCTACGAGCGGCTGGAGGAGAAGCTCCAGGCGGTGGGGGCGGACGTGGAGCGGGCGAGCGACGGCTGACCCGTCATTGCGAGGAGCGAAGCGACGCGGCAATCCAGTCTGACTCGGGGGCGGCACTGGATTGCTTCGCTACGCTCGCAATGACGGCTAAGTAAACACCTCCAGCGTGTGGATCGCCAACCCGACGAGCCCGCCGACTAGGGTACCGTTGATCCGGATATACTGAAGGTCCCGCCCGACCGCATTTTCCAGCCGCCCGGTCACCGTCCGCGCATCCCAGCTCCGCACCGTCTCCGACACCAGGGTGACGATCCCGCTGCCGTAGGTGGCGGCGGTTCCGACGACGAGGCGGCGGGCGAACTGGTTGATCGCGCGGTTGAGGGTCTCGTCAGTCTGGAGGGTCTCGCCGAGCTGCTTGAGCGCCTCGCCGAAGCGGCCGGCCATGGCCGCTTCAGGATCGCGGGCCGCCTTGAGCAAAGCGGCGCGGCTATTTTCCCAGAGGCCCCCGAGCCAGTCGGTCACCGCCTTGTTGGCGATGATCTCGTTCTTCCAGCCTTCGACCTTGGATTGCATGTCGGGGTCGAAGCGCATGTCCCAGGCGAGCGCGGCGAGCGCCTCCTCGGCCTTGGCGCGAAGCGGATGGCCGGGGTCGATCGCCATGTCGATGGTGAGCTTTCTCAGGCCGTCGACGATCGCGTCGGCGAGCTTCTCGTCGAGGCCGGCGAGCTTCATGATCCAGCCGGCGCGCTCGTGGACCATGTTGCGGATGAGGTCCTCATTGGCGTCGAGGGTCCGGCCGGCCCAGGTGACGATCCCGTCGAGGATCGGGACGTGGCGCTCCTCGGTGATGGCGCCGTCGAGGGCCTGGCCGATCAGCGGCGAGACCTCGAGCGAGCGCATCCGCTGCGACACCGCATTCTTGACCATTCCGCCCAATCGCTCCTGATCGAGCGCCTCGAGCAATTGGGCGAGAAGCCGCGACCCGCCCTGGCGAAGGCGCCCCTCGGGCGGCGGGTTGGCGAGGAAGCGGCCGATGCCGCCGGCGATGTCGACGCTTCGCATCCGCCGGGCGACCACCTTGGGGATGAGGAAATTCTCGCGAAGGAAGGCGGCGAGCGCGGCGCCGATCCGGTCCTTGTTGCGCGGGATGATGGCGGTATGCGGGATGGGCAGGCCGAGCGGGTGGCGGAAGAGCGCGGTGACCGCGAACCAGTCGGCGAGGCCGCCGACCATTGCGGCCTCGGCGAAGGCCTTGACGAAGCCCAGCGCCGGATAGGCCTCGTCCCAGGCATTGGCGGCGAGGAAGACGCCCGCCATCGCCACCAGCATCCCGGTGGCGATGATCCGCATCTCCCTGATGCCGTGGCGGGGCGCTTCAGCGGGGACCATCTTCGCCCAATCCGCGCGACGCGCGATGGTTCACTCGGCCGCCTGGGGCGCCGGCCGCGGCTCGCCGTCCTCGGGCCGGTAGGTCAGGATCGGCCGGAGCCGCCGGCCGAGCCATTGCTCGAAGCTGTCGGCGAGGCTGAAGCCGGCGGGGACGATGACGAGGGTGAGGACGGTCGAAAGGATCAGGCCGCCGATCACGACCACGCCCATCGGCGCGCGCCAGCTGCCGTCGCCGGTGAAGGACATGGCGATGGGAAGCATGCCCGCGACCATCGCTACCGTCGTCATCACGATCGGCTGGGCGCGCTTGTGGCCGGCGTCGACGATCGCCTCGTCCTTGGGGACGCCCTTGCCGATCTCCTCGATTGCGAAGTCGATGAGGAGGATCGAGTTCTTGGCGACGATGCCGAGCAGCATCAGGAGCCCGATCATCACCGGCAGCGACATCGGGTTGCCGGTGAGGTGGAGCGCGATCGCCCCGCCGAGCGGAGCGAGCAGAAGCGAGCCCATGTTGACGAAGGGCGGAAGCACCCTTTTGTAGAGCAGCACCAGGACCGCGAAGACGAGGAAGATTCCGGCGATCACGGCGAGGATGAAGTTGCTGACCAGTTCCGCCTGCCACTTGGCCGCGCCGACATTGACCTTCTCGACCCCGTCCGGGAGATGCTGCACCGAAGGAAGCGCCTCGATCTTCTTCATCGCGTCGCTGGTGACGACGCCCGGAGCGAGATCCGCCCCGATCGCGGTCCGGCGTCTCTGGTTGTAGCGCTTCACCTCGCTCGGGCCGGCGCCGAAGCTGATCTCGGCGACGTGCTTGAGCGGCACCGAGCCCCCGTTCGCCGTCGGCACCGGCAGGTTCTCGATCGTCGAGAGGTTGCGGCGGGAGGATTGCGGCAGGGCGACGCGAATGGGGACCTGTCGGTCGGAGAGGGAGAATTTGGCGCTGTTCTGGTCGATGTCGCCAAGAGTCGCGATCCGGATCGTCTGGCTGTGGGCCGCGGTGGTCACTCCGAGGTCGGCGGCGAGGTCGAGCCGCGGCTTGATCGTTATCTCCGGCCGCTGAAGCTCGCCGTCGATGCGCGGCGCGCGGAGCTCCGGCAAGCCGCGCATCTCGGCGATGATCTTGTCGGCGGCCGATTCGAGCTTGGCCGGATCGTCGGCGACGAGGGTGATGTTGAGGTCGCGGCCGCTCTGGTTGCCGGCCTGCGACTGGAAGTTGATCCGGGCGTCGGGGATCGACTGAAGCTCGGGCGAATAGGCGCGCTCGAACTCGACGCTGGTCCGCTTGCGGTCCTTCTTCAGGGTCACGAACAGCTCCGCGCTGGTCGGGCTGACGTCGGCGAAGGCATTCTCGACCTCGGGCTTCGAGCGAAGCAGCCGGGTCACCTTGTTCGCCACCACGCCGGTGCGCTCGAGCGTCGAGCCCGGCGGCATCTCGATCTGGACCTGGCTGAAATCGAGGTTGAGCGGCGGCTGGAAGGTCATCGGCAGGGTGTAGAAGGCGTAGATGGTCGCGGCGAACGAGACCGCGCCGAGCGCCACCGTCTTCCAGCGATTGCGAAGCGACCAGCGGAGCATTCCGACGTAGCGGTCCATCATCCAGCCTTCGCCGTGGCTGGCCTTGCCCTTGGCGGCGAGGAAATAGGCGGCGACGAGCGGCGTGATCAGCCGCGCCACGGCGAGGCTGGTCAGGACGGCGGCGACGACCGTGAAGCCGAAATTCTTGAAGAACTGGCCCGATATTCCGGGCATCAGGCCGACCGGCATGAACACGGCGACGATCGAGAAGGTCGTCGCGACGACGGCGAGGCCGATCTCGTCGGCGGCGTCGATCGCCGCCTGATAGGCGGATTTGCCCATCCGCATGTGCCTGACGATATTCTCGATCTCGACGATCGCGTCGTCGACGAGGACTCCGGCGACGAGGCTCAGGGCGAGCAGGCTGAGCCCGTTCAGCGAGAAGCCCATCAGGTCCATGAACCAGAAGGTGGGGACGGCCGAGAGCGGGATTGCGAGCGCCGAGATCGCGGTCGCGCGCCAGTCGCGAAGGAAAAGGAAGACCACCAGGACGGCGAGCACGGCGCCCTCGATCATCGCCTCCATCGCCGATTTGTACTGGGCTTTCACATAGTCGACGCTGGTGAACATCTGGGTGAAGTGGACCTTGGGATTGTCCTTCTCCAGCTCCTTGAGCGCCTTCATCGCCTGTTCGTAGACGGTGACGTCCGAATAGCCCTTGGCGCGGGTGAGCCGGAAGCTGAGCACCTGGCGGCCGTTCATCGTCGCCAGCGAGCGCTGCTCGGCATAGGCGTCGCGAACGTCGGCGATGGCGGACAGCTTGACGGTCCGGCCGCCCGGAAGCGCGATCTCGGTCTCGCCGAGCGCGAAGGCGTTTGCGGCATTGCCGAGCACGCGCACCGACTGCTCCGAGCCGGCGATCTCGGCCCGTCCGCCGGCGGCGTTGATGTTGACCTGCCGGAGCTGGGCATTGACCTGCGAGGCGGTGAGTCCGTTGGCCTGCATCTTGACCGGGTCGAGGATGATCCGGATCTCCCGGCTTACCCCTCCGGAGCGGCGAACCTCCGCCATTCCCGGGACCGAGAGCAGTCGCTTGGCGACGGTGTTGTCGACGTACCAGCTGAGCTCTTCGAGCGACATGTCGCTGGTCTCGGCCGAATAGATTCCGAGCGGTCCGCCGGCAATGTCGACCCGGGTGACCCGAGGCTCCAATATGCCTTCGGGCAGGTCGGAACGGATGTTGGCGACGGCGTCGCGGACGTCGTTGACCCCGCGGTCGACGGGCGTTCCGATCACGAACTGGACGAAGGTCTGCGAATAGCCCTCGCCGACGGTCGAGCCGATCTCGTCGACTCCGTTGATTCCGCGCACCGCCGCCTCGATGCGCTGGGTGACCTGGGTCTCCATCTCGGTCGGCGCCGCGCCCGGCTGGGAGACGTAGACGACCGCGGCGGGGAATTCGATGTCCGGATTGTCGTTGACGTCCATCCGCATGAAGCTGACCAGCCCGAGCAGCGTGAGCGCCGCGAACAGGACGAGCGGGAAGACCGGGTTTCGGATCGCCCAGCTGGAAATGTTGCGCATCGGCCGAACCTAGGACTTGGGGGGACGAGCGGCAATCCTTCGATACGCGGCTTCGAGCGTATCGAAGGACGTCACTCGGCCGGCTGTATCGTGGGCGCCGGCTCCCTCGGGCCCTTGTAGGTGAGCACCCGGCCGAACTTGGGGCCGAGCCAGCGCTCGAAGCTGTCGGCGAGGCTGAAGCCCGCGGGCACGATGACGAGGGTGAGGACGGTCGAGAGGATCAGCCCGCCGATCACCACGATCCCCATCGGCGCCCGCCAGCTTCCGTCGCCCGAGAGCGAGACGGCGGTCGGAAGCATTCCGGCGACCATCGCCACCGTGGTCATCACGATCGGCTGGGCGCGCTTGTGGCCGGCGTCGGCGATCGCATCGTTCTTGCCGACGCCCTTGGCCATCTCCTCGATCGCGAAGTCGATCAGAAGGATCGAGTTCTTGGCGACGATCCCGAGCAGCATCAGGATCCCGATCAGCACCGGCATCGACATCGCGTTTCCGGTGAGGTGGAGCGCAATCGCCCCGCCCAGCGGCGCGAGCAGGAGCGAGCCCATGTTCACGAACGGCGGCACGATGCGTTTGTAGAGCAGAACCAGAACCGCGAAGACGAGGAAGATGCCGGCGACGACGGCCATGATGAAGTTCGAGATCAGCTCCTGCTGCATCTTCTCGTCGCCCTGGCGGGCATGCTCGACGCCCGCCGGAAGGTTCTTGTAGGAGGGCAGCTCCCTGATCTTGCTCATCGCCTCGACGACGCCGGGGGCGAGATCGGCGCCGACGACGGTCCGGCGCTGCTGGTTGAAGCGCTGGATCTGGGTGGGTCCCGCGCCGAAACCGATCTCGGCGACGACCTTCAAAGGGACGGATCCGCCGCTCGTCGTCGGCACCGGCAGATTCTCGATGGTCGAGAGGTTCTGGCGCGATTCCTCGTTCAGCGAGACCCGGATCGGGATCTGGCGGTCGGACAGCGAGAATTTGGCGCTGTTCTGGTCGATCTCGCCCTGGGTGGCGATTCGGATCGTCTGGCTGAGCGCCGAGGTGGTGACCCCCATGTCGGCGGCGAGGTCGAAGCGCGGCTTGATCGTGATCTCGGGCCGCCGCAAATCGCCTTCGATCCTCGGAGCCTTCACTTCCGGCAACTTCTTCATGTCCTGGACGAGCGCGTTGGCCGCCTGATCGAGCTTCACCGGATCGTCGCCGCTGAGCATGATGCTGATGTCGCGGTTGCCGAAGCTGTGCGAGCGGAAATAGACGCGGGCGTCGGCGATGTTGCGGATCTTCGCAGAGACCTCGCGCTCGAACTCGGTGCTGGTCCGCTCGCGGTCGTCGTTGAGGGTGATGTAGATGGTCGCGCCGCCGACCCGGATCGAGGCGAAGGCCGACTTCACGTCGGGCTCCTTGCGGATGATGTCGGCCGCCTCGCTGGCGACTCGCTGGGTCTGCTGGAGCGTCGCGCCGGGCGCCATCTCCACGGCCACCGAGGTGAAGTCGCTGTTGACGTTGGGCTGGAAGGTGAAGGGCAGCGTGGCGAAGGCGAAGATGGTCGCGATGAAGGCGGCGACTCCGATCAGCATCGTCTTCCAGCGATGGACCAGCGACCAGTGGAGCAGGCCCATATAGCGGTCCATCAGCCAGCCTTCGCCGTGCTTGGCGCGGCCCTTGGCGCTCAGGAAATAGGCGGCCATGAGCGGCGTGATCAGGCGGGCGACCATCAGGCTGATCAGCACGGCGACCACGATGGTCATTCCGAAGCTCTTGAAATACTGGCCGATCAGGCCGCCCATCATGCCGACGGGGAGGAAGACGGCGACGATCGAGAAGGTCGTCGCGACGACGGCGAGGCCGATCTCGTCGGCCGCGTCGATCGCCGCCTGATAGGCCGATTTGCCCATTCGCATGTGGCGCACGATATTCTCGATCTCGACGATGGCGTCGTCGACGAGGACGCCGGCGACGAGGCTGAGCGCGAGAAGGGTCACTCCGTTCAGGGTGAAGCCCATCAGGTCCATGAACCAGAAGGTCGGGATCGCGGAGAGCGGAATGGCGACCGCCGAGATGAGGGTCGCGCGCCAGTCGCGGAGAAAAAGGAAGACGACGAGGACGGCAAGCGCCGCGCCCTCGAGCAGGGCCTCCATGGCGCTTTCATATTGCATTTCGGTATATTTGACGCTGGTGAAGAGCATCCGGAACTTGATCTTGCCGCCGCTCTCCTCCTCGAGCTTCTTCATCTCCTTCTCGGCCGCCGCCCAGACGGTCACGTCGGAGGATCCCTTGGCTTTCTCGATCGAGAAGCTGAGCACCTGCCGCCCGTTCATCAGAGCGACGTTGCGCTGTTCGGCGTAGAGATCGCGGACCGTGGCGATCGAGGAGAGCTTCACCGTGCGCCCGTTGCCCACGGCGATGTTCTTTTCGCCGAGGTCGCGGGCGTCGGTGGCGTTGCCGAGCACCCGGACCGACTGCTCGGAGCCGGCGATCTCGGCCCGTCCGCCGGCAGCGTTGACGTTGGTCGCCCTGAGCTGAGCGTTGACCTGGGCCGCGGTGATCCCGTTGGCCTGCATCTTGACGGGATCGAGGATGATGCGGATCTCGCGGCTGACTCCGCCGCCGCGCGAGACGTTGGCCATTCCGGGGATTGCGAGCAGGCGCTTGGAGATCGTGTTGTCGATATACCAGCTGAGCTCTTCCAGGCCCATCGCGGTCGATTCGACGGCCATGTAGGCGATCGGGCCGCCGTCGGCTTCCTCGCGCTGGACCTGCGGCTCGAGGATTCCGTCGGGAAGGTCGGAGCGGATGTTGGCGATGGCGTCGCGGACGTCGTTGACGGCGCGGTCCACCGGAGTGCCCATGTCGAACTGGACGAAGGTCGAGCTCGACCCCTCGCGCGCCGTCGACTGGATCTCGTCGACGCCGTTGATTCCCCGGATCGCCGCCTCGACCCGCTGGGTCACCTGAGTCTCGAGCTCGGACGGCGCCGCGCCCGGCTGGACGACCGTGACGGTGGCCGCCGGGAAGCTGATGTCCGGGTTGTTGTTGACGTCCATGCGCAGGAAGGTGATCAGCCCGAGCAGAGCCAGAGCCGCGAACAGGACGAGCGGAAAGACCGGGTTGCGGATGGCCCAGCTGGAAATGTTACGCATGTCGGACCAACTCCGTGAGAGGCTGCGTCAGCGCGCGGCTACCGCCCTTTGCGGCCGGATCTTCTCGCCCTCGGTGAGGAATGGGCCTGCCGACTGGACGATTCGCTCGTTGCCGGCGAGGCCTTCGGCGATGACCACGCCCGCGTCGGTGACCGAGCCGACCTTCACCGGACGGCGGCGGACGGCATTGTCCTTGTCGACGATGAAGACGTAGGTGCCCTGGCTGTCGTTGAGCACCGCCGATTCCGGAAGCATCGGCGCATCGACCGCGCCGGCCCGGATCATCGCCGTGGCGAAGCCGCCGGGCCTCAGGTCGCGGCTGAACGGAAGCGCGATCCGCGCCACGCCCTGGCGCGAGGACGGATCGATGATCGGCGACACCTGCCAGATGCTGCCCTGATAGGTGGTCGGCGAACCGACCGGCGTGACCTGCGCCGTCACTCCGGGCGACAGGGTCAGAAGGTCCGATTCCGGGAGCCGGGCCATCATCTCGAGCTGGCCACCGCGGGCGATCCGGAACAGGGCCCCCGATCCGGGACCGACGATCTGGCCGGTTTCGACGGTGCGGGTGAGGACCAGGCCGGCGGCCGGGGCACGGACGTCGAGGCGGCCGATTCGGGCGCGGCTCTGGCCGAGATTGGCCTGGGCGACGCGGACCCGGGCGAGCGCGGCGTCGCGGGTGGCGACCCTGCGCTCGACGTCCGCCTTGGAGACGAATCCGCGCGAGACCAGCGCCTGGGCGCGCTCGAGCTCCTGCTGGGCGAGGCGGGCGTCGGCGCGTGCGACGTCGATCTGGGCGGCGAGCTGGGCGGCCTCCTGGGCCTGGACCGAGCGATCGATGACGGCGAGGGTCTGGCCGGCGCCGACCCACTGGCCCGCCTCGACCATGACGCTGACCACCCTTCCGCCCTCGCCCGGAATGCCGACCGGCATGTCGTAGCGCGCGGCGAGCTGGCCGGTGGCGGAGATGGTTCGGGCGACCTGCTGCCGGCCGGGAACGACGACGCTGACCGCGGGCGCGGCCTCGGCGCTCTCGCCGCCCTTGGCCGTGACCGCGACCTTGGTCTCGTCGCGACCCCCGCGGCCGAACATGAGGAAGGCGACGATCGCCAAGGCGACCACCGCGGCGACCGCGAGGATGATGTTCCTTCGACGGCGCCGCGCCGCTGCCTCATCGTCGATCACGACGACTTCCTGATCGCTGCGGCGCCATTTGGGCGACTCGAAATTCATGGCTCTCATGTTCCCCACACCGGACGGACGGCAACGCCGCTTCGGCCTACTGTGTTAGCCGAATAAAGCACCTGCCTCAAGTCTCTTTCTGTCGGCGGCCCCCGACGCCGTGGAACCGGCCATTACATTTTTTGCTGGGGTTTGACCATCCGAAAGCGGTAAAGCGACGAACGAGCAAGCGAGGGTAAGGAGGGACGTTATGAACCTGCTGGCAGATCATGGCTGGCTGGCCTGGATCATCATCGGCGCCATTGCCGGGGCCATCGCCAAGGCGATCATGCCGGGCCGGGACCCCGGCGGCTGCATCGTCACCATCCTGCTCGGCATCGGCGGAGCCGTGCTCGCCGGCTGGCTCGGCAACATGCTCGGCTGGTACAAGCAGGGCCAGGGCGCCGGCTTCATCGCCGCCATCGTCGGCGCGATCATCATCCTCCTCATCTGGCGCCTGATCGCCGGACGGCGGTAAAACCGTCATTGCGAGCGAAGCGAAGCAATCCAGTTGGGCCT
Source organism: Allosphingosinicella sp. (assembly GCA_045811485.1). Classification (GTDB taxonomy): domain Bacteria; phylum Pseudomonadota; class Alphaproteobacteria; order Sphingomonadales; family Sphingomonadaceae; genus Allosphingosinicella. The sequence goes on from JBJMTX010000016.1 coordinate 77,487, forward strand.
CGGAGGCCCACTGGATTGCCGCGTCGCTACGCTCCTCGCAATGACGGAGACCGCGTAGCCGCCTTCATCTCGGCGACGAACGGCCTCACATCCTCGCCGCGGGCGATGCGATCGACGATGGCGGAGCCGGAGATGACCCCCGCCGCGCCCGCTTCGAGGGCGAGGCGGACATGCTCGGGCCGCGAGATTCCGAAGCCGAGCACCGGCGGCGGAGCCCCGGCCTTCCGCAAAACGGCGATCACGTCGCTGGCGAATCGAACCTTCTCGTCCGCTCCCGTGACGCCCGCGCGCGCCACGCAATAGGTGTAGCCCTCCCCTTCCCCGGCGATCCGGCCCAGGATCGCCGGCGGCGTGTTGGGAGCGGCGATCAGCACCGGCGCGACGCCCGCCGCCCGGGCGGCGGCGAGGAAGGGCTCCGCCTCGAGCGTCGGAACGTCGGCGACGAGGACGCTGTCGACCCCGGCCGCCGCGGCCGCGTCGTAAAAGGCCTGGCGGCCGCGGGCGACGACGATGTTGGCGTAGGTCAGGATCCCGACCGGCACCTCCGGATGACTTCGCCGGAACGCGGCGAGGAGGCGGAAGCAGTCGGCCGTCCGGGTTCCGGCGGCGAGCGCGCGAACCGCCGCGGCTTGGACGACCGGGCCGTCGGCCACCGGATCGGAGAAGGGGATTCCGACCTCGATCATGTCCGCTCCGCCCTCGACCAGCGAGTCGAGCAGTCGGCCGCTGCCTTCCAAGTCCGGATCGCCGAGCATCGCGAAGGCGCCGAACGCACCCTCGCCGCGCTCGCCCAGCCGCTCGAACATCGCCCCGTAGCGGGTCACGATCCCGCCCCGATCAGCCGGCGCGCCTGCTCCATGTCCTTGTCGCCGCGGCCCGAGAGATTGACGACGAGCACTTTGTCCTCGGTCGCGGCTTCCGCCAGCTTGAGCGCGTGGGCGAGCGCATGGGCCGATTCGAACGCGCAGATGATCCCCTCCGAGCGGGCGAGCAAAGCGAAGGCGGCGAGCGCCTCCTCATCGGTGACTCCGACATAGTCGGCCCGGCCGCTGTCCTTGAGGTGGGCGTGCTCGGGCCCGACGGCGGGATAGTCGAGCCCCGCCGAGACCGACCAGCTCTCGTCGATCTGGCCGTCCTCGTCCTGGAGGACATAGGTCTCGGCGCCGTGAAGGATTCCCGGCCGGCCACGCAGGAGCGTGGCGCCGTGTTCCGCGCCGTCGAGGCCCCGGCCGGCCGCTTCCACGCCCACCAGGGCGACGCCCTCGTCGGCGATGAAGTCGGCGAACAGACCGATCGCGTTCGAGCCGCCGCCGACCGCGGCGATGCAGGCGTCGGGCAGCCGGCCCTCGGCCTCGAGCAGCTGAGCCCTCACCTCCTTGCCGATCACCCGCTGGAACTCGCGCACCATCAAAGGGAAGGGATGCGGCCCGGCGACCGTTCCGAGCAGATAATGTGTGTCCTCGAAGCTCGCCGCCCAGTCGCGAAGCGCCTCGTTGATCGCGTCCTTCAGCGTGCGCGCGCCGCTCTCGACCGGAACCACCTCGGCGCCCATCAGCTCCATCCTAAAGACGTTCGCCCGCTGCCGCTCGACATCGACGGCGCCCATGTAGATGCGGGTCTTCAGCCCGAACAGGGCGCCGGCCAGGGCGGTGGCGACTCCGTGCTGCCCGGCGCCGGTCTCGGCGATGAGGCGGCTCTTTCCCATCCGTTTCGCGAGCAGGGCCTGGCCGAGCACCTGGTTGGTCTTGTGGGCGCCGCCGTGGAGCAGGTCCTCGCGCTTGAGGTAGATGCGCGCCCGCTCCGAGCCGAGGTTGCGGCAAAGGGTGAGCGGAGTCGGTCGCCCGGCATAGGTGGCGAGAAGCCCGTCCAGTTCGGCGCGGAAGGAAGCATCCTCCCGGGCATCGAGGAAGGCGGCCTCGAGCTGCTCGATCGCCGGCACCAGGATCTCGGGCACATAGGCGCCGCCATATTCGCCGAACCGGCCGCTCAGCCGCATGCGGCCTCCCCGCGGACCGGGAGCCGAAGCGCCTCGAAGAAGGCGTGCAGCTTGCCCGAATCCTTGCGTCCCGGCGCCATCTCGACGCCCGAGCCGACGTCGAGCGCATAGGCGCCGACGCGCGCCGCGGCGGCGGCGTTGCCGGGCTTCAGCCCGCCGGCGAGGAGCGAGCGGGAGAGGTCGGCCCGGCCGGCGAGCCGCCGCCAGTCGAAGGCGATTCCGGTGCCTCCGGAGCGGCCGGCGACCTGGGTGTCGAACAAGGTGCGGTCGGCGCCGAGGCGGGGTTCGGGAACGTCCCGGCCGACGGCGGCGGCGGCCCAGATCTCGGTTTCTTCCGGAAGCAGCCCGCGAAGCGCCCGGATATAGAGCGCGTCCTCCTGGCCGTGGAGCTGGACGGCTTTCAGCGCCAGGGCCCGCGCTGAGTAAGCGATCTGCGCCGGCTTCTCGTTGCGGAACACGCCGACCAGCGGCACCGGCGAGGCCTCGGCGATCGCCTCGGCCTGGCTGCAGGTCACCGCCCGGGGGGTGTTGGGAACCATGACGACGCCCGCATAGGCCGCGCCATGCTCGGCCGCCATCGCGGCATCGTGGCCGTCGGTGATCCCGCAGACCTTGACCCGGCCGTAAGCCAGCGCCCGCGCCGCCTCGCCGGGATTATCGGAGCGCATCAGCGAGGAGCCGACCAGGAAGGCGTCGGCATAGGGTGCGAGCCGGGCGACGTCGGCGCGGCTCGCTATGCCCGATTCGGCGACGACCAGCGTTCCCGGCGGGACCAGCGCAGCCAGCCGCTCGGTGACCGCGAGATCGACCTTCAGCGTTTTCAGATCGCGATTGTTGATCCCGATGATCTCGGCGCCGAGCGCCACCGCCCGGCGAACCTCCTCCTCGGTATGCGCCTCGACCAGCACGTCCATTCCGAGGCGGCGCGCCTCGCCTATCACCGCCGCCGCTTGGCGATCGTCGAGGACGGCGAGGATGACGAGCACCGCGTCGGCGCCGTGAAGCCGCGCCTCCGCCACCTGCCGCGCGTCGACGATGAAATCCTTGGCGAGGATCGGGCCGAGGAACTCGCGCCGGACCGCCCTCAGATCCTCGAGCGAGCCGCCGAAATAGGGGGCGTCGGTCAGCACGCTGATCGCGTCGGCGGCGCCGCGATAGGCGCGGGCGATCGCGCCCGCGTCCGCCGCCGCCCGGATCGACCCGCCCGAGGGGGAGCCGCGCTTCACCTCCATGATGAAGCGCGCGCCCGGACGTCCGAGCGCCGCCTTGAGGCTGCGCCGGCTCGGCTCGGGCTCGGCGCCGAAGCCGGCCAGGCGCGCCGCGACGTCGACGCGCTTCCTGGCGACGATCTCGGCAAGCACGCCTTCAGCCATTGGTCGCCTCTATGAACAAGCTAAGGCGCCGATAGGCCTCGCCGGAACGGAGCGCGTCGAGCGATCGGCCGACTCCGTCGCGAAGGCTGGAGGCGATCCCGGCGGTGAGCAGAAGCGCGCCGGCGTTGAGCGCGACCACCTCGGTCTCGGCATCGAGGCCGTAGCCCATCAGAAGCATCTTCAGCCGCTCGGCATTCTCCTCGGGGCCGCCGCCGCGGAGCACCTGCACCGGCCGGCGCTGGAGCCCGCCCTCCTCGGGGAACAGGGTCAGCGGCTCGATCGTGCCGTCCTTGAGCTGGACCGCCTGGGTCTCGCCGTGGAGCGCGATCTCGTCGAGGCCGGAGCCGTGGACGACGAGCGCCCGCTCGACCCCGAGCGCGGCGAGCGTCGCCGCCACCGGCTCGAGCAGAGCGGAATCGGCGACTCCGAGCAGCTGCACCCTGGGCTCGGCGGGGTTCACGCAGGGGCCGAGCATGTTCATGATCGTCCGGACCCCCAGCATCCGGCGGACCGGCCCGGCATGCCTCAGCCCCGGATGGTAGAGCGGGGCGAACAGGAAGCAGACGCCGGTCTCGTCGAGCGCCCGGCGCGAGGCCTCGGCGCTGACGTCGAGCTTCGCGCCGAGCTCCTCGAGCACGTCGGCCGAGCCGCAGCGGGAGGTCACCGAGCGGTTGCCGTGCTTGGCGACCGGAAGCCCGGCCGCGGCGGCGGTGAAGGCGACCGCGGTCGAGACGTTGATCGAGGCCGAGCCGTCGCCGCCGGTGCCGCAGCTGTCGGCGAACAGGTAATCCGGTCTCGGAAAGTCCTCGTCGGCGGCGCGAAGCGCGCGGGCGGCGCCGATCAGCTCGGCCTCGGTCTCGCCCTTGAGCCGGAGCGCGATCAGCATCGCCGCGATGGCGGGCTCCGGAAGCCTTCCGGAGACGAGTTCGGTGAAAAGCGCTTTCGCTTCGGTTTCGGAGAGGGAATCTCCGGCGTAGAGCCGGTTCAGAGCCCCTTGGGCTTCGGTGATTTCGACTGGGTCTACGGCGAATCGGGGTTGGGTCGACATGGTGGGATCCTGGGATCGAGGCAAAGAAAAAGCCCGCCGGGAGCGACGGGCCTTCGGGAGACTTGGGACCTTAGAAAGTCCGGTTCACCATCGATGGACGCGCGCCGCGGAATCGCTGTTCCACCACCAGCGCCACGCATGACCGGAGGCCGGCGCGAAGGAGGCGCAAGCGGAGCCGGTGCGGGTCGGGCGGGTCGTCATCGCCCCCCAACTCCCAGCTAAACGGCTATTAGTCAATCTTTATTCGCCCCATTCCGGCGTTCAGCAACGGTGCAGCCGCTGCCGCGTTGAAAGGATCGGAAGCGAAACTTTCGGAGTGACTCGATGCGCAACCTGATCCTCGGCGCCCTGCTCGCGCTGGCCCCCCTCGCCCCCGCCGCGGCGCAGGTGCAGTCCACCGCGGTGCTCGACGGCACCCGCCTCGACGTCGTCGCCAGCGGCGAGGTCAGCCGGGTCCCCGACACCGCCCGGATCACCGCCGGGGTCGTCACCACCGCCCCTAGCGCGACAGCAGCGCTCGCCCAGAACGCGGCCCAGATGGCCTCGGTTCGCGCAGCGCTGAAGCGCGCCGGGATCGCCGACCGGGACATCCAGACCAGCTCGATCAACCTCTATCCCGATTATCGCCAGGACCAGCAGGGCGGCGGCACCCCGCAGATCATCGGCTATCGCGCCAGCAACGAGGTTTCGGTCAAGTTCCGCGACATCGCCAATACCGGCAAGATCCTCGACGCGCTCGTCGCCGAGGGCGCCAACCAGATCAACGGCCCCATGCTCGGCATCGACAAGCCGGACGAAGCCCTCGACGAGGCGCGCACAAAGGCGCTGTCGGCCGCTCGCGCCCGCGCCGAGCTCTACGCCCGGGCGCTCGGCATGAGGGTCGGCAAAATCCTCTCGATCAGCGAGGCGGGCGGCAATTACGCCCAGCCGCTGCCGATGATGCGGATGCGCGCCGAAGCGGCCCAGGCGACCTCGATCGATCCCGGCGAGCAATCGGTCTCCGTCAGCCTCGCCGTCTCGTTCGAGCTCGAATAGGTTTCCTTTTCCAGCGGAACGGCTTAGCGGCGCGCCATGCGTATCCTCCTGCTTCTCGTCTCGGCTTTGCTGGCCGCTCCCGCCGCCGCTCAGGAGCTCGGCGCCCGTACCGCGTCGCCCGACCAGACGCTCGGCAACATGGCCGCCTCCGATCCCGAGGCGGAGATCGAGGAGGTCGCCGCCGCGGCGGCGGCTCACCCGCTCGGAACCCTCGAGAATCCGGTGCGGGTGGGCGGGCCGGAGGGCGCGCGCGCCTATATCCTCCGACTGCGCTGCTCGGACGGCTCGCGCCCGGCGCTCGGCCCGCACCACCCGGGCGCGGTCGGCGTCTACGGCACCGTGACCGAGGCCTATCCGCTCGACTGCGGCGCCGCCGCTCCGGGCCGGGTGACCCTGATCGTCGATCTCTATCATGAGGAGCATCGCGAGGACCGTCCCGCCGCGGGCTTCGCCATCGACCCGAGCTGATTTGCCGCGGCGACCGCGGCGGCTAAGAGACGGCATGCGACGCTGGCTCCGCCGTCTCGGCACTCTCCTCCTCTTCCTCCTCGTCGGCCTGTGCTTCGCGCCGTCGCTGATCCCGCCCTTCCTCGACCGAATCTATTATGAAGGGCCGAAGAGCGGCCATTTCGACGGGAAACGCTTCTTCAACCCCGATCCCGGTCCCGCGACCGCCCTCCACGGCGGCCCGATGCGCTACTTCAATCGCTGGCTGGGCGGCAGCGACGATCGCGCGCGCTGGCCCGAGCGGGTGACGGTCACGCCCACCGTGCCGCCGCGGGAGGTCGAGGGAGAGGACATGGTGGTGACGTGGATCGGCCATGCGACGGTGCTCGTGCAGACCCGCAGCCTCAACATCCTCACCGACCCGATCTGGTCGGAACGCGCCTCGCCTTTCTCCGTCATCGGCCCGAAGCGGGTGCGAGCGCCCGGCGTGCGCTTCGAGGACCTGCCCAAGATCGATCTCGTCCTCGTCAGCCACAATCATTACGACCATCTCGACCTGCCGACGCTGAAGCGGCTGTGGGACCGCGACCGGCCGTCCATCTTCACCGGCCTCGGCAATGACGCGATCCTGCGCAAGGCGGGCATTCCCGCGAGGACGCTGGATTGGGGGCAGGCGACACACGTCGCCGACTGGTACCTGGTTCGCGCCGAGCGCAGCCACCATTGGTCGTCGCGATGGGGCTCCGACCGCAACCGCGCGCTGTGGTCCGCCTTCACCGTCGAGACTCCTGAGGGCAAGATCTTCTTCGCGGGGGATACCGGCTTCGGCGACGGCAGCTGGGCGAAGGAGGCGGCTGCCCACGGCCCCTTCCGCCTCGCCATCCTGCCGATCGGCGCCTACCTCCCGCGCGACGTCATGCAGGCCAACCATATGGATCCCGACGAGGCAGTTCGCGTGTTCGAGACCCTGAACCCTCGGCAGGCGCTGGGCATCCACTGGGGCACCTTCCAGCTCACCTTCGAAGCGATCGACGATCCGCCCAGGCGCCTGACTGCGGCGCTGCGGGCGCACGGGATCGCGCCCGACAGGTTCATCACCACCGAAGTGGGGCAGAGCTTCGGGGTGCCCTAATCCTCACTATCTGCGACGGGGAGGATCAAGTTCAGCGCACCCTTCCGGATCTTATACCTCAGCGGCGTCTCCATCAGCTGCGCCTCGCCGTCCATCGCCACCATCAGCAGGTCGCGGTGCGAATCGATCTCGAACTCCACGACCCCTTCGAGCGTCAGGAAATCGTCCTGGCGGTCGGGCCGGCCGAACACCGCCCGGAGCGACAGCCAGACGAAGCCCCTGCGGGAGCGGGCGAGCGGGGCGTAGATGCACAATTCGCCGCGATCGATCGCCTCGCGGCGGCCGAGCCTGAGCAGGCCGGTCTCATATTTGTTGTTGCCGACGAAGAGCAGAGGAGTCTCGACCGGGGCGTCCATACCGGCCACGCGAAGGGTCAGCCTTTTGCTCGAGAAGCGCCACAGCGAGCGCCCGGCCGCCACCAGCATGGCGCTTCGCTTGGTCCGGCCGAGATGCCGCTGCTGCGCCTCGCGCTGGCGAACCAGCATCGGATAGAGGCCGACGGCGCTGTTGTTGACGAACAGCTTGCCGTTCACCTCCGCCGCATCGACCTTCCGGGTCCGCCCGGCCGCGATGGCCGCCGCGGCCTCCTTCAGGTCGAGCGGCACTCCCGCGTCGCGGGCGAAGTGGTTGAGGGTCCCCATCGGCAGAACCCCGAACGGCAGGTCCGTCCCGGCCACCGCGGCGGCGGCCGTGCTGATCGTGCCGTCGCCGCCGGCCGCGACCAGGGCCTCGGCTCCGTCTTCCTTGGCGGCCTCGGCGCAGTGACGGTCGAGCTCGCCCGGCTCGACCAGCCGGACGTCGGGCTCGACTGCGGTGCCTTCGAACGCTTCCGCGATCCGCTCCTCGGCGCCCTCCGCCGAGCCGCCGCCGCGGTTGACGATAACGATGACCTTCAACCGCGGAGTCCGGTCATGCCGGGCCGACCCGGAAGGCGCAGAGCTTGTTGCCGTCGGGATCGCGGAAATAGGCGCCGTAGAAGGCCCGCTCGCCCTCCTCGCCGCGGACGCCCGGCGCTCCCTCGTCGCTTCCGCCCAGCTCCAGCGCCCTGGCGTGGAGCCGGTCGACCTTCTCGCGGCTATCCAGCACCAGCGACACCATGTTGCCGTTGCCGGCCCTCGCCGGCTCGCCATCATAGGGCCGGGTGACGGCGACTCCCGGCTGTCCCCAGTCGGTGCCGTAGAGGGTGAAGCCGCTCTCCATCTCCATCAGCCGACCTGCCCCGATCTCGCCGAACAGGGCGTCGAAGAAGGCGCGCGAACGATCGAGATCGTCGGTTCCGAGCGTGACATAGCCGATCATGGCTCAGCCCGCCGTTCCGCCGGAGGGGCAATCGCCGACCCGGCGGCCGTTCATCTTCATCTCCATCGAGACCTTGTTGCCGGCGATGTCGGTATCGGACTTGATCGTCACGTCCATGCTCTGGGCGCTATACTGGCCATCCATGGTCATCACCGCCGAGCCCGTACCGCCCGGCCCCGGGCAGGTGGTCTTGCCGTGGATTCGCCCGCCCGCCCAGCTGAAGCCCTCGGTCTTGCAATTGCTTCCCTGGGCGCCGGAGTACATGTCCGCTTTCGGCCCCTTGGCCTCTTCGGCGGTCATGCAGCTGCGCGAGGTCCCGCCGGCCTGCGACTTCATGCTGTTCGCCACCGCGTCCGGAAGCCCCGGGGCGCTGACATTGACGACCTGGGTCTTCATCTCCCACTCGCCCGGCTGGAGGGTGAGGCCGGCAGCGCCGCCCCCGCTCGAGCCCGAGCCCGTCGCCGAGCTGCCGCCGCCCTTGTTGCCGGAACTTCCGCAGGCGGCCAGCGCCAGCACGGCCGCGCCCAGGATCAGTTTGGTCTTCATCCTCTTTCCCCCTACTCGTTGTCGATCAATGCCGGCGACGCCCCCCGGATTCGCCGCCACCCTAGTCGGCCGACAGCGCCGAGAACAGCCGCTGCGAGTCGGCTTCGTCATTGTAGAGGTGAGGCGTGATCCGCATCCGGTCGCCGCGAAGGCTGACATGGACGTCGGCGGCCGCCAGCCGCGCCTCGATCCCTTCCGGCGGCCCGCCGGGGAATCGGACCGAGAGGAAATGCGGCGCTCTTCCCGGCAGCGCCGTCATGCCGCGCTCGTTTAGCCGGGTCTCGATGGCCCCGGTCGCCGCGCCGAGCGTCTCGGCAATGTTGTCGACGCCCCAATCGAGCAGCTGCCCGATCGCCGTGCCCGCGACCGGAAGGAGCGCGAAATTGGCGCGCTCGCCCATGTCGAACCGCCGGGCGCCGTCCGCGAACAAATCCTCGTAGGCGGAGAGGCTCCGGAAATCGTGGGCGTTGCGGCGGACGATCCAAGCCTCCTCGAGCGGCCGGCCCTGCTGGTGGCGCGGCGCGACGTAGAGGAAGCCGAGGCTGTAGGGGCCGAGCAGCCACTTGTAGGAGGCCGCGACCATATAGTCGGGATCGACCGCGGCGAGATCGAGCGGAAGCGCCCCGGTCGACTGCGTCGTGTCGAGCACGAGGGCGGCGCCGACCGAGCGGCACCGCCGACCGATCGCGGCGACGTCGATCATCGTTCCGCAGGCCCAATGGGTGTGCGGCGCGACGACGAGAGCGGTGGCGCCGTCGATCGCCTCGAGGATGGCGTCGGTCCAGTCGCCTTCGTCCGGGCGGGCCACCGTCACGACCCTCGCCTCCGCCCGTTCGGCCAGAGCGCGCGAAGCGAGGATTCCGGAGGGAAAATCTTCCGCCATGGTGACGATCTTCTGCCCTGCCGCCACCGGAACGTTGCGGAGCGCGGTCGCCATGCCGTAGCTGACCGAGGGGACGATCGCGACGTCGTCCGCGGAGGCGCCGATCAGGCGGGCGAACAGCGCCCGCACCCGTTCCGATTCGTCGAAGAAATGCTCGGCCCGGACGTTCCACGGATGAAGCTTGCGCTCGAGGCCGACGCGTCCCGCTTCCAGCGCGGCCCGGCTCAGGGGCGCCATCTTGGCGCAGTCGAGATAGGCTACGCCCTCCGGTATGTCGAAGAGGGCGCGCTGGCAGGGAATGAGCGCCATCAGGCCTTGGCTTTGCCTTTCGAGTCCGCGGCGGGCGCGGCGCAGGTCGGGCCCGTGCGGCGGCCGGTCAGCTTGCTGGTCATGGCGAAGTCGCCGTCGCCCGACAGGAAGCTGTTCGCGTTGACCGTGCCCTGGAGGCTGTCGCCGGTATAGGTTCCCTCGACCGTCATCTGGATCTTGCCCTCGAGCGCATCGCGTTCGCACTCGATCGAGACGTTGACGAGGCCGTCGCGCATGTAGCGATCCTTGTAGTCGCACTTATAGCCGGCTCCGGCGAACATTTCGGCCGGCGGCTTGTCCTCCTTGCCGGCCTCGATGCAGGCCGGGGCGGTGGTCTTGTCGCCCACCGCGGCCTTGAGGGCGGGCGTGGCCTTGTCGGTGGACCGGAAGGCGGTGACCTCGGAGGTGACCTCCCACTGGCCGGCCTGCATCGCGGTGGCCGCCTCTTCGGCCTTGTTCTGCTCCCCGCCCCCGTCCGAGCAGGCCGCGGCCAGGCACAACGGTACGATGATCAATGCGCGCATCCGACATCCCCCTTTTGTTGTCGCGCAAAGCTAGTCTTCCTTGGCCTCAATAGCCATATGAAAGCCATGGCAATCGCGATCAGAACCGGCCTCGAGGAGCCGGACACCGGGCAGGCTTTCGTCCCGCACCGGCCGCAGCGGCCGGACAAGGCCGAGGGCGGCAAGAAGTTCAGGATCGTCTCCGACTACGAGCCGTCGGGGGACCAGCCGGCCGCGATCGCCGAGCTGACCGGCGCCGCGCGCGAGGGCGAGCAGACCCAGGTGCTGCTCGGAGTCACCGGCTCGGGCAAGACCTTCACCATGGCCAAGGTGATCGAGGCGCTTCAGCGGCCGGCGCTCGTCCTCGCCCCCAACAAGATCCTCGCCGCCCAGCTCTACGGCGAGTTCAAGAGCTTCTTCCCCGACAACGCGGTCGAATATTTCGTCAGCTATTACGATTACTACCAGCCCGAGGCCTACGTTCCCCGCTCCGACACCTATATCGAGAAGGAATCGAGCGTGAACGAGGCGATCGACCGGATGCGCCACTCGGCGACCCGATCGCTGCTCGAGCGCGACGACGTGATCATCGTCGCCTCGGTCTCCTGCCTCTACGGAATAGGCTCGGTCGAGACCTATTCGGCGATGACCTTCAGCCTCAAGAAGGGCGAGACGGTCGAC
>JBJMTX010000017.1:0-183690 GCA_045811485.1 Allosphingosinicella sp.
CAGCGCCTCCCCCGCGCCGCCGCCGCCGCCGCCGCCGGCGCGCACGCTCACGGTGCGCCTCTCCGGAATCGCCTACGACCGGCTCCCCGCCGCGGGCTTCGCCATCTACCTCGCCCCGCCCGGCGCGGCGCTCGGCGAGGAATCCCCCTGGTTCCTCGGCACCCTCAACCTGTTCGGCGTCCACGGCGGCGGCGCCGCGCACGCGGCGATGCACCAGACCGCCCACATGGACTATCAGGATTTCGACGCCACCCGCCTCATCGACCGGCTGGAGCGCGACTCGCTCGAGGTGCGGATCGTCCCCTACGCTTTGTTCACTGGCCGGGCCGCCCCGCCGCGAAGCAACGGCGTCCGGATCGCCGAGGTCGCGCTGCTCGTCGGTGAGTAATCGTTCCCCGGGCGGTGCCCGAAGGGACCGAATGGCACAAGTGGCGCACGAAAACAGGGGGGTCCCCTCCCGCGACGCGCGCCCTCGCGCAAATCACCGCTTCACTCACGTTTCAAACAGCCAAGCAGACGAATTCAACAATCGAACATGTCGTGAACAGGGGGGCTGGCGCAACGCCTATCTCCCGCCTCGACGTTCCGATTGCGACCAATCAAAGGAGGCCTCGCAGTTCGGTCGCCAATCCTGCCTCGTCGCCCGCAAAGCTCGCGATCATGGCTTGGTTGAAAGTCGCCGGGTCCAACGCATCCATGCGCAAGGGATGCCGCGCTTGGTGAGAGAGGATCAGCGCAAAGGCATTTTGTGCGCGTCCATTTCCCTCTCTGAACGGATGGTTCGCGTTCAATTCGGCCAGAAAGTGGGCCAGCTGCGAGGTGAAAATCTCAGGGTTGCGTTCCCGGAGATATTTTTCCTTCCTCAACCAGCTGAACAGCCGCTTCAATTCGGAGCCAAGATGTTCCGGGTAGCAAAATGGATTGCCGCCTTTGGATATGCGGATCGTGCGCGGCTTCCCGGCCCACCGGTAGACATCCTGAAAGAGGTGGCGATGCACCGCGAAATAGTGCCTTACCGAGAGCTGACCGGCCGGGAGCGGCTCCTCGCTTCGCAAAGCGAAGCTGAGAGCTTCAAATCGATCAAGCGCCGCCTGGTCGCGAAACCCGCGAACATTTTTGAGCACGCTGGTGCCCTTGTAGCAATAAGGGTCATCAAATGTGGCGTAGATCACCGCGGACGCTTCGGATCCGATCCAAAGGCGGCAGAGAGCCGAGCAAGCCGCTCCTCCACGGACATTCCGTCGCGATCCGAGCTTGCGAGCTCGCGCTTACTCGCCTTGTCCAGAACAATGCCTTCGACCGCGCTGATCTTGGCCGCGGCTTTACGACCGATCGTGACCTGCTCATGCACACGGCCACTGCCTGCATGCAACCTCAGCAGACCACCCTCGCGACGCATCATTTGCTTCGCCGCGCCAATCGCATCAGCTTTCGATTCGAACACTTTGCTTGCCCGAGACGCCCCCTCCCGCTTGATCTGCCAGCCATCGCCGCGGGGCGCCACTTCCATGGCCAGTCGCCGTGTGGGTCGCTTTGAACGAGCGGGTTTGGAGCCTTTCACGGTTGCCATATAATCACCGTACCAAAATCGTCGGTCGTCGCAACCGATCGTTCAGAAGCTTCCAGGCCGAACCTCGTCGCCCTCTTCTCGCTCAGAAAGCCTCCGCCGGAAGCGCCATCAAGGTGTCGGCCCCCGCCTCGATCTGGCGCCTCAGCGAGCCCGTCTCGGGCATCACCCGCTCGGCGAAGAAGCGCGCCGTGATGAGCTTGGCGTCGTAAAAGCCCTTGTCGCCGCCACTGGCCAGAGCGCTCGTGCTCGCCTTCGCGATGCGGAGCCACATCAGGCCGAGGCAGACGATTCCGGTCAGCGTCATGTAGGGGTAGGCCGCGGCGCCGGCGTGGTTGGGGTTGGCCATTCCGTTCTGCATCAGCCACATCGTCGCCGTCTGGAGATCGCCGACGGCCTTCTCGAGGCGGCCGGCGAGGTTGGCGGCGTCGCCTTCGGCGGCCCTGGCATCGGCAATCTCCTCGGCGAGAAGCTTGAAGAAGGCCTGGATCGCCCTTCCCCCGTTGGCGCCGAGCTTGCGGCCGACCAGGTCGAGGGCCTGGATGCCGTTGGTGCCTTCGTAGATCTGGGCGATCCGGGCGTCGCGGACGAACTGCTCCATGCCCCATTCGCGGATGTAGCCGTGGCCGCCGTGGATCTGCTGGGCGTCGACCGCGGCCTTGAAGCCCTGGTCGGTGAGATAGCCCTTGATGACGGGAGTGAGGATCCCGAGCAGATCGGACGCCGCCTCGCGCTCCTCCTCGGTCTGGGCGCGGCGCGAGATGTCGACCTGGAGCGCGCCCCAAAGGACGAGCGCCCGCGCCGCCTCGTTGAACGCCTTCATCTCCATCAGCATCCGGCGGACGTCGGGGTGGACGATGATCGAGTCGGCCTTCGCGCCCTCCTCGCGCTCGCCCGGGACGAGGGCGCGGCCCTGGCGCCGGTCCTTCGCGTAGGTGACGGCATTCTGGTAGGCGACCTCGCCCTGGGCGAGGCCCTGGAGGCCGACGCCGAGCCGGGCGGCATTCATCATGATGAACATGGCGGCGAGGCCCTTCTCCGCCTCGCCGACGAGGTAGCCCGTCGCATTGTCGTAATTGAGCAGGCAGGTCGAATTGCCGTGGATGCCCATCTTCTCCTCGATCGAGCCGCAGGAGACGCCGTTGCGCTCGCCGAGCGAGCCGTCGTCGTTCACCAGGAACTTGGGGACGATGAACAGCGAGATGCCTTTGACGTTGTCGGGCGCGCCCGCGATCTTGGCGAGGACGAGGTGGATGATGTTCTCGGAAAGGTCGTGCTCGCCCGAGGAGATGAAGATCTTGGTCCCGCTGATCCGATAGCTTCCGTCGGCCTGCGGCTCGGCCTTGGTGCGCAGGAGGCCGAGATCGGTGCCGCAATGCGGCTCGGTGAGGTTCATCGTCCCGGTCCATTTGCCGGCGACCATGTTGGGCAGATATTTGTCCTTCTGCTCGTCCGAGCCCTTGACCAGGATCGAGGCGACGGCGCCGGCGGTGAGGCCGTGATACATTTCGAACGCCTGGTTGGCGGAGAGGAGATATTCGGTGACCGCGGTGGCGACCGTCTGCGGCAAGCCCTGGCCGCCATATTGCTCGGGCGCCGAGAGGGTCGTCCAGCCGCCCTCGACGAACTGGTCCCACGCCGCCTTGAAGCCCGGCGGGGTCGAGACGCTTCCGTCCGGGTGGCGGACGCAGCCCTCCTCGTCGCCGATGCGGTTGAGCGGCGCGAGCACTTCCGAGGCGAAGCGGCCGCCTTCGGTCAGGATCGCCTCGATCATGTCGGGCGTCGCATTCTCGAAGCCGGGCAGATTGGCGTAGCGCTCGATCCCGAGCACGTCTTCAAGGATGAACCGGGTCTCGCGGACCGGAGCGGTGTAGCTGGGCATGTCTTTCCCCCTATTGGCCGGCGCTGTCGGCGGCCTCGACCATGGCGATGAAGCGTTCGAGCTCGGCGACGGTGGCGTCGATGTCGTGGCGCTGCTTGGTAAGCAGGTCGATCCGGCGGCGGCATTTGTCGAGCGTCACCCGGCGCTGCGAGGCGCGATTGTCGCCGAGATCGTAAAGGTCGATCATCTCGCGAATCTCGGCGAGGCTGAAGCCGACCCTCTTGCCGCGAAGGATCCAGGCGAGCCGGGCGCGGTCGCGCCAGCTGTAGATCCGCGACAGGCCCTGCCGGCGGGGCGAGATCAGCCCTTCGTCCTCGTAGAAGCGAAGCGCCCGCGGCGTGACCCGGAACTCCTCGCACAGATCGGTGATCGAATAGGATTTGCCGCCGGAATCGGGCGTGTCGAAGTCCGAATGAAGGGCGTGCGGCATGGTTCGGCCGTTACTTTACGTTCACGTCAACGTCAAGAATCCGTCGCTTAGCCGCAGAGCGGATCGCCGGCGATATCCTTGGCCTGCATGGCGTCGTCGCCGGTGCGGGTGAAGCGGGCGCCCGCAAGGCTCGCCCGCTCGCCGCAATAATAAGCGCAGCCGCTCGGCAGGGTGGCCGGCAGGGCGACGACCCCGTCCTTGAGCGAGGCTTCGATCGTGCAGGTCTCGTCGCCCTCCATCCTGAGCGTGAGGCGGTCGCCCTTACGCACCGCATCGCCTGCGCCCGAGCAGCTGTGGAGGTTGGAGCCCCAGGCAACGAGGCCGAACTGCGCCCTCCCGCCCTTTTCGACGATGCACATCTGGCTCCTCGGGGTGCCTTCGGGGCCCTGGTAAAGGCCGGCGAGCGGTAGAGCGGCAGCGGGCTTCGCGGTGGAGGCGGAAGGCTGGCCACGGCCCTCAGCGGCGGCCGGCGAAGTCTCGTTGGCGCGCTCGCCGCCGCGGCCGCAGCCCGCCAGGAGGAGGAGGAGAAGGAGGAGGGGTTTCTTCATCGTCATCCTCGCTAGAGTCCCCGGCGGGCCAAGCCGTTCCATTATCCACATCAAATTCGTGCGTGCGGGGCGACAAGGCGGCACCGCTCGCCTATAGGGCGGTGGGGCCGATCCAGCGAGCGGGCGAGACGATTCGAACGATGGCGACCACGCATCCTTTCGACACCGAGGAATATGGGGACAAGCTGCGCGAGGAATGCGGCGTGTTCGGGATCTGGGGCGCGGACAGCGCCTCGGCGATCGTGGCCCTCGGCCTCCACGCCCTCCAGCATCGCGGCCAGGAAGCGGCCGGGATCACCAGCTATGACGGCCGAAGCTTCCACTCGCACCGGGCGATGGGCCATGTCGCCGGCAATTTCGACAAGGACGAGGTGATCCGCCGGCTCGCCGGGGCCGCCGCGCTCGGGCACGTCCGCTACTCGACCACCGGCGAGACGGCGCTGAGGAACGTCCAGCCGCTCTTCGCCGAGCTCGCCTCGGGCGGCTTCGCGATCGCGCATAACGGCAACATCTCCAACGCGATGAAGGTGCGCCGCGAATTGAACCGGCGGGGCTCGATCTTCCAGTCGACCTCCGACACCGAGGTGATCATCCACCTCGTCGCGACCTCGACCTACCGGACCCTGCTCGATCGCTTCATCGATGCCCTGAAGCAGGTCGAGGGCGCCTATTCGCTGCTCTGCCTGACCGCGGAGGGGATGATCGCCTGCCGCGACCCGCTCGGAATCCGGCCCCTCGTCATGGGCCGGCTCGGCGAATCCTACATCTTCGCCTCCGAGACGGTCGCCCTGGACGTCGTCGGCGCGACCTACATACGCTCGGTCGAGCCGGGCGAGCTGATCATCGTCTCGGACAAGGGGGTGCGCTCGCACCGCCCGTTCGCCGACGTCCGGCCGCGCCCCTGCATCTTCGAGCATATCTATTTCTCGAGGCCGGATTCGATCCTCGACGGCGCCTCGGTCTATTCGGTGAGGAAGGAGATCGGCGCCGAGCTGGCGCGGGAGAATCCGGTCGACGCCGATTATGTCGTCCCGGTGCCCGACAGCGGAGTGCCGGCGGCGATCGGCTACGCCCAGGCGAGCGGGATCCCGTTCGAATTGGGGATCATCCGCTCGCACTATGTCGGGCGGACCTTCATCCAGCCCGGCGACGCCGTCCGCCACCTCGGCGTAAAGCTCAAGCACAACGCCAATTCGGCGCTGATCCAGGGCAAGCGCCTCGTCCTCATCGACGATTCGATCGTCCGCGGAACGACGTCGCTGAAGATCGTGCAGATGCTCCGCGACGCCGGCGCTCGCGAGGTCCACATGCGCATCGCGTCGCCGCCGACCCGCCACAGCTGCTTCTACGGGGTCGACACGCCGGAGCGGGCGAAGCTGCTCGCCGCGCAGATGAACGTCGCCCAGATGAACGACTACATCAAGGCGGACAGCCTCGCCTTCATCTCGATCGACGGCCTCTACCGGGCGCTCGGCGAGGAGCTTCGCGACGAGGCCCAGCCGCAATATTGCGACGCCTGCTTCACCGGCGCCTATCCGACCCGGCTGACCGACCAGGAGGATCTGGAGGCCCCCGACCAGCTCGCGCTGCTGGCGGAGCGATACGCCTGACCGTTCCCCGGCGAAGGCCGGGGACCAGTTCTGACTCGGGCCTGGGCCCCGGCCTTCGCCGGGGAACGCTTGTCGAAGCCCGCCCTTTCTCCCTACAGGCGCGCATGACCAAGTTCCTCACCAACCGCCTCGCCCTCGTGACCGGCGCCAGCCGCGGTATAGGCGCGGCGACGGCGGAGGCGCTCGCGGGCGCGGGGGCGCATGTCATCCTCACCGCCCGAACCGCCGCCGATCTCGAAATGGTCGAGGAGCGGATCCACCAGGTCGGCGGCCGTGCGACCATCGCCCCGCTCGACCTCACCGAGACCGACGGAATCGCCAAGCTCGCCGCCGCGGTGGCCGAGCGCTGGGACAGGCTCGACCTGCTGATGCTCAACGCCGCGACCCTTGGCTCGCTTACCCCCGTCGCGCAGATCGACCCGAAGGAGCTCAGCCGGGTCTTCACCCTGAACGTGCTGGCCGCACAGGCGCTGATCGCCGGCTTCGATCCGCTGCTGAGGCAGAGCAAGGCGGGCCGGGTGCTGGCGGTGACTTCGAATGTCGGCCGCAACGCGCGCGCCTATTGGGGCGCCTACGGAGCCTCCAAGGCTGCGCTCGAGACATTGGTGCTCGCTTACGGCGAGGAGGTCCGCAACATCTCGCCGGTCCGGGTCGGAATCGTCGACCCCGGCTCGACCGCCACCGCGATGCGCGCCCGCGCCTATCCCGGCGAGGACCCCGCCACGATCAAGGCCCCCGCCGCGGTGGCGGAGGCGGTGGTAAAGCTGCTGAAGCGGGATTTCGAGACCGGGGAAAGGCTGGAGGTTCGCTGACAAGTCACCCCTTCACCAAGGTCACCTGAGCAACATCGATCCCCCCACCCCGGAATCCGCCCTCGCAATACATGAGGTAATAGCGCCAGAGCCGGTGGAAGCGCTCGTCGAAGCCGGGCGGGAGGCGGCCCTCGGCCACCGCCTCGTCGTAGCGGGCGCGCCAGCGCTTCAAGGTCTCGGCATAATGGAGGCCGAAGCCCTGGCGGTCCTGCCAGGAGAGGCCGGCGGCCTCGGCGATGGCGCGAAGCCGCGCCTCGCTGACCAGCATCCCGCCGGGGAAGATGTAGGTCTGAATGAAATCGGCATTGGCCGCATAATTCTCGAACAAAGGCTCGCGGATCGAGATGAACTGGAGCGCGGCGCGGCCGCCGGGCTTCAGAACGCGGGCGACGCTTTCGAGATAAGCGGGCCAATATTCCTGCCCGACCGCCTCGACCATCTCGACGCTTGCGACCGCATCGTAGACGCCCTCGACGTCGCGATAGTCCTGAAGCCGGAGCTCGACCCAGGGCTCGAGCCCCGCTTTGGCCATCCGCCGCTCCGCCCAGTCCTTCTGCTCTTCGGAGAGGGTCAGCCCGACCACCTGGGCGCCGTGATCGCGGGCCGCCATCTCGGCGAGCGAGCCCCAGCCGCAGCCGATGTCGAGAAGCCGCTCGCCGGGTTCGAGCGCAAGCCGGTCGAGCAGCCGGCGGAGCTTGCGCTCCTGCGCCGATTCGAGCCGCTCGCCGGGCGAGACCGGCTCGGCGAAGACGGCGCTCGAATAGGTCATTCCGTCGTCGAGCCAGGCCCGGTAGAAATCGTTGCCGAGGTCGTAATGGTGCGAGATGTTCTGGCGCGCGCCGTCCTTGTCGTTGTCGCGGAAGCGATGGGCGAGCCGGTTGACCAGCCGGAACAGGCCCTTGGCCCGGCCGGTGTCGCCGAGCGTCTCGGCGTTGCGCATGAAGAGGTCGAACAAAGGCACCGGATCGGGCGACGACCATTCGCCCAGCTCCCACGCTTTGTACCAGCCGACCGAGCCCGACGCGATCAGCCGCGCCAGCGCCCGCCAGCTGTGAAGCCGGACGACGGGGCGAGGCCCGGGCGCTCGGCCGCCGAGCAGGCGTTGCCGCCCGTCGGGAAGAGTCGCCTCGATCGCTCCGCAATCCAGGCCCCGGTCGATCCGGTCGAGGATTCGCGAGAAGCTCCCCGACAGCAGATGCGCCAGCAACCCTCCGCCGGTGGCGAAGCGGCGGTCGGCGGCGACGAGATGACCTCCGCGGCTTGGCTGGTCCATGGCCCGCTAGGTGCCGCTTAAGCCGGGGCGAGGCAAGAGCGCGCGCCGCCGCATCGACGCGTGCGAAAGGCGCTGGTATCATGGCGCGAGAAAAAGGGGGATCGACGCATGACCCGAGCGAAACGGACGATCCTGATGCTGGCGGTGATCGAGCTGCTGCTCGCCGGACTCTGGCTCTATCTCGCCAGGCTGGCCGCGACCTCGCCCGGGACCAGCCCGGATGCGGGGCGGGTCATCGGCCAGACGATGGGCGCGGCGATGGGCGTCGTGCTCGGCCTCTCGCCCTTCCTCTATTTGCTGGCCCGAAGCAACGACCGCAAGGCGGCAAAGAAGGACGACTGAAGCTCCCCGGCGAAGGCCGGGGCCCCAGTTCGGACTCAGCATTGGGCCCCGGCCTTCGCCGGGGAGGAGCGGCCGTCAGATGACGTGCGGTTCCTTCGTCACCATCCAGCTCTGGCCCTTGGAGACCAGGGCCTGAAGGTCGGCCTTCTTGCCGGCGCTGGCTTCCTCGTTCTGGCGGACGACGGCGCTTTCGAAGGTCGGCGCCGGGTCCTCATAGAGCACTCCGAGAGCGGTCGGGAAGGCGCCGAAGGGCATCTCGACGAGCATGTGCGCGACCGAGCGGTTGCGGGGATCGTGCACGAGGACTCCCGCCGACTGCCAGTCGCCGCCCTCGACGTCGACCACCTTGAGCGCAAGCGCCTCGCGGTCGAGGGCGATGCCCTTGGCGCCGCCGTCGAACAGCATCGGCTCGCCCGCCTTCAGCCACAGCTGCCGGCCCGAATTCTCCTTGGCCGTGAACGGGGCGAAGACGTCGTCATTGTAGACGATGCAATTCTGGTAGATCTCGACGAACGAGGCGCCCTTGTGGGCATGGGCGGCCTTGAGCACCTCGGGCAGATTCTTGTGGACGTCGATGCCGCGGGCGATGAACCGGGCCCCCGAGCCGAGCGCGAAGGCGCTGGGCGAGACCGGCCGGTCGACCGACCCGAACGGGGTCGAAGGGCTTCGGGTGCCGGCCCGGCTGGTCGGGGAATATTGGCCTTTTGTAAGGCCGTATATTTCATTGTTGAAAAGCAATATCTGGCAGTCGAGGTTGCGGCGGAGGATGTGCATCGTGTGGTTGCCGCCGATCGACAAAGCGTCGCCGTCGCCGGTGATGATCCAGACGTCGAGCTCGGGCCGGGCGAGCTTGATTCCGGTCGCGAAGCTCGGAGCGCGGCCGTGGATGGTGTGGAAGCCGTAGGTCTCCATATAATAAGGGAAACGCGACGAGCAGCCGATGCCCGAGACGAAGACGGTGTTCTCCGGCCGGACGCCGAGCTCCGGCATGGTGCGCTGCACGGCCTTCAGCACCGCATAATCGCCGCAGCCGGGGCACCAACGCACCTCCTGGTCGGTGGCGAAATCCTTGGCGGTGAGCGGGGTGAGGTCGTTCATCTTATACTTTCGGTGAAGAAATGTACATCACACTTACTTGGGAAGGACAATTGTCAGCGCAACAGGTGATGGGGCGAACTCATGCCGATTTCCTCAATCGCTCCAACTCCCGTCGGCTGGCATCGATCACAAACTGTCGTGGATCGTTGGCCACTTGGCCAATTTCGTTTAGGAGGCCTTGCGGAACGTCTATGTGCGCATCACGCCCCGGTGACGCAACATCCACTTCGATCGGAACAAGTTTGACCCATTGCTCGCGGAGCGGGTCGTCTGGATCATCGTCAAGCCAATCAATCACGTCGTCGAGCCGATGTGACGTGGGCTCAGGGACGGCCTCCCCATGCTCGACCATCACTTCAATATGGCCTTGGAGGGCCTCGCGCCCCATGCGGACGATTTCCTCCAGCGTAGCCGCGGAAGAAGTGCATCCTGGAAAGTCCTTGAAGACAATGCCGTAGCTGCCTTCAGAACCGCATATCGCACCGAGATAGGCCTTGGTCACCGTCTTATCTCCGAAGCTTCACACCCGATTGACGCTCGATCGCTCGGATGGTGCCGGGTTTAACATCTTTTGCTGGGTGAGCGACAGTCGTCGTGCCCGGGCGGTCGTCGTGATGGAAATGGTGGTGGCTGCCCCTGATCCGCGCGAGCCACCATCCTTCCTCCTGAAGCCGCCTTATGATTTCGCGGCTATCCATCGAGCGCTTCTTCGATCGCCGCCTCGATCTCAGCGAGGTTGAAAGGCTGGCCGGAGACCTTTTTTGCCGGGCCGTCGAGCTGCGGAATGATGATAAACTCCAACGTCACCGAAAAAGGCGCGCAACGAGTTCAAACGGCATGGCCAGCACGAAACCGATCGCCAATAGTCCCATCCACGACACCCATTTCGGGACTATACCAGTCCCCGCCGTCGTCTCCCATGCCTGAACTCCCGGGGCTACTTCCCGGCTCGACGCCAGTTCAGGTGTGCGGCGTTCGATGTAAGAACCCATCAGCACCGATGATACCACGTAGGTGACAAGAGCCATGCCCGCACAAAGCGCAAAATAGCTCCAGTAAGGCCAGTCCATCGCCCGCTTTAAGAGCATGCATAGGTTGCCCGCGATGAAGGTCGTCAGGAGCAGCCTTAGGAAGGTCAAGGTTCCAGCGCCTCCTCGATGGCGGCCTCGATCTCGGCGATCTTGAAGGGCTGGCCGGAGATCTTGTTCACCGGCCTCGCGTCGACCAGATACTGGTCGCGGAGCAGGGTCTTCAGCTGGCCCTTGTTCATCTCGGGCACGATGATCCGCTCGTAGGAGCGGAGCAGCTCACCGAGGTTGCGCGGAAGCGGCCAGATGTGGCGGATGTGGATATGGCTGACGTCGAGGCCGCGGCCCCGCGCGCGCCGCACCGCCTGGTGGATCGGGCCGAAGGTCGAGCCCCAGCCGACGACGGCCAGCCGGCCCGAGGCCTCGCCCAGGCACACCTCCTGCTCGGGAGAGCTCTCCGCGACTCCGAGCACCTTGTTGGCGCGGATGTCGGTCATCGCCTGGTGGTTGGACGGCGAATAATCGATGTGGCCCGTCCCCACGTTCTTCTCGATCCCGCCGATCCGGTGGGTGAGGCCGGGGCTGCCCGGGCGGATCCAGACCCGCGCCAGCTTGCCGTCCCTGGCATAGGGATTGACCGGCTCCCCTTCCGCCGGGGGCTCGTCGTGGAAGGCGACCGGGAAGGGCGCGTAGCCCGTCATGTCGGGCACCCGCCAGGGCTCGGCGGCGTTGGCGATATAGCCGTCGGTGAGAAGCATCACCGGGGTCATGTACTGGACGGCGATCCGGCACGCCTCGATCGCGCAATCGAAGGCGTCGGCGGGCGAGCGCGCGGCGATGACCGGAAGCGGCGCGTCGCCGTTGCGGCCGTAGACGGCCTGGTAGAGGTCCGACTGCTCGGTCTTGGTGGGAAGGCCGGTCGAAGGCCCGCCGCGCTGCGAATTGACGATGACGAGCGGAAGCTCGGCCATGATGGCAAGGCCCATCGCCTCCATCTTGAGCGCGATTCCCGGCCCCGACGAGGAGGTCACCCCGAGGCTTCCCGCGTAGCTCGCGCCGATCGCCGAGCCGATCGCGGCGATCTCGTCCTCGGCCTGGAAGGTGGTGACCCCATATTCCTTGAGCCGCGAGAGGTGGTGGAGGATCGCCGAGGCGGGCGTGATCGGATAGCCGCCGAAGAACATCGGCAGGCCCGCCAGCTGCGCCCCGGCGACGAGACCGAGCGAGATCGCCTCGGCGCCCGTCACCGTCCGGTAGAGGCCGGGCTCGGCCGGCGCCGGCTCGATATGGCGCTGCGGGATCTGGCCGCCGATCTCGGCGGTCTCGCCATAAGCGTGGCCGGCGTTGAGCGCCGCGATGTTCGCTTCCGCAAGCTCGGCCGCCTTGGCGAACTTGGCTCGGAGCCAGTCGACGATCGGCGCCCGGTCGCGGTCGAACATCCACAAGGCGAGGCCCAGCGTCCACATGTTCTTGCAGCGCAGGGCTTCCTTGTTGCCGAGCCCGAACGGCTTCACCGCGTCGAGGGTGAGCTGCGAGATGTTGAACTTGATGACCTGCCAGCGGCCGAGGCTGTCATCCTCGAGCGGATTGGCCGCATAGCCCGCCTTGGCGAGGTTACGGGCCCCGAACTCGCCCTCGTCGGCGATGATCAGCCCGCCGGGCTTCAGATCCTCGACGTTGGTCCTCAGCGCCGCCGGATTCATCGCGATGAGGACGTCGGGCGAATCGCCCGCGGTCTCGACCGAGGCCGAGCCGAAATTGATCTGGAAGGCGGAGACCCCGAAGGTCGTCCCCTGCGGCGCCCGGATCTCGGCGGGGAAATCGGGGAAGGTGGCGAGGTCGTTGCCGGCGAGCGCGGTCGACAAGGTGAACTGGCCGCCCGTCAGCTGCATTCCGTCGCCGCTGTCGCCGGCGAAGCGGACGACGACCGCTTCGGGCGCCGCATCGGCGGCGGCTTCCTCGGGGGTGACGATATGGGTGGCCGTGGCCAACGCTCATTCCTTCAGCGGTTGTCCCATATCCCTAGCCGCGCGGGCGCGGGGCGACAATCGCCATCCCGGCAGGGACCCCATCAAACTATTAGTTTCGCTGCGACGACGGTTACTCGCGGCGATCGCCCGGCTGGTCCGCCTCGCGGGTGTCGCGCGGGTTCGCTTCGTCGGCCGCGGGGCGCTCAACCTTGCGGCAGATGCGCTGGGGCGTGATCCGGTCGGACATACGCACCGTCCGGCAGACCTTCCGTTCCTTGGGCTGGTCCGTCTTTTCCTTCGCGGAGGCAGGCGAGCCGGCCGTCAGGATCGCGGCGGCCGCCGCCAGGATAGTCAATTTAAGCATCAAGTTCCTCCGAACGCGATTCATCGCGCCTTGAAAGTGAATCGGCCGGGCCGCTTGAACGCGTGCTGAACCCAGCCCGTCCGGCTCAATCGGGCCGGGCGGTCGTGGCCTGCGCGGCCATATTATTGGTGTTGCGCTGGGCGTCCTCCGCATCCTGGCGGTGCTGCTCGTCGATCAGGTCCCATTCTTCCTTGGAGCGGCAGATGCGGGACTGGATGATCCGGCTCGACGAATCCCCTTGGGTCCGACAGACCTTGTGGACCTTCGGCTTGCCGTCGCTGCTCTTTGCCAGTGCCGGGCCGCTTCCGATCAGCGTCAGCGCCGCGCCCGTCAACAGGATGAATGTCCGCATCGTCCGTCCCCCCTTCCAGAAATGTGCCTCGCCGGTGTCGGGCGAGTCAAGTTGCTCGATTCGCTCGAATTCCCGCTCAGGCGCGGGGCGCCGTCTCGGCCGCCGTGTTGCGGAACGTGTCCATCTGCTGGCGCGCGTGGTTGGTGTCATCGAGGCCGCGCTCGGTATCGCGCAGGCGCTCCTGGTCGATCTGCGCCCATTCCTCCTTCGAGTGGCAGGTACGGGTGCGGCTGATCCGGCTGGTCGAGTCGCCCGAGATCCGGCACACCATGTGGACCTTGGCGGGCTTTGCGCCCTCGCTCTTGGCGATCGCCGGAGCGGTTCCGAGCAGAGAAGCGGCCGAAGCCGCCAACACGATGAAATTGCGCATCTTTTTCTCCCTCGCCAAACCGGACACTGACACCTTCGAGGGCAAAAAGTCAAGTTGTTCCGGGGCTTGCGGCAGGGCTTTCGGCCGTTGCCGCAGGGCGGACGGGCGCTTATGCCCGCTCCGATGTCCGATCCCTATGTCCGTCCCGACGTCCGCGCCTTCCTGGACCATTACAACGCCTTGCCCGGGCCGAAGACCCACGAGCTCGCGCCCGAGGAGGCGCGGGCGCTGGTCCGCGCCTCGCGCGACGTCGCCGATCTTCCCGTCGGCGAGATCGCCCTCATTCGCGACCTCGCCTGTCCCGGCGCGGGCGGCGAGATCGCCCTTCGCCTCTACAACGCCCGGGAGGAGCGCGGTCCGGGGCCGCTCCTCCTCTTCTTCCACGGCGGCGGCTTCGTGTTCGGCGATCTCGACACCCATGAGCCCTTCTGCGCCGAGATCGCCCGGGCGCTCGATCTTCCGGTGCTCGCCGTCGACTATCGACTCGCCCCCGAGCACCCCTTCCCCGCCGGCGCCGAGGATTGCATCGCCGCAGCGCGCTGGGCGGCGTCCGCGCCTGACGCGCTCGGCCGCGGGATCACCGGCCTCGTCACCTGCGGCGACAGCGCCGGCGGCAATTTCGCCATCGTCGTCGGGCTCGCCCTTCGCGACGAGCCGGCGGCGGTGCCGATCGTCGCGCAATGGCCGATCTATCCCGCCGCCGATCCGGGCAAGGCCTACCCCTCCTACGAGGATTTCGCCGAGGGCCATTTCCTCGGCCATGAGGGCATGCGGTGGTTCGACCGCTGCTACGCGCCCGACAAGGCCGACTGGCGCTATTCGCCCCTGATCAAGAGCCAGAAGGGAATGCCGCCGACCCTCGTCCTCACCGCAAGCCTCGACCCGATCCGCGACCAGGGCCGCGCCTATGCCGCCGCCTGCGCCGAGGCGGGGGTGCCGGTCGTCTTCCAGGAGGCCAAGGGCAACATCCACGGCTTCATCAACCTGAGGCGGGCGATCCCCTCCTCGGAGGCGGACATCTCGAACGCGGTCGCGGCGCTCAAGCTGATCCTCGCCGAGGCGGCACGATGAAGAGGCTGTGGCTGGCCCTCGCCGCCGGATCGCTGGCCGCCTCCGCGGCCGCGCAGGCGCCCGACATACAGGATGCCGACGCGCTGAAGGCCCAGCGGGACCTCTATAGGCAGGTCTGGAAGAAGCAGCCCGACAGGCCGGCGTCGGTGACCATCCCGCTCTACGGGCGGATCATGCGCATCGACATGCCCGTCGGCTTCCTTCCGGCCTACAAGGTCCAGTCGGGGGGCGAGTTCCTGTTCGAGTTCACCCAGGGCGAGGAGACGGTCGAGAGCTGGAAGCGGCTGGTCACCATCCGCTCCATGGCCGGCGCGGGCGCCTCGACGTTCGACAGCGAATATCTCGCCGACAGCATCTTCCGCCCGAGGGGCTGCCGGGTCGAGCCAATCTACCGGATCCTCGAGAAGAAGGATCTCGGCGGCGGTCTTTCCAGCCTTTCGCTGGTGACCGCCTGCGGCGGAGCGGCGGGCGGGCTCGGCGCGGAAAAGGCCGGCCCGGTCGGGGAGATCGACTTCATCCGGATGCTCCGCGACGGCGAGAATCTCTATTCCTACGCGATGGCGGTGCGCACCAGGCGCTTTACCGCTGCGTCCCCGCCGATAAGCGACGCCCAGGGCCTCGCTTTGCTCGCCGCTTTCGGCGACGTCCTCCTCTGCAGGCCGGGCGCCCAGGAGGGGCCCTGCCGCGACGTCGCGCTCCTCGAGCGCATGCGCTCGGGCCGATGAGCCGGCCCGCGGACATCGGCTACCGCCCCGCCGTCGGCGTCATGCTGATCAACGCGGAGGGCAAGGTCTGGGTCGGCCAGCGGCTCGATAACAGCCTCGACGCCTGGCAGATGCCGCAGGGCGGCCTCGATCCCGGCGAGAGCCCGCGCGACGGCGCCCTTCGCGAGCTCGGCGAGGAGACCGGAATCGGCGCCGGGCTGGTCGAGATCCTCGCCCAGCATGGCGAGGAGCTCTATTACGACCTTCCCGAGGATCTGATCGGCAAGGTATGGAAGGAGTCGTGGCGCGGCCAGCGCCAGACCTGGTTCCTCGCCCGCTTCCTCGGCACCGACTCGGACGTCGACATCGCCACCCCCGACCCCGAATTCCGCGCCTGGAAATGGGCGGAGCCGGCCGAGCTCCCGGCGATGATCGTCCCGTTCAAGAAGAAGCTCTACGAGGACGTCCTCGCCGCCTTTCGCGACCGGCTCTGACGTAACATGGGGTGTGTGGCCTCGCCGCGAATCTCGGGCTAAGGCTCGGCCCATGCGGGGTCTCTCGAGCGATGAAGCGGCGGCGGTGGAACGGTGCGCCGGCGAGCCGATGCCGGCGCAGGTCGAGGCCTGGGCGGCGGTCAACAGCGGCTCGCGCAACCTCGACGGCCTCGGCCGGATGGCCGGCCTGCTCGCCGACGAATTCGCCGGTCTGCCCGGCCCTCTGACCCTTCGCGACCCTTCGCCCGTCGAAGCGGTCGCGCCCGACGGATCGCTTCGAGCGCTCGACCATGGCCGCAACCTCCATCTCGCCGTCCGGCCCGAGGCCGAGGTCCAGCTCCTCTTCACCGGCCACATGGACACCGTCTTCGCGCCCGAGCATCCGTTCCAGAGCGTCTTCGAGCGCGAAGCGGGCGTGATCGGCGGACCGGGAGTCGCCGACATGAAGGGCGGCCTCGCCGTCCTGCTCGCCGCCCTGAAGGCGGTCGAGGCCTCGCCGCTCGCCGCCCGGCTCGGCTACGAGATCGTGATCAATTCCGACGAGGAAGTCGGATCGCCCGGCTCGGCCGCGCTCATCGCCGAGGCTGCGCGGGGGAAGAAAGCGGCGCTCACCTACGAACCTTCGACGCTTCCGGATGGTACGCTCGCCGGAGCGCGACCCGGCAGCGGCAACTTTTCGATCGTCATCAGGGGCCGGTCGGCCCACGCCGGGCGAAACCCGAAGGACGGCCGGAACGCCATCATCGCCGCGGCCCTCCTCGTCCTGCGGCTGGCCAACGCGGACCGGCCTGGCCTCAGCGTCAATCCAGCCCGAATCGACGGCGGCGGCCCTAACAACGTGGTCCCTGACCTCGCGATCGTCCGGGTCAATTTCCGTCCCGCCACGCCCGACATGGAAAGATTCGCGCAGCTCCATATCGAGCAGAGCGTCGAGGCCATCGCGACGCGCCTTCAGGTATCGATGGAGATCCACGGGGGCTTCGGCCGGCCTCCCAAGCCGCTCGATCAGCGGGCCGGCAAGCTGCTCGCTCTGGTCAGGGACTGCGGCGCCGATCTCGGCCAGGCGATAGGCTGGCGCGACACCGGCGGAGTCTGCGACGGCAACAACATCGCCGCCTGCGGAGTGCCGGTGGTCGACACGATGGGCGTCCGCGGCGGCGCGATCCACTCGAGCGACGAATATCTGATCGTGGAGAGCCTGGTCGAGCGGGCGCAGCTCTCGGCGCTGGCGATCCTCAGGCTGGCGCAGGGGGAAGGCTTGTGAGCTTCCGGATCCGCCCCGCGCGCAACGCCGATTTCCAGGCGCTCTACGAGATGGCGAAGCTGACCGGCGGCGGCTTCACCAACCTCCCCGCCGATCGCGGCGCCCTGGTCGGGAAGCTGCTCCGCTCCGAGAAGAGCTTCGTCAGCGAGGCGGAGGAGCCCGGCGACGAGCTGTTCGTCTTCATGCTGGAAAATGCCGAGACCGGCCAGATCCGCGGCACCTGCCAGATGTTCGGAATGGTCGGCTGCCAGACGCCTTTCTACAGCTACCGGATCAGCACCCTCACCCAGACCTCGCAGGCGCTCGGCAAGACTTTCCGGGCCGAGATGCTGAGCCTGACCACCGACCTCGAAGGCTCGTCCGAGGTCGGCGGCCTGTTCCTCCACCCCGGCGAGCGCGCCGGCGGGCTCGGAATGCTGCTGGCGCGGAGCCGCTATCTGTTCATGAAGCTCCACCGCGAGCGCTTCGGCCGGCGGGTGCTCGCGGAATTGCGCGGAGTCATAGACGAGGCCGGCGGCTCGCCTTTCTGGGACGCGATCGCCGGCCGCTTCTTCGGGATGAACTTCCAGGAGGCGGACGAATTCAACGGCGCCCACGGCACCCAGTTCATCGCCGATCTGATGCCCAAGACCCCGATCTACTCGGCCATGCTCCCCGAGAGCGCGCGATCGGTGATGGGCGTCCCCCACCCCTCCGGACGGGCGGCGATGAAGATGCTGGAGAAGGAAGGCTTCCAGTTCGATTGCTATATCGACATCTTCGACGGCGGACCGACCATGATCGCGGCGACCGACCAGATCCGCACCATCCGCGAATCGCGGACCCTGGTGCTGGCCGGCTTCGCCGAGAGCGTCCAGGGACCGAACATGATGGTCGCCGCCGGCCGGCTGGCCTGCTTCGCCGCCTGCTGCGGCAACGTCGCCATCGACTCCGAGGAGCGGGCGACGCTCGACCGCAAGACGGCCGGCCTGCTCGGGATCGAGCCGGG
The DNA here is from genome assembly GCA_045811485.1 of Allosphingosinicella sp. Lineage (GTDB taxonomy): Bacteria > Pseudomonadota > Alphaproteobacteria > Sphingomonadales > Sphingomonadaceae > Allosphingosinicella. Next base: position 18,168 of record JBJMTX010000017.1, read on the forward strand.
CGAAAGCTTCCTCGCCATGGGCCGGTAGATGCCGCTTCGGGAGATCAATTTCGACGGGATCATCGGGCCCAGCCACAATTATTCGGGTCTCAGCCTTGGCAACCTCGCCTCCGCCACCAACAAGGGCCTCGTCTCGCACCCGCGGGCGGCGGCGCTCCAGGGGCTGGCCAAGATGGGGCACAATCTGCGCCTCGGCCTCGCCCAGGGCCTGCTCCTCCCCCACCGGCGCCCGGACCGCGCCTGGCTTGCGGAGCTCGGAACGCGGGTCGAGGACGTGCCCGATTCCCTTCGCCCCGCCGCATTCTCCGCCTCCGCGATGTGGGCCGCCAACGCCGCCACCGTCTCGCCGGCGCCCGATACGGCCGACGGCCGCTGCCACCTCACGGTCGCCAATCTGCGCACCATGGCGCACCGAAGCCACGAATGGCCCGAGACCCTCGCCCAGCTCCGCCTGGCCTTCGCCGACCAGGGCCGCTTCGCCGTCCACCCGCCGGTCCCGGGCACGTTCGGCGACGAGGGCGCCGCCAACCACATGCGGCTCTGCGCCGCCCATGGCGAACCCGGAGTGGAGGTGTTCGTCTACGGGACCCGGGGCGGCCCCTTCCCGGTCCGCCAGCATGACGAGGCGAGCCGGGCCGTCGCCAGGCTCCACGGCCTCGATCCGGAGCGCACTGTGTTCGTCGCCCAGTCCGAGGCGGCGATCGCCGCCGGAGCGTTCCACAACGACGTCGTCGCGGTCGCCAACGAGAATTTGCTCTTCGCCCACGAACAGGCGTTCGAGGACCGCGCCGGTTTCCACGCCGAGCTCCGCCGGCTTCTCCCCGAGGTCGAGATCGTCGAGGTGCCGGCCGCGGCGGTGAGCCTCGAGGACTCGATCCGCGCCTATCTGTTCAACGCCCAGCTCGTCACACTTCCGGGCGGCGGGATGGGTCTCATCCTCCCCGAGGAGGCGCGCGAGACGGAATCGGTCTGGACCTGGCTTCAGGCCTTGATTGCCGGCAACGGCCCGATCCGCCAATTGTTCGTCGTCGACGTCCGCCAGTCCATGGCCAATGGCGGCGGCCCCGCCTGCCTGAGGCTGCGCGCGGTCGCCGAGCCGGAGACGATCGACCCGCGCTTCCTCGTCGACGAGGCGAAGCTGGAGCGGATCGCGGCCGTGGTGGAAGCCGAATGGCCCGAGGCGATCGCGCCGGAGGACTTGCTCGACCCGGCGCTATGGGCGCGCATCGAGGGCGCGCGGGCAGCGCTGCTGGAAACGCTGGAGCTGAGCGAGCTGCTCTGACCCGTCATTGCGAGGAGCGAAGCGACGCGGCAATCCAGCGGGCCTCGGAAGACTGCACTGGATTGCCGCGCTACGCTCGCAATGACGGCTAGCCTTCGGCGCTCCAGAAGATGTCGACCGGGGCGTCGATGCTGGCGAGAAGGCGGCCGATCGGGGCGGAGGCGAGCGGCCCCTCCTTGATCGCCTGCTCGAGCATCTGCCGCTTCTTCGGCCCGTCGAGGATCAGCATCACCGCGCGCGCCGAGGCCAGAGCGGCTGCGGTCAGGGTCACTCTCGGCTCGCCCCCGCTCGGGCGGACTCCGAGCGCCCGACGCTCGCGCGGACCGGCGATGGCGGCCTCGAGATCGGGGCCTGGAAGCATCGCCGCGACATGGCCGTCCTCGCCGACCGTGAGGCAGGCGAGATCGAGCGGCCAGCGAAGCGAGGCGAGGCGCGAATCGGCGAGCTGCCCGGCTTCGCGGACGTCGGCGAGCGCGGCCTCGTCGACCAGCGGCACGATCTCCGCGCCCTTGCCTCCGAACGCGGCCTCGAGCCGGCGGTAGGTGCCGCTCGGATCGTCAAGCTTCACCAGCCGGTCGTCGGTCGGGATAAGAGCGACCTTCTTCCAGTCGATCGAGCGGTTGGCGAGCAGGGCCGCGAACAAAGCCAGCGGCGCATCCTCGCCCGGAACCGCGATGCGTGCGCCGCCATGCGCCTCGATCGCGCTCTCGACGACGAAGCCGATATCGCCCGCCGCCTGCTCCGCCAGCTCAGCCGCGGAGTCGAACTCCCACCATTCGATCTCTTCCATGCGCTCCCTCGTTCGGTTCAGGAACCTCCCGCCCGGCATGCGGGTTCCTGTCGTCGAACGCACGCATAGGGAGACTGACCATGCCTGCCAAATCGAAAGCGCAGCAAAAGGCCGCCGGCGCCGCTTTGTCCGCCAAGCGCGGCGACACCCCCAAGAGCAAACTCAGGGGCGCCTCGAAGCAGATGGAATCCTCGATGAGCGAGAAGCAGCTCGAGGAATTCGCCTCGACCAAGCGCAAGGGCAAGCCCGAGCACGTCAGCGGCTAGACCAAGATCGTTTCAGGCTGAACCAGCCTGAAACGTGAATCTTGGTCTAATTTTTTGGTTTAGAGCCTGATTCACGCCATCGGCCGAAGCGCGAAGCGCTTCGACCTCAGACGATCAGGCTCTTAGCGCGAACTCGATCCGCGCCTTGGTCCAGGGCGCCGCGTCGTCGGGCAAGGAATCGGGCGCGAACTCGCGCACGGCCTCGACCTCCAGGCTGGGGCGCGGCCGGTATTCGACATCGTCGACCCGGAACAGAGTCGATTCGGGATCGAGCGCTACGGCCGCGCCGTGGCTCACCAGCCCGATCTCTTCGCGAAGCTCGCGAAGCATCGCTTCGAGCGGAGGCTCGCCGCGCTTGCGGCCGCCGCCGGGAATCCGCCAGCCCGGAGCATAAGTGAGGAGGACGAGGACGACATTGCCCTCCGGGGTCAGGGCGACGGCATGGACTCCGGGATCGCCGGGACCGCGCAGCCGGCGCAGGACGAGACGAAGTCGGTGAACGGCGGTGAACAGGGTCCGTCGGAGGCGGCGAAGCACCGCCTCAGTCCAGCTTGAGCCGGATGAACCCCATCGCCCCGCTCGGGCTCCGTCCATAGGCCGCGTCGAGCGCGGACGGGACGAAGTCGAACGCCCACAGTGCCCCGATGCCGAGCTTGAGGTGCGGCGCCGCGACGAAATCGCGGATCCCGCCCAGCGACAGCTTGCCCACCGTGAAGACAGGCCCGTGACCGGTAAGCTCGTTCGTCTCGATCCGCTCGGCCCGGCCGAAGCCGGTCCAGAGACCTTTGGCGACCGCACTTTCGAGCACGAAGGCGTCGAAATCCTCGCCTCCGCTCGACCGCCGCCCCCAGGCGAGCGTCGTCGACCACCAGGCCTGCGCTCCGAGTGGCTTCGTGTAGATGGCGCTCGCCGACCAGCGCGTCTGGTTCACGCCCGGCTCGAGTTGCTCCGGGCTCTCGAGATGCGCCCAGCTCGCCTGAAGCGACAGCTCGCGAAGCGGGTTCCAGGACAGGCGCAGGGCGGTCGAATCGAGCGGCCCGGTCTCGATATCGAAACGGTGCTGGTCCGGCTCGCGCCCGTTGAAGCGCGAGGCCTCGATCTTCACCCGGTCGAGCACCAGCCCGGCGGTGACGATTCCGAAGGTGATGTGGGTCGAATCGAGCCAATGGTGGCTGATCGGCGCCTCGGGGGAATCGAGGGCCGAGAGGCGGTGCATGAAGGCCGGTGGCCCGAAGGCCGGCTCGCCGGGCAGGCCGGCATAGACGAAAAGGCTGGCCTTGTTCGACAGCCTCAGGGCGTAGCTGGCCGAAAGCTCCATGAAGAGATCGTGGGGATGCTGGCGATCGACGAGCGGGGTGGCGCCGTCGGCCGTCTCGCCCGCCGCGAGCAGCAGCGGATAGCCGCGCCGGCCCATCAGCGGATCGGGGCTGAGGCTGGCTCGAAGCTGAAGCGTGCCGTGGCCCAGATCCCGCCGAGCCATGCCCATGACCATGCCGGAGACGAAGGCCTTGTCGTCGCCGCGCGGCTTTTCCTGCCAGTCGTAGACGCCGTTGAGCACGGCATGGGCCATCAAAGTCCAGTCGCCCGGGATGTGGAGGCCGGCGTGCGGCGACGAGTCGGGCTGCCAGGCGGTTCCGGACGCCTCGCGATTGATCCCATAGGAGCCGAGCGCGCCGGTCATCATCCGAGTGTCGGCGAAGACGATCTCGCCGCTCTCCGGGGTTTCCTCCGCGGTCGGCATGGGCCCGGACATGTCGTGCCCCTCGTGCTGCGCGAGAGCCGGGGCCGCGGCGAAGGCGAGCAAGGCGGCGGCGAGCAGCGAAGGCTTCATCGCAAGGCAGGTAGGGCCCCCTGGAGGGCCTTGCAACCGCTCCACTTTCTCCGCCACCTGTGCCCGCAGATGAAGGAGAGGCAGATGCCGCAAGTACGCAGGGTGGTGACGGGCCACGACGAGTCCGGGCGATCGATCGTCATCGAGGACGGAGCGCCCGCGCGGGTGGTCACCCTGGGCGGCGACAGCGGAACCACCTTCCACGAGGTCTGGAACACGCGCTCCACCCCCGCCCCCATCGACCGAGCCTCCGGCGAGCCCGCCGAGCCCGGGATCCGACTTCTGCCTCCAGAGCAGGGCACCCGAATCCGGGTGCTCGACATTCCGCCCGACGACGGCGCCGTCGCCGCCCTGCCGCGCGAGGCGGTGAAGGCGCTGTTCGAGGCGATCGGCGCCGGCCATGCGCTGGCCGAGAACCCGCCCCACCCCCTGATGCACCGGACCGAGACGATCGACTACGGAATCGTCCTCGAAGGCGAGCTCGTCCTCATCCTCGACGACAGCGAGACCGTGGTCCGCGCGGGCGACATCATCGTCCAGCGCGGCACCAGCCATGCCTGGGCCAACCGCTCGAACGCCAACGCCCGCATCGCCTTCGTCCTGATCGACGGGGCTTTCGAGGAGGGGCTTGGAGGCTGACGAAGGGAAATGGCGCGCCCAGAAGGATTCGAACCTCCGACCCCCAGATTCGTAGTCTGGTGCTCTATCCAGCTGAGCTATGGGCGCGCGGGAGACGGCGACATAGGGGGAAGGCCGACCCCGCGCAACCCCGCCGCACCGGCGAAGGCCGGTGTTGCGGCCCCGCAGGCGCCCGCCTAGGAGGAGCCATGAGCCTCCGCCCGGCGCCTCTTGCCTTGCTTGCCCTTCTGGCCGCCTGCGCGGCGCCGGGGCCCTATCCCTCGCTCGCGCCGCGGCCGGCGGAGAAGGCCTATGCCGAGGGCGACGAGGAGCGCCAGCCCACCGCCCAGCCCGACGATCCCGCCCTCGCCGGCGAAATCGACCGGCTGACCGCGGAGGCCAGAGCGGGCGGCGGCGCGTTCGACTCCGCGCTCGGCCCGGCGCAGGCCGCGGTCGCCGCGGCGGGGCCGTCGGGCAGCGACAGCTGGGTCGAGGCGCAGGAGAAGATCTCGCGGGTCGAAGCGGCACGGGCCCGGACGACCGCCGCGCTCGCCGATCTCGACGCGTTTGCCGTGGAGCGGGCCAAGGCCGGGACCCTGAGCCCCGGCGACGACGCCCGGCTTCATTCGGCCCTGGCGGAGATCCAGGCGCTCGCCGACGCCCAGGCCGCTCATCTGCGCCGCCTGGAGGAAAGCCTCACCCGCTCCTGAGCGCCTCGGCGTGGAGCTTCGCCAGAGCGACATAATGGGCGACCCCCAGCTGCTGCCCGGCCAGCTCCTCGTCGCTGAGATCGCGCACATATTTGGCCGGCCGCCCGGCCCATAATTGCCGGGCGGGGATTCGCCGGCCGGGCGCGAGCAGGGCGCCGGCGGCGAGCATTCCGCCGCTCTCGATCTCGCAGCCGTCCATGACGATCGAGCCCAGCCCGACGAAGGCGCGATCGTGGAGGATGCAGCCGTGGACCATCGCCATATGGCCGATCAGCACGTCCTCGCCGATGAGCGTGGGATGGCCCGCCTCGTGGCCGGGGCGCGGCGAATCGACGTGGAGGACGCTTCCGTCCTGGATGTTGGAGCGCGCGCCGATGCGGATCCGGTTGACGTCGCCCCTCAGCACGCAATTGTACCAGATGCTGGCTTCCGGCCCGAGCTCGATGTCGCCGATCAGAACCGCGCCCGGCGCGGCGAAGGCGGTCGGATCGAGCCGCGGGGACTTGCCGCCGAAGCCTATCAGTCGCGCGCCAGCCATTCATCCCTCTCGATCCGGTAGACGATGACGGGCCCGGCCGCCCAGTCGGGGCCCTCATAGTCGAGATCCGGCCGCCGAGTCATTCCGAGCCGCTCCATCAGCCCCCAGCTCCCTTCGTTTTCCGCCACCGTCAGCGCGACGACATGCGGCGCCTCGAGCCGGCCGAAGGCGAAGTCGAGCGAGGCGATCGCCGCTTCCTTTGCATAGCCCTGCCCCCAGCAATCCTCCCGAAGCCGCCAGCCAATCTCGAGCTCGCCCTCGACCGGGCTTCCGACGTCGTTGGCGATCTTGAGGCCGCAAAAGCCGAGCAGCGCGCCGTCCGACTTGCGCTCCATCACCCAGAAGGTGAAGCCGCGCTCTTCCTGCCAGGGAATCAGCCGCTCGACGATCGCCTGGCGATGCTTCTCGGGCGCGCTCACGCCGCCGAGCCAGCGCATCACCGGCTCGGTGTTGAGGTGGCGGATGAAGGGCTCGATATCCGCCTCGCGCCAGCCGCGCAGGATGAGTCGCCCGGTCTCGATCATCGGCCCCTCAGGGTCGCTGGAAGCCAGGCATGCCAATCCTCGAGCAAGGGCAGGATGCTCGCATAATCGTCGGTCCAGCCGGGGAAGCCGGCGCGCCCGCGCAGCGGCCGCCACAGATGGGCGTCGTCGGCGCTCGCGATTCGGAGCGTCGTCAGAGCCTCGGGATCGGCGCTCATCGCCACCCAGATCGATCGGGTGAGGTTTCGGCCCTCGTCCTCGGGCGGCGGCGTGTAATCGAAGGCGGCGGCATTCCATCCGTCCCGCTTCGCCGCGGCCGCGAGCACCGGCTCGAGATCGAGATAGCGGTTCGAGATGTGGACGAGCAGGAGCCCGTCGGGCTTCAGCGCGCGGCGATAGACCTGCAGCGCCTCGCGGGTGAGCAGGTGGATCGGGATGGCGTCGGACGAGAAGCCGTCGACGGCGAGCAGGTCGAGGCTCGCCGGCTTCTGCCTCGCCAGGCTGAGCCGGGCGTCGCCGAGGACGATCCGCGCCTGCGGCGCGCAGCGCGAGAGGAAGGTGAAGCGCTTGGGATCGCGGGCGATTCGGACGATCGCCGGATCGATCTCGAAGAAGCGCCAGTCCTGCCCCGGCTCGGCGAAGCAGGAGAGCGTTCCGCTGCCGAGCCCGACGACTCCGACGGCCGCGTTCGGCCCATGGAAGATAGGCAGCGAGGCGAGCGCGTGTCCCACGCCCGAGCGGCGGGCGTAATAGGTGGTCGGCTCGGTCTCTGCGCCGGGAGTGAGGTTCTGGACGCCGTGGAGGGTGGTGCCGTGGGTGAGCTGGCGCGACGGCGGGGTTCGCCGGGTGGTGATCGTGTAGATGCCGAAATAGGAGCGCGTGCGGATTCCCTCGCGGCTCTCCTGGAGCTTGGTCCAGCCGCCATAGCTCAGCATCAGCGCGACCAGCCCGAGCGCGAAGGCGGCGGGGCGGCCGATGAAATTGAGCGCGATCAGCGAGATGAAGACGCTTCCGAGCAGTGCGATCCCGTCGCTCCCATAGGGGCCGGCGCGCATGTTGACCGCCCAGGACAAAGCGAGCGCGGCGAGCACCAGCCCCCAGCGCAGCCAGGTCGGCATCCGCTCGGCCCAGGGCACGAAGGCCGTCTGAGGCACGAGCAGGGCGCCGAGCGCGATCAGGATCGGATGCTCATAGGCCCAGTCGAACAGGCTCGGCGCGACGATCGCGCAGAAGATTCCGCCGAGCACCCCGCCGACCGCCATGGCGAGGTAGAAAGCGGTGAGGTGCCCCGCCTCGGGCCGAAGCCGGTACATGCAGCTATGGAGAGCGGTGGCGACGATCAGCAGGAGCAACAGGCCCAGCGTGGCGGTGAAGAAGGGCTGGTCCGATCCGCCGCTGAACGCGAAGCCGCCGGCGATCAGAAGGAAGAGCGGTGCGATGGTGATGACGAGATCGGCGGGGCCGCGCCGGCTGGCGAAGGCGATGACGAAGCTCAGCAGGTAGAGCGCCAGCGGAAGCACCCAGAGCATCGGCACGGCGACGATGTCGGTGGTGAGGTGGGTAGTAGTCGACAGCATCAGCCCGGACGGAATTGCGGCGAGCGCGACCCAGTGGAGCAGCCGCCGCCTCGACGGCGCCGGGCCGTGGGCCTCGGGCGGGGTCTCGACCGCGGCAGCCGGCACGGTCAGCGCGCAGGCCGCGACCATCAGCACGAGCAGCGCATAGCCCGCCGACCAGAGCAGGCTCTGCTGATGGAGGGTCAGAAGCGGCTCGACGAGGAGCGGATAGGAGAGCAGGCCGGCGAAGCTTCCCAGGTTCGAGGCGGCGTAGAGCGGATAGGGATCGCCGCGCCTGCCTTCGAGCGCGTACCAGCGCTGCATCAACGGCGCCTGGGCCGAGACGATGAAGAAGAGCGGACCGATCGAGCTCGCCAGGAACCAGGGCGCCCAGAGCGCCGGCGCGGCGTCGGCGGGAAGGGTCGCTCCGGTGAGGCCGATCGGAAGCCACAGGGCGGCGAGAGCGAACAAGGCGAGATGGATTCCGGCCTGGCGGCGCGGCCGGCAACGGGCGAGGAAATGGGCGTAGGCATAGCCGGCGAGGAGCAGGCCCTGATAGACCAGCATCGCGCTGTTCCACACCGCCGGCGCCCCGCCGAGCCGCGGAAGCGCCATCCGGGCGACCATCGGCTGGGTGAGGAAGAGCAGGAACGAGCCGGTGAGCACGGTGAGAAGGAAGAGCGGCCTCGCGAACCGCTCCCGTGTCCCGGCCATCTCCCGGACGTCGGTCATTCCCCCTCCAGCGCCGCGGCGAGGCGGGCGAGCACGTCGATCGTCTCGTCGACATGGGAAAGGTGGGTCCGGAAGGAGAGGATGGCGCAGCGCAGCCAGTCGGCGCCGTCGATCCGGGTCCCGCTGAGGAACACCCTTCCCTCTTCCTGCAGCCGGCGGAGCAGCCGCTGGTTGAAGTCGTTCGCGTCGCCGCTCGACGGCCGATAGCGGAAGGCGACGATCGAGAGGTCGGGCGGCGCTCCGACCTCCCAGCCCGGCATCGCCGAAAGCCGGGCATGGAAATAGCGGGCGAGCCCGATCTTCTCCGACTGGGCGGCGCGGAAGGCGGCGACTCCGGCGAGCCGAAGCGGAAGCCACAGCCTCAGGGCGCGGAAATGCCGGGTGAGCTCGGGCGAAAGGTCGCCCGGCGACGGCCCGACCTCAGATTCGCCGAGCGGGCGGATATAGTCGGCGCTGGCGCTGAACGCGTCGAGCAGGACCTGGCCGTCGCGGGCGATGGCGGCGCCGGTGCCGTAGGGGAGGAACAGGGTCTTGTGGGGATCGAGGGCGATCGTGTCGGCGCGTTCGAGGCCGCCGAGCACCGCGCGGCCCTCAGGGCAGAGCCTGAACAGGCCGCCATAGGCGCCGTCGACATGGAACCAGGCGCCGAACTCCTCACAAAGGTTCGCGATGTCGGCGAGCGGATCGACCGCGCCGGTGTCGACCGTGCCGGCCGAGGCGACGACAAGCCATGGCCGCACCCCGTCCGCGACATCCCGCTCCAGGGCTTCGCGAAGCGCGTCGGCGCGCATCCGATGGTGCTCGTCGGTCGGGATCAGCCGCCGCGGCGCGCGCGCGCGGCCGGCGATTCGAAGCGCCTTCTCGATGCAATAATGGGCGGTCCGGCTGAGATAGACCGCGCCTCCGCCGTCCTCGTCCCGAGCCTCGCGCGCGGCGACGATGGCGGTGAGGTTGGCCATGCTCCCGCCCGAGGTGAGCGTCCCCGCCGCGCCCTCCGGATAGCCGACCGTGCGGGCGATCCAGGCGCAGGTCGCATTCTCCATCCGGACCGCGCCCGGCGCGGCGGAGGCGAAGCCGGCATATTTGTTCGACGCCGCGGCGAGGAAATCGCCGAGCGCGCTATGAAACAGCCCTCCCCCCGGTACGTAGCCGGTGAAGAACCCCGAGGCGGTGGTGATGCCCGGCCGGTCGACGGCGCGCCCGAGCCATTCCAGGGTCTCACCGAGATCCGAGCTCGTCTCGCCGAACTCGCCGCCCGGCGGCGGCCGGAAAGCCTCGCCCCACGGGCGATTGGCCGGTCCCTCGACGAGATCGCCGAGAAAGGCCTGGGCGTGGTCGAAGACCGCCCCGGCCATCGCCGCCCTTGCCTCGGCGTCCGGCTCGAGCGGCGCCGCCTCGGCCCGGAGCCGCTCGAGCTCGGCCCGGAGCGCTTCGCTCATCCGTTGAGAAGCCTCGCCGCGACCGGCGCGTGATAGGTGAGGATCCCCGAGCAGCCCGCGCGCCTGAACGCCATCAGGGTCTCGAGGACGAGGGCGTCCCGCTCGCCCGCCCCGGCCGCGGCGGCCGCCTCGATCATCGCATATTCGCCTGACACCTGGTAGGCGAAGACCGGTACTTCGAAGCGCTCCTTCACCCGCCGCACGATGTCGAGATAGGGCAGGCCCGGCTTGACCATGACGCTGTCCGCGCCCTCGGCGAGGTCGAGCGCGACCTCGCGAAGCGCCTCCTCGGCATTCGCCGGATCCATCTGGTAGCTCTTCTTGTCGCCCTTCAGAAGCCCGCGCGAGCCGACGGCGTCGCGGAACGGCCCGTAGAAGGCGCTCGCATATTTGGCGGCATAGGCCATGATCTGGACGTTGACATGGCCTTCGCGCTCGAGCGCCGTCCGGATCGCCCCGACGCGGCCGTCCATCATGTCGGACGGCGCGACGATGTCCGCCCCCGCCGCCGCCTGGACCAAAGCCTGTTCGACGAGCACCTCGCTGGTCGCGTCGTTGAGCACGTAGCCCGCCTCGTCGACGAGCCCGTCATGCCCGTGCGCGGTATAGGGATCGAGCGCGACGTCGGTGAGCACGCCCACCTCCGGCGCCGCCGACTTCACCGCCCGGACCGCGCGGCAGATGAGGTTGTCGGCGTTGAGCGCTTCGCGCGCGTCCTCGGTGCGAAGCTCGCGCGGGGTGTTGGGGAAGAGCGCGATGCAGGGGATTCCGAGCTCGCGCGCCTCGCGCGCCTTGTCGCCGAGCCGGTCGACCGACCAGCGCGACACTCCCGGAAGGCTCGCGATCGGCTCCTCGACCCCCTCCCCTTCGGCGATGAACAAGGGCCAGATCAGGTCGGAGGGAGTGAGAATTGTCTCGGCGAACAGCGCCCGGCTCCACGCGGCGGCGCGGGTCCGGCGCATCCTGAGCGCAGGAAAAGTGGCATGGCTCATTGGCGAGGCTGTAACGCGCCTGCGCGCGCCTGCAAAGCACCGCTCCCCGACTTCCTTGTGTCGGCTCCGGAACAATGTCATTCTAACATATGTGAATACTGACTTCGGGCTCACTCCGGGATGAAAGGGGGCATTCGATGAAGTTCACCAAAAAGCTCGCAATCCGTACGGCCACCGTCGCGCTGGCGATGGCGGCGGGATCGGGACCGGCCATGGCCCAACCGAATCCGGTCCTCTATTTGACCAGCCTCGAATATTATTCGGCGGGCGGGAAAAACTGGGTCCGCCACAATTACGACGTGTTCAACAAGGACCAGTATCCCGCCGCCATGTTCGCCGCCGCGCCGGCGCTGCCGCCGTGCGGGACCAATCACAACTCGTCGCGCTCGTGGGTCGATTTCTTCGATTCGCGGGGCAAGCGCCTCTACGGCTTCTGCGCGCTGAGCAGCCCGAACGACCTCGGCAAGATCTGGTTCGCGACCGAGGACGGCACGATCCCGCCCAGCTACGTCTACATCGTCATCACCGACCGCCAGACCAACAAGACGTACAAGTCGAACCTGGCGGACACGACGCTGTAGCAGGAAAACCCCTCTCCCGCCTTTCGCGGGAGAGGAAGGGCCCGTCGCGAAGCGATGGGAGGTGAGGGTCTGTATACCGGACTCGGCAAGACCCTCACCTCCCAAGCCTCTTCCTCAAAGGAGATTTCCCAGAAGCGCGATTCTCACAGGGCCTCCACGAGAACGCCACCGCAGCGAAGGCTGGCGGTGATATTGCCGGCTCTGCTCGCCGCCAGATTGAAGCCCAGACCGGTCAAAAGGTGGTTTCGCCGCATAACTTTCTCGGAAGCAAGAGGCCTGATCCGGCTTGCCTCTCAAGAAATGAGGTTGACCTTGATCACTTAGCGACAGCAGCCGATGCTGCTCCGTTTATTTCGGCCGCGGTGCCTTGTGAAGATGGCGCAGCAATGACTGGAGTGGCCGGAGCAGGCGGTAGCGGGACAGGCTTCAAATACCACGCCAAAAATGCAGCAACTAGCGCTAACGCGCCCGCATACAGGGCGCTCACCAGCTTCATTGCCCCCTTAAATTTATCAACGCTCTCTTTTACGCTCACCAACTGGTCGTGGGTTTTCGTGCCGTCGTTTCTTACATCAGTTACCCGCGCGCTCAGGTCTGTTTTAAGCTCATCGACGCGCTCCTTCATAGCGACCGCATGCTTTTCGAGCGCCTTCTCGAAAGATGGGCCGAGCTTATCGATAGCCTTAGTCAAGCCCTCGACGCGCTCCGTGAGCTTCGCCGTTTCCCACATTACAAAACGGATATTGTTCGTGGGGAATAGTTCGTCCGGTTCAACCTGAGCAAAATCGTCAGGCGTCGTGGCTGCTTTTGGGGGCGGGGCCTTAGCCAACGGCGTTGCCTTCCCAGTTTTGCTTTATCCAAGACCAGATGGCAGGGTTGGCACGGCCGAAATATGAAGCCACTTCCGTCACTACTCCGGTGCCGTTTGCCCCCTCAGCAATTCCGATCTTCTCACTAATATCCTTGGCGGTGCCCGCGCTTGAAACCAGCCACACACCGTCTGCTAACTTGTAATTCGGCATTGCGCTGCCGGTTAGGGCGTTGGCCAGCGTCCCGCTGGGCCCGGATGGGTTTTGTTGAACGACTACGAAGATGCTCATGGGTTGATTCTCATACGCGCAATAGGTGTTAGTTTTGGGTAGCAAGCGCAAGGGGCCTGCCATCGTTCCCGATAGCGGCCTTGCGGCGCGGCCAGCTAGCGTCATAATCGGATGATCCGCGCTTGGCTGGGTCACACACTATGTAGGTCCCTTCAGCGAAGGGAGTTTCAGCCGGACGGGCGGAGCCGTCCGCCCGGCTCGGCGTCGGCGAGCGCTTCCTCGATACATTCGTCCGTCCCCGGCGGCTCGGCCTGCATCCGGCTCTTCCGCCAGCCGCCGTGAAGGTAGAAGGCGATGGCCAGCGCCATGTTGGCGAAGGAGCTGACCGGGAAGCTCAGCCAGAGGGCGTCCGCCCCGAGCCAGCCATAGCCGCCCAAAGCGAAGCCGAGCCTGACCGGGACGAGGCCGATGAAAAGGATGACGAGCGGGCCGATCACCGCTCCGTTCGCCCGGACCGTTCCGAACAGGACGAGGGTGACGCCGAACATCAGGAAGCTCCAGGTGGCGAGGATCTGGATGTGCCGGGCGATCGGAAGCGCCGGGCTGTGGCCGCCGAGGAACAGCGCCAAAGCGGGCCGGTCGGCGACCGCGAGCAGGATGACCAGCACCGCCGTGATCAGAAGGGCGAAGATGACGCCCGCGCGGGTGATCGCGCTCACCCGCTCCCAGCGCCCCGCGCCGATATTCTGGGCCGTCATCGCGCTCACCGCCGCGCCGAGCGCCATCGCCGGCATCTGGAGGTAGGTCCAGAGCTGCATCGCCACGCCGAAGGCGGCGGTGGTCTCCACGCCCTCGCGGTTGACGAGTCCGATCAGCGCCAGCGCCGAGGCGGAGATGACGATCATCTGGAGACCCATCGGAAGCCCCTTGAAGACGATCGTCCTGAGGATCGCCCGGTCCGGCAGAAGGTAGCGGAGCTCGCCGCCGCGAAGGCGAAGCGGGAGGTCGCGGGCGTAGATATAGACCAGCATCGCGGTGAGGCCGGTATAATTAGCGATCACCGTCGCCGTCGCCGAGCCTGCGATCCCCAGCGCCGGCGCCGGCCCAAGGCCGAGGATGAAGACCGGGTTGAGCCCGCTGTCGAGAATGACGACGAGGATCATGAACCAGAGCGGCGTCATGGCGTCGCCGCCGCCCCTCAGCGCCATCATCAGCATGATCATCATCAGCGAGCCGGGGATGGCGAGGAAGATGACGCGAAGATAGGCGAGCGCGAGCGGAGCCGCGCCGGCCGGCGTTCTGAGCAGCCTCAGGAGAGCTGGCGAGAAGACCCACCCCGCCACCGCGATGGCCGTGGCGACGAGAAGGAAGGCGCCGATCGCCGTCCCCAGCACCCGCCGCGCCCCGTCGACGTCGCGTCGGCCGAAGGCCTGGCCGATGAGGATGGTCGAGGCCATTCCGAAGCCGAAGACGAAGGCCATCAGGAGGAACATGACGATGTTGGCGTTGGAGGTCGCCGCGAGCGCCTCCTCGCCGAGGAAGCGGCCGACCCACACCGAGTTGATCGATCCGTTCAGCGACTGGAGGATCGAGGAGGCGAGCGTCGGCAGAGCGAAAGCGAGCAGCGTGCGCGAGATCGGCCCCTGGGTGAGGTCGCGCTGGCCGGGGCGGGCGCCTTTAGCCTGGGGTGAGGAATCGTCCGCCATCTAACTCCCTTACCGTCATTCCGGCGCAAGCCGGAACCCAGGAACACGCCCGTCCGTCACCGTAACCCTCGGTGTTCCCGGGTCCCGGGTTCCCGGGTCCCGGCTTTCGCCGGGATGACGTTCAACCCAAGCGCTGAAGCGCCGCCCGGTAACGCTCGGCGTCGGACGCTTTCTCCGCATGGTCCGAGCGCGCCTTCTCCACCGCCTCCGGCTTGGCCCGCTCGACGAAGCTCGGATTGGCGAGACGCGCGGCGAGAGAATCCCGTTCTTTCTCAGCGGTGGCGAGCGCGCGCTCTAGGCGGGTGCGCTCAGCCGCTTCATCCGCGAACCCTTGACGCAACATACCGATCATTGTTGTCGCGCCGGACATCAGCCTCACTGAAATGAGCTTGTCAGTTGCATCCCCGACGAACTGCTCGAAATTGTCACCCGCTTCGAAACCGATGACGACGCCGCCACCTGCGCCAATTCCGGCGGTCAGCGTACCGGGCCTCAGCCTGACCAGTCGAGATATTTGATTCACATACTTTTCAAACAGCCGTTTGTCCTCGTTTGTCGCCTCTAGGTAGCTCGCTTCAATAATTGTTGCCGGTGGGACATTCAGTTGCACGCGAGCGGCTCGAAAATCACTGATCATCTCGATTAGTCTGAAGAGTTCATTGCTCGCCTCCGGATCGAGCGCCCGCGCGTCCGGCATCGGCCATTTCGCCAGGATCAGCGGGTAAGGCCGTTCGTTGGCGCTCCACAATTCCTCGGTGACGAACGGCATGAATGGGTGGAGCATGACCAGGATCTGGTCGAGCACCCAGGCGGCGACCGAGCGGGTCTCGCCGGCCCCGCTCCCCGGCGAAGGCCGGGGTCCGGTTCCGGCCTCCGATTCTGGGCCCCGGCCTTCGCCGGGGAGCAGCAGCGGCTTGATCAGCTCCAGATACCAGTCGCAGAACGTGTCCCAGACGAAGTGGTAGATGGCGTTGGCGCTCTCGTCGTAGCGGAACTCGGCAAGGCTGAGGTCGAGCGCCTGCACGGTCTTCACCGTCTCGCCGATGATCCAGCGGTTGACCGGAAGCTCCGCTTGCGGCGGCTCCAATGACTGCGAAGCGCCGATTCCGTTGGCCTGGCAGAAGCGGGCCGCGTTCCACAGCTTGGTGGCGAAGTTGCGATAGCCCTCGACGCGCTTCTCATCCAATTTGATGTCGCGGCCCTGGCTCTCCATCGCGGCCAGGGTGAAGCGAAGCGCGTCGGCGCCGTAGCGGTCGACGAGGCCGAGGGGATCGACCGTATTCCCCTTCGACTTCGACATCTTCTGGCCTTTGGAGTCGCGCACCAGGCCGTGCAGATAGAGCGTCTTCCACGGCCGCTCGCCCATGAAGTGGAAGCCCTGCATCGCCATCCGCGCATCCCAGAAGAAGATGATGTCGAAGCCGGAGATGAGGACGTCGTTGGGGTAATGGCGCTTCAGCTCCGGCGTCTCCTCGGGCCAGCCCAATGTGGCGAATGGCCACAAAGCGGAGGAGAACCAGGTGTCGAGGACGTCGGAATCGCGCCAGAGCACGACCTGCTTCGCCTTGAGGCTTTTCTCTACCCAGATTGCACTTGTCTGACTCAAAGTGGGCGCGAAGTGAATGTCGTCCGGCGCCACGCCGTACCGCGTAGCGGCCTCCGCCCTAACCTCGGCCTCCGTTTCCGCAACGAAGATCGGACCATCGTTGAAGCCAAATCTGTTTAGCTCGTCCGGCTTGGGGCCGTACCAGGCGGGGATCTGGTGGCCCCACCAGAGCTGGCGAGAGACGCACCAGGGCTGGATGTTCTCGAGCCAGTTGAACCAAGTCTTCTCCCACGTCTTGGGAACGACCTTGATCTCGCCCGAGCGAACGGCGTCGATCGGCCGTTCAGCCAGTTTCCTGGCGTCGACATACCATTGGTCGGTCAGCCACGGCTCGATCACCACGCCTGAGCGGTCGCCGTAAGGGATCTGGATAACGCGGTCCTCGACCCGCTCAAGCGCGCCTTCTTCCTCGAGGAGCTCGACGACCCGTTTGCGCGCGTCGAAGCGGTCGAAGCCGATCAACTCGTCGGGAATGCTTCCGCACTGTGCGACCCGCGCCTGAGCGTCGAACATGTTGAGCATGTCGACGGCCTTGAAGCCGGCCCGCCGGCCGACCTCGAAATCGTTGAAGTCGTGGCCGGGGGTTATCTTGACCGCGCCCGAGCCGAGCTCCGGGTCGGCATGTTCGTCCTGGATGATCGGAACGAGCCGGCCGGTGATCGGCAGCCGCACCAGTTTGCCGACCAGCTTCGAATAGCGCTTGTCCGTGGGATGCACCGCCACTGCCATGTCGGCGAGCATCGTCTCCGGCCGGGTGGTGGCGACGTGGATGAAGCCGCCGCCGTCCTCGAGCGGGTAGCGCAGGTGCCAGAACCGGCCCTGCACCTCCTTCGTCTCCACCTCGAGATCGGAGATGGCGGTGCCGAACCTGGGGTCCCAGTTGA
Organism: Allosphingosinicella sp.; assembly: GCA_045811485.1. Taxonomy (GTDB): domain Bacteria; phylum Pseudomonadota; class Alphaproteobacteria; order Sphingomonadales; family Sphingomonadaceae; genus Allosphingosinicella. The sequence goes on from JBJMTX010000017.1 coordinate 35,221, forward strand.
CCAGCCTCTTGTCGCGATAGAGCAGGCCCTCGCGGTGGAGCTGGACGAACACCTTGATCACCGCCGCCGAGAAGCCCGGGTCCATGGTGAAGCGCTCGTTCGCCCAGTCGCACGAGGCGCCGAGCCGGCGAAGCTGGCGGGTGATCGCCCCGCCCGACTGCGCCTTCCATTCCCAGACATGCTCGATGAAGGCCTCGCGGCCCATCTCGGCGCGCTTGACCCCCTGGCTCTCTAAGTTGCGCTCGACCACCATCTGGGTGGCGATCCCGGCATGGTCGGTGCCGACCACCCAGAGCGCGTCCTTGCCCCGAAGCCGGGCGTGGCGGACGAGCACGTCCTGGAGGGTGATGTCGAGCGCATGGCCGATATGCAGGCTGCCGGTGACGTTGGGCGGCGGGATGACGATTGTGAACGGCTCCGCCTCCGGCCGCTCCGGCCGGAACAGCCCCTCCCCTTCCCAGCGGGCGTACCAGCGGGATTCGATCTCCGCGGGGTCGAAGGTCTTGGGAAGCTCGGCCATGGGGGGCGCTTAGACGAAGCGCAGGCGACGGAGCAATCCGTGCCTAGAAATGCTTTCCCGTGATCCTGGCGATCTCCCGGGTGACCAGCTCCTCGACCATGTCGGGGAGGCGGCGGTCGAGCCAGTCCTTGAGCATCGGCTTGAGCATCTCGCGGACCGCGGCGCCCAGCGCCGCGTCGTCGGCGGGGAGGCTTTCGCCGCGCTCCTTCAGCGCGGACAAGGCGGCCAGCGCATTGCGGCTGGCGGCGGCGGCGTCGTCGGAGACGAGGCCCTCGCCCTCGCCGACCGGATCCTGGAGCTCGAGCACGTCGTCCTCCGCGGGCGGAGCGCGCGGCGCCTCGGCCGGGCGCGAGCCGCGAGCCGGCCGCGCGGGCGGCTGGCGGCCGTCCTCGGCGATCACCCTTTTGATGGAGGCGAGTATCTCCTCCATCGAGGGTTCCTGGCTAATATCCCCCATGATGAGGGGCTTATCGCTCATTTGGTGGTCGGTGTCACGGGGGAGATTGAATTGGCGGGCGCGGTGCGGGTCGAGACCGGCGCGGGCGCCGGGTCGTCGTTCCAGTCGGAGGCGCGGCCGCGGGTGCGCTTGTAATGGACCAAAGGATCGTAGAGCGCGCCGCCGTCGAGGTTCAGATCCTCGGCCTCGGCCTTGCCCATCGCGTTGAGGAGGGCGAAGCCGGCGACATAGGCATCGCGCCGGGCGGTGACCAGGGCGACCTGGCTGTTCAGAAGCTCCTGCTCGGCGTTGAGGACGTCGAGCACGTTGCGGGTTCCGACCGTCTGCTCGGCGCGCGTGCCCTCGAGCGCGAGGGTGTTGGCGTTGACCGCGATCTGGTTGGATTCGATCGCCTCGACCGCCGCCTGGTAGCTCGAGAAAGCCGCCCGCGTATTGGCGACGACCAATCGCTCGGTCTCGATTCCGCGCTCGAGCAGCTGGCTCTGGAGCGCCTGCGCCTGGCGGACCCGGGCGCCGACGAGGCCGCCCTGGTAGATCGGGATTCGCGCCTGGACCCCGACCCCGGTCTGGATGACGTTGTTGGAGGCGTTGGGGCCGAATTGCTTGTCGGCAGTGCCGAGATAGTCGATTGCGTCGCCGGTGCCCTGGACCGCGACGGTGGGGAGCCGGTCGGCTCGGGCGACCGAGACGTCGCGTCCCGCCGCCCGCGCCTGGGCGGCGATGGCGACGAGGTCGCTGTTGTTGGCGAGCGCGATCTCGACCGCCTCGTCGGCGGTGGCGGGAAGCGGCGGAAGCGCCGGCGGCGGCGCCAGCTCGTCGGGCAGCTCGCCGATCAGCCGGCGGTAATTCTCCTCGCTTCCGGTCAGTCGGCCCTGGGCGGTGGCGAGGTTCGACTGGGCGAGCGCGAGCCGGGCCTCGGACTGGGCGACGTCGGTCCGGGTGAGGTCGCCGACCTCGAACCGGTCCTTGGTCGCCTGGAGGTTGGTCTGGAGGACCTTGACCTGATTCTCGTTCAAGGTGACGATCGAGCGGTCGCGGATGACGTCCATATAGGCGCCGACCGCCTCGGTGAAGACGTCGCCCTCGGTCGCCTTGAGGCCGGCCCGCCCCGCGAGCACCCGCTCGTCGGCGGCCCGGATCGAGTTTCGCACCCGGCCGCCGTTGAACAGGGGATAGCTGACGTTGACGCTGGCGCTGACGTTCTGGCCGGTGCCTCCGCCCGTCTGGGTGAGGTCGCGGTTGATCCCGGCCGTTCCCGACAGCTGGGGCCGGCCGGCCGCGCGCGCCACCGCCACGCCCTCGTCGAGCGAGCGCAGCTGGTCGCGCTGCGCCATGATCGTCGGATTGCTCTGATAGGTCTTGACCAACGCGTCGGTCAGAGTCTGCGCGGCGGTCGCCGCGGCTCCCGTCATCAGCGCGACCGCCCCCACGGCGGCCATCAACCCTCCCCGCATGCTCTTGTACTCCACTGTCAAAACTTGAACGCCCGAGGCTTCGCGAAGCCGGGCAGGATCGCCGCCGCGGCGTCGGCGAACGCCGCCATTCCAAACCCTTCGCCCGCCCGGCGGCCGATGGCAAGCCGGGTCACTCCGCTTTCGACGATGGCTGAGGCGAGCCGGCCGCTTTCCTTCAGCTGGGCGACGAGCGCGTCCGGAACCGACTCGACGGCGCCGTCGATCAGGATGAGATCGTAGGGCGCGCGCGCCTTGCAGCCCTTGGCGGACGGCCCTTCGATCAGGGTCACGCCGCTGCCTTCCAGATTGGCGCGGGCCGCCGCCGCGAGCGCCTCATCCTCCTCGACCGCAACCACCTCGCCGACCAGCCGGGCGAGCACCGCCGCCGCATAGCCGGTCGCGACCCCGACCGCGAGCGCCCGCTCGCCGGCCCTGGGCGCCGCCTCGGTGAGCAGCCGGCCGAGCGCCATCGGGCTGTTGAGGTCGCGCCCGGGCTTCAACGGCACCAGAGCGTCCGCATAAGCGAGCGGCAGCCGGTCCCGAGGAACGAACCGCTCGCGCGCCACCTCGCCCATCGCCGCGAGCACGCGCGGATCGTTGGTCCCCGTCGTCCGCAGCTGGCTGGCGATCATCGCGCGCCGCATATGCTCGAAATTCTGCTCGGTCATCTCCGCCCGTCTCATCGCACGACTGTCTTACTGATGCAATACACCTTGTCCGTCCCAGCGGCTTTTATCGGCAAGGCCGCGCTCGGCCAAGCGGAGATGCGGCGAAAGGAGCAAGAGCCGTGCCAGCAGCGAACGGCGTAGCGACAGGCGGGAGGATGGTCCGAAGCGTCCGATAGCGGACACGCCGCGTCCGCCGCCGGACAGCGGCGCGCTTCCGCGAAAAGGAATTGCCCGGCGAGGCCGATCTTGGAAAAGCCTCTCGTCGTTGCGATGCGGCCGACTCGATCGGGAGACGAACGATGCGGGTGATGGTGTTCGTGAAAGCCACCGAAGACAGCGAGAAGGGCATGTCCCCGACGCCCGATACGCTTGAGCTGTTCGAGGAAATGGGCCGGTTCAACGAGGCTCTGGTCGAGGCCGGGATCCTGGTCGCCGGCGCCGGCCTCAAGCCCAGCGCCGAAGCCAGGCGCATCGCCTTCGACGGCCCCGGCCGGACGGTCGTCGATGGGCCGTTCGGCCCGGCCCGCGAGCTGGTCGCGGGCTTCTGGATCTGGGAGGTCGGGGACATGGACGAGGCCGTTTCCTGGGCGAAGCGCTGCCCCAACCCGATGCCCGGCCCGAGCGAGCTCGAGATCCGGCCGTTCATGGAAGCGGAGGACTTCGCGGAGTTCGTCACGCCCGAGGAGCTGGCGGCGCCGAGGGATGGGGAGCGGGGGAAGCTTGGAGTCGCCTAGGTCGTTTGGACAAAGTCGGCCGTCTGGAGTCGGCGAGGGCCTGGCGGGGAGCAGTGCGAAGCACTTCCCAGGAACCGCCATTTCGGAATCGCCGCTTGCGGATGTTCGTTCGGTCGAGCAATTGCCCCCACTCGCTGGGACAAAACGTGAGCGCCGACGCACGAAATTCGATCTATTTATGGTGCGGTGGGCTGGCGTTCTTCGGCCTGTTCTGGGCCGGGCTGCATTTCGACATGGTCGGAGGCGTGTCGGACAGCTGGTTTTGGCGCCTGCTCGGCGTTGCGATCCTCGTCAATCTGGCTCAGTTTATCCGGGGCCTTTGGAAGCGTCGCGCGTCGAGCCCCGACAATCCAAACCACCGCTGACGACTGGGATTACGGCGACCGTGCGATCCGACTGACCTACGCCGGGACTCGCTCGCCCGAAGGGTTACAGCGGCTTGATCGTCAGGTTGGTGAACAGGAACTCTCCCGTCGAGCACACGATCCGGACCACGGGCTCGGCGGTCGCCACCGGGAAGCTCTTGGCTTCGTTCCCGAGCTTCACCTCGACCTGACGGCCGTCATAGGACAAGGTGAAGGGCTGGACCGTGCCAGGCTTTGTCATCAGCGAAAGCGGCAATATTTCGTCGTCCCGGCCGTTGGAATTGTAGCTCAGCATCTGCACCGCTCCCGAGGGAGCCTTCTTCGCGTCGGCGGGCAGGCCGGTCAGGGTGAATCCGGCGAAGGCATCCGGGGTTTGGCCCGGCGCGCTGGAGGACGCGATCTGGATTCGGGCGATCGGGGCGTAGGTCTTGCTGGCGGCGAGCGCGTTGAGCTGGACGTTGCCGGAAACGACGAACGGCGCGCCGGCCGACGGCAGGACCAGCTCGGAGAAATGCCCCGCGGCCGTGTCGCAATCGTAGCTGATCCCGGCCGCCTCGGCCGGCGCTGCAGACGCCGACAAGGCGAGCCCGGCGACGTACAAACCCAGGAACGACTTCATTTCTTTTCTCCGGAAACGGCTTGGGCGAGCTGGCATGATCGGCGGGCGGACTGCAAGCGGTCGTTCGCGAAGAACTCGTCGCTCCGGACGAATCTCCCGCCGCACCTCCGGTTGACTTTCCCCCCCAACCCCCGCATTTCCGCGCCGGCGGCCCGATGGCGGAGTGGTTACGCAGAGGACTGCAAATCCTTGCACGCCGGTTCGATTCCGGCTCGGGCCTCCAAATGAGTGTCGATTTTCACGCCAAGCCGCTCATACTTTCAAGATGAGCCCCTGCCGCGGCTCGAACTTCCGGGACACCAGCTCAGCCGACAATCTGCCCCGACGCGCTCGGCCGTTCGGGATAGTTTTGCATGAACCCCGATCTCAAGCTGCCGCAACCTGGAATTCGCGACAAAAAGGTCCTGAAAGGGTTGGCCCAGCATCGACAAGGCGATCAGCCCGGCCCGCTCAAAGGCCGCACAGTTCGAGGCCAGTGAAAGAGAAGTCCATCTTCGGATCAACTCCGCCGTGATTGGGGACATGGGGAGGCCTTGATTTTTAAGAATTATCATTCCAAACTACCCCCGGTCGAGATTCGATGAGTTGCTGCCGGCAACCGATTTGTTTCTTTCTGATGTCTTGATCCCGGTCGGTTCGCTTTGACTCCCCCATCGAGATTGAGGTCGCTCCAACTTGATTCGCTGTGTCGCGTATTATGGCGACGTGCATGACGAACTAGCCGGTAGTGACCTGGAGCGCATTGTTAACAACGCGCAGATCCGAAACGCCAAACTTGGTATTACCGGCTGCCTTTTTTATTTCGGCAGCCACTTCATCCAGGTGCTCGAGGGTCGTTTCGACGACGTCGACGCGCTCTATGCAACCATCGTTTCCCAAGATCGCCACCCAAATGTGATCGGTCTGGTGGATCATGTCGTCCAGGCAAGGGAATTCCCCAACTGGTCGATGAGGTTCGTGTGCGCGGCCAATCCGCACCGGAGCACTACGCGGCATACGCGTCCAGCGCGATCGATCGCGCCGTGGGATGCCATGAACGACGTGCAGCGCACGCCCTCGGCGGTGCGGTTGGCAAGGAAGCTGGACCGGCAGATATCAAGTCGCCTCCGCGTCGCTCCCCAACAGCCGCGCGCCAAGGAAACAGTCGACCGTCTCTTGGACGCCGTCAGCGAAATGGTTTTTCGGGAAAGCCATCTCGATCGGCTGACCTTGGAGACGGTCGCCGGCGAAGCCGGCGTCACTCAGCAATCCGCTTACCGCTATTTTGCCAATATCGGCGATCTGATACGAACGATGGTGCGCCGGCGGCAGGTGAATTGGCATGCCCGCTTTCTTGAATTCATGGCGGGCCAGGCGTTTGAGAGCGAGGCCCAGATCGCGGACGCGGTCGTTGCGTTCATCGCTCAGACCTATGAAACCCAGGTGGCCGCTTCCGCCAAGCTGAAGCGCGATATTCTGCGCAGTTATCATGACATCGAATATGAAGCCGCCTGGACTGTTTCGGATGCGATTTGCGAGTCGGTCGCGGGTGTGGGCGGATCCTCACTGCACGTCGGAGTCCCGGAAATGGCCGCCGGTCTGGTCGCCTTGTGGGCCGTCTCGAAATCGCTGCTGCTTCGGGACGCGACGCAAATGGGGCGGCCCGCGGTTCGGGACATGATGGCGGATATATTCCTCGCCGCGTTGGGCGGGCCGCCGGGTTCGAACGGCGACAGGCTCGCCCGACTGATTTGAGGCGGCGGGTTCACGCCGTCGGGGGGCGCAGGAGGCGGAGTGCGGTCGCCGCGGCCTCGACACACCAGCCCTCGCCCGCGATCAGCTAGCCGACGAAGGCGCGGACGCCGGGATAATAATCCGCATAAGCGGCAGGTTCGTCATGCGGCGGAGGCGGCGACCATTGCCGCTTCGCTTGAGGCCGGTTCGGCGCGACCGAGGATACGCAGGCTGACGGCGGCGATTTCGATCTTCCAGCCGCCGCTTGCGACGAGCTCGTCGACGAAGGCGCATACCCCCGGATAATAATCGGCATAATCGTGGAAGGCGACTCTCGCCTCTGGCCCCAGCCAGGCTTCGAAGGCGCAGAAATCCGCGGCGACGGCGGCATAATCGTGAAGCCCGTCAACGATGAGAAGGTCGATAGTGCCCGACCAGCGGAGCGCGGGCGCCTCGCCGGTGCGGACGTCGATCCACCCGGCGAGGCCGTGCCGGGCGACCATGTGGTCGAAGCGGGCGCGGCTGGCGGCGAAGCGTTCGAGCGGCTTGTCGCGGCTGCCGACGAGGCCGTCGAACCGGTCGATCGCGGTCACCACCGCTTTGATCGGGGCCGCGCGAGCGGCCTCGGCGAGGAGATAGGTGGCCTTGCCGCAATGGCTGCCGATCTCGACGATTCGGCCGGCCGCGCCCGCTCCGGCGAGAACCTCGCGCGCGGCGACGAACAGCGCCTCGCCCTCCTCGTCGGTGAGCCAGCCGTCGATCTCGCGCATCGCCGCCAGCAAGGTCCCCAGCGATGAGCCCGGCGCCGCCGGCGGCGGCGCGGGCGGTGCGATTCGGTAGCCGCCATGGCGGTCGCGCAGGCGAGCGCGAAGGCCGTTGTCGAGCCGGCGGGGTACGGGATGGATGAAGAAGGCATCGGGCGAGTCGAGCGCGCGATCGAGGTCGGCGTCGGTCCAGGGCGTGCGATATTGCACGAAATCGGTGCGGCACGGATTTCGGACGACCTCGAAGCCGAGCAGGGCCGCGAAGGTCGGGAACAGCACTTCCTCCGTCGCCCACAGCTTGGAGCCGGCGAGGATGGCCTGCAGATCGGGATCGCCGAACAGGGGCAGGATGGCGCGGCCCACGTCGGCGCCGATCGCCGTGCCGGGCCAGAAGGTCCAGTGGACGAACTTGGCCTCGCCGTCCGGGAAACGCGCGAGCCACGGCCGCCACAGAGCGATCTCCGCCAGGGCCGCGTGGGCCGGGCCCTGGCGGCTCGCGGCGGTCTGCCGCGTCGGGTCGCACGAGAGCAATTGCCCCCTTATCGCGCCGCCTGCCCGCTCCGCCAAATACTCGGCATAGCCGCCGCGGAGCATCAGCTGGTCGGAATCGACGATGGTCATCACGTCGTGCTCGCGGCCTTCGAGGTGGCGCAGGCAGTCGAGCGCGAAACCGTGAAGCGTTCCCCATTGCATCGGCGACGGCCCGGCCACGATTTCCGCGCCCCAGCGGCGCCACGGCAGCCTGGGGTCGAGCAGATCGCCGTCGGCGCTGCCATCGTAGAGCAGGATCGGCGAGATCGCGTCGAGGTGGCGAAGGTTGCGGACCAGGTCGACCACGCATTCGGGCCTTTCGTGGACGAGGCAGGCATAGACGTTGGCGACCGCCTTCGCCGGGGTAGCGCGCGAAGAGGCGGCGCTGTCGAAGCCCTCGACCATGATCCGGACCGGGCCGGGGTCGCGCGGGCGGTAGAAGCTGTGCGAGGTCGCCTTCGGACTGGTATTGCCGTCGTGGACCCGACCGACATAGAGGTCCGGCGCATCCAGGACGAGGATGCTCGCACCGGCCGCGCTGAAAACCCAGTCGGTATCCTCGCCGGAGGCTATGGCCGGGAAGCGGTGGTCTTCCCAGAACGCTCGGCGATAGGCGAGGCTGCCCCCGCACACCCAGCGCCGGCCGCCCTCATAGACATAGTCCCACGCCTTGGCGCCGTCGTCGGCGAGGAAGGTGACTCGATCGAGCCCGCACATGTCGGCGCCGCTGGCCTCGAGCGCGGCGAATTGTCGGACGATGCGGTCGGGAGCGTGCCAGTCGTCGTCGTCCCAGTGCAGGATGAAGCCGCCCCTCGCGAGCTCGCACAACCGGTTGCGCTTGTCGCCGAGCACCCGCCGACCGGTCTCGCGCACGTAGCGGATGCGCGGATCGGCGGGGACGAGGTCGGCGACCGGATCGTCGCCGTCGTCGAGGATGACGAGCTCCGAATCCTCGCGCCCCTGCGCAAGGAAGGCGGCGATCGCGCCGGGCACGAAGCGGCGCCGGTCGGCGGTCGGCATGATCGCCGAAACGCGAATATCGGTGCTCATCGACTCTCCTACGCAGGCGCCGCCGCCCGCCGGCGGCGACGCCCGGCGTGCTTATCTGGGCTTACGGGATTTCTCGGGCAGCCAGCAAAGCTCGACTTCTTTCGGATCACCCATCGAATTCATAAACTGCATGGCACACCCGTAGAATTTAAATCGCGGCACTCCGATATTGGCCCAAATGGCATTGTCGTAGCCCTCCCCACCTGGCGTCCACCACATCTCGACCTTCGCGGTCCGCTGGATAGGATCGCTCTCCCAGCCTTCCGGGGTGACAAACAGGCTCAGCGGCAGGCCGTCCTTCGCCAACGGCAGGTCATATTTCTTCCCGCCGAAGTTGAAGCGACTGTCCCTGCTGTGGATGTTGACCATCGCCGAGGTCAGCTGCCCATCCTCGCCAAAGGTCAGGTAGAAGCTGAAGGTCCAATTGGGGGTTGCGTCCCATTCAAAGGGAGGCAGGGTCGTTCCCGTCACCTTCCTCGCCGGCGGCATCGGCACCGGGTCGTAAACCCAGATCCGACCGGAGCCGTTCGCGTAGAGACGGTCGACCGCGACCCCCGGCGGCGACCCCGCCGAAGGCACTACGGCGACACCGACCGGGTTCGCCGCCGCGCGCGGTATCTTCAGCAGCGGGCTGGCGACCTCGACCAGGCTGGCGCTCGGCCAGCCGCTCCCTCCGTCGACATTGAAGGCGTAGCCGCCGGTCTGGGCGATGACGCCCCGCTCGACGATGCTCGCGCCGCAGGACGGAACGAGCTGCAACTGCACTTCGTCCTCGCCCTGGATCTGCGGCGATCGCGGCAGCCTTCCGGTGAGGTGATCGAGGCAGATGTCGAGGGCCCAGGTTATACCGTTCAGCTGGAAGATGCCGGCGCCATCATAATTGGCCTGCTGCGCTTCCCGCCCCGAGCCCGTCGCGTCGGCTTTAGGGTAGGCGACCGATCCAAAGAACAGCCCTTTCCCGCCCGCGCTTTCTTCGGCGGCGATGAAATCGATGCCCGACTTAAGCTCCTTCATGATCGCCCGGGCGCCTTCCGGCCCTTGCGCCGCGGTGCCTCCCTGCTGGACGAGCGCGAAATTGCAGATCTGGGTGGGTGGGTTGAGCTTGAGATTGTCCCACCGGCCGACGATCGTGCCGAAGGCGAACACCCAGTCGGTCCATTGCTCGTCCGCGGCGATCTCCTGCAGCTTCTTGATCGCGAACTGAACGCCGGCCATCGTATAGGCGCCTGTGTCGCCACGGAAAAAGAATTCGGGCACCATGAAGACGTAGAGCGTCTTGGCGGGCGGAGAGGGCGGCGCAATCATGTCTCGCGCCTTTTGCAGCGCGATCCGAAGCAGTTGGCAACGCGCCTTGATATCGTCCGCGGGATTCGGCAGCCCCAGATAGACTTTCTTGTCCCCGGGCTCCTCCTTGGGCGCCGTATCGATCGCATAGCCGATGAAGACGATCTGCTCGTAGGGCATGTTCCGTTCCTCTCTCAAGACGTCAGGGCGCGCGCTTCAGCCCGGCCGTGAATTTGATGATGTAGTTGACGTAGATGTTGACCGGCCTGGTCTCCTTCGGGCTCACCTGGACCGGGGGCGAAGCGCCGTCGGCCGTGACCGGACCGCCCTGGGTCTTCTTGGTCGTCGGGCCCGGTGCCCCCGCTTCGCCGGTCTCGCCGGGGGCGGAAGCCTGGGATTCGAGATAATTGTGCTCGTGGGTTTGCAGGGCGAAACCCTGGGTCGAGCCGACCCCGGCCTGCTCGCCGCCCGGCGCGGCCGTCCTCGTGGCGGGCTCGGGATCGACCGCCGCGACCCCGCCCATGCCGCGCATGAAGTAGCCGCCATAATTCGGCACGGCGAACGAAAGGTCGCTGCCGCCATAGAGATAGCCGAGCGCCTGAAAAAGCTCGGGATAGGCGGCGACCAGGAGCATCCGTCCGTCGCAGGCCATCCAGCCGGTGGCTTCGATCGGCCAGGTCGTGCCGGCCGCCGGCGTCGGCGGCGAAGAAGCCGGCTGGGGGGGCGAGGTCAAGGCGTCGGGCGGTCCCAATTTGCCCGCGAAGGCGACGACCGATCCGACCGGCGCATCGCCGAAAAGAGGAGGGACGAACCCCCGGGGAAAATCGTCGCTCATGTCCGCTCTCCTGCGATCGGAAGGTCGAGATGTTCTCCGCCGGCGGCACGGTCGCATCCGTCGAGGATCTGCATGGCGGTCGGGACCACGATTTCCCACGGTCGCCCGACCCTGCGTTCGGGGTCGCAACGCCGGCCGGCACGCTTGAGGTCGTCGACGACGTCGACGTCGCCGGGGTTGACGGCGATCGTCCGCTCCGGCCCGCCCCAGATCATTCCGCACGCGAAGAAATAGAGGAAGGCGACCGAGTCTTCGGGCCTTACCGGTACGAGGACCCGCGCCCGATCGGCGTCGAGGAAACGGTTGAACAGCGGGTCGTCGTCCTGGCCGCCATCGCTCGGATAGCGATCGGAACCCTCGTGGAAATGATAGGTCATTTCCTGCCATTCGAGACTCGTCTCGACGAATTGCCGGTAACGAGGCTCGTTTACGTCCGCGGCCGGCGGCGACAGCGGCGGGCTCGCGGCGTCTCCAGTCATCAGCAAGGTGCGTTCGAGCAGCAGCCGCTCGCATTCGCGTTTAATCGCGTGCTGCTCGATCTCCCGGCAGGCCAGGGGCGATCGGCGCGGGATCGGCACGGCCCCCTCCGCCACCGTGGAGAGCCGCCGCTCGACGCGTTGCTCATAGGCTTTGACGACGGCGCCGTAGATGAGGATCTGCCATTCCTCGAGGCTCCGCGGAGTCGGTCGGCAAGCGATCGTGACGTTGACCAGCGCATCGGGGGGAATGGGCGGCGACGCGGGAGCCGGCATGTCCGCGACCGAGACCGGAACCGCCGTCGTCTCGCTGATTGCGGCCAGCGGCGTGCCGGCGCCGTTGGCGGCGACCGCGACCGAACCCACCAGGATGGCCGGAGCCGCTCCGGAGGCCGACACGAAACCGGCATAGGCCATGCTGGCTAAATAGCCGGGGGGGATGGCGATCTGGGTCTCGTCGCCGGCCCGCAGCGCCGCGGCCACGATCCGATCGTCGGGCGGCGGCGAAATATCGGTGACGGAGTAGGCGGCGCAGAACTCGGCGTAATTCCCAGGCGTAACATCCCTGAAGGAACGATATCCCATCTGCGCCGGCGACATCGCGGCGGTGGCGTCGCGCCGCTCAGGCTCGTGGCAATGGCGGGCCAGATAGCCGGCGGCGGGCCGCGGCACGACGAACTCCATCATCAGCCGGTTGCCGTAATTCACGACACAGGCCTCGTAGACCTTGTTCACCCAGCGATAGACGGCGGAAATGTTGCCGCCACCCGCAATGTTGTCGATGACGCTGACCACCGAATCCTCGACGTCCGACAGCGTGCTGCTGGCGCGCAGGGATTCCACCCTGCGCGAGATCCGGTTGACGGTCTTGCCGAGGATGTTGCGCGCGAAGCGGGTCACGTCGTCGCCGCCGGAGTCTCCGGCCTGGGTGGTGCGGATGCGTTTGCCGTTGAGCGTTGCCTGGGTGGGCGGCCCGTAGCTGGTAGTGAAGTCGCTGTAGGAATCGGTGAGCGTCTTGCCCGCGACCGTCCGGCTGACCTCCTCGAGCATCGAAACCCGCTCGTCGCCGTCGTCGCTCTCGAGCGACTGCAGCTCGCCGCTGCTCCTCTCCTGGACGTCGAGGCGCTGCCGCCCCTGCCGGCTCGACACTTCCTTGCGCTCGCCGCGCATGACGTTCTCGATGCGCGCGATCTCGCCGGCGGAATAGCGCAGCAGCCGCCGGCGGACCATCTGCAGGTCGCCCACCGCACAGGGCTCCACCCATCCGCCCGAGGGCTGGACGAGTGGAAAAGCAGGGGGCAGAGGGAAGACGGGCGCGGCCAGAAGCACCGAGGCTCCCGCCAGCGCGGCGCTCTGCTCGGCGGTCAGCGTCATAGGGTAGAGGGCGCCTTCGGGGCCGACGATCAGCGCCATCTCGATCGCATTGGCGAGCCACAAGGTCAGCGCGAAATCGCCGAGCAGCGCCTCGTCATAGCCGAGCGTGACGACGAGCGCGAAATAGCTCTGCCAGACATCGTCGAGCGCCGCCAGATATTGGGGATCGCGCAGGTAGGATCCGGTCTTGCCGCCGTCGTTGAGCAGTCGCGCGACCTCGTCGCGAAGCTCCTCGATCCACACGTCGCCCCAAGGCTCCATCGAACACAGATCGAGGGCGATCTCCGCGAAGGCCGAAATCGGCCAGGCAAGGCCTGCGCGGCTCGCGATGAACCGGCCGGCATAGGGCGCCGCGCCGTCGATGAAGGCGACGGCCAGGCTTTCCATCGCCGCCCGGCCCTGTGGCACCGCCGCGGCGAGATCGGCATAGAAGCTGCTCGACGGCGGGCTGGAGGGTGCATAGCCGAAAAAGCTGTATTCGAGGTCCTCGGCCGCGATCTTCGGCCACTTCCGGATATAGAGATAGGGAAAGAGCTCGTCGGGCTGGGCGGTCACGATCGGCCCGGGGTCGTCCGGCGGGTCGCCATCATCGTCCGGAACCCAGGGCGGTGGGTTCGGGCAAGGCGGGCAAGGCGGGCAAGGCGGGCAAGGCGGGCAAGGCGGGCACGGCCGGGGCGCGGCCTCGTAGAGGACATAGCCCTGGAAATATTGCGCGGATTGCGGGCCCGGCGAATCGTAATGCAGCGTGGCGGAGACGCTGACGGACGGCGATTGGCGGTCGTGGCGAGTCACCTTCATCTCGCCGTTGAGGGTGGTGTCGCCGGAGCAGAAGGTCAGCGAGATCGGCGTCGGCCGGAGGGCGCTTAGCCACACCCGTCGGGTCTCGGGCGCCTCCCGGACGCATTCGACGTCGACCCAGAGTTCGCCCGTACCCGGCTCGAGATCGAGCCTGAAGTGGAGGTTGAAGACGGTCTCAACTTCGGGAAGCGGCCATGTCTGTTCGACGATGGAGCTCATTGTGCTCGTCCGATGCGTTGGGGGCACGGTGGGCATCTGCTCCGCGCGCTGCGGAACAGATGCCCGGCCGGTCAGGCATTGATGACGTTCTGCAGGGTGAAGTTGAACGGCATGGAGTTCTGGCCGGGGCCGCCTCCGGTCATGACGATGTCGGCGCTGGCGATTCCGAGCAGCGACAGCTCGGTGTTGATCTGATCGACGATCGCCGAATTAATGACCGTGCCCTGGACGATCTGCGAGGCGGCGCCGATCCAGATGGTCGGCTTGAACTCGAAGCTGGCCATTTGCTGAGGCGCGACCGACGTCTTGGTCGAGAGCAGGGAGCCGCTCTTGTAGATGTTGGCGCTGACTGCGCCCTGCGACAGCAAATTCACCACCTGCACTTCGGTGGGATAGGTGGCGGCACCGTTGAGACCGAGCGTGTCGCCCGACCCGGTATAGTTGACGGCGAATTGCTGCCCCGGCTGCGCGTCCAGCCGTGGTGTGAAATTTCCCCAGCTGTCGCTCGCTGACACCTGCATCGTCTGCGGGTAGGTGAAGGGATGATTGTCGCCGATGCCGCAATTCTGGATCACCTGCCAGGCGACGTGGAGCTCGTTATAGCCGGCCGCCACGTTCTTCTGGAAGATGACGATCTGCGAGTTGTTCTGGTCGTTGGACTTGTTGACGAAGTTGAGCTGGATATCCACGTTCCGTTCCTTTCATTCGCAATGCAGCATTCGAGCTGCGGGGGTTGCCGGTGCCCAGCCGGATGCGCTCGGCCCGTCTCCAGCCGGAAGGCTGTCGGGGGTCGGACGGGACCTGCGGCCGCTGCGGTCGTCACGCTGGCGGTGCCGCTGCGCCGCTCAGAGAGAAAGAACCGAAGCGCTAAGTGTCGGGAGTTCGGTTGCAGTTGGGCGGTGAAAAGATGCCGAGTCGCCGTCTGCCGGGCTGATTGAACATTGCCGTCTTCCTCTCGACTTCCAATAGATAACCAGCGCGTGGTGAGTAACCATGCACAAACTTCGGTACTGCGTTCAGCGGATGATAATAAGACCGATTGATCAGGTAATCGGCGGCCGCTCCATTAATTTAATCGGAGTTGTCTATATAAGTATTATTACGCGGGCCGCGCCGGGACGGCAATCTTCCGAGATGTTTAAAAATTCAGTTTTCATCCCGATGAACGGGTGACGATCCGTGGCAAAAAAAGGGAGCTTGCCGGGTTTGAAAGAACCCTTGACGTTCAGCGGCGCGACTGCGCAGCCCGGCGCGAACCGACAATGAGCGCGAGCGGGCGCCGGGCGGCGGGGGCCTGGAGTGCGAACGGTACAGGCCGAACCCCCGCTTTTTTCATGGAAAGGTTCGATTGCGGCAGGCGCTTCCAGCTTTCAGACGATGCAAGGGAACAACACTGCTCCCCACTAATTTTCTTTAGCGATTTAATGGGTTGGATTCCGTCGAATGGCCTTGTAAACCATCCCGGAATTCAACGATAAGCAGGGAGCTGGTCTCTTGTCTAAGCATAATGAAATGAAGTCGGCCGAGTGGGTTCGCCCGGTTGTCCGCAAGCTCGACGCCGGCTCGGCCGAAGCGAACGGCAGCGGCATCAACGACGGCGGTCCCGTCGGCAACGCGCGCTCCTAAGCGCGCGATTCGCAGACCGGAGCGAGGGGCGTCCGTCTTCAGGCGGGCGTCCTTTTCGTTCGTCTCCGGTCCGCGGGCCTGAATCCTTGTCCGCCATCGCAGGAACATGGAGCCGCGGCGATCCGGCTCGCGGCGAGGCCTTTTGCGCGCGCCTGCTCGAGGCGCAGTCCGTCTACGGCCCGCACGCCTGCGACCGGCGCGCAAGTGCCGATTACGCCGCTGGACGCTGTCTCTACCGGATGCTCGACGAGGACCGGTTCGATCGCCAGCCGCTTCTGAGCGAGGACGGCCGCTTCCTCCTCGTCGCCGATCTTCGCCTCGACAATCGGGGCGAGCTTAGCGCCGACCTCGGCCTCGGCGCCGCCGCCGCGCGCCTCAGCGACGCCGATATCCTCCTTCGCGCCTGCCTCGCCTGGGGCCGTTCCGCGCTCGGCCGGCTGCTCGGCGACTTCGCCTTCGCTTTGTGGGACGGAGCTGAGGCGAGCCTGTGGCTGGCCCGCGACACGGCCGGCGAGCGTCCGCTCCACTATCGAAGCGGCGACGGCTGGTTCGCCTTCGCCAGCCTGCCCGCCCCGCTCGCGGCCCTTCCCGGCGGAGCGCCCGAAGTCGACGAGGAAAGGTTCGCCCGCTTCGTCGCCGATCTGCCGCCGAACGGGACTCGAAGCTTCTTCGCCGGCGTGAGCCTGATCGAGCCGGGCCACAGCCTCGTCGCCGACCGCGGCGGGGTCAGCGTCGAGCGTTACTGGCAGCCCCGGCGCCCGACTTTGCGCCTTCCGCGCGGGGCGGATTATGGCGAGGCGCTGCGCGAGCAGATCGATGACGCGGTCCGCCGAAGGCTTCGCCGCGCCGAGGGCGGAGTGGCCGCCCAGCTGAGCTCGGGCCTCGACAGCAGCGCCGTCGCCACCTCGGCGGCGATCGGCCTCGGCGCCTCGGGCGAGCGACTGCTGGCCTTGACCTCGGCGCCGAGCGCGGGCTTTTCCGGACCGGTGGTCGCCGGGCGCATCGCCGACGAGGCGCCGCTCGCCGCAGCGACGGCCGCGCTCCACCCCAATATCGACCACCGGGTCGTCCGCCCCGCCGGCGGCTCGGCGCTCGCCCTGCTCGAGCCCAGCCACCGACTCTCCGGCCAGCCCGTCGGCCATGTCTGCAATAACATATGGTGGAACGCCCTAAACGCCGAAGCCGCCCACGCCGGAGCCAGGGTCATGCTGACCGGCGAGGCGGGCAATTTCACGCTCAGCGCGGGCCTCGGAGTCGATACGCTCGCGGACCTCGTCCGTCTTCGCGAGCCCGCCCGCTGGTGGCGCGAGGCGCGCGCCCTGACCGGCGGCGGCGACTTCGCCTGGCGGCAGGTCCTCAATGCCTCGCTCGGCCCCTGGCTGCCGGAAGCGCTTTACGCCCGGCTCCGCGGCCGGTCCGTCGAGACCCCGCGCTTCGTCGCCGCCCCCTGGCGCGAGGCGATGCGGCGCCGGCTCGCCGCGTCGGGTTGGGAGTCCCGCCCCGCGCGCGATTCCGCCGCCCGCCGCTGGGCGATGCTCCGAACCGTCGATCCCGGCAACTTCCGCAAGCGCAGCCTCGCCGAATGGGGCGTGGAGGAGCGCGATCCGACCAACGATCGAAGGCTGGTCGAATTCTGCTTCTCGCTCCCGCCCGAGGCGCTTCTGAGCGAGGGCGAGCGCCGCCCCGCCCTTCGCCGAGCCCTCGCCGGCCGGGTGCCCGAGGCGGTGCTCGACCAACGGCTGCGCGGCTACCAGATGGCCGACTGGTACGAGCGGATAAGGGGTGAGGAGGTGCTCGATTTCGCGCGGTCCCAGGCCGCGGCCGGCCGAGCCGCCTCGATCGTCGACCTCGAGGCGGTGGAGGCCGCCGCACGCCGCTGGCCCACTTCGGGATGGGAGGAGCGCCCGACCATCTATCTCTATCGCATGAACCTTCTTCGCGCCCTCGCCGCGGCGCAGTTCGTCACCATGGCGAGGAGCGGCGGCCTTGGCTGAATATCCCCATCTCTACGGCCTGTTCGGCCTTGCCGTGCTGTCCCAGATCCCGCTTCCCGAGCTTCCGGAAATTCCCGAGCAGGGCGAGGCCGACGTCCGTATCCGGCTCGGCAGGATCGACGCCCAGCCAGGCGCCGCGCCCGGCCTCCACATAAACGGCGACGATGCGCTGCTGGTGATCGGCCGGGTCGGCCGCTTCCTCATCCGCTCGGGCCGCGAGATGATCGTCGAGCCGGATGAGGGCGTGCTGGACCGCAACCTGCGCCTGTTCCTGCTCGGCTCGGCCTTCGCCGCAATCCTCCATCAGCGCAGCCTTCTCCCGCTTCACGCCAATGCCGTCGTCGTCGACGGCCGGGCGATCGGCTTCATGGGCCATCCCGGCGCCGGCAAGTCGACTCTCGCCGCATGGTTCCACGATCGCGGCTTCGACGTCCTCGCCGACGACGTCTGCGTCGTCACCGCGGGGCCGGACGGGCGCCCGCTCGCCCATCCCGGCATCCCCCGGCTGAGGCTGTGGCGCGAAGCCCTGGAAGCCAGCGGCCGCGACGCCTCGGGGTTCGAGCGCGCCTTCGACAACAAGGACAAGTTCACGGTGCCGACCCGGCGCGAGAGGCTGCAGACCGCGGTCCCGCTCAGCCATCTCTACCTGCTCGAGAAAGCGGACGACGCGCAATCGGTGACCCGCCTCCAGGGCGCGGCGGCGGTGGAAGCGCTCGTCGCCAATACCTATCGCGGCGCCTACGTGCCTTTGATGGGGCTCAAGCGCTCCCATCTGCTCGCCTGCGCCGATCTTGCGCGAACCGTCCCGGTGTTCGAGGCGCGCCGCCGCTGGGGGTTCGAGATCATCGATTCGGAAGGCGAGGCACTGGAGGCCCATGCCCGGACGCTGATCCGCGACAGCTGAGGATATCAGCGCGCCCGGGGCAGGGTGGAGAAAGGCACGGTCCGGACGGCGATGCCCTGAAGCATCCAGCCCTGGTTCCACTGATAGAGAAGATCGAACTGGACCGCCTTCGGGCGAGTGCGGAAGGCGCCGCGGATTCGAAGCATCCCCTGTTCGAGGGCCGGAGGGAATTCGTAGCTCGGCTCGATCGACAAGGTGGCGCTCAGGTCGACTCGCTCCTGGCGAAGCGGGACGAAGATTCCGGAGAGATCGACGGCGCTGTTGGAGGCCTGGAAACCGGGCGAACCGAGGCCTCGAAGCACGGTGTAATTGCCGGTCTTGTTGGCATGATCGAGCGCCGCCATCGTGCTCCAGACCAGCCGCGCAATGCCGGTCTCGTCGGGGATCGCGCTGGGGGCCGGCGCCTGGGCGGGCGCGGCGGCCGGCACGGCGCTTCCGGCGAGCAGAAGCGCCGCCAACAGCAAACGGGCCGGGGCGAAACGCCCCGGCCCGTCCGAAAGGCCCTGATCGAACCTGCTTACCACGCCGCCGAGAAGCCGGCGCGCGCGCCGACCTCGCCGCTGTCGAAGCCGAGACCGACGCCGGCCGAGAAGGCGGCGTTGGTGCCGATCCGGGCGGCCATGGAGGCGGTGCCCGCGAGGCGGTTCTGGTAGTAGCCGATACCGCCCGAGACCCCGATCGACGTCCCCGACGGAAGCTGCGGCGTATCCATGGCCAGCGCCATGGCGACGCCCTCATTCGCCTTGCGGATGTCGCGCCGGTTCACCTCGGAGAGGTTGAACAGGTTCGTGACGTTGGTGTTGAGAGTCCCGATCGCGGCGGTGTTGGCCGCGATTCCGGCGGTGTTGGAGGCCACCTGCGTCTGCAGCGTCGCGACGTTGCCGAGCAGGGTGGTGTTGCTGGTGATGTTGCCGTTGGCGTCGTTCACCAGAACGCCGGCCGTGGTGTAGCCGCCGAAGCGAACGCTCGTCCCGGCGCCGCCGACCGTGACCTGGTTGGCCGCGGTGGTGGTGGCGCCGTTTCCGATCGCCGTCGAGTTGGCGAAAGCGGCGGTGGCGCCGTTGCCGAGCGCGGTCGCATTCGCCGCGGTCGCGCGGGCATTGTCGCCGAGCGCGGTCGTGTTGGCGGCGCTCGCCACCGCCTGACGGCCGACGGCCACCGAGCGGTCGCCCGACGCGGTGGACTGCCAGCCGAAGGCCTGGGCGCCGACGCCGGAAGCCAGGGCCTGACCGCCGATCGCGGTGCCGTGGAAGCCCGTCGCGGTCGCCGTGGTGCCGAGCGCAACGCCTTCCTCGTTGGTGGCCGAGGAACGGTCGCCGACCGCCGTCGAGCGCAGGCCCGAAGCGGTCGCGACCGTTCCGATCGCGGTCGAGTTGATCCCGTTGGCCCGGGAGTCCGCGCCGACCGCGGTCGCTTCGGCGGCGGTCGCCTGAGAAAGCGCGCCGATCGCCGTGGCGGCGGCCGCGGACGCGCTGGAGCGGTTGCCGAAGGCGCTTGAGAGAGCGGAGTTGGCCGTAGCGACGGTGCCGACCGCGGTCGACTGGGCGCCCGAGGCTTCCGAATCGCCGCCGACCGCGACCGATTCGATGCCGGTGGCATCGGAGAGGCTGCCCAAGGCGACGTTGAACGCCTGGCTGGCGCGCGCGCCGTCGCCGATCGCGACCGCGTCGGCGGCGCTGCCGAGCGCGACGGTTCCGAGCGCGATCGAATTGGCACCCGTGGCCAAGGCCGCGGTGCCGATGGCCGTTGCGTTGCTGGCGCCGAGCGCCACGGTCGAGCCGTTGCCGATCGCGATGCCGCTGGCCGCGTTGACGGTGTTGAAGGCACCGACGGCGGTGCTGAACGAGCCGGCCGCGCCGATCGTGTTCATGTCGCCGAGGGCGGTGCTGCCGGTGGCGCCCGCGGCGGTCTGGTTGCCGTTGCCGACCGCGGTGCTGAAGCCGCCCGCGGCGCTGCTTATGCGCGATGAGGCGCCGCTCAGCGCGTTGCCGGTTCCGACCGAGGTCGAATAGATGCCCGTAGCCTCGGTGCCTGCACCGACGGCCGTCGCCGCGTTGGCGCTGGCGCCGGAACGGTCACCAATTGCCGTGGCATCGGTCGCGATGGCGCTGGAAACGACTCCGACCGCAGTGCTGCGGGTACCGGAAGCGAGCGAATCGGTGCCGACCGCGGTGCTCTCCTCGCCGGTGGCGGTGGCGAGCTGGCCGACGGCGGTGCCGAAATTGCCGGTGGCGACCGAGTTGGTGCCGCACTCCGTGCTCAGCGAGCCCGCGCCGTTATTGCAGTCCGGAGTCGCGTCGGCCGAAGCCGGGACGGCATAGAAAGCCGCCGCCGAAAGCGCCGTCGCGGCGAAAAGCTGGATCCTCGTCAGTTTCGTCATTTATTCCTCCCGTTTAGCTCTTGATCTCTTTGTCGGTCCGCATAGGCATTGCCAATAAAACAGGTTGGTCCTGCACTCTGTCTTCGGCAGCCGCAATCCGCTGGTGCCCTCAGTTTCGGAGATGCGACTCTGGCTTGCAAGCTGATTCGTCAGGGCGAGCCCCTCGAAATCGCCGGAAATGGTGAATCCCCCCTCCTTTCGAGTCGTTTCACCCGAGGTTGTGCGCAAGACGCAACAGTCGGGGCGGAAGTTCCATTCAGGGCGAACGAACGATTCTTCCGTTTTTCATCACCATCCGCACCCGGCGGAGCGAAGCCATGTCGGCGGCCGGATCGCCTTCGACGGCCACCAGGTCGGCAAGAAGCCCGGGCCTGATCGCGCCGAGCCGGTCGTCGAGCCCGAACACCCGCGCGTTGACCGAGGTCGCCGCCGCGAGCACGGCCTGGGGCTTCATTCCCCACTGGGCCATCAGCACCATCTCGCGCGCATTGTCGCCATGGGCGAAGACTCCGACGTCGCCGCCCATGCAGATCGTCACGCCCGAGGCCAGCGCGGCCGCGAAGGCGGCGCGCTTGTCCTTCACCGCCGGCGGCTCCGGAGCCTGGCCGTTCCAGCCGCGATAGCGGGCGATGGCGTCGGTCGCCGCCAACGTCGAGCACAAGGCGATCCCGCGCGCCTTCATCAACCGGAAGAGCTCCAAAGTGCCGCCGTCGCCATGCTCGATCGTGTCGACCCCGGCCTCGATCGCTCGCCGCATCCCCTCCGGCGTTCCCGCATGGACGGCGACCTTGCGCCCCGCCGAATGCGCCACTTCGACCGCGAGCCGCATCTCCTCAAGGGTGAAGGTCGGCCGGCTCGGCTCGCCCGGCCGCCAGCGATAGTCGCCGTAGAGCTTCACCCAGTCGGCGCCCGCGCCGATCTGCCGGCGGACGGCCGCGGCCAGGCCGGGACCGTCCGCCTCCTCCGCCCCGCGCGCCGCGAATTCGGGCTCGCCGTTCTTCGGCCCGTAGGCGCCGGTGGCGACGATGGCCCGGGTCGAGACCAGCATCCGCGGGCCCGGGACGATGCCCTGCTCGATCGCCTGCTTGAGGCCGACATCGGCATAGCCCGCCCCTTCCGTGCCGAGGTCGCGGACGGTGGTGAAGCCCGCCATCAGCGTCGCCCGCGCGTGGTTGACCGCGCGGGCGGTCCGGAGCGCGAGCGGCTCCTTCAGCACCTGATCGTCCCAGCTCGTCTCGTCATAAGGATGGAGGAAGAGGTGGGAATGGCCCTCGATCAGGCCCGGAAGGAGCGTTGCGCCGGGGAGGTCGACGACGGTCGCGCCCGCCGGAGCGGCGACGTCCGGGCCGACGGCGGCGATCTTTTCGCCCTCGACCAGCACCGACCAGCCGCTGTGCATGTCGACGCCGTCGAAGACCCGGTCCGGGCGAAGCAGGATCGCCGGTTCCTCGGCCATCGCGCCCGCCGGCGCGAGGAGGAGGAAGGCGAGGAGGATGAGGAAGCGCATGGCTAAACGCCTTTACAGGGGCTAGGCGGACGCCGCCACGACGAAAAGGAGCGCGCCTTGGCCGGATATGAGCTGATCTCGGGGATCGAGGTGGACTCGCGCCTCAAGGCGTTCGTCGAGGAGGAGGCGCTTCCCGGCACCGGCCTCGATCCCGCCGCCTTCTGGTTCGGCTTCTCCGCCTTGCTTCGCGACCTCACCCCCGAGAACCGGCGGCTGCTTCGAAGGCGCGACGATCTTCAGGCGCGGATCGACGAGCGCAATGCCGCCTTGGACGGTATTACTCCGAGCCCCGCGGACGAGGAGGAGTTCCTTCGCGAGATCGGCTATCTCGTCGATCCGCCCGCGCCGTTCACGATCGAGACCGGCGAGGTCGATCCCGAGATCGCCAGGATCGCCGGGCCTCAGCTGGTCGTGCCTGTCAGCAACGCCCGCTACGCGCTCAACGCCGCCAACGCCCGCTGGGGAAGCCTCTACGACGCCCTCTACGGAACCGACGCGCTCGGCGACCGGCCCGCGGGCGGCGGCTATGACGAGGCGCGCGGCGCCCGGGTCGTCGCCTGGGGCCGGGCTTTTCTCGACGAGATCGCGCCGCTGACCGGCGGAAGCCACGCCGGCGTCGGCGCCTACCGCATCGAGGACGGCCGCCTGGTCACCGATCGCGGGACGCTCCGGGACCCGGGCCTGCTCGCGGGCTGGCGCGGCGAGTCGATCCTCCTTCGCCATCACGATCTCCATGCCGAGATCGTCATCGACCGCGAGCATCCGATCGGCCGCTCGGACAAGGCCGGAGTCGCCGACATCCTGCTCGAGAGCGCGATCACGGCGATCATGGACTGCGAGGATTCGGTGGCGGCGGTGGACGCCGAGGAGAAGGTCGCGGTCTACCGCAACTGGCTCGGGCTGATGAAGGGCGGGCTCAGCGCGCGCTTCGAGAAGGGCGGCGGGGCGCTCGAACGCCGGCTCGCGCCGGACCGTGTCTACCAGGCCCCGGACGGCGGCACCCTGACGCTCAAGGGCCGGGCGCTGATGTTCGTTCGCAATGTCGGGCATCTCATGACCAACCCGATGATCCGGCTCGACGGCGAGGAGGCGCAGGAAGGCCTGGTCGACGCCGTCATCACCGCCCTCGCCGCCGTTCACGACGTCAACGGCGCCCGGGCCAACAGCGCGACCGGCTCGGTCTACATCGTCAAGCCCAAGATGCACGGGCCCGAGGAAGCGGCCTTCGCCAATCGCCTGTTCGACCGCACCGAGGATCTGCTCTCTTTGCCCCGGAACAGCCTCAAGATCGGTGTAATGGACGAGGAAAGGCGGACCAGCGTCAACCTCGCCGCCGTGATCCGCGAGGTGAAGGAGCGGATCGTCTTCATCAACACCGGCTTCCTCGACCGGACGGGCGACGAGATCCACACCGCGATGCGGCTCGGGCCGGTGATCCGCAAGGCGGAGATGAAGGGCTCGGAGTGGCTTCGAACCTACGAGGACAACAATGTCGACGTCGGGCTCGCCTGCGGCTTCGCCGGCCGCGCGCAGATCGGCAAGGGCATGTGGGCGATGCCGGATCTGATGGCCGACATGCTCGCCCAGAAGATCGCCCATCCCCAGGCCGGCGCGGCCACCGCCTGGGTCCCCTCCCCCACCGCCGCCACCCTTCATGCCGTCCACTATCACCGGGTCGACGTCGCCGAGCGCCAGCGCGAGCTCGCCGGGCGCCGCCCGGCGCCGCTCCACGGCCTGCTCGCCATCCCGGTCGCGGCCCAGCCGGACTGGACGGCCGAAGCGGTGCGCGAGGAGGTCGACAACAACGTTCAGGGCATATTGGGCTATGTCGTGCGCTGGATCGATCAGGGCGTCGGCTGCTCGAAAGTGCCGGACATACACGACGTCGGGCTGATGGAGGACCGGGCCACCTGCCGGATCTCCAGCCAGCACGTCGCCAACTGGCTGCTTCACGGGATCGTCACCGCCGAGCAGGTCGAGCAATCGCTGCGCCGGATGGCGGCGGTCGTCGACCGCCAGAATATGGGCGATCCCTATTATCGGGCGATGGCGCCCGATCCGGAAGCGAGCATCGCCTTTCGGGCCGCCCGAGCCCTCATCTTCGAAGGCGCGGACCAGCCCTCAGGCTATACCGAGCCCCTCCTCCACGCCTACCGCCTCGCCCACAAAGGCGGCGGCTAGGCCCGGCGCGCCCCGCCCTTCCATGATCGCGGTCAGCTTCGCCTTGGCGCGCTTGCAGCGGAGCATCGCCGCGTTGACGGAGATGCCGAGGATCGCGGCGGTCTCCTCGTAGCTGAACCCCTCGAAGCACAGGACGATCGCCTCGCGCTGGGGAATCGGCAGGCGCTGGATCGATTCGACCAGCAGCCTTTTGCGATCGTTGTTGAGCGCCGCTTCGTCGGGCGCCGGAGTAGCGGATTCGAGATCGCCCGAAAGCTCCACCCGGCGCGGCTCGCGCGCCTGCCTGGAAACGTGCGAGATGCACCTTTTGCGGGCGATCGAGGCGACGAAGGTCTTGATCGAAGCCTCGCCCCGATAATTCGGGAGGGCCACCCAGATCGCTAGCATGATGTCCTGGATGAGCTCGCGCCGAAGCGATGAATCCGCCTCGTGGGAAAGAGCGATCCGGTTGATCAGCCCGGCGCACGAGGCGCTCGCCTTCGCAAACAGTTGCTCGTCGGACCTGTTCGTGGCCATTAGTGCACCGGTGCCCCACGCCGGACCCCCCGGCACGGGCTTTGTGCAGGATCGCCGAGGGAAGATCAATTCCGGCTGGCGGAACAGGAGCTTAGGAGGCCATGGAGCGAAGCGCCCAGAACAGCGGCACGATCGCCGTGCGCGAGGCGCACCGTTTCGATCCCGCCGCGCTCGAGGGCTGGCTCGAGCGCGAGGTCGAAGGCTATGAAGGCCCGCTCCGGGTCGAGCAGTTCCGCGGCGGCCAGTCCAACCCAACCTACAAGCTGATTACCCCCCGGCGCGCCTACGTCCTTCGCCGCAAACCGCCGGGCAAGCTCCTGCCCGGAGCCCATGCCGTCGACCGCGAATATCGGGTCATCTCGGCGCTCGGCGCCCAGGGCTTCCCGGTCGCCCGAACCTACGGCCTCTGCCTCGACGAGAGCGTGATCGGGACGCCCTTCTACGTCATGGAGATGGTCGAGGGCCGGGTCTTCTGGGAAGCCGATTTCCCGCAGGTGCCGCGCGAGCAGCGCCCGGCCTATTTCGACGCGATGAACGCCGCCATCGCCCAGCTCCATCTGATCGATCCGGAGGCCGCCGGCCTCGGCGACTACGGCAAGCCCGGAAACTATCTCGAGCGCCAGGTCGCGCGCTGGTCGAAGCAATATCTGAGCGACGTCGACGGCGGCCGGGTGCCGGCGATGGACCGGCTGGTCGAGTGGCTTCCGCTCAACCTTCCCGCCGGGGACGACGAGACGAGGATCATCCACGGCGATTTCCGCTGCGACAACATGATCTTCCACCCGACCGAACCGAGGGTGCTCGCAGTCCTCGACTGGGAGCTCTCGACGCTCGGCCACCCGCTCGCCGACTTTACCTATCACCTCATGGTCTACCGAATGCCGGCCGGGGTCTCGACCGGCCTCGCCGGCCTCGACCTCGCCGCCCTCAACATCCCGTCCGAGGAGGAGTATGTCGCCGCTTACTGCCGGCGCACGGGCCGCTCCGGGATCCCCGACATCGACGTCTACATGGCCTTCAACATGTTCCGCCTCGCCGCCATCGTCCACGGCATCAAGGGTCGCCTGGTCCGCGGCAACGCCTCCTCAGCCCATGCCGGCCAGATGGCCGCGAGCCTCGAGCCCCTCGCCGACCGCGCCTGGGAGCTGGCGGTGCGGGCTGGGGCATGAAGGGACCGCGTCGCTCCACTATCCCCGGCCGGGCTTTCGCTTTATCCCGGTGACGGGGGAGACATGGCGGAAGTGGGTTCGGACGGGCGCCTCAAGCGGGCGCTGAGGCAGATCGGGCCGGTGCGCTTGCTCGGCACCGCCCTGTTCGTCCTGCTCGCGCTCTGGCTCGCCCGCTTCTCCTGGACCCTGCCGTTGGCCGGCGACGCCGAGCGCGCTTTCTACGACATGCGCTTCCTTCGCTCCGCCCCCAGGGTCCAGCAGGACCCGAGGATCGTCCTCGTCACCTATAACGACCAGATCCTGATCCAGCTTCAGAAGCGCTCCCCGCTCGACCGCAAGATGCTCGCCGCCGCTCTCAAGGCGCTCGACGCGATGAAGCCGAAGGCGATCGGGGTCGATATCCTGCTCGACCAGCCCCAGGCCGAGGATCCGCTTCTGCTCGAGACTCTCCGGGCGATGAAGACCCCGACCTTCCTCGGCTACGCCGAAATCGCCTCCAACGAGGATCAGGTCGCGTACGAGCAGGAGCAGTTCCTGAGGCAGTTCCTGCGCAGCGCGCGGACCGCGGCCGTACATCCCGCCAGCATCCGAATGGAGACGGACGGGGCGGACGGGGTCGTCCGGCGCTGGCCGGACCGCCGCACCGACCTTCCGACCCTGCTCACTCCGGCCATGGCGCCTTCCCGGTCCGCCGCCAGCCTTTACGGCCGGGGAATCGCGTTCCGCCGGCCGGCTCTCCAGGATCAGCCGGTCTTCCCGGAGCTTGGGATCGACGTCGTCGGGCTCGATTTCGGTGGCCCGCCGCCCGAGGAGCTTCGCAAGGCGATCGCCGGCCGCTACGTTCTGATCGGCGGCGACATCAACGACCTCGACGATTTCGAGACTCCGATGAGCCGCTTCGGCGGCAGGACGATGAAGGGGCTCGAGGTCCACGCCCACATGCTCGCCCAGCTTCTCGACGGCCGGATTCCCGCCGTGCTTCCCGGCTGGCTGCTCTGGCTCGCCGCCGCTTCGGTGGTGGCCGCCGGCGGCCTCACAAGCCTGCTCGAGATGCGAAGCTGGAAGCTTCCCGCCGCGCTCGCCGCCCAGGCCCTGATCCTCGGCGGCCTCCCCTTCCTGCTCCAGGACCGCAACGTCGAGACTTTCGGCCTTCCCGCCTTCGGCTGGGGCCTCGGCTGGGCCTTGGCCTTCGCCGCGGTTGGAACCGCCGCTCGGGCGGTGGGCTCCGAGCAGCGCCGCTTCGCCCAGGCGACTCTCGGCAAATATCTCCCCGCCGACGTCGCCGCCGAGATACTGAAGAACCCCGACCGGCTGACCCTGACCGGCGAGAAAAGGCAGATCTACGCCCTGTTCTCGGACCTCGAGGGCTTCACCAAGCTCAGCCACGCCATTCCGCCGGAGCGGCTCTCCAGCCTCCTCAACGCCTATCTCGACCTCTTGAGCGAGATCGTCCTCCGCCACGGCGGTACCATCGACAAGTTCGTCGGCGACGCCGTCGTCGCCTTCTGGGGCGCGCCGCTCGCCCGCGACGACGATGTCGATCGCGCCGTCCTTGCCGCGATCGCCATGGCCGAGACGGGCGAGTCATTCCGTCGCACGGCGGGAGCCGACATCCCGCCGATCGGCCGGACCCGGGTCGGCCTCCATCGCGGCGAGGCGGTGGTCGGCAATTTCGGCGGCGAGGGCCGGATCCAGTATACCGCGCTCGGCGACGGGATGAACACCGCCGCCCGGCTCGAATCCGCCAACAAGCAGCTCCATTCCGCCCTCCTCGTCAGCGACGAGGCGAAGCGCGAGACCGGCCTCGACATATTCCGTCCGCTCGGCCGGGTAGTGCTGAGCGGCCGGGCGACTCCGGTCGAGGTCTGGGAGCCGGTGCCGCACATGGATCCCGAGCTTCGCCGCCGCCTGAACGCGCTCTGGCTGGCCTTCGAAGGCGGCGACGGCGGGGCGTTGGCGCAGCTCGACGCGATCGCGGCGGAGACGAAGGATGAAGCGCTTGCTTATTTGGTGTATCGCCTTCGCGAGGCAGGTCCGGGAGGTCACTATGTCCTGGGGTCCAAATAAGCTCGCGCGCGCTCTGCTCGCCGCGACCCTGCTCGCCGCCGCCGGCACCGCCGCCGCCGACAGCCTCGTCGTCCGCGCCAGCGGGCCCTCCGCCAAATCCTTCCCGCCCGGCAAGCGCCTGCCGGAGACGGCCCGGATCAGCCTCAAGCCCGCCGATCAGGTCACGGTCCTGGACGGACGGGGCACCCGGACCTTTCGCGGGCCCGGCACCTTCACCGTCGGAGCGCCGGCGATCGGCCGGATCGCCTCGGCCACCCCGACCGTCGACCGCCGCGCCCGGATCGGCGCCGTACGGGGCCTCGGGACTCCCGAGCTCCGCCCGCCCAGCCTCTGGCACGTCGACATCGCCCGAAGCTCGACCATCTGCGTCGCCGACCCGTCAAAGCTGATGCTGTGGCGCGCCGACGCCACTCAGGCGCTGACCCTCGACCTCGCCGGCACCGCCGGCGCCGGCCGCCGGCTGGACTGGCAGCCGGGCTCGCCCACCCTCGCCTGGCCCGCCGACCTTCCGGTCGCCGACGGCGCCGAATACCGCCTGTCGTGGAGCGGCGCCGCGGCGCCGACCGTGATCCGCTTCCGGACGATGCCGGCCGTCCGAGCCGGCCTCGAGGACATCGCCCAGGTCCTGATCCGCAACCAGTGCGAGGCCCAGCTCGACTTGCTGATCGCCCTAGTCGAGGGCTGATCCCTCAGCCCGCCCGCCGACGACCGAGCCCCGGCACCAGCATCCCTGTCCGCTCGCGATAGGATTGGTAATCCGGGAAGGACTGGCCGAGATCCCTCTCCTCGTAGCGAATCCCGATCAGCATGTAGACCGACATTCCCGCCGCCAGCAGCAGGTGGCCGAGAGACATTGCAGGAATCGCCCAGAAGGCGAGGAAGAAGCCGCTGTAGATGGGATGCCTGACGTAGCGGTAGAGGAAGGGCGTCCGGAACGCCGACTCCGAGGCCGGTACCCCCCGGGCATGGCCCCAGACCTGGACGAGGCCGAACAGTTCGAAATGGCTGATCAGGAAGGTCGAGACGAGGACGATCAGCCAGCCGAGCCCGAACAAGGCCCACAGGATCGCCGCTCCGGTGGGATTGGCGACGCTCCACACCGTCCCCCCGATCGGCCGCCAGAAGAGGAAGAGCAGGATGAGGGCGAGGCTCGCGGCGGCGACGTAGAGGCTGCGCTCGATCGGCGCCGGCACGATCCGGGTCCAGCCCCGCTTGAAGCCGGGCCGCGCCATGACGCTGTGCTGGACCCCGAACAGGGCGATCAGCGCGACGTCGACGAGGAGGGCGAGGCCGACCGGCCCGGCCACGCCGCCGCGGTCCACCGTCAGCGGCACCCAAGGCAGGTTTCCGACGAAGGCGATCAGGTAGAGGAAGGTCGCGAAGAACAGCGCATAGGCGGCGATTCCGAACAGCAGATAGAGAATGCGAGCCATAGGTCCCTCCCCCGGGCAAAATGGGCCGATGGCCGGGTGGTAGCAAAGTTTCGGTGGCGTTACGACTAGTCCCGTCATTGCGAGGAGCGCAGCGACGCGGCAATCCCGCACCGCGTCCTCACCTGGCTCAGTGCTGGATTGCTTCGCTTTGCTCGCAATGACGAGACGGCGTTGACAGGCCCGGGCTGCCGTCGGAGACAGCCGCCATGACCCTGAGCCTCTATCTCCACCCCTTCTCCTCCTTCTGCCAGAAGGTGCTGATCGCCTTCTACGAACGCGACGTACCCTTCGAGCCGGTCATCCTCGATTCCGCCGAGAAGCAGGCGGCGCTCGAACGGTTGTGGCCGCTCGGCAAGTTCCCGGTGCTTCGCGACGAGGCTCGCGGCTTGACCGTGCCGGAATCGAGCCTGATCGTCGAATATCTCGACCGCATTCATCCCGGCCCGCCGCCGCTCGTCCCCGCCGCTGGCGACGAAGCGCTGCAGGTCCGAATCCTCGACCGCTTCTTCGATAATTATGTGATGGTGCCCATGCAGAGGATCGTCGGCAACGCGCTGCGGCCGGAGGGGAATAGCGACCCGTTCGGGGTCGACCAGTCCAAAGCGTCGCTCGCGCGCGCCTACGACATCGTGGAGGCCTGGCTCCCGGACGACGGCCAGTGGGCGGCCGGCGATTCCTTCACGCTCGCCGACTGCGCCGCCGCCCCGTCCCTCTTCTACGCCAATATGGTGGAGCCGTTCGCCGGTCGGCCGAAGCTGGAAGCCTATTACCGGCGCCTCCGCGCCCGACCCTCATTCGCCCGGGCGGTCGACGAGGCCCGGCCCTATCGCCACTACTTCCCGCTGCCCTGGCTCGAAGGCTGGGATTGAAGGCATGGCCTCGCACCACCATCACGGCCATGGCGGTTCGGCTTTCTCGACTTCGGCGCACGCGACCCTGCACTGCCTCACCGGCTGTGTGATCGGCGAAGTGGTCGGGCTGGCGATCGGAGTGGAGCTCGGCTTCGGCAACGGGCCGACGGCGATCCTCGCCACCCTCCTTTCCTACGTCTCCGGTTTCGCGCTCGGTCTCAGACCGGTGATGCGCGGCCAGGGGCTGTCGTTCGGGGCGGCGCTGAAGCTGATCTGGATCGGCGAGGCGGTATCAATCGGGGTGATGGAGCTGGTAATGAACCTGGTCGACTGGCGAACGGGCGGGATGGGATCGGGCTCGGCGCTAAGCTGGCCCTTCTGGCGCGGCCTCCTGTTCGCCCTCCCAGCCGGCTTCGTCACCGCTTGGCCGGTCAATTACTGGCTGCTTCGCCGCGGCCTCCGGGCGGGCCACTGAGCCGCCATTCCGGCGAAAGCCGGGACCTGGGCGAGAACGCTCGCTGCGCCCCTGATCATCGAGGCCCCGGCTTTCGCCGGGGTGACGGTCAGGCCGCGACGTCCCACTCGTCGTGACGAACGGGGTGGGCCGAACGGAACAGGCCGGCGCCGGTGCGCGCCGTCTCGGCGAGCGCCAGCGCGGTGCCGCAGAAGCCGCATTCGGCGGAGAGCCGGCCGATATGCCAGTGGGAGCGCCCGCAGGCCGGGCAGCGGTTGACTTCGCCCGGATGGTACAGGACCTGGAACCCGCGCAGCGCCGGGTCGTGGGGGAAGCTCTTGCCACCGTCGATACTGGTCAACATCTCTCGTCTCTTTCCTCGACTCACCGCAGCGAAGGCTGCGACGAACCGTTCTTTTCCATCGACCGGTTGAACGCAAGATTAATGTTGCGAGCCCGACACAATCGAGACCATTTAGTGTGGCGGCGGCGACACGATTGACACGCACGCTGGTGGCTGCGCTTTAGCGGCCCGAGTTTTCCGGCGAAGGCCGGGATCCATTCCTTCCGCCGGCGCTGCTGGGCCCCGGCCTTTCGCCGGGGAACATGATGATCTATTTCGAGGATCTGGAGATCGGCCGGGAGACCGTGTTCGGCTCGTACGAGGTTACCCGCGAGGAGGTGCTCGACTTCGCCCGCAAATACGATCCCCAGCCCTTCCACCTCTCCGACGAGGAAGCCGCCAAGACCCATTTCGGGCGTCTGGCGGCGAGCGGCTGGCACACCTGCGCGATGGCGATGGCGGTGATCGCGCGGCATGTGGTCGACGAGGAGCAGGCGGGGCTCGGCTCGCCGGGGGTGGACGAGCTGCGGTGGCTGAAACCGGTCTATCCCGGCGACACACTCACCGTCTCGAGCACGATAATCGAGAAGACGCCGTCGCGCTCCAAGCCGGAGCTGGGCTCCTTTCGAAGCCGGACGACGGTCACCAACCAGGACGGGATCCCGGTGCTTCGATTCATTTCGATCGTGCTGATCAGGCGACGGCCGGCCTGACGTTAATCGTCGCCGCGCCGCCCGCGCCAGCCGCCCCGGCCCTCATCGCGCGAGCGCGTGCCCTCGGTGTGGACGCGCTCCGTATGCACACGGGTCTCGGCACGCATCCTCGGCTCGGCGCTCTGCTCGCGGACGCCCTGGCGGCGGAAGCTGCCCTGATTCTCGTTCCATTCCTGGCGATAGGAGCGGTCGCGGCGCCAGTCGCCGCCGTTGCCGCCGTCGCGGCGCCAGTCGCGATGGTCGCCGCGATAGCCGTCCCAGCGCTCCCAGCGCCGGTCGTTCCAGTCGCGCCCGCTCCAGTTCTGGCGGCGGCCTTCCCAATAGCGGCGATGATCGTCGCTCCAGCGATAGCGGCGCCCGTAGCGGTCGAAGACGTAGATCCCGATGCCGGGATAATAATAATCGCCGTACCAGCCGTACCAGGGGTCGTAGGCGCCGTAGCCGCCGCCGTAGCAATCGTCGTAATAAGGTTCGCAATAGCCCCCATAGCCGGCTGAGAGCTCGCCATAGCCATAGCCGCGATCATAGGCGCAGCCGGCGACGGCGATCCCGGCGCCGAGGAGGATGAGGGCGGTGCGGAGGCGAAGGACGGACATGAGCGACTCTCCCGACAAGGCGCTTCAGACGGCGAAAAATCCGCCCGCCGGCGTGAACCGCCGATGAACCGTTAACCTGCTGTAAAGCCGAGAGTTCCCGTCATTGCGAGCGAAGCGCGGCAATCCAGTCCGAAGCGTTGGGGACGGGTAGGTTGTCGCGTCGCTTCGCTCCTCGCAATGACGCGGCTTAGGTGTGCATCCCCGCTTCCGCGCTCGCCGCATCCCTCTTCGCCATATTCTCCGGATCGAGCGGACCGGTCGCCCGCACCCGGCGGCTGGCGCCGCCGTGCCAGATATTCTGATAGGCCATATAGGCGAGGATGGTCGCGAAGATCAGGAAGGCCACCACGGCCATGCCCGCTGCCCGGCGGTTCTCGAGCCTCGGCTCGGCGGTCCAGGCGAGGAAGGCGGAGATGTCCTTCGCCATCTGGTCGACCGTCGGGTTGGTGCCGTCGGCATAGCTGACCTGGCCGTCCGACTTGAGCGGCGGCGGCATGGCGATGTTCAAATTGGCGAAATAGGGATTGTAATGGAGCCCCTGCCCAGGCCGGTTCTCCGCCGGCAGGTTGGCGGGCGGGTTGCGGTAGCCGGTCAGAAGCGAGGCGACATAGGCCGGGCCGCCTTCGCGCGCCTTGGTGATCAGCGACAGGTCCGGCGGGAGCGCATTGTTGTTGGCGGCGCGGGCGGCGGTTTCGTTGAGGAACGGGCTCGGGAAATGGTCGGCCGGGAGCGCCTTGCGGCTGTTCGCCTCGCCGGTCTTGGGATCGACGTCGGGGACCTGGATCTGCCACCGGTCGGCGATCGCCTTGATCTCCGCCTCGTTGTAGCCGAGCTCATCGAGGTTGCGGAAAGCGACATAGTTGAGGCTGTGGCAGGAGGAGCAGACCTCCTTGTAGATCTGGAAGCCGCGCTGGAGCTGCTGCCGGTCATATTTGCCGAACGGGCCGTCGAACGAATAGGCGATGTCGCGCGGCTCGAGGTGGAAGCGATGCTCGATCGACTTCTGGGGCGGGTCGGTGACGTAGGCGGCGACGCCCCAGCCGAACGACCAGGTCGCGACGGTGACGAAGCCGAGGCCGATGAGGATGCCGAGCAGGCGAACCATATTGAGTCTTTCCCCTTATTCGGCCGCGGTCGCCGGACGGACTCCGGAGAGGTCCGCGGGCGCCGCCTCTTGCGCTTCGCCGTGAAGCACCGATTCCGTGATCGAGGCCGGCAGCGGCAGCGTCCGCTCGGTCCAAGAGAGGATCGGGAGGATGATCAGGAAGTGGGCGAAGTAATACATCGTCGCGACCTGGCTGATCATCACGAACGGCTCTTCCGCCGGACGGCCGCCGCAGAAGCCGAGGATCAGCACGTCGACGATCAGGATCCAGAAGAACTGGCGGAAGCGCGGGCGGTAATTGCCCGAGCGCACCGGGCCGGGATCGAGCCAGGGCAGGAAGAAGAGCAGGACGATCGCCCCGAACATCGCAAGCACGCCCCACAATTTGGCGGGCAGGATGAAATCGACGGTGAAGGCGCGGAGGATCGCGTAGAAGGGCCAGAAATACCATTCGGGCACGATATGCGCGGGAGTCGAGAGCGGGTTGGCCGGGATGTAATTGTCGGCATGGCCGAGATAATTGGGCGCGAAGAAGGTGACCAAAGCCAGCAGGATCAGGAACACGCCGAGCCCGACCCCGTCCTTGGCGGTGTAATAAGGATGGAAGGGCACCGTATCCTGCTCGCTCTTGACGTCTACCCCGGTCGGGTTGCCCGAGCCCGGAATGTGGAGCGCCCAGATGTGGAGGATGATCACCCCCGCGATCACGAACGGAAGCAGATAGTGCAATGAGAAGAAGCGGTTCAATGTCGGCTGGTCGGGCGCGTAGCCGCCGAGCAGCCATTGCTGGACCGGCTCGCCGACGACGGGGATCGCCCCGAACAGGCCGGTGATCACCTTGGCGCCCCAGAAGCTCATCTGCCCCCAGGGGAGCACGTAGCCCATGAAGGCCGTCGCCATCATCAGCAGCAGGATGACGAGCCCGAGCATCCAGACCAGCTCGCGCGGCGCCTTGTAGGAGCCGTAATAGAGGCCTCGGAAGATGTGGATGTAGGTGACGATGAAGAAGAAGCTCGCCCCGTTGGCGTGCAAATAGCGAAGCAGCCAGCCCTGGTTGACGTCGCGCATGATATGCTCGACCGACTGGAAGGCCTGCCCGCCATAGGGCACGTAATGCATGGCGAGGATTATGCCGGTGACGATCTGGATCGTCAGCGCGATCCCCGCCAGGACCCCGAAATTCCACCAATGGTTCAGATTGCGCGGCACCGGATAGCCGCCGCCGACCGCTCCGTAGACCAGGCGCGGCAAAGGCAGGCGCTGGTCGAGCCAGCGCATCAGGCCGTTCTTGGGTTGATATTGCTCGGCCCAGGGAAAGCTCATTTCGCGACCTCGCCGACGGTGACAACAGTGTCCGACTTGAAGACGTAATCGGGCACTTCGAGATTCTTGGGCGCCGGGCCTTTGCGGATCCGGGCGGCGGTATCGTACATCGAGCCGTGGCAGGGGCAGAAATAGCCGCCGAACGGGCCCCTGTTCTCGCCCTCGCCCGCGCCGAGGGGGACGCAGCCGAGATGGGTGCACACCCCCATGGTGATCAGCCATTGCGGCTTGCCCGGCTTGGTCCGCTCGGCCAGCGTCTGCGGATCGCGAAGCGAGGAGACGTCGACCGCATTGGCCGCGTGGATCTCCGCCGGGGTGAGCTGGCGCACGAATAAGGGCTGCTTGCGGAATATCGTCTTGATCGCCTGGCCGGGCTTGATCGCCGCCAGGTCGACCTCGATCGAGGCGAGCGCCAGCACGTCGGCGGACGGGTTCATCTGGTTGACCAGCGGATAGAGGGTGGCCAGGGCCCCGACCCCGGCCGCGCTCACCGCCGCGATGTTGAGGAAGTCGCGCCGCCTGACGCCGTCGTCCCCGGCCAGATCGCTATGCTCAACCGTCGCCATAATATCCTTCAGCGCTTCATGCCTGGACACGCGGGAGAGGAGAAATCCGCGCACGCCGCGCCGAAGGGAGCCTTCCCCTGAGCGGCTTGGCGCGCCTGATAGACGCGTGGGCGCGGGTTTGCCAACCGTCATTTTGAAGGGGACGGCATGCGCTAGAGCCGATGTAGCCGATCCGTTCAGCGCACCGTGTTGTCATTCAAGGTCGTCGTGGCTGCGGGGCCATCTGGTTCAGGAGCTGCCACCTGAGTTTTGACCGGCGCTTCGATTCCCTGTCTCCTTCGCAGTTGCCAAGGGTTGTATTCCGAAAATGTCAACAATTCCCAGCCCACGAAAAGGTGTTCATAGTAATTTTCTCGAATATGCTTTACCAGCGGCCAATGGTCGTCCCACAGTTTACGTGGCACGCTAATGTAGTTAAATACCACGCTGCCATCGATTGCACCCGTCTTGATAAGGGAAGCAGCCATCCCATAAACAGTGGCCACCCTACGAAGCTTCTTAT
This sequence comes from Allosphingosinicella sp., assembly GCA_045811485.1. Taxonomy (GTDB): domain Bacteria; phylum Pseudomonadota; class Alphaproteobacteria; order Sphingomonadales; family Sphingomonadaceae; genus Allosphingosinicella. The sequence continues at coordinate 71,312 of JBJMTX010000017.1, forward strand.
ACTCGTCACTGTTGAATATAGCGTCGATAGACTCATATTTTCCGTGTAACGCATCAATTGTGACTGGGTTTTCCATGAGCCACTGCCTGTCAGAGAATACGTCATTATAATTCTTCCAGATTTCAAGGCAGAGAGTGTGCTGATTCTGCATTCTCCCCTGTTTGTTTCCTTCGTTCATCTTCCATACTTGCAAGCCTATGAAAATGGCCGCGGCCACGTTCGCGATCACGGTCGCCCATGCCGCGGCAGCGATAAGTATATCATATTGCATAACAATATTCCCCAGCCCGGGTGCGTATCTTTATGACGCTGGAGCCCGGTCCCATGAAGTAGAACGGATACTCCTCTGATATAACAATATGGGCTCCGCGACTGAGGATCGGGGCACCCAAGTTAGCTCCGGACTGCATGTACATGATGACAACTGTCCCTGCCCGATTGGCAACGTCGAGAATGACATCCAAATCCCCTTCGGTGATAGACATCCCGGTCACCAAGATCACGTCAGATGTAGCTACGATTTCTGCGGTCTGCCGGTCGTCCACCACTGTAACGCCGTGGTAGTTCCTTCCAATGACATGGGGACTCTTATCGATAGCTCGGACATCAAGCCGCGGGTCACGCGATAGGAGGCCCACCACAGTGCTCAGGACGCCGATCATGGTGACTCTGCGTATTCGGGCGGGACGGTCCGCAAGCTGTAGCGCGCGGACAGTGACGTCACAAAGCAGCTTGGAGCGCTGGATGACCTTCTCTCGATTGGAGCCCTGCAGGGTGACAACCGACGAACATGGCTCGTCAAAGGCCGACGCTACGGCGTCCAACCCCGCGATCTGATATGCGAGCGGGTATTCGTGGAGGTCTAAAGCCGACCGTCCAATGGTAGCGCCGACGTCCGCCGTCGCGCCGATTCCTTCGAAATGACAGGAGCCGAAACCGATCGTTTGAAGAACGACAAAGTCGCGAGGGATTGTGAAGCCGACGTCAATCAATCCCAATGCGTATCGGATCTCCCAGCAACCGCGTATCGTCGTATCAATTCGGTGCTCATGAGCGCGTTCGGCGACATAATGAGCGCATGAACGGAGGACAGAAGATGCTTCGACGTCCATTGCTGCCCCCCGCGTCTCTTTTGCGCGTGGCGTTCGCGCTAGATCTTCAACATCGCCAGGCAATGCCGATGGCCGAACAGTTCAGCATTCTTCCCCAGAGAACGTAACGCATTGCGCGGCGCCTTATCGAAAATGGTCCTCAGGGAAAAGCTGGGTCCGGCGCAGGGAACACGCGTGCCAGCTACGTGCCAGGCACGTGCCTGGCACCGACTCGCGGCTAAGCCGTACCAATGGCATCTGGGCGAATACGGCGCGCAGCCTTGCCGGCGCCCCGGCCCGGAACCTCGTTCGATTCGTTCCGAGCCTTGCCAGGTGCCCAAGAATGAAGGCTAGCCAGCATCGACGGCTAACGTATCCTCGACAGCCTCTGCGATCAGCTCGACCTGCTCAGCGCTCGGCTCAGCTCTCACGTCGCCATGAACGATTCTATTCCGCAATTGAATCAACTCTCTGAGGTGCTGCTCTGTCTTGGGGGAGATAAAGCCGTTCATCGCAAGGGCCTGCACTACCGTGCCCGGCAGCCGCGGTTTGCTTGCATCCGCATTATCCACCGATTGCAGCGCAGCTTCCAGAAGTGACCACGCAATGACAAAAGCTGCCCGATTATGACCTTCCGCACTTAGCTTCAGAACCTCATTCAGCCGTGTGCGAATGATTTCCGGCGGGGCGGACGGAATGGTAATCGACTGAAGTGGCCCGGTGCTCATGGAGACGACATGGAATTGCCAATCCGGATGCCCGTCAAAGCGACGCCGAACATCGCGCAGCCGGTTCTGTGACGAAGGCGATAGGTGCCGCTTCAATTCAATGGCCAAGTTCTGCCCAGGCTTCCTCGCTACGGCGTCGGGCCTGTAGCCAACCATGAAATCCGGCAGCGCCGAGGGCTCCGGCGCGACCGTGAACGCGAATCCCTCCGCTTCATAGCGCGACCGAAGGCCTTCGAGGAATTCCATCTCGGCTTCATAGGCCGCGGCCTGAGCCGGTTCACCCATCAGACTCTCCTCCAGCTCAGGTCGTCGTCCACGCGAATGTACACTACAGGCCCTTGCGTATCCAACGCCAAGGCGAGCTGATCGGTCAGGGTCTCGAATTCCCAGCCGGTACCGGGTTCGAATTTCTGGATGGTAACGCGCTCGACGGCACGATCGTCCAGATAGGCGAAGCCCTTCATTCCATCGAGCATCAGCTTCACGATGTTGTCGAGATCGCCATCCATCGGGGCACTCGGGAAGTAGTAGATCGTCACGGCGACGGCGCGGTCGTCGAGAAAACCCAATTCGTACGTTTCCCGCTGGCGGTCGCGTGTCGCTTCCGTGACCCGGACCTTCCACGCTTCACGGCGCGCGGCATTCCTGGATTGCAGCGAGACCGGGGTCCCCTGCAAAACAAGCTCGAGCGGATACAGCGTCTCGCCATCCGGAATCACGTGCGTTGCACCGACTTCCGACCTAGAGGCACCGCTGCGCCCGCGCTGCCGAGGGCCCGAGAGGCGCCAGACAGGCCAAGGCTGATGCCGGCATCGGTGAAATCATCTCGTCCTTCCCGCCCACCTTCGCTCATGTTCCGTCCCGATCGGCGCTACTGTCAATCGTTCGGCCCGATCCATCCAAAATGAGTTTGTTGTAATTCCGCTTTTGCATGAGGCCGGCGCCGTCTGTCCCTCCGCCACGCTTCGCCCGAGGGGTGCCGCGCAGCCGGCTCCGGCTCTCGGCATGCCCCGGCATGCCGACCCGCCTATACCCCGGTCCCCGAGCAAGCTCGAAGGAGGATCATTCTGGATTGGGGACACGTACCTTTTTCACGAAAAGGGTACGTGTCCCCTTTGGCTCCGCCGGGCCTCCGAGGCCGCGCTGGATTGCTTCGCTGCGCTCGTAATGACGAGGGTTGTCTCGGTCTCACCCGCTCGCGCCCTATCCCTTGATCGCCACAGTCAGCACGCCTTGCAGCCATTCCCATCTTCCGAGCGGCTCGAAGAGCAGGTTGAAGAGGTTGACTCCCAGGGCCAGCCAGGTGGCGGGGTGATTGACGCGGCCGTATCGTCGCGCGGCCCAGAACAGCAAAGCGAGGATGATCGCGGTGGTGAGATAGAGAGGGTACGTCACCTGGCCCGGATCGTCCTTTACGAAGACGACCCCCCAGAGCACACCCAGGCCGCGGCCGAGGGACGGCATCATGATGATGAAGACGGTCGATATCAGCCACCAGGCGTGATCGTGAAGCGAACGCCGCCCGCGTATCGCCTGGATCACGGCAAGGATGAAGGCCGACATCATGACCAGCTCGACCACCGCGATCCCATAGAAGAACCAGGGCTCGAACGGCCCGAAGACGTCGCGCATCCGCGCCGAATTCTCCGCGTTGGCGATGTCGCGATGAAGCGCGCTCAGCGCGGTCAGCGCCACTCCGCCGGCAAGGAAGAAGCCGATGATCCCGTTCGTCCGGTGCCGGTCGAATTGCCGGCGCGCGGCATAATAAGGTTGAAGGATCAGGAAGAGATACCAGAGCGTCGCCGTCCAGTAATGGATGTGGACCGCCCAGGCGTTGTCGGTCAGGTCGCCCCAATAATCGCGGAATATCCCGATCTGCATGATCGCCATCGGGATGATCATCCACAGATAGAGGTCGTTATAGCGCTCCAAACCTCTGCGATCGTCGACGGACATCAGGACCCCCCTCTTCGAGCTGCCGGCGCGGCTCCAGCCGTCGGCCGGTTCCCGTCCTCGCCCGAACGAGCCTCCCCCTTATCCGATTCGGCCGTGACCCTCTAATTCAATCCGGTCCGCCGGCCGCCCTTGCCGCGAACCCCGACCGGAGTCCGGACCGTTGGTCAGGGTAGGCGCTGTTGCCTACTCGCCCGGCCAATGTCGCCACGCAGCCCTCGCTTACGCCCCCTCTCCTTTCTCATCCACCTCCCCCTCCTCTTCCCCGGGCGGCCGAAGGCCGCGGCGGACGGCGAAGGCGTCGAGGGCCTTGTCGAGCGCGACGATCGCGCGTTCGAAGGTCCAGGGCTGGCGTCGTCCCCCTTCCTTGAAGCGGGCCTCGGGACGGCGAGGCTTGCGATCGTAGCGGGCGAGGAGCTTCATGATCCGATCGAACTCCGCGCCCTGCTCGGCGAGGAGCGGGCCGGGCGGCACGTCGCCGGCGGCATCGATCAGGGCGCGAAGCCTGTCCCGGGCAGCGAGACGCTGGCGAACGGCCTCGGCCTCGAGGAAGGTGTAGCCTTCCTCGAGCGCCGCCTGATGAGCCTCGGCGAAGGCCGGGTCGGTTCGGCGGTGGAGGGTCACCGTGGACGGGTGGACACCGGCCGCCTCCGCCGCCGCCTTCGAATCGCAATGCGCGGCTAAATGGGCGAGATAGATTTCGCGGCGGGCCGCGTCGAAGCGGACGTTGCGGCGGCGGCGGCGCTGGTAGAAGCGGCGATTGGCGGACGCGATCCGGACTTCGCCGCGCTCGGTGCCGCGCTCGGCATAGGCCCGGGCGCGGCGCTCCTCCGCCGCGCAGCCGGCGAGCGCCTCGACCCAGGCGCCGGCGAAGGCGGGATCGCGGCGGCGGGCGCCGTAGAAGCCGGTCAGGCTGAAGCCGGCCTCGTCGGCGGCGTCCGCGAGGCGCGCGCCCCGCCCGAGCGCGTCGAGGAATTTGGCTTTGGCCGCCGAGTCGATGCGATGCGTATTCCCGTCCATCCGGCAATTAGAACATAAGCAGATCGGATAGGAAACATCTTATTTGACACAGGGTTTACGCTCCGGCCCCTCTCCCGCGCCCCGCCCGCATCATTCAACGCCGGTTCAGCCGCCTCGCCCTTGATCGTTACGGCACCGTCCCGGAGGCCGCCCATGCACTTTCTCGTTCTCTTTCTGCTTATCGCCGCCACGCCCGCCGCCGCCCAGCCGAACCCCGCCCCCCTCTCCGCCGCGCTCGCCGAGATCGAGGCGCACCGGATCGACCTCAGGATCGGCTGCCCGCTCCCGATGCCGGTCGCCTGGAGCGCTCCAGCCTGGGAGCATCGCGCCGCCGCCGAGCGACGCGAGGCGTTCGAGGATTGCCTCGCGGGCGTGATGCAGCGCGAGCAGGACCGGCTCCAGGCGCTCGAGCGGCACGTCGCCGAGCTCCACGCCGCCGATCCCGACTCCGACTGGTCGGCCGCCGCCTCGGCGCTCGATTCGAAGTGGAGCGAGCTCGACCGGCTCGAGAGCAAGCTTCGAACGCGCGACAATATGGCGGACACGGCGCAGGGCGTCCTCGACACCTTCACCGGCCCGGGCGCGCCGTTCGGCCCGCCCGTCCCCGCCTGGAGCCGCTGCGCCCCCTACAGGTGCGATTCGAGCACCTCGGCGCCGGGGATCCGCTAGCGCCCAGCGACGTCGATCACCACAATTCCCGCCTTCTGCCCCGTCATCACGTAGCGATAGGCCTCGGCGATCTCGCCCAGCGTATAGACCCGGTCGAAGCACCCCCTGAACTCGCCCGCCGCCATCCGCTGGCTGAGGAAGTCGATGAAGGGCTGGGCGGTTCCGCGCTTCGGCAGGGGGACGCCGACCCGGCCGTCGCGGGCGATGGCCGAGCGGAGCATGGGCAGGACGTCTGCGCCCCGGGGGCCGAGGTCGGTGACGGCGAAGCGGCCCTTGGGCTTGAGGAGGCGTCGCCACTGGGCGACCTTCATCTTGCCGACGGCGTCGAGGACGAAATCGAAGCTCGGGCCGAGCGCCTCGAATTCGGGCGTCTCGTAATCGATGACCCGGTCCGCGCCGAGCGATCGGGCGAGATCGAGGTGGCGGCCGGCGACGACGGCGGTCACCCTCGCCCCGGCGATCCTGGCGAGCTGGACCGCGGCCGTTCCGATCGCGCCCGAGGCGCCGTAGACGAGGAATTCGTGGCCTGGGCGGAGACCGAATTCGGCGACGGTGCCGCTCGCATAATAAGCGCCCTCGAACACCGGAGCCTGATCGAAAGGCACCGAATCCGGGATCGCGCCGATCGGCGTCGTCGCGGGCAGGCAGACGAACTCGGCCTGGCCGCCGTCGCGCCCATAGGGGCACATTCCGAACACGCGGTCTCCGGGGCTGAAAGCGGTCACTCCGGCGCCGACCGCCTCGACCTCGCCGGCGAAATCCATGCCGAGGATCGTCCGCCGCGGCCGAAAGCGGGTGATGAAGCTCTGAAGCCAGGGATGGAGAAGCTCGCCGCAATCGGACCGGTTGACCGTCGCCGCGCGCACCCGAACGAGGATCTCCCCCACGCCGGGCACCGGCTTCGGCGCCTCCCGAACCTCGATCGCCCAGCGCCGCCCGAACCGGGTGACAATCGCCGCTCTCATCGCGTGTCCCTCCCCGAAACGGGGACAGTATACCTTTTCCGCCGTCTGCGAAGCGCAACCCTCCGCATGGGTTCACGCGAAGGCGCGAAGGCGCGAAGTGGCGCGCTGCAATGCGGCCGAAGGCCGTTCGATCAATCGGGGAGTCGAGAGGGCGCGCTCCGCGCGCGGAGACCCTCGCCTACACCCTTCGCGCCTTTGCGTGAACGACTTGTTCTTCCTGCAGCCGGATTGCCTCGCGGCCCAGCACCCGCGATGACCGCCGAATGCGCCTCGCCCTCTTCCAGCCCGACCAGGCCGGCAATGTCGGCACCATCATCCGGCTCGCCGCCTGCCTCGCCGTTCCGCTCGACATCGTCGAGCCGTGCGGCTTTCCCTTCTCCGACCGGGCCTTGAAACGGGCGGGGATGGATTATGCCGAGCTTGCCGCGGTGACTCGGCATTCGGGCTGGGCGGCGTTCGAGGCCGTCCTCCCGGGCCGACTCATCCTGTTGACCACCGCCGGCGGCACGCCCCTCCCGCAAGCCCGCTTCGAGCCCGGCGACACCCTCCTCTTCGGTGCCGAAAGTCGCGGCGTCCCGGAGGCGGTGCACAGGCGCGCCGAGCTGCGGGTGCGAATTCCCCAGGCCCCCGGCACGCGTTCGCTCAACCTGGCGGTCGCGGTCGGGATCGCGGCGGCGGAGGCGCTTCGGCAAACGGCGCAATGGCCGGGGTGACCGCTTCCCTGCCTCAGTGCCTCACGAAGTCCGGCACCACCTCCCGAGCTACCGTGCACCAAGCCCTCTGTTCGGCGCGAAGCTTCAGTTCGGCCTTCACTTTCCGGCAGGCCGGGATCGATTCGTAGAGGCCGAGATCGGCGATCGCGTTGGTGCGCGCGTCCCAGACGCTGAGCTCGGCTTCGCCCGGGCCGTCCTGGGGCACGGCGACGACGGGCTCGGGGAACAGGCGCGGCTCGTGGACGGCGACGACGGCCGGCGCCGGCACGCTGTTGGAGACCATTCCATATCCCCATTGCTCCACTCGGGGCGCCGCCGGCCGGCCGTCGGACAAAGTCCAGGCGACAATCTCCTCGACCCGCGAGGGCACAGGCCGGCCGTTGCTGTCCATGGCCGGCGTGAACCGGGCCCGCGACTGAATCAGTCGGCACGTCGCGGAATCGAGCGCCGCCGACCCGCTCGACCGGGTCACCGAGCAGCCGTGGACCCGCAGTTCCGCTCCGACGTCGAGGGCGAAGCCGACCCTTCCTTGCTCGCCGGAGCGAATTGCCGCTTGCGGATAATCCTCGACCGCGATCAGCGATTGCGGATCGGCGCGGGGCCGGGCCGGAACGACGATCCTCGGCGCCGGCGCCGGGGGCGGCGGCGCCATCTGGGCTTGAAGCGGAAGCGCGGCCGCCGCCAGGACGAGGCATTTCTTCATGGCCCCCGGCCTAGCGCGATCCGGTGAAGAGGCTGCTAATGCGCCGACCAGCCCCGATTAACCGGCGCGGCCCCGCGTTTCACGAATCGCCGGAGGAGCCTTTGGGACCCGTGCGATAAGCGGGGCGGGCACGGGATCGGCGACCTTCGGCGACGGAGGCGGCGAGAGCCTCGACCCAATCCGCGGCGAAGGCGGGATCCTTATGCCGGGCCATGTAGAAGCCGGCGAGGCTGAACCCAGCCTCCCGGGCCGCGACGAGGAGGCGCGCGCCACGTCGAAGCGCCGCGAGGAATTTCGCCTTGGCGGCCGCATCGATCCGGCGCGGACGGGCATTTGAGCGATCCGACTCCATCCGCCTATTAGAACATAACAAGAACTAATAGGGAAGACCCTTTCGCGGATCGGTCAGCCGACGCCGCCTAGGCCTGGCGGCGCCGGCGGCTTTGATCAGTCGGGGCCCGAATTGTTGTCGCCCTTGGTCTTGACGTCGATGTCGGGATGGCCCTTCGCATTGACTCCGACGTCGACGTCGGGGGTCACGTCGGGAAGGTGGACATCGATCGCGGCGCCCTTCGGGTCGATGCGGACCCGGGTGCCATCGGGATCGACCCGGTAGCGGACGCCCTTGTCGACGACGATCCGGCTGTCGTTCGGGCCGAGCGCCACTCGGGTGCCGTCGGCGTCGACCCGGTAGGTCACGCCCTTGTCCTCGACGATGGTCGAGCCCTTGGGGAAGGCGGCGCTTGCGGTCGCCCCGGCGGCGGCGTTCGCGGCCATGCCGCTGTCGCCCATGCCGTTGTCGCCGGTGTCGACCCCACCCTCGGTGCCGACGGCGACATTGTCGCCCGCCGCATTGGCGTCCGCCGCCTTGTTGTCGCCGCAGGCCGCAAGGCCGAGCGAGGCGGCGCCGATCAGCAGCGCGATTGCGGTTCTTCTCATAGCTTTCACTCCATTTCGCGGCGACACGCCCGTCGCCGTCCCGCGATTAATGCAGGTTAGCCGTTGCGGTTCCGGCGGCGCGCCTTGCAAGCTGCGCCGACTGGGGGCATCGGGCGGACATGATCGAACTGGACGAAGAGCAGACACGCGCCCGGACCTGGTTCGAGACCCTCCGCGACCGGATCTGCGCCGAGTTCGAGGCGATCGAGCGCGAGGCCGGCTCCGAGGCCGCCTTCGCCTACACCCCGTGGGACCGGAGCGATCCGGACCAGTCCCCCGGCGGCGGCGGAGTCCGCGGGCTGATGAAGGGCGCGGTGTTCGAGAAGGTCGGAGTCAACGTCTCGACCGTCGCCGGCCGCTTCAGCCCCGAATTCGCCGCCACCATCCACGGCGCCGAGGGCGATCCGAGCTTCTTCGCCACCGGGATCAGCCTCGTCGCCCACATGGCCAACCCGCACCTCCCAGCCGTCCACATGAACACCCGCTTCCTCGCCACCACGAAGCGCTGGTTCGGCGGCGGCGCCGACCTCAACCCGCCAATCCCCTACGAGGAGGACACGGCCGATTTCCACGCCCGGCTCCGCGCCGCCTGCGCCGCCCACGATCAGACCTTCTACGAGCGCTTCCGGAAATGGGCGGACGACTATTTCTTCATCCCCCATCGCGGTGTCGCGCGCGGCGCCGGCGGGATCTTCTACGACCATCTCGAGGGCCCGTTCGAGGCCGGCTTCGCCTTCACCCGCGACGTCGGCGAGGCGCTTCTCGACGTCTTCCCGAAGCTCGTCAGGCGGCGGATGGGCGCCGCCTATGACGAGGCCGACAAGGCGAGGCAGCTCGAATGGCGCGGCCGCTACGCCGAATTCAACCTCCTCTACGACCGCGGCACCGCCTTCGGCCTTCGCACCGGTGGCAATGTCGACGCCATCTTGATGAGCCTCCCGCCGGTGGCGACGTGGGGGTGACGACGCGTAGCACGAGTTACAGGAGGCACGTCGCGACCGGGATCGCGGCCATCGGTGCGGAGCGGCGAGTTAAGACGAGGCTCGGCCCCTCGCGCGACATTGCCCGGTATCGCGCAGCCGGTCCGCATATTCGTCGAGGACGGCGGGGATCGCCGCCGGAGCCGCCGCGTTCGCCAGGGCCATCCCATAGGGGAAACCATAAGGAGCGAGCAGCTCCGGGCAAATTCGTGCAGCATCGCGAGCGGCGCTCGAAGCGGGATGTTGAAGCACGGCAATGCAAACGTCGAGATTAGCCGCCTTTTCCGGCGCATCGCGTGCAACCGCGGACCGGAGCGAGTTGAGGTATTTCAGATCGTCCCTTGACGATTGCGCGTAGTCCTCGATCGACTTGCGCAACTGCGAGGCGGATCCGCCCCAAAGCGGAGTCCTCGCCCTCGGAACGGGACCGGCCGCCTTCGCGGCACGCATCAGGTCGAGAATACGGGTCTTTGGAAACGAAGCTCCAAGCTGACCTCGGAGCGCGAGGCTGGCGATCCTCTGGACCACCGTGAAACGCTCTATCCGGCCGAGAAGCGATCGCGTTTGCGGATCGCGCGCGGCGAGAGCTTCGACGCTTCTCTGCGCCAGATCTCCGAGCGGCGGGAAGGACCAGGGCTCCGCCGGCTCCAGCGCGTCAGCGCGGCCCTCGATCACGGCGAGATATTTGAAGTGGAAGGGCCAGGTTCCGCCCATTCCGGGGCCCCGAAAGGCGCTCCCGTCCGTAAGCCCGTAAGGCATCTCGCGGACGCCGCTCCTGAACCCGATTCGCGTCTCGAGCGCATAGGAGCGTGTGCGACTGTTCCAGAAACAGTCCCAGAAGGCCTTGGGTCCGCGCCCGGCTTCACCTTGGCACGAAGCGATCGCCGCGACCACGTCGGGATCGAAGGCGTCGCCATAATGGGCGAGAACGGAGGTTTGCGGATCCCGCGCTCGCCAGCCCTCGAAGGTGGCGGGCGTCGGAAAACTTCCCGGCGCCTTGCCGTCGCGGGATGCGACAAGCGCGAGATTGTAGATTTCCCCCTGCCGCTGCACCCGCGTTATCCAGGCGGTCCATTGCGGATTGTGACCGGTCTCGTCAAAGACAAGCTCGTCGAGGGATATGATATCGCAGCCCAGCGGCGTATCCTCGAGCACGGGATGGAGCTGAACGCGCTGGAGGCCCGAACCCGCCGTTATCGTCACCGCCGTCAGCCGGCCGTCGGCCGCATAGGCGATGGCCTGCTGGACCACGGCGGCCCCGAAGGTGCCAAGGTCCTGACGGTTGCCGCCCATGTCCACCAACGCCAGTTCGAAGCGATCGCCCGTGCGGCGCCAGACGAGATCGCGATAACGGGCATCTCCCGGCGGAACCAATCCGATCAGTACGCCCCCGACATGGGGGTCGGAATCCAGCCTCGGCCAGTCGCGCGCGGTCACCACCGCGAGTTGGCTGCGCGTTTCTGCGCCGCCGTTGGCGAAGGATTGCTGGAAGGCGGTGGTTCCTCGACTTGAGACGCGGCCCGGAAAGATATCGTCGTAGCCGCCGAGGATGGACAGCGCCTGGTCGGGCCCTTGCGCCCCCAGCAACGTTCGCATCCTCCCGACGAAGGCCCGTTCATCGGGGGCTGGGACATGCTCGACCGCGGGCGCGGCAGGAAGCGCAGCTTCGGTAACCGCCCGTTCGCGCCCGATCCGCTCGACGAAGGCGCCGACCGCGCGGCGCTCCTCCCGAGTGAAATGGTCGATCACGCCCGAGCCCGGCTCGATCGCAACGCGGCCCGCTTTGACGGAGCCGGTTTCAAGACCTGCCAGAAACCTTGCCAGCCGTTCGCGCACAAAATTCTCGGCGGCGGACTCCAGGCTCTTGTGAGCGGCTTTCCACGGCTTGCCGACGAAAGGATTCTCTTCGCCGGGGACACCCGGAAACGTCGTCTCGATCGCCTTTCCGAAAAGATCGGAAAAGGCGGCGCCGCCATAGTCCCAGACCGCAGCCGGCTCGTGGAAGGACCTGTAATAATCCGCAATCGCTTTCTTGATCCGAGGATGGCGTTCGGAGGCGGCTCGAAGCAGGCGCGCGAGCTTTCGCTCTGCGCCGTTTTCGCCGGGTGCCAGCCGCTCGACCAGCCGCTCATAGCCGACATGGGCATCCGCCGGGAGGCTGTCGGCGTCGACGGAAACGACGTTGAGTCGGGGCGCCTCCGCGCCTTCGGTCGTCGCGGCTTCGCTGAGGATGGCCTCGCGAAGCGCGAAATCAGCGACCGACGGGCGGTCCCCGGTCGGCTCGGCCGCGAGGTCGACGGCCATCTCTTCCGTCGCCACCGGCGGATCGCGCCAATCCGGAGCGGTGGCAATGTCTCGCAGGAAGAGCGCGGCCGTGCGCGTATAGGCTTCAGGCGGAGGTTCGTCCCCGGCGGGCGGCAGCGGCCGTCTCGAGAAAAGGGCGGCCAGAGACTCTTCCGCCTGCTGTCGGGAAATAAGGATCTGGAGGTCCTCGATATGCGCGAGATAGGGACGGAGCCCCTTGTCGGCGACGGCCGGGGCGGCGACGCCCACGATCAGCAGGCAGGCGGCGGCCGTCCCGATCCGGCCCGCCATCTTCCCTCCCCAGCCGAGGCTCTGCACGACTCCCTTGCTGAACAGCCCGACTCGAATGGCCGGCCACCACCTTTTGGCTTCGTCGGGATCGATCGGGTCGACAGCGATGCCGGTGAGATCAACCCGCCGTTCCACATCCAGGTCGAGGAACCGCTCGACAAGTCTCTTGTATTTGGCCGCTGCGAGCTCGACGGTCATGCCGGGCGGAACCCTGATCTGTCCGGAGGCCGGGTCGCCGAAAACGGCCATTTCACGGTAGACTTCGATCATCTCGCGGCTGGCTTCGAGACGGGGAAGAGCTCCGTCACTCTGCCTGGCCGCAAGCTCGGCTTTCTGCCTCGCATGCTCGGCGCGAAGCAACCCGGCCAGCTGCTCGCTTCGCCGGCGCCAGACCGCCCAGAGCAGCCCCGCAAGCGCCAGCCAGAGCAGCGCCCGGGTCAGTCCGCCTTTGACGAGGTCGATGCCGTCCGACGCGGCCGCGGCGAGATTGTGAATGGCCGTCAGCAGGCGCGCCGCAAGCAAGGGTGAGACAAGCCACGCAAGCACGACAAACAGGGTGAATGCCCCCAGCACGAGCAGGGCGATCTGGAGGAAGCTTTGCAGCGCTGACAGCAGGGCCAGCAGGCTGGCCTCGGCCAATTTCCGGGCGTTGCCGAGTGCATTCCAACGCGCTTTGAGATGCCGCATGGTCGCGGCGAGCGCGATATAGGCGATTCCGATCGCCAACAGCAGGACCAGCAGCGGCATAGTGCCTCCTAAACGGGCACGGTCCGTGCGCGAGATCCGGCGGCGTCAGCCGTCTGCCAATCAAGCGATCCCCAGCCCAACTCGACGAACGAGAGGCTGATCCTATCCTAAAATGCGATCCCCGCCTATGCGGTCGGGTTTGCGCTGGTAGGAGGAGCCGTGCCGACCCAATCCATTCTCGATCCTGAAGACGGGCGCTGCCGGCTGAGGCCGGCGGAAGCGGAGGACGCCGAGGCCTATGTCGACTATCTCCGCCGCAACTGGCCCCGGTTCCGGGGCGCCATGCCGACCGAAGACGAGACGACGTTCGACGCGGCCACCCACGCCCGGCGCTTTGCCGCCTGGACCGCGGCGGCGGACGAGCCCGCATCGGTCGCGATCCTGCTGGTCGATCGCGACACGCCTCGGATTCTCGGCAACATCACCTTCGCCAACATCGTCTACGGCGCCCTTCGCGCATGCCATCTCGGCTACAAGATCGACAGGGAGATCGAGGGGCTCGGGATCATGCGGCGCTCGATCGAGACCTGCTTCGAGACGATGTTCGGCCGCTACCGGCTGCACCGGATCATGGCCAATTACCGGCCGGAGAATGTCCGCAGCGGCGCCCTTCTGAAGGGCCTCGGCTTCGAGGTCGAAGGCTTCGCCCGCGACTATCTCCATCTCGACGGGCAATGGCGCGACCATATCCTCACCGCCCTGGTCAGGCCCTCGCCGCGCTGAGGCCGGGCCCGGGAGCCAAGGCGGGAATGCAGCGTTATGCGGCACCGGCGGCCAAGCGTCGTTGAATCATAATGGAGGATTGAATGCGCACCATTGCACTGGCCGCTGTGGCCCTGGCGCTCTCTGCCTGCAGCGGCGGCGGAGGCGACACGTCGGCGAACGACGCCAACGCACTCACCGTCAACGACCTGTCGACCGACCAGAATATGATGCTCGACGACAATGAAATGAACGCGGCCGCGGGCGCCGAGGCCAACGGCTCGGTCAACGCCGCCACCGCCAACATGATGGCCAATGACGCCGTCACCCACGACGCCGACACCAACCTCGCCAACGGCCTCTGAAGGCCGAGCCGCGCCGGCGGCAAATGAAAGGCGCGCCCGCCCCGGAAAAGCGGGCGCGCCTTCGTTTCCGCGCGCCGCGCCGGGTCAGGCCGCCTCGGCGAACCCGGTCTCGGCGAGGAAACGCTCGTAGCCGTCGAACTCGAAGCTGGCGAGATACTCGGCCTGCATCTCGGGGGTCAGAACCTCGATCATGAAGCTTCCTTCGACCCACATCTCGATCACTCGGAACGGCCCGCGCGAGCAGACCTTCGTCGGCGCTCCGAACCGCGCCGCGATCCGCCTCACCGCCTCCACGTCGAGCTTGGTCGCGATCGCCAGATGGACCGCCCCGTTGCGCGCCGGGCGACCCATCAGGGCCTGGGCCGGAAGCGCGCCGTCGCCCTCGTGAAGCTCGGTTCCGAGCGGATAGACCTCGATCGCGCTTCCGCGCTCGTCGCCGGCCATGGCGATCCAGCTCCCCTCGGCCACCGGCGGGAACGGATAGGCCCGCCCGCCCCACAGCTCCGCGACCAGCCGGGCCGCCTGCTTCGGCCGCTCGGCGGCCATCGAGATATGAAACAGCATCAGATCCTCCGGGGAGCCAAAGCTCCCGATCGTTGAACCGGCCGGACGCACCGCCGCGCCCGGCCTTCGACGACCCGCTCTCTGCGCGCCCAATGTCGCATCAAAATGCCCCCTCGGGCCGATTTTGGTTTCGATTGTGACGGCGGACAGCCTCCTCGCAGTCAGATTGCATTCATCGGATGTGGCCGACCCGCTTGTTTGCGCGCTCCAGCGGCCCATATCGGCCGTAGCGTCAGGGGAGGTGCTCAAGGTGCCGACGACGGCACAGGACAGGGTTCGCACGGGGCCGATCGCCGCCCTCCTCACCCTGCTGAGCCTTTTCCTCGCCGCCGGGACCGTCTCCGCCGCCAACACCAGCCTCCAGCCCCCGGCCGCGCGTCTGGCGACCGGCCGGCACGGCCCGGCGGCACCCGCCCTCCTGCCGGCAAACCGCAACGCGTCCGACGACGAGGCTTCGGGCGGCGGAAGCGATCCGTCGCTTCTCCCGCCGGGGACCGCCATCGTCGTCGAGCGGCTGTGGGCGAGGCCGGCCGCGGGCGCCTCGCCCGCAGAGCGAAGCACGCTCCCCCGCCCGCCGGGCTCCTCCTACCGGGCAAGGGCCCCTCCAGCCTCCTGACCGCCGCTTTGCGGCCGATCGGAATTGAAACCCGCCCTTCGCGGCGGACCCTTTCAGCTGGAGACCATCATGTCATCCTCAGCCTATCGATTGACGCACATCCACCGCCGCCTCGACGAGGCCATCGCCGATGAGACCCGCCGGCGCCTCCCCGACAGCCTCAAGCTGCTTCGCCTCAAGAAGCTCCGCCTGGCCGTCAAGGACCGCCTCGCCACCCTGATGCGCAGGACCCTCGCGGCCTGAACCCGGGGCCGGCGTCCGAGAGGGCGCCGGCCCTGGTCTTTCCTGGAAGCCCCTTTTCGCGCCCGGTGGCTGAGCGCAGCCGACCGCTATGCCGATTTAGCCGGCAGATAATGAAAGTCGACGAGATAGACGTTCCGGCCGCGCCCATGCTTCGCCACCTTGAGCAGATCCACGACCCCTTCGAACCCTGACCGCCGTGCCAGCTCGCCGTCGATATCGCCAAGCGCGATCGGCCGGATCGCCTCGATCACGATGTGCCCCTCCTCCATCGGGTACACGCCGCCGACCCGGACATGCGGCCGGGTCCAGATCCGGACGGAGCAGGTGATCCGCCCCTCCCGGACCCCTTCGCGAAGGCGCTTGGTGAACATCATGGGGGCGAACATAGTCCAGGCGACAGCGCTTGGTCATGTCCCCTCGAAAGCGCCGCCCACTCCTTCTTGGCGTCCTTGGCGATCTTGGCGTGAAATTAAAACAGATTCAGGTTGCGCTTCGGCGCCATGTGCTTTCGCGAAAAAGTACATGTCCGCACCGAGGCCCTTGAAACTTGCGCGGCAGCGGGGCGAAATGGGTCGGTGCTCACCCCCCTCCCCGAAGGCCATGTCGGCGCCGTCGTCACCTACCTCGAGATGACCGATCCGCCCGCGCCTCGGCCCCTCCCCGCCTCGCCGCTGCGCCTCGAACCCTGGCCCTCGCCCGATCCCGCCCGCTATCGCGCCCTGTTCCGCAAGGTCGGCGCCCGTTGGCTGTGGTATTCGCGCCTCGCAATGGACGACGAGCGCCTCCGCGGCGAGATGGCCGAGGTTCACGTCGTCCTCGATCCCGCCGGCGCCGAAGCGGGCCTGCTCGAGCTCGACTTCCGCGACCCCGGCGAATGCCTGATCCGATTCCTCGGCCTCGTCCCCGAGCTCGCCGGCAAGGGCCACGGCGGCTGGCTCTTCGCCCAAGCCCTCGCCCTCGCCTGGCGCCCCGGAGTCCGGCGGGTAGCGGTCAACACCTGCACGCTCGATCATCCGGCGGCGCTGCCCGCCTATCTCAAGGCCGGATTCCGAGCCTGCAAAAGGGCGTTCGAGAGCTTCCCCGATCCCCGCCTCACCGGCCTCCTGCCGAGCGACTGCGCGCCGCAGGTGCCGCTGGCCTGAGGCTATTCGAAGGTCGCGCCCAGATCCCTTCCGGCGAGCTGGCGGTAGATGGCGGCGCCGAGCAGAAGCATCAGGGTCCTCAAGGCGGTGTTGCCGGCGGTTTGAAGGATCAGCACCGGAAGCTCGGCGGCGTCTCGCCCCGCGAGCAGGACGAGGAGAATCCCGACGATGATCACGGCGACCACGATCGCGACGATCGCGGCCACGGCGACGAGCAGGATGAGCCCGAGGATCGCCCAGCCATTGCCGCGGGTCAAAGCAAGGCAGCGCATGATCGCGTCGACCGGGTTTCGCCGGTTCTCGGCGACGACCACCTGTCCGAGCGGCCCGAGCCGGCCGAGCAGATAGAGGCCGGGCACGACCAGTAGCAGGAAGCCGGGGGCGAGGATCAGCCCGGTGAGGAGCGAGGCCAGGAAGTAGAAGGGAAGGATGGCGAGCGAGGCGGCGATCGCCCCGCCGACGCTGATGTCGCGGGCGAAGACGAGCAGCAGGATGACGATCGATCCGATCATGGTCAGCACGTAGGTGAGCAGGAGCCACGGCCAGTTGCGGCTGAAATATTCGGAAATGAGGGGCAGGATCTGGCGGATATCGTCGGTATGCGGCTGGGGCAGGAAATAGGCGACGAGAAGCCCGGGCAGGAAGATGAACACCCCCGCCACGGTCGCCACCAGCGAGCCGTGGGCGCGGACGAGGTCCCGGGTGTCGTTCCAGGCCTGATTGTAGGAAATGCTCATTCGGGGTGCCCCTTCGTCCGTCGCTTCGCCTTAATGGCCGCGAGCGCTCGGGTCGCGCAAGGCCCGTGGAGACGGGTGGTCGGGAGCGGGCGGCGCTTCCGTCGCCCCTAGCCGCTCGCGACGAAGCTTTTCACGACCTCCCACGCCGCGCCCTCGGATTCGGGCGCTATTCCGTCGAGGACGTGGATCTGCTCCCCTCCCCGGTAGAGCGCCAGCGCTGGGACGGTTCGAAGCACGCCTTCCGAGAAGGCGGCGAAGGCCTGGCGGGGGGTCAGGATGCACCTGACGAACTCCAGCTCGGAGGATGTGTCGCCATGCTGCTCGATCGCCTTGTGAAGCACCGAGCAGGGCGGGCAGCCCGTGATCGAGAACATGACGCAGACGTCGTCAACTCTCGCGACATAATCTTCTAATTGGTCCAGTTTGACATCTAATATACTGAACATCTCGTGCCGTCTCTCTACACCGCTGGGAGTATCCGAAAGCGTGGTACTCGAACATCCATGCAATGCTTTCTGCGGGTCTGCAATAGAGGCCGACCTCGGCCGACTTGATTGACCGTCCCGGTAAATGCTGATTGGATGAAAAGGCCGCGATTCGTGCTCAAGCGAAGCGCGAGCGACAAGGAGACGTGGTATGGATTCCGGAACCGCGCCCCGCGTGATGGCGAGGCAATTGGCGCGCGCACTGACCGAAGCCGAGCTTAATTTCGTGTCGGGCGGAAAGAAGCCGCCGCCCCCGCCCGGATGCATCATCGTCGGGACGTTCTGCGACGAGTATGGCTGCTACGATCTCGATTGCGCATAAGCTGAGCGGGGCCGGGCCGCCGCAGGCGCCCGGCCCGCTTTTGATTGGTTCACTCGTCATTGCGAGCGAAGCGCGGCAATCCAGCATTGCCTCAGCCCGCTGGATTGCCGCGTCGCTTCGCTCCTCGCAATGACGGATCAACCTGAACACCCAACTCCCTATTCGTCCGATACCCAGCGCCGCTTGTGATCCTGCTGATGACCGGTCAGCGCTTTGGGTTGCCACTTGAAGGCGTCGCTCTTCAGAAAATCCTGGAAGCGGGGGAATCGGCCGACATCGCCCCCGTCGCCGGCGAGAAAGGCGCAGAAGGCCTGAAGCATTCCGAAGCCGGGCTCGAGCGAGTCGTAGAAGAGGAAGTTCCCGGCCTCGTTCACCTCGATGAATATCGTCTCGCCCGACGGCGCGACGATCAGGTCGATCGCCCCGAAAGCCAGGCCCAGCGCGCGGCATAGTCGCCTGCAGCGCTCGGCGGTGGCCGCGTCCAGCGCACGCGACCGGCAATCTATGAGGCCCAGATTCACATCGATCCGCCAGTCGCTGGTCGGCCTGTCCTTCTGGCTCTCGATCAGAAGCGCGTGAACCTCGTCCCCGAACACGGTGACCCGAAGCTCGTGCCGCTTGGGAATCGCCTGCTGGTAGATTCCGGGGCAAAGCGCGATCTCGTCGTCGCGCAATTCCGATTCGGGGGGAAGAAGCTGCGTGTGAGCGTGGCTCGAACCCCCCTGCCCGTCCTTCCACGACATCGGGATAAACGCCTTGTGGACGACCTGCCCCCGGTGCCTCGAGACGAACGCCCTGACGTCCCGCGGTGAGTTGGAGACCAGGGTCTCGGGGATCGCGAAGCCCAGCGACCGGGCGACCCGAAGCTGGCGGACCTTGTCGTCCGCGCGCGTCCTCGCTTCCGGCGAATTGACCCAGAGCTTGGCCTCGATCGAGGCGACGGCGCTGTGCAGGAACCGCTCGGTCTCGGCCCGGACGAACTTGACGTCGGCCGGGCTGAGCTCGGCGCTCGGCACCACGACCGGCCTTCGCCGGTACCAGGCGACGTCGAACGCACGCGCGAAGAGCTGTGCGTCGAAGCTTTGCCAATCCTCGGCTTGCGAGCTCCGGCCGACATGGATCGAGGCCGCGACGTCGGCGGGAAAATGGCTGAGGCCGAATATGGCCGGATCGTAACCCGCCTGCCGCAACGCCCAGATGACGGCCCGGGAGTGGACGTCCTCGAGGTTGGTGATCACCAGGATGGCCGGCTTATCCCGAGTCATCCCTGCTCCTCCGCTTTCGGGGCGGTCGGGCGCAGGAGCCCCTTGTCGACCTCATGCAGCCTCCCGCCCCTCAGCATGAAGAGGCGGCCGGCCGCCATGATCGTTTCCGAGCGATGGGCGATGACGATGCGGGTGATCCCCATCGCCGAGATGCTCTTGTTGACCGCGGCTTCCGTCGCCGCGTCGAGATGGGCGGTGCCTTCGTCGATCACCAGCAGCCTGGGCTGCCGATAGAGCGCGCGCGCAAGAAGCACGCGCTGCTTCTGTCCGCCCGACAGCGACGATCCCATGTCGCCGACCAGAGTGTCGTACCCCATCGGCGTCGCGGCGATATCCTCGTGGATCTGCGCCGCCCGGGCCGCCGCTTCGATCCGGTCCATGTCGGGTTCGTCCTCGAACAGGGCGATATTGTCGGCGATCGACCCGGCGAGCAGATTGTCTTCCTGAAGGACCGCGCCGATCCGCTCGTGATAATTCTTGTGGCCGAAGCGGGCGAGCGGGACTCCGTCGACCAGCACCTCCCCCTCATCGGGCTCGAGCAGGCCGAGGACGATCTTCGCCAGCGTCGATTTGCCGCCGCCCGAAGGGCCGGTGATGGCGATATGCGCGCCGGGCTCGACGACGAGATCGACCCCGTCGAGGACGAGCGGATCCGACGGGCTGTAGCGGAAGCGTATGCCGCGAAGCTCGATCCGCCCCTCCAGCTGCGACGTCTCCGGGACGGTCTCCAGGAAGCTGACGTCCTGCTCGGCCAGGGCGATGTCGGACAATCGCTCGAGATGGAGCCCGAGCATCCTGAACGCCACGCTCTGGTCGATCAGCGAGGCCGCCCGGGCGAGGAACTGGGTCTTGTAGGCGACATAGGCGAAGACCATCCCGACGCTGAAGCCGCCCGCCATGACCAGCCGGATCGCAAGCCACAGGCTGACGACGATCTCGAGGGTGAAGATCAGGGTGTTCGCGGTCAGCTGCCAGATCCCGATCCGCGCAAGCCCGGCGGTCGCGTTGACGGCGTCGGTGAGGCGGGTCTGCCACTGGGCGTGACGGGCGCTCTCGCGGTTGAACAGGCGAAGGGTCACCATCGCCCGGATGCTCTCGATCAGCAGCGATTGCTCCTTGGCATGGTAGACGATCACCTCCTCCTCGGCCCGGCGCTGGGCGGTCAGCGAGGCGAAGCGGACGAGCGCGTAGAGGCCGAAGGCGATCAGCGCGACGAGAGTCAGCGCCGCGCTGTAGAGGAACATCATGACGAGGATGAGGATGGCGAGCGCCCCGTCGATGAGCGCGGCGAGCGCCCCCTGGGTCATCGCCTGCTGGATCGGCGCGATCGACTGGAAGCGCGACAGCACGTCGCCCACCTGCCGTTTCTCGAACCAGGCGACCGGAAGCCGGAACAGCCGCCGGGCGATGTTCACGGTCACCCCGAAGCTGATCGCCGTCCCCGCCGAGAGGAGCACGAACGAGCGCAGGAGCGTGGCGACGGCGTTGATCCCCGCGAACAGCCCGAAGCCGATCGCGAGCACGGCGAGAAGGCCCGAATCCTGGGCCGGAAGCGCGCTGTCGAGGGCGATCTGCATGTAATAAGGCGAGGCGAGGACGAACGCCTGCATGACGAGCGTCAGCACCAGGGCCTGGAGGATCGCCCGCTTCAGCCCCGTCATCCGCCGCCAAAGCTGCGGCAGCCGGAGCCGCTCGCGCCGGTCCGCCGGCTCGAAATCGTCGGCCGGGCGAAGCTCGAGCGCGATCCCGGTGAAATGGTTCGACACCTCGCCAAGCTCGAACCATCGCGACCGGCCCGCGGGATCGTGGATCAGCGCCCTGCCGCCCTTCATCCGCTCGAGCACGACGTAATGATCGAGGTCCCAGTGGAGCACCGCCGGCATGTTGAGGCTCGAAAGCTCGCCCAGGGGAAGCTTCACCGCCCGGCCGGCGAAGCCGAGGAGATCGGCAGTCTCGATCAGCGACTTGAGCGTGGCCCCGCGAAGCGAAGGCGAGAACCGCCGCCGAAGCGTGTTGATATCGACGTCGAGGCCATGGAAGCCGGCGACCATCGCCAGCGCGGCGAGGCCGCATTCGGTCACCTCCGACTGCCGGACGAGGCGAATCCGCGAGCGGCTCAAAAGCCCGAGCTCGAGCGCCCCGCTCATCGGCCCCTCGCGGCGAACAGGGGCTCGAACAGCCATTCGGCGAGGCTCTGCCGCTCGGTGACGATCCGCGCTGTGAGCGTCATCCCGGGAAGCAGCCCGTGCCGGCGCCCGAAGGCCGCGACCCAGGGCCGGTCGAGATCCGCGCTGACGAGATAGACCGGAACGCTTCGCCCGTCGGCCAGCCTCCTCGGCACCGCGACCCTGGAGACCGCCGCGATCCGCGCCGTCCGCGTCCCGAATTGCTGATAGGGGAAAGCGTCGACGGCGAGCCGCACTTCCTGCCCCGCGGCGAGGAAACCCGCAGCGCGGGTCGGCACATAGAGCTCGGCGCGCGGCGTCGCCCCGTCGGGGACGACGACCATCAGGGGCTGCCCCGGCTCGGCCGGCTGCCCCGGCCTCGCCGCGACGGCCGTGACGATGCCCCGACAGGGTGCGGTCAGTGTGTAACTGCCCTCTCCGACCGCGATCCGCACGAGCGGCTCCCCGGCCCGAACGCCCTGGCCTTCGCGCGCCGCCACCGCCGCGACGATCCCCGCCCGCGACGGCAGGACAGGCGCCACCCCCTTGTCCAGAACGATGACGCCGGTCGCCGTCTCGACCCGCGAATAGGACCCGGCAAACAGCAGCACGACCGCCGCCGCCAACCCGGCGAGCAACGCAAAGCCGATAACCTGCCAAGAAACCGGAACCGCGACGAACACGTCCCCGTGCAGACGATCCGCACGATGTTCCAGCACTTCCTCCCGGAAGAGCGAGCGGTTTGGTGAGTCCACGTTATCAAGCCCCTGGGGGAGAGGCTTAGATTAGCGCGTGACTTGCGGCAACTAGGGGTCCCTGATGTCTGTAGCCCGCGACAGTCACTTTCCAGGCAAACCTAACCTCCCTTGCCCTCGCACCCAGACACGGCGAAGGAAGACGATAGCGGACGACGGGTGGACATGGCCGTACTGGATCAAATCGAAGATTACATATCGGCCCAGCCCGAGCCGAAGCGCGAGGATATGCGGGCGCTTCATCGGCTGATCCTTCGCACGGCGTCGGGATGCCGGTTGTGGTTCCTGGACGGCAGGGACGAGGCCAGGAAGATCGTCTCCAACCCGAACATTGGATACGGCGCCCAGACGCTCAGGCAGGCGGGCGGTAGAAGCCGGGAATTCTACCGCGTCGGCCTGAGCGCGAACACAAGCGGGATATCCGTCTATCTGATGGGGATCGAGGACAAGGGCTGGCTGGCCCGGACCTACGGGGGAAGGCTGGGGAAGGCCAAGGTGACCGGCTATTGCGTCCGGTTCAGGGCCCTCGCCGACATCGACCTCGACACATTCGAAGACATGATCCGCTTCGGGCTGAACGGAGAGGACGCGCCCAGCTGACGATCGCGTGGACACGCGTCGCCGCCTGGTGACTGTCACTCGTGACAGTCACCTTCCACCCAGGACGCCCTCCCTGCTCTTCGGCACCCGGCTAGCGCCGCCGTCCCCGAAATCCTCGGACCCTTCGCGCCTTCGCGTGAAACCATCCTCCACCGCCCGAGCCGCTCCGGCCCGTTGGAACCGGCGCCAGTGCTCCCCCCACCCCCCAAGCCACGAGCGGCTTTCCAAAGGCGCATGTTTCTGCTATGTTCCAGCGCTGCCCCAAGGTCTGCTCCAAGGCCTTAGACGCGGCGGAACGGAGATTGGCCAATGGCCGGAGCACTAGCGATCGCGCTCCCGGAAGGGCGTCCCGGCCAGGTTGCCGGTAAATGATTCTTGCCCGAACCTCTGAAAAAAGCGCGGGACACCGTGAACTTCGTGAACTTCACCCCTCCTTGCAAATTTTGCAGCCCCGCCCCGGAGCGCCCCCTCGCCCCCTCTTGCCCTCGCCCGCCCGCGCGGCGAAGGAGGATCGCGTGAGCGCACACGGCGAGATCGAGTGGCGGGTGAGCCCGGGGCTCAGCCCCTATCAGGAGACGCTGGCCGAGATGGAGGCGCGCGCCGCCGCCATCCGCGCCGGTTCCGAGCGCGAGCTCGTCTGGCTGCTCGAGCATCCGCCGCTCTACACCGCCGGGACCAGCGCCGATCCGGCGGAGCTGTTCAATCCGCTCGGCTTCCCGGTGTTCGAGGCGGGGCGCGGCGGGCGCTATACCTATCACGGGCCCGGGCAGCGGGTCGGCTACGTCCTCCTCGACCTCGACAAGCGCGGGCGCGACCTTCGCCATTACGTCCACAGCCTCGAAGGCTGGGTGATCGCCACGCTCGGCCGGCTCGGGGTGGAAGCCCGTCGCGCCGAGGGCCGGATCGGAATCTGGACCGACGGCCCAGGCGGGGTCGAGGCGAAGGTGGGAGCGATCGGCGTGAGGGTCCGGCGGTGGGTCAGCTATCACGGATTCTCGGTCAACCTGGCGCCCGAACTTTCCCACTTCTCAGGCATAGTGCCGTGCGGTATTGCCGACTTTCCAGTGACCAGCCTCGACGAGATGGGAGTGTCTTTTAGGCAGCAACGTTTCGACCTGGCGCTGAAACAGGGGCTCTGCGATTTCCTGCGCTCCCTCGAGGGGGGACGCGAGAAGGCTTGAGAGCCTTACCCGATCCGTTTATTGTGTGTAACTGATTTGGCAAAAAAGGGGCCAACCCAACCAAATCGTCCAACCTAGGGAGTTTCTAATGCGTGACCTTCTTTCCAAAGTGATGACCGGTTCGATGGTTGCCGGTGCGGCCCTGCTCGTCGCGGCCTGCGGCGGCGGCGAGGATGCGGCGGCCAACAACGCCGCCACCAACTATGCCGAGGATCCGCTGATGGGCAATGCCGGCGACATGGGCGCCGTCGACGCGCTCAACACGACGACCGACAGCAACGGGCTCGGAACCGCCGCGGACGTCAACGCGACGACCACGACGACCGCCAACACCACCACGACCGACACGACGACGACGAACACCGGGACTGGCAACACCACCGGCATGTAATCTTCGGGTCAGCTTATTCGTAGAAGGGCCGTCCGGGCGACCGGGCGGCCCTTTTCTCGTCCCCCCTCTTCCGGCGCCCTTTTCTTATCCGGATGAGGCGCTTAGGAGTGACGAGCCGTGCCGCACTCACGATGGGCACGGCGCGTGACGCTTTATTGCGAGGCGACCCCTGCTAAGCATAGAGCCAGCGTGTCCAGCGCTCGAGGGGACCCTATGGCCTTCATCACCAAGCCCGGCCTTCGCGCCGCGCTCGCCGCGGCGGGCTTCGCCATGGCGGCGACTCCGGCGCCGGCTCAGCTCTTCCTCAGCCAGCCCAACCTGCGCTCCGGCCCGGTGGAGCCCAGCGACCCCCTCGTCGGCCTTCCGCTGCCCGGCGCGACGGCGGCCGAATATCGCGCCCACGTGCTCTGGAACCTTCGCGCCGGCCTCAACGTCGCCGCGCTCTCCTGCCAGTTCTCGGATTTCCTGCGCGCCGTGCCCAATTACAACGCCCTGCTCGCCCACCATTCGACCGAGCTCGCCAACGCCTACACGGTGCTCAACGCCTATTTCAAACGCGTCCAGGGCGCGAAGGGGCAGAAGGCGTTCGACGATTATTCGACGATCACCTACAATAACTGGTCGACCCTCCAGGCCCAGCAGATCTTCTGCCAGACCGCCTCCAACATCACCAAGTCGGCGCTTGCGACGCCCAAGGGATCGCTGATCAACCTCGCTTTGGCGCGCCTTCGCGAGCTTCGCGCCAGCCAGGTCCCGTATTACGACCCCCGTCCCGCCTACAATCCCTATCTGGTCCGCCTCCAGCCCATCCCGTCGCTGGCCCCCGAATGCTGGACGGTCGTCAAGAAGACGCGTCGGCACGAGCTGCGCAGCGCCTGCGGCGGAACCGCCAAATAGGCCTGGTCCTTCGATACGCCGGTTCGACTTCGCTCACCGGCTACTCAGGATGAGCGAAAGAGGCACCCCGCTCATCCTGAGTAGGGGCTGAGCGAAGCCGAAGCCCCGTATCGAAGGACGCTTCGCTCCTCGCAATGACGGCGGTCAGGGAAGCCCGAGCAGCTTGTGCGTCTGCAGGGACAGCCGCCAGCGCGGATGATGGAGGACGTAGTCGATCGCCGCGGCGGTCGAGGCCTCGCGGTCCGCACCGTCGAGGGGCTGGATCAGGAAATGGCGGAAATCCCAGCCGGTCAGGCTCTCGGGATCGATCCCCGCCTGCGGCCAGACCAGCTTCAGCTCGTCGCCCGAGCGCTGGACGATCTCGGTGCCCGCCTTGGGGCTGACGCAGATCCAGTCGAGGCCCGCCGGCGCGGCAAGCGTGCCGTTGGTCTCGACCGCGACCTCGAAGCCGCCGGCATGGAGCGCATCGATCAGCGGCGGATCGAGCTGGAGCATCGGCTCTCCGCCGGTGACGACGACCAGCGGGCGCTCGCCGCCCTGCCAGAGCTCGGCGACCTTCGCGGCGAGGCCGTCGGCGTCGTAGCGCCCGCCATTGGCGCCGTCCGTGCCGACGAAATCGGTGTCGCAGAAGGTGCATTGCGCCCGCGCCCGGTCCTGCTCGCGGCCCGACCACAAATTGCAGCCGGCGAAGCGGAGGAAGACGGCCCGCCGCCCCGCCTGCATCCCCTCGCCCTGGAGGGTGAGGAAGATCTCCTTGACCGCGTAGCTCATGGCTTGGCGGGCAGGCGGCTCTTGGTCAGCGAGGTATAGAACTCTATCGGCTCCTTGAGTTGCGGAGCGCCCTGAAGCACTTGGCCGGCCGAAAAGTCGATGATCCTCTCGAGGTCGGCTCGGGAGATCCGTCCCGTGTCGACGGCGATGCTGAGAACGTCCAGAAGCAGCCTGTTGGTGAACAGGAGAAGCGCCTGCGCTTCATCATCCATAACGAAGTCCTACGCTGCCAGGCGCATCAGCGCGCCCTGATGTTTCACCGCCTCTGCGAACGAGACGATCTTCGTTGTTGAAGGTTGGTCCTTCCTCATTTGGGCCCGAGCGACGACCGCGACGGCATGCTCCAGATACGCTTCGTCGCCTGACGCAAGAGCATCCTTGAGGAGCTCCGCCTGGTCCCGCCGGTCCGTCAGATATTCCGAAGGATCGAAGCGGCTAGTCTTGACCATCCTGTGTTCCTGCTCCGTCATTTTCCCGTATCCAGTGCGGCCGCCAATTCCCGGGCGAGCGCAACATCCCGCCGCTGGGAGCGTTTGTCACCCCCTGCCAGCAGGACGATCAACCGCTGCCGACGTATCGTGAAGTATAGCCTGTATCCGGGCCCATAATCGATCTTACACTCACTCGCGCCACCGCCAAGCGACCGGACCTCGCCAAGATTGCCAGCCTCAATTCGAACGATACGCGCTGCTATTCGTGCGCTTGCCCGATTGTCGCGAAGCCCTTTCAGCCAACGCGAAAATTCGTCCGTCTGGCGAGTCTCCATAGGCGATGCGGGGCGACCCGCCAAATCCCCCCGAGGTTCGGATCTACGCGCGGGCGCCATATTCGGTCGGATCCGCGATCCCCGCCTCCTCGAAGCCGCGGGCGCGCAGTCGGCAGCTGTCGCAGAGGCCGCAATGGTGGCCGCCGTGCGCGGGATCGTAGCAGGACCAGCTGAGTCCGGCGTCGAGGCCGAGCCGATCCGCTTCGCGGACGATGTCGGCCTTGGTCATGTGCAGCAGCGGCGCCGCGATCCGGAATGCCCGGCCTTCGGCGCCGGCCTTGGTCGCCAGCGCGGCCAACCGCTCGAACGCGGCGACGAAGTCGGGCCGGCAATCGGGATAGCCCGAATAGTCGAGCGCATTGACTCCGATGTAGATGTCCGAGGCATCCGTCGCCTCGGCCCAGCCGAGGGCCAGCGAGAGGAAGATGGTGTTGCGCGCGGGCACGTAGGTGACCGGCACGTCCTCCCCCACCCCGCCTTTCGGAACGTCGATGTCGGCGGTCAGCGCCGAGCCGCCGAACGGGCGCAGGTCGAGCGGGAGGACGATGTGGCGCTCGACGCCGAGCGCCGCGGCGATCCGGACCGCCGCCTCGAGCTCGATCCGGTGGCGCTGCCCATAGTCGATCGTGAGGGCGAAGAGCGAGAAGCCCGACTCCCGGGCAAGCGCCGCGGCGACCATCGAATCCATGCCTCCCGAGAGGAGGGCGACGGCTTTGCGAGGCGCTTCGGACATTCGGCGGCGGCTAGGCCGCAAGGGCAGCGAGCGCAAGCCGCGCAAAAGAACGGGCCGCCCGGTGAAGGGCGGCCCAGTTGAGGCCGTTAAGCCTGCTAGGGAGGAAAGCGTGCCCACAATCGGCACGCGCCCTCTTTACATGGATCAGGGTAAACAGGGGGTTAACAGCCGGCACCCGTCGTCATTGCGAGCGAAGCGCGGCAATCCAGGTCGGAGTCGGTCGCCTGCGCCGTAACTGGATTGCTTCGTCGCTGCGCTCCTCGCAATGACGGGATCAGCACCCCCCCACCTTGGTCGCCTCGATCCGGTAGGAGAAGGGCCGGCCGTCGATCAGGCCCTGGGTGTCGATCCGGGCGAGGCGCCCGGTCTCGACGCGGATGCTGGTATGGGCGAAGCCGCGCTTGGGGCAGGTATATTGGACGGTGGCGGAGTTGGCCTCGCTGGCCAGGATCTCGCGCCCGCAATCGAGCCCGCGATGCTCGAGCTGGAGGAAGATGGCGGGATCCCCGAGGCAGACGAACCTTGCCGTCCCCGCCTGCGCGTCGCGCATCTGCCAGCGTCCGCGCTCGAGCTTGGACAGGGCCCCGATCTCGCCCGGAGCGAGCGCGAAGACGGGTGTGGCGACGGCGACGAGGCCGGCCAGCCCAAGCGCCCCCCGGCGCGCAAGGCTTCGCTGATGCGACATGTACGTGGCCTTCTAGCAGCAAAAGCCGCGGAAGCGAATCGCGGCTGGACCAAGATCGTTTCAGGCTGATTCAGCCTGAAACGTGAATCTTGGTCTATTTTTTTGGTTTAGAGCCTGATTCACGCCATCGGCCGAAGCGCGGAGCGCTTCGACCTCAGACGATCAGGCTCTAGGCGTCGCTTAATCGTCGAAACCGGCGAGCGGGATCGGGAAAACTTGCGAGCAGAACTCGCAATCGACCCTGATGAAGCCGTCCTCGTCGACCATCGTTGCCCGCTCGGCGGCGGGGAAGCGCGACATGACTCCGCGTATATAGTCCAGGTTGCAGCGGCATCCCTTGGCCAGCTCGAGCGTCTCGAGCACCCTCACCTCCTCCTCGTGGAACAGCCGCCACAGCGCGTCGGCGAGCGGGAGCGCCGGGTCGGTCAGCTCGTGCCCCTTGATCGTCTCGGTGAGGATCCGGACATGCTCCCATTCGGGATCGTCGAGGCGGGTATGGAGCCGGTCGCGTCCCTCCTCCCCTTCCGGCAGGTGCTGGACGAGGATCCCGCCGGCGACATGGCCGGTATCGTTGACCGCGACCCGGACGACGCTCGGCAATTGCTCCGACTGGCTGAAATAATTCTGCGCCGCTTCGCCGAGCGAGGCGCCTTCGAGCGGAACGATGCCCTGGTAGCGCTCCTCCGCCACCGGCTGGTCGAAGGTGATGGCGAGATAGCCCTTGCCGAACAGGGCCTGGAGATCGCGGTGGCTGGAGAGCTCCGCCAGCCGGGCGCGGTCGAAGCGGACATAGCCGCGAAGCTCGCCGGCGCGGAAATCGACCACCAGCAGATCGACGATCCCGCTCTCGGTCTGAGCCTGGATGGTGAGCTGGCCCTCTTCCTCCTTGAGCAGCGAGCCCAGCAGGGCCGCCAGCACCAGAGCCTCCGACAGCGTCCGGGCGATCGGCGCCGGATAATCGTGCGCCGAGAGGATGTCGTCGAGCAAAGGCCCGAGCCGGACGATCCGGCCGCGCGCGTTGCGAGCGGGCATTGTGAAGCTCAGCGCCTCGTCGAGATTGGCGGCACGCGCCTTGGTGTCGAATTCGGGGGAAGTCATCGCCGCCATGTGGCCAACGCATGGAGGGGGTTCAAGTTCTGCCCGTCATGCCGCCTGGGGGACCTCGTAGCGGCGCGCCGCCTCGGAGAGGCGCTCGACGAACTCGGCGACATGGGCGTCCTCGATGATCAGGGGCGGAAGGACGCGCATGACGTTGTCGCCGGCGGCGACGGTGAGGAGGCCGTGCTCGCGCAGATAATTGACGAAGGCGCGGCTGTCGGTCTTCATCTTGATCCCGAGCATCAGGCCGAGGCCCCGGACGCTCTCGAAGAGATGGTCGTGGTTCGGGATCATCTGCTCGAGCGCTCCGCGCAGCCGCTCGCCCCTCCGGGTGACCTCCTCCAGGAAACCCTCGGCGAGGATGACGTCGAACACCGCCTGCCCGGCGGCCATGGCAAGCGGGCCGCCGCCATAGGTCGAGCCGTGGGTGCCGACCACCATCCCGGCCGCCGCTTTCTCGGTCGCGAGGCAGGCGCCCATCGGGAAGCCGCCGCCAATCCCTTTCGCCGAAGCGAGGATGTCGGGCTCGATCCCGTAATGCTCGTAGGCGTAGAGCCGCCCGGTCCTTCCGACTCCGCACTGGACCTCGTCGAAGACCAGCATCAGGTCGTTCTCGTCGCAGATCCGCCTCAGGCCGCGAAGGAATTCCGCGCTTGCGGGGCGGATCCCGCCCTCGCCCTGCACCGGCTCGACGAGGAAGCCCGCCGTGTTGTCGTCCACGGCCGCTTCGGCCGCGTCGAGATCGTCGAAATCGACGACCTTGAAGCCGGGAAGCATCGGCGCGAAGCCGTCGCGAAGCTTGGGCTGATCGGTGGCGCTGATCGTCGCCATCGTCCGGCCATGGAAGGCGTTGCGGAAGGTGATGAGATCGTGCTTCTCGGGCCGGCCGTGATGGTGATGGTAGCGGCGCGCCGTCTTGATCGAGCATTCCACCGCCTCGGCGCCCGAATTGGTGAAGAAGACCGTATCCGCGAACGTGCTGTCGACGAGCCGCTGGGCGAAGGCCTCTCCCTGCGGAGAGCCGTAGAGGTTGGAGACGTGGATCAACGTCTCCGCCTGCGCCTGGATGGCCCGGGTCAGATGGGGGTGGCCGTGGCCGAGCAAATTGACCGCGATGCCGCTGGCGAAATCGAGATATTTCTCGCCGCCCTCGCCGTAGAGGTACACGCCTTCCCCCCTGACCGGCCGGACCGGCGAGCGCGGATAGACGGGCATGAGCGGCGTGATGGCCATGAAGGGCTCCGAAGGCTGTGAATGCGAAAAGGGCGGCCCGGGGGACCGCCCTTCTGCCTTTAGGGTCCGGACTCGATACCGGCAACGCCCGTCTTAGTAGCGGTGGCCGTCGCGGTCGCGGCGCTCGATCCGGACTCGCTGCTCGAGCCGGTTCACCTGGTTCTGAAAAGAGGCGAACTCGCGGCCGCTGATGCCGTTGCGGCCGGCGCGGGTGAGCCGGATCCGGATCTGGTTCGCCTCGCGGCGAAGGCCGATCGCCTCGCGCTGGGAGACGGTCCGGCGCTGGGCGGCGCGATCGATCTGCCGGTCGGCGCGATTGAGCTCGGCGAGCAGCTGGTTGACCGCCTGGCGCGAAGGCCCGTTGCGCTCCCACTGGACATTGCTCGGATCGCCATACCCGCCGCGATACTGCGCGGCGGCCGGCGCGACGGCGGCGACGGACGAGAGCATCAGGACGGGGATCAGGAACTTACGCATGGTCTTCACTCCTCACTTGGTAGCAAAGCAGATACGACTCGGGCGATGTGACGAGGCTGAACGGAGCCGACAGCGGCCGTTCAGCTTTCCGGGCACTTTCCTGAACAAGTGCGCTACGCCTTCAGTTTCCAGCCCCTGCGCAACAACGCGTAGCAGAGCGCGCCGAGGGCGAGGTTGATCGCCAGGAGCAGCAGCGCGCCGAGACCGATCGGCGAATCGGCGGCGCCGAGGAAGCCGTAGCGGAAGCCCGAGATGACGTAGAAGAAGGGGTTGGCGTGGCTCACCGCGCGGAAGCCGGGGGCGAGGCTGTCGATCGAATAGAAGGTGCCCGAGAGCAAAGAGAGCGGCGCCACGACGAAATTGCTGACCGCCGCGGCATGATCGAACTTGTCCGCCCAGATCGAGGTGATCAGCCCCAGGAAGCCGAGCATCATGCTCCCCGCCAGCCCGAACCAGAGCACCGCGCCGAGATGGACGGGCATGACATGGACGCCCGGCCACAGCTGCATGGCGACGAAGATGGCGAGGCCGATGAGGGCGGCGCGGGTGACGGCGGCGCCGATCAGCGCCGCGATCAGCTCGCCGGTCGAGAGCGGCGGCATCAGATAGTCGACGATATTGCCCTGGATCTTCCCGACCAGGAGCGAGAAGCTCGAATTGGCGAAGGCGTTCTGGATCATGCCCATGACGATGAGTCCGGGGGCGAGGAAATCGGCGAAATGGAAGCGGGCGCCCGAGAGCTCGACCATCCGCCCGCTCCGCCCCAGAGCGACGGTGAAGATGACCAGGAACATGAGGGTGGTGACGGCCGGCGCCCACACCGTCTGAAGCTGGACCTTGAAGAAACGCCTCACCTCCTTCACATAGAGGGTCCTGAGGCCGCCCCAGTTCACGTTCCGGATCACCGGAACGCCCGGATCGGCCCTGACCCAATGAGAAGGCTGGTCGCTCACCGCGCCGTCGCTAGAGGCAGACGCGGTGGGCCGCAAGCAATGAAGGAAGGCAATTTTGACGATGTCGTGGACCGACGAGCGGATCGACCGGCTTAAGTCGCTTTGGACCCAGGGCATGACGGCGAGCCAGATCGCCGACGAGCTCGGCGGAGTCTCGCGCAACGCCGTCATCGGCAAGGCCCACCGCCTCGGCCTCCAGTCGCGCCCGTCGCCGGTCAAGCCGAACGAGCTCGGCGGCGAGGGCGGCTCCGAGGCCGAAGCCGAGGCCGAGGCCGATCCGTTCGAGCCCGAGGCCCGCCCCGCCGAGCGCGAGGCGGAAGCGGACACCGACGAGGCCGAGCCCGCGGCCGCCGCCGCCGAGCCGGCGGCGCCGTCCGCGCCCCAGCCCCAGATCCGCTCGATCGGCCCGGGCGGCTTCGTCCGCCAGTCGCCGGGCGAGCAGCAGTCGCCCATCCCCCCGGCCCCGCCCAGGCGCCTGGTCCCGGCCAAGCCGAGCCCCGAGATCGCCGACAAGACCAGCCTCCTCGATCTCAACGAGAAGATCTGCAAATGGCCGATCGGCCATCCCGGCGAGCCCGACTTCCACTTCTGCGGCCAGCAGGCCAATCCCGGCTTCCCTTATTGCGTCGAGCATTGCGGAGTGGCGTACCAGGCCCAGATCCCGCGCCGCGACAGGCGCCCGCCGCCGCCGCTGCCGTTTGGGGGGCCGCGGATCAGGTAGCCGGCTAGAGCGATATCCGGGACAGCGGCTAACGGCGAAAGGTCCGATATGGCCTGTCGAAGCTTCTGCTGAAGTTCGTCTGTTCGCTAATTTGGCGACATGCCGTCTCGCCGCAGAACGGCTCCTTCAACATGGATCTCGGCCCATGGGAATGGCAACTTCGGCAGCTCATTTTTGGAACGGCAGTGGGTATAATCCAAGCCTTCACATCTTCCGGCAACGCTGGACCAGCGAAGGCGTAGAGCTGAAAGAACTGTTGATGGCCCCACATCGCATCCCGGGCCAAGGCAAGCGGCGCTGGGAGTTCGATCTTGGGGGCCTATTGTGGGTGTTGCGGCTTAACGAACGCCACGTTGATCACACTATTGAGGGACTGAAAGCCAACGACGTTGATCCTGTTCCCATTCTCGTTCTAGATGATCGCGAGCTTATGGAACGGCCAGGTGTGGTGGACATCGGCATAAACATGTTTCGCCAAGATTACCTGTGCGAGCAGCGAGAAATCCGCGACGAGTGATCCTCGCGACAGCGCGATCGCGACGTGATCAAGGAGACCACCACCGCCTACAACAGGCAAGGAATACATCGCTCAGCCGACGAGAGAAGGCCGACGCTCCAGCTCCCTTCGCGGCTTCGCGGCTTTGCGTGAGACAATTTTCAGTCTCCGTGCCGGTTCGAGCGCTCGCAAGACGGTCTCACGCGAAGCCGCAAAGCCGCTAAGGGTCCGAGTGCGGCTCGCCTGCAGTGCAAGCCAGGCTGTCGGGGCCACGGGTGCCAGGCACGTAACCAGGCAACTCGCTCAATCGGTGCCAGGCACGTGCCTGGCACGTGCCTGGCACGTAGGATACTTCCTCGAGAATTCGGGGCCGAGTCAAAGAACGAACCGCGTGTGCCGGTGCCTGGCACGTGCCAGGCACGAAGGATAATTCCTCGGTGCGAGGCTTGCGCCGCAATACTACTTTCTTTCGGAGAATCCGTCTGGATAACTCGGCGTTTTCCGCTTAGTCTGCGGGCCATGTCGCGGCCCGCTCGCCTCGTCCTGCCGGGAATTCCCCATCACGTCACGCAGCGCGGCGTCCAGCGGAGGCGGACCTTCTTCTCGGACGCCGATTACGCGCGATACGTCGGACTGCTGCGCCACGGCTGCGCCAAGGCCGGGACGGCGATCTGGGCCTGGTGCCTGATGCCCAACCATGTCCATCTGCTGCTCGTCCCGAGCCGGGCCGACGGCCTCGCCGCCGCCCTCGGCCAGGCCCACCGCCGCTACGGCTGGGAGATCAACCAGCGCCAGGGCTGGACCGGCGCCTTCTGGGAGGGCCGCTACCGCTCCGTCATCCTCGACGAGCCGCACCTCCACGTCTGCTTCCGCTACGTCGAGCTCAATCCGGTGCGCGCCGGCCTCGTCGGCCGTCCCGAGGACTGGCGCTGGTCGAGCGCGCGCGGCCATCTCGGCCTCGCCGCGGACCCCCTCGCCGACCTCGAGCCGGCGCGCGAGCGGATCGACGACTGGCGCGCCTTCCTCGACGCCGGCCTCGATCCGGAGGACCACGCCGCCCTCCGCGCCGCCGAACGCAGCGGCCGCCTCCTCTAGGATTTCCCCTTGGTGCCAGGCACGTACCTGGCACGTACCTGGCACGGACCTGGCACCTGCCTGGCCGGCGGCACCATCACCTTAGCGGCTTCGCGGCTTTGCGTGAGATGATTACCAGTCGCCGTGCCGGCTCGAACGTTCGCAATTGGTCTCACGCAAAGCCGCAAAGCCGCAAAGAGAGGCGGTAGCCGATCGCGGTCTTGTGACTGTCGATCAGCGGCATGGACGGAAAGGCTGGATCCCGGCTTTCGCCGGGAAACGATTCCCCCGGGGACCAAGGGTGCCAGGCACGTACCAGCCACTCTCGCATCCATGAACGCGGCTGTCGGTTCGCGCTCGTTCGTTCAGACTCGTCACGGCCCGTGCGACCTGAAGCAGCACCAATCCGATCTGTCGCGCCCTCCCCCTCAAGGCCCGAGCTCAAGCAGCCACCAGTCGGGAGGGGCGCCCAGCCGGATCGGAATCGTTCCCGAGCCGACGCCTCCGGTCACGATGACGAGCCGGCCCGGGTCGCGAACCGGGCCGCAACGGTAGCGCGGATCGTAGAGGCGCTTCCAATCGGCGCGCGGAGAGCGGGACGCCAGCGCGCCGAGGAAAGGGAGGACGATCTGCCCGCAATGGGTGTGGCCGGCGAGGACCAGCGGCCAGCCGGGAGGGAGGCGGGGCGCGACATCCGGCGAGTGGGTCAGAACGACGCGCGGCCCATTCCACGCATGCGCCGCGGACAAGGCGCGGGCGATCCGGTCGTGCCCTGAAAAGGCATCCCCGATCCCCACCAGCACCAGGGGTCCGCGGCGAACGGCTTCATTCTCCAATATCGTGACGCCCGCCTTGCGCAGGGCCGAGCGGACGGCCTCGGGAGCCGTCCAATGATCGTGATTGCCCAGGACGGCGACGATCCCGAGCGGCGCTTTCAGCCTCGCCATCGGAAGGGTCAGCCCCGCCGCGCGATCCGAGGCGCCCGCCGGCGAATGCCCGACCACGAAATCGCCTGCCAGCAGGACGAGATCGGGGCGGGCGCGGTTCACTTGCGCGATCACCCGATCCAATCGTTCGGCGTCCATGGCCCGGTTGCCGAGATGGATGTCGCTGACGAGGGCCACCCTGAGCGGGCGTGCCCCGGCCGGCCAGCCGGAAAGCGCGATCCTGGCCCGGCGGACGATCGGATCGGCCCGCGCTTCGCGAAGCCCGACGATGAGCGCCAGCCCGAGCACTGCGCCCAGCATGGATGCGGCGATCCAGGCGATCCGTTTCCAGGCCGACCTTATCTTCATCGTTCCCCGCCCGCTCCTCCAGGATTTCTCCTTGGTGCCTGGCACGTGCCAGGCACGTGCTGTTCCTTAGCGGCTTTGCGGCTTCGCGTGAGATAACTTCCAGCTTCGTGCCGGCTTGAACGCTCGCAGGACGGTCTCACGCAAAGCCGCAAAGCCGCCAAGAGTCCGAGAGCGGCTCGCCTGCAGTGCGGACCAGACTGCCGGAGCGACGCTCGCGCTCTGTTTTACCAAGCGCCGCGCCATGGCTAAGAGTGGCCGGGCCGGCGGAGCGAAGGGAGGGGATGCCATGGGTGAGGCTCTGACCATCTGGACCTATGACTGGGTGCCCGAATGGCCGCGCGGGTTCGTCCGGGATTTGCGCTTGCGCTGGGCGGCGGAGGAAGCGGGGCTTGGCTACGCGGTCGGCACAATTCCCTTCGAGGACCGGCAGCCGAGCCACCTCGATCGGCAGCCCTTCGCGCAGATCCCGTTCCTGACCGACGGCGAGATCCGGATCTTCGAGAGCGGCGCCTGCCTGCTTCACCTTGCGCGCAAGAGCGAAATCCTGATGCCGCGCAGCGCGAGCGGCGAGGCCGAGACGCTGCAATGGGTCGTCGCCGCGCTCAATTCGATGGAGATGGTCACCGTTCCGTGGTGGTTCCTCGGGCGCTCGGGGGATCGCGAAAACGGCCTGTCCGGCTGGGTGGACAGCCGGCTCGCCCGGATGGAGGCCGTGCTGAGCGAGCGCGAATGGCTGGTCGAAGACCGGTTTACGGTCGCCGACCTGCTGATGGCCGACGTGCTTCGCGTTCCCGACGTCCGCGCCCGCGGCGACCGCCCCGCCAGCGAAGCCTATGTCGAGCGCCTGGTCGCCCGCCCCGCCTTCAGGAAGGCGCACGCCGATCAGCTGGCGCATTTCGCCGCGGCCGATCGAAGCCGGGCCGGGCGGGGCTGATCCAGTTTAGCCGGTTTTCGGGGAACGGCGGGCCTTCGTCGCTCGTTGAATACCCATGCGTAACGAACTGAACAATCTCGATTAATGTCCCAGGAAGAGCAGGAATATTACGAACGCCGGGCCGAGGCGGAGCTGGCGCTTGCGCAGGCGGCGGACAATGAGCGCGTCGTGCAATCGCACTACCAGCTCGCGACCGCCTATCTCGACCGTGTCCATGGCGAGGCTCCGCGATCCGAGGGCGGGCTGTTCGAGTCCTGAGCCGCCGGCGGGCGGCAGGTTTCACCCAAAGCACCAACGAGGCTTCGGCTGTCGCATCGGCCGAGACTCGGCGACCCGCGATTGGTGCCAGACTCGGCGACCCGCGCGATTGGTGCCAGGCACGTACCAGGTACGTGCCTGGCACGTAGGATACGCGTAGGAAGTGGCGCGTGGAAAATGGATGCCGGATCGGGCCGGCAGGACTGAGCCTAGAGCTGGGTGATTCGCGGCGTCGGCCGTTTCGGGCCGAGCATCAGCTCGGTCATCGCCCAGACCATGGCGTCCGCGCGGTCGGGGGAGCCGCGGGCGACCCGTGATTGGTGCCAGGCACGTGCCAGGTACGTGCCTGGCACGTAGGATACGCGTGCCTGGCACGTAGGATACGCGTAGGAAGTGGCGCGTGGAAAATGGATGCCGGATCGGGCCGGCAGGACTGAGCCTAGAGCTGGGTGATTCGCGGCGTCGGGCGCTTCGGGCCAAGCATCAGCTCGGTCATCGCCCAGACCATGGCGTCGGCGCGGTCGGGGGAGCCGCGGGCCGCGTAGCCGCCGCCCCAGGTCATCGCGCAGAGCTCGTCCTCGAGCTCGGGGAAGGCGCCGGCGAAGTAGGCCTTGCCGGTCTCGAACAATATCGCCACCGGCTCGGCCCGGTCGCCCTTGCCGAAGCGGGCGTGGACGGGGCGGACCGGAAGCGCCGGATCGGCGGTGTTGAGGACGCTGGTCGCCATGTCCCCGCCCTGGTTCTTCTCGACGACGACGCAGTCCGCGCCCCACGCCTCCGCCGCGGCGACGGCCGCGCGCGCCCAGCCCTCCGGCGACAGGCCGCGGACGCTGTGATCGCCGAGCACATAGCCGATTCCCGCCCGGTCGAGAGCGCAGGCGACGATCCCGCACGCATCGCCCTGCGCCGAGGCGGGCGGGTCGACTCCGACGACGATCCGCCGCCAATCCCCGCCCTCGAAGGCACTTCGGCAGCGCTCGATCAGCGCCCGGGTCCAAAGCGCGCCCTCGAAATCCTCGATCAGCTCGCCGTCCAGCTCCTCGCGGCCCTTGCGGGTGCCGCGATAGTCCGCCTCCATCCTCGCGACATAGGCCTCAGGAAGGTTTAGATTGTCCGCTGTGCGGCCGCGGGTCACGACTCCGGTCTCGACGAGCCGCCTGAGCAGCGCCACCGCCCTGGGCGTCGTCGTCACCAGCGTCTTCGGCGCCGGCCCGAGCCTCAGGCCGAGCTGGAGATTGTCCCACGTCTCCTCGGGGTAGCGCCATTTGGCGAGCTCGTCGCACCAGGCGAAATGATGCTCGGGCCCGCGCAGTTTCTCCGGATTGGCGCCGGAATAGAGGAAGGCCTGGGCGCCGGAGGCGAAGGTGACGATCCCCGCGGTCCTGGCGAAGCGGATCGCCTCCCCGGTGCGGGCCACGGCGAGGAGGCCGCTCCGCCCCGTCACCATGACCTTGCGTGCCTCCTCGATCGTGGCCCCGACCAGCGCGATCCGCAAATCGGGATCCGAGCGGGCGAGGGCGCTCACCCATTCGGCACCCGCCCGCGTCTTGCCGAAGCCGCGCCCGGTCACCATCAGCCAGGTCGGCCAGTCGCCGTCGGGCGGCAGCTGGCCGTCATGGGCCCAGGCGGGCCAGAACTCGGCCAGGGTTCGCTTCTGGGGGGTGCTGAGCGCCTCGATCAGCCGGCGCCGCTGATGCGCGGGCCGTTCGGCTAGCCGCCGCACCGCGTGCAGAAGCAGCCTCTCCGCCTTTTTGTCGCTCATCGGGGCCGGCCGGCGGGCCGTTCGGCGCCGTCCGCGGTGCCGGCCACGCGAGTTCGCCTCGCCGGAGCCCGCCCGGCCCGTCGGACGGTCACCCCCCGTTCCCGGCTTTCCTTGCCCGGCGGCGCTCGAGCACGTCGAGCTTGGCCAGGATCGACTCGGCCAGCGCCTTCTCGCTGGCCCGCCGGGTCGGCGCTCCGCCGGCCGAGCGCGTCGCCTTCGGCGCCTGTCTGAGGCGAAGCAGGTCTAGCGCCAGCCAGGTGTCGATCGTCTCCGGCCCGGGCACCTTCGTCCCACCCGGCTCATAGCCTCCGCCCCCGGCCGCCCGCTCGATCAGGAGCGCCTCGAGCGTCGCATAGCCCGTCTCGATCGCCTCGTCCCACTGCTGGGCGAAGACGGGATCGCGCCGCCGGGCGTCATAGACGGTGCTGACTCCGACGCCCGCCGCCGCCGCGGCCGCCGTCACGTTGCAGCAGGCGGCCAGATGATCGAGGAATATCTTCCTCTCCGCCTCGCCGAAGCTCCGGCGAGGCGCCTTGCGCACCTGCACGCGCCGCCGGTTGCCGCCCGTTACCCTCACCTTCCTGCCCAAGACACCCCTCCCCTCGACACGGCCAGGATTTCTCCTGTCTACTGCGAAGCCGCTTCGCGCCGCCTTCGCCCGGCTTTGGACCCGCCCGCCGGCCCGGCGTCCGAGCCGGCTTCAGGCTCCTTTTGCCGGTCCGCCGCGGCTCTCGCCCGCTCCTCGCGCGCCTCGTCGACCGCCTGCCTCGCCGCCTCTATCTCGGATTCGCGAACGGAGAGCCGCGACACCTCCAGCGACGGCGCTCCGGCCCGCTCGAGGCTGTCCCGCCAGCGGTCGCTCGACCAGGGGCCGATGGCCGGCACGCACTCGACGAAGATCTCGTCGACCGAGCCCGCCATCTGGGGGTCCAGGGCGACCGGTCCCGTCTCCGGATGCGAGAGCCGCCACCACACCTTGGCGACGATCATGTCCTCGCCGAACGGCCGCTCGTGATCGGGCCTCTGCACCGAAAGATAATCCCCCTCGCGCGGAAGCTCCGAAGCGACGAACTCGAGCGAATAATCCGGCTTCAGCCGCCCCGGCTCGCGAACCATGACGATAAACCTGACCACGCCCCACGACCTCCCGCGACTCCGCAACTAGAGGTGGTATACCTGTTTTGTTCTCATGGCGCAAGATTTTTCCTATGCCACGCCAGCGGGGGTTGGGTCGTATCGGACGCTGTTCGACTCGACTCCCCCCGGCTCAAGGCGCAGCCTCCGGCTTCACAGGCGGGGAGGCCGACATGGCATTGAGAAACATCGCACTGGCGGCCTCCGTCCTGGCGGCGGGCTGCTCGGCCCAGCCGGCCGCAAGGGCCGACCATCGCTCCACGGCGGACGCCAACCAGGCCGCGCCGGCAACCGCGCCGGCGACCGCGCCCGCCGGTCCGGTCCAGACTCGTTACGACAGGACGATGAGCGGCCAGCCGCTGACCCGCCCGCCGACGCCCTTCCAGCTGATGGTGACCAAGGCGAGCTATCCGTCGGGCTATGTCATCGCCTGCCACAAGCATCTCTACCCGCGCTACGTCCTTCTCCAGTCGGGCAATCTGAGCGTGTTCAATTTCGTCACGCGCACCTGGTACAACTTCTCCCCCGGCGACGTCCTGGTGGAGTCGATCGACCAGTTTCACGAAGGCCACGTCACCAGCCCGGGACCGGTGAACCTGGTCGCCTTCGAGCAGGTCCCGCCCGGCGCCGCCAATTCGGTCCCCGGCGCGCCCCCGCCCAACTCGCCCTGCAGGCCCCCGCCCCCGCCGCGGAAATAGCCCGCAAGGCCGTCTCGGCCACGGGTGGAAAGCGGACACGCGTTGAACGCCATTCTGCCGGTTTTACCAGCGGACCGTACTATCGACGAGCGGCGACAGCCTTTATCCCTTCATCGATGGACGACCGCGATTCACTCTCGAGATTGACCGAGCGCGAGAAGGTTTGCCTGCGGCAATGGCTGAACCATATGTCCGCCAAGGAGATCGCCGCACATCTCGGCATTTCGCACCATGCGGTCGAGAAGCGCCTCAAGATGGCGCGCACCAAGCTCGGCGCGACCTCGTCCCTGGAAGCCGCCCGGATGCTCGGTGAGGCCGAAGGGTACGGTCAAGCCGTAGCCCAATCGCCGGAGCTGGTTTCCGGTGCTCTCCCGCTGAACTCAGGCTTCATTCGTTCAGCAGTCTTGGGAGTGGCGATCATGATCCTGGTTGGAGCAATTGTGCTCGGGTTGCTTCTGCAGCCCGCGACCTTCTCGCAAGCGGCTAGTAACCAAGCGGTCGCGCCGCCTGGGGGACGGGCATCCGCCCCCGCCTCGGTGCCGAAGGCCGGCACCGAGGCTGCCCTTCGAAGGCTCGTCGCCGGGCTGGCGAGCGGCTCGCCCGATTACGCCAGGCTCTCTCCGCGGTTCGCCGAAGTCGTCCGCCGGGACCTGCCCAGGACGCATCCCCTGTTCAGCGCGATGGGCGAGCTCAAGTCGGTGACTTTCCGCGGGCGCGGCGAGATGGGCGACGACGTCTACGACCTGGTGTTCGCCAAAGGCGGGGTGATGATGTCGGCCGCGCTCGACGCCGACGGCAGGATGGTCGGCGGCATTCTCCAGCCGGTGGGGATGCCTGGAAAGCCGGCGGCCGGCACCGAGGCTGCCTTGCGAAGGCTTGTCGCCGGGCTGGCGAGCGGCTCGCCCGACTACGACAGGCTCTCGCCGCAGTTCGCCGAAATCGTCCGCCGCGACCTGCCCATGACGCAGCCCATGTTCAGCGGGATGGGCGAGCTCAAGTCGGTGACTTTCCGCGGGCGCGGCGAGAGGGGCGACGACGTCTACGACCTGGTGTTCGCCAACGGCGAGGTGATGATGTCGGCCGCCCTCGACGCCGACGGCAGGATGGCGGGCGGCTTTCTCCGGCCGGTGGGGGCGCCTGGGCGCTGATGCGGGGAGCGAACGTTCTTAACACGGAATAGGCCCCTTGGCGGCTTTGCGGCTTTGCGTGAGACAAATTACGAACCTCCGTGCTCCGCTCGACGGTAGAGAAAGAGTTCTCACGCGAAGCCGCAAAGAGGCGGCGTGTGGCTCGACCGCCGGCCGGCATGACTCAGCCCGCGATTGCGCCATCCGATCGATTGCGCGACGCGCCTGGACCGCGAGCCATACCCTCCGATTACGACGTCCAGTCGATCGAGGTGCTCGAGGGGCTGGAGCCGGTGCGGCGGCGGCCTGGGATGTAGGCGCTAGCGCAGCGCGTCGAGAAACTCGGCCGGGGCTATTCCCGCCCGTCTCAAGATGCCCCCAAGCGTGCCGCGCTTAACCTCTCGATGCAGCGCACGACCCAGCCCGCCTCCCCCCGGCGAAGCACAACGTGGCTGCCGCGCTGGCGCACCTGCCGGAATCCGATCGCTTCGAGCGCCTTGATGATCTCCGCGCCCGACAGGACGGGATGTTCAGGCATGTTCGGCGAGCGTGAAGGTCGTCACCAGCGGGCTGCCGGCGAGCTTCAGCGGAAACTCCTCGAGATAGAGGGTGACGGCTTCGCGCAGGTTGGCGATCGCCTCTTCGATCGTCTCGCCCTGGCTCACCGAGCCGGTCTCGGGGTTGAGCCCCGTGAAGCCGCCTTCCGGCGCGGGCGTGAGAATGGCAGTGACCTGCATGGGGAACTCCTCTCACCCGTCATGCCACCAGGCCCGCGGCGGAGCAACAACCCAAAGGCCGTGGCATCCCGAACGAAGAGCATCCGCGCTATCGGGCCAAGTCGGCGCTCGTGATCCTCATCCCGTCACCGCGGACTTGCCTGCCCTGATGAAGATCAGGGATCCAGGGTCTATTTGAGCGGCAAGTTCTCGAACGAGGCTGTCCTGAGCGCCTGCCTTGTAGGCAGTCGAAGGAGCCTATGCGACCTCGGGCGGCCTCCACCGAGTTGGGGTCGCTCATATTCCTTGAGCGGGCGGGCGGCATGCACCAACCTTGTGTCTGATCATGGCCGGGAGCGGAATGGCTGCTGCTGATCCGAAATTCTGAAAAGCAGTCGTGCGAACCGAACTGGATTTGGTCACGCGGATTTAGGCGGCGACGGCGAGGGCTCGCGCGTCGTCCTTGCTGTTCCGACCACGACGCGTTGCTCGGTGCCGTTCTCACACGGCATGTTCTTGAGATTCCGCCGGATGCGACTATCTTGGCATCCGGTCCTTCGGCAGGGACCCGCCGCCCGCCAGTAGCGAAGCCGTTATCGGCACTGCCATGGAATGATCGACCCGACAGTCAACTGCTCGGGCCCGGTGAAGTGGTGGGCGGGCGACTCTTCGAATAGCGGGCCGAGGAGTTAGACATGACCGATATCGACAACCTGCGTCCCGCGTCCATCGACGGGATCAAGCGTCTCGCCGACCGTCTCCAAGCGCGGCACGGAATCCCTCGCAACCGAGCGCTCGACGGCGCTGCGCGGCGCGGGGGCTTCAACAACTACGTCCACGCCAGGCGCGCGATCACCGATGACGACAGGCGCGTGCTGAGCACCGCCCGTCAGCGTCGCGACATCGCCCGCCAGAGGGACGATTATCGCGCCCGCACCCGCCGCGAGTGGTCGGAAACCGTCGAGGCGGTGGCGACCGATCTGCGCTCGACCGTCTGGACCCAGCCCAACGCCATCGTCGACGCCATCGCCCCCTTTCTGGGCGAGGGTCGCAACCACGGGTTCTTCCCAGCAGGCGGCGGCAACGACTTCACCGCTGTCCGCCCGTCGTCGGAGACTGGCTGCATCGAACTGTCGGTGGGTGAGCTTGCCTACATCGTGCGGCCGACCAGGCTGCGGCTCGAGCGGTTCGCCGACGATCTGCCCGAATCGTTCCTCTTCCTCGAGCTTGGCGAGCTCGAGCCGTCCGGCGTTTACGAACGCGAGGATGACGATCAGGATCTTGAGAGCGCGACCGACCCCGCACTGCGCCGCTCGCTCAAACGGATGCGCGACAGCGAGGAACTGGTCGACATGGGCGGTGGCCAGT
Source organism: Allosphingosinicella sp. (assembly GCA_045811485.1). Taxonomy (GTDB): domain Bacteria; phylum Pseudomonadota; class Alphaproteobacteria; order Sphingomonadales; family Sphingomonadaceae; genus Allosphingosinicella. The sequence goes on from JBJMTX010000017.1 coordinate 115,144, forward strand.
ACCTCGAGCGCGAGGTTTGGGACCGCGGCTATGTCGATCACTACGACGATCCGCTGCCACGCAACGCCCGCCGAATTCACCGGCTGCTGCGCGGCAACGTTATGATCGCGTGCAAAGCCAGCATCTGGAACGGCATCAGCGCCACCTACATGGGGCAGCACGATGAACTGGGCGCCGACGGCGTTCGCCAGGTCCTCGAGCGTCTGATCGCACGCCGCCACGACGCCGGCGCGAACGACAGCTAGGTCTCGACGTGGTCCGCCGCGGGGCGTCCGGCGGCGGACTGCGCGTCCATTTCGGTGAGCATCTCGGCGTTTTTGGCGGCGACGAAGGCGACCTGTTCGGCGACGAGCGCCTGGAAGGCCGCGAACGCCGCGTAACAGCGGTCGAGTTCGGCATCGAGCAGGACCGTCAGATCCTTGACGCCGAGCGGCTCCGTGCCGCCGAACGAATAGCATGCGCTCCCGGTCGCCGGGTCGAAGTGCCGCGTCGCGAAGTTCGTGATCCCGGTCTCCACGCGGGGCGAAAAGCGGTGCGTGAACGCATTCCGGAAGTCGGCCGTGGCCTTCCGGAGGCGTTGCCCCCCCGATCGCCTCGATGCGCGTCTTCAACCGATTGTAGCGGCGCCACGGCGCGCCCTGCCGGTCGGCGCTGTCCATCCAGATCTCGTCGTCCACGGGCAACGAGGATTCCACCCATCCGGCTTCCCGGATCAGGTTCACCTGGTGGCACAGGTGGGCGGTCCCGAAGATCAGCCTGGACCTGACCGCGTAAGGGGTGAGCAGGCAGAGCGTCGCGATAGGGTCGACGAACTCGTGAATGGCCTCGGCGCGTTCGTCTTCCCCGAGCGTGTCCAGCACCGCGGCCCAAGCGTGCAGCCGGCGCACGTTGATGGTGAAAGCGTTCATAGCGTTGGCGACCTCGCGGGCGAAGTCGTCGAGCATCGAGGAATAGACCATCCAGGCGCCGGCCAGGCGCTCGGCCATCCCGGTCCAATTGTATGGCATGATCCGGCCGATGCTCTCGGTCGCGGGTCGCGCTTCGGTGAAGCGCCGGTAGAGGTCGACGTGCATGCTCGTCCCGATAGCAGCGACCGCGCGCGGTTGCAGCAATCCGGACGCCGCGAGTGATTTAGCTCACCGAATGACCCCTTTCGGGATTGAATGCGGGTACTCTGGATGACCGAGGTTGGCGCAAAGCAGACGCTGGAGGCGGAGGGTTCTCAACGTCCGCTTTCCACCCCTTGCGGGCATGAGCGCCGCATCTCGCCGGCGCTCATGCCTTGCGCCACGATTGGACTTCGGTCCCTCAGCCGGCGTCAGAGCGTCTTCCGCATCGACGCCGAGGTCGCGAACAATGCTCCCGATCTTCGTGTGGCCAGGCAGAATCTGCACGGCGCGCAGATTGCCTGTGGCCCTGTAAATGATCGAGGCCTTCGTCCGTCGCGGCGATGGGTGCCATAATCCTCTCGCCGCAAGCCGACCGCAGTCACCCATTCATCGACGAGCCGAGCGAGGCCCTCCTTCACAACCCTGTCCCGCTCGACCGCTGGGAAAGTGATCTCACGCAAAGCCGCCAAGCCGCAAAGGGGATCGATTGTTCGCCACCCGCTTGATGCCCTCCTTGAAGGTCGCCACGCCGAAGTTCATCAGCAGCCCCAACGGCAAGTCCATCAGGCGCAAGTAGGTTAGCACCTGCTTGCCGTGGACCGGCGCGCTACGCTCGACCGACTTCAACTCGACCAGCAACTTCCCCTCCACCAGCAGGTCGGCCCGGAAACCCTCATCGAGATGACTCCCGGCAAGCGGATCGGGGCCGGTTTTTGCCGCTCCACCGCGAGACCGCGGCCCGCCAAATTATGCGCAAGCACAGCCTCGTAAACGGATTCGAGCAAACCGGGGCCCAGCCCCTCATGCACCCTGAACCCGCAATCCACGGCGATCGTCGCGAGCCTCTCCATCTCCACCCGCACGGCCCCTTAGCGGCTTGGCGGCTTTGCGTGAGACATCCTCCAACCTCCGTGCGCGCTCGACGGCATGAATTTGATCGCACGCAAAGCCGCAAAGCCGAAAAGAGCCCCCCCCGGCGGCTGGCCTGTTGTACAACCCCAGCTTCCTGAGCGATCAGCGCAAACCGTTGGACTGCGCCACGCGCTTTTGTTGAGCACCGCCCGCGCCTCGGCGTGAACTATCCCATCCCGACCCCGCCGAAGCTGTGGATAGAACAACCCGAGAATCTTGCCCCCCGCCTCCATCACGCAGCTAGCACACGAGCACATCGAGATAATCGGGCCGTTCGGCAGCGATCCTCTGCATGACCTCGTCGCGCGTGACGATCGGTATCCCGCGAACCCGCGCCGTCGCGATCAGGAAGCAGTCGCCCGGGTCCCTGTGGCCCGTCTCGGTCACGACCCCGGCGGCCCCGAATGAAATTCGCTGCCCGATGGGGATGACGCGCGCCGACGTCGCGCGCACGGTCTCCGCGAACCAGCGCTCGGGCGGGCCTTCTCCCAAATAGGGCCGTCCAGCCAGGCGTTTTTTCTGGGCCGCGATCGAAAGCTCCCACGCGCTGATCGGGGAGACGAACAGGGTGCCGGCTTTCTGATTGCCTCCGATGGCGACGAGGGCTTCGCCGCGCAATTCGACTTCTTCGCTCACGAGCCAGTAGAGCGTGTGACTATCAAGCAGGATGCCCGTCACCGGAAATTGGCGTTCAGTCGGCGGAACCGCCGCCGCGCCGTCTCGACGCCTTCAACACCTGTTCGTAGATCGGCTTGGTGAGGTCGATGCCCTTCTCGATCTCCAAATACCCCTTGAGCGCGCCGGCGCCGCGCACGGTGACGAGCCGCCCGGACTTGGGGTCACGGACGACCCTTCCCGTCGCTGTGGGCGGCTTCGTCATGGGGTCCATATAGCGATCTCCGGCGGTGGCTTCCAACCTGCGATGGAGATATCGGCGGCGGGTTCGATAGTCAACGATTAGCGAAAAGAATCTGGATCAAATTAGTTCGTTTTGTAAATGGTGTCCTTTGCGGCTTCGCGGCTTTGCGTGCGACAAATTACGAACCTTAGTGCCTCGCCCGACGCTGGAGAATGGATCTCACGCAAAGCCGCAAAGCCGCAAAGAGTTCGGCGCGTGGCTCGACGGCCGGGCCGATTTAACTCAGCCCGCGATTGCGCCATCCGATCGATTGCGCGACGCGCCTGGACCGCGCCGCCGGAAGCTGTGGATAGAACAACCCAAGAATCTTGCCGCCCGGAGTCGGGCGCGCCTATAGCTCCCCCATGTCAGACCTGTTCGCGTCCGGCGAAGCCGGAATTCATCCTGAGCCCAGTCGAAGGACCGCCGCCCCTTCCTCCGATTACGACGCCCAGTCGATCGAGGTGCTCGAGGGGCTCGAGCCGGTCCGCCGCCGCCCGGGAATGTATATCGGCGGGGTCGACGAGAGGGCGCTCCACCATCTCGCCGCCGAGGTGATCGACAATGCGATGGACGAGGCGGTGGCCGGGTTCGCGAGCCGGATCGAGGTCACGCTCGAGGCCGAGGCGGGGACCGCGGGGCGGCTCACCGTCGTCGACAACGGGCGCGGGATCCCGATCGACGAGCATCCCCGCTATCCGGGCAAGTCGGCGCTCGAGGTCATCCTCACCATGCTCCATTCGGGCGGCAAATTCTCCAACAAGGCCTATGCGACCTCGGGCGGGCTTCACGGAGTCGGGGTGAGCGTCGTCAACGCTCTGTCGAGCGAGACGGTGATCGAGGTCGCCCGCAACAAGGAGCTGTGGCGCCAGACCTTCTCGCGCGGCGAGCCGGCCTCGAAGCTGGAATCGCTGGGGACCACGCCCAATCGGCGCGGGACCAGCGTGAGCTTCGTCCCCGACACCGAGATATTCGGCGAGGACAGGTTCAAGCCGGCGCGGCTCTACCGGCTCGCCCGCTCCAAGGCCTATCTGTTCGCCGGGGTCGAGATTCGCTGGCGCTGCGACGCCGCCCTGATCTCCGACGACACCCCCGCCGAGGCGGTGTTCCAGTTCCCGGGCGGGCTCGCCGATCATCTCCGCGAGCAGATCGGCGAGCGCAATTGCGCGACGTCCGAATTCTTCACCGGGCGCCAGGATTTCCCCGAGGGGCAGGGAATGGTCGAGTGGGCGGTGGCCTGGCCCCTGTGGAGCGAGGGCGGCTCCTCCTTCTACTGCAACACCATCCCGACCCCGGACGGCGGGACCCACGAGCAGGGGATCAGGGCGGCGCTCACCCGCGGGGTCCGCGCCTTCGCCGAGCTCGCCGGCCAGGGGAAGAAGGCGAAGGACGTCCAGGCCGAGGACGTGGTCGGCGGCGCCGAGATCATGCTGTCGCTGTTCGTCCGCGACCCGCAATTCCAGAGCCAGACCAAGGACCGGCTGACCAGCCCCGACGCCGCCCGGCTCGTCGAGGGCGCGGTGCGCGACCATTTCGACCATTATCTCGCCGATCACATGGACCGCGGCCGGGCGCTTCTCGCCTTCGTGCTCGACCGCATGGACGAGAGGCTGAAGCGGCGCGCCGAGCGCGAGATCAAGCGCAAGACGGCGACCTCGGGCCGAAAGGTCCGGCTTCCCGGCAAGCTCACCGACTGCGCCAATAGCGACGATCCGGCGGGGACGGAATTGTTCATCGTCGAGGGCGACAGCGCCGGCGGCTCGGCCAAGCAGGCGCGCGACCGGAAGACCCAGGCGATCCTTCCCATCCGCGGCAAGATATTGAACGTCGCCTCGGCCAGCGCCGACAAGATCCGCGCCAACCAGGAGATAGCCGATCTCATCCTCGCTTTGGGCTGCGGGACCCGCGAGCGCTGCGATCCGGCCCAGCTGCGCTACGACCGGATCGTCATCATGACCGACGCCGACGTCGACGGAGCCCATATCGCCACTCTCCTAATGACGTTCTTCTTCAACGAAATGGGCCGGATCGTCGAGCAGGGCGCGCTCTATCTCGCCCAGCCGCCGCTCTACCGGCTCGCCTCCGGCGGGACCGTCGCTTATGCCCGCGACGACGCCCATCGCGGCGAGATCGAGGCGAGCCTGTTCAAGGGCAGGAAGGTCGAGGTCAGCCGCTTCAAGGGGCTCGGCGAGATGAACCCCTCGCAGCTTCGCGAGACGACGATGGACCCGAAGAGCCGGTCGCTGATCCGGGTCACTTTGCCCCAGGGCTATCAGGACCAGAATCCGGTGCGCGAGCTGGTCGACCAGCTGATGGGCCGCAACCCCGAGCACCGCTTCAACTTCATCCAGCAGCACGCCGCGGACGTCGCCGAGGAGGAGATCGACGCGTAAGCGGGGGAATACGCCGGCGGGGCTGACAGCCGGCTCCCCCGGCGCTACCTTGCCGGGCAATCGCCATGTGGGGTGCACGGCCATGAAAGCTCGGTTTTTCCTCGCGTTACTGCTGATCGGCTCGGCTCCCGCCGCGGCCGCGCCGGGCGAGGACAGGCCGCCGATCGTCGTCACCGGACGATCGCTCAGCGAGACGGAGCGGGCGCTCGCCGAATGCCTGAGGCGGCATTGTCCGCCTGACCAGGATATCGACGCGACCCTCGCTCATGCGGAGAACCAGTTCGTCGCCGGCGGCTATAAGGGCGCCCGCGCCACCACCCTCGCCTCGCTCGAGCGCAACCGCGGCCACGCCAAGGATTATCCGGTCGCGGTTTCCGACCTCTATCGCGCCAACGGCCGGATCGCCGCCCATCTCGGCGAAGGCAAGGACTATGAATGGTCCACCACCGCGGTCGGCCGGACCCTCAGGGCCGGGCTGCCCAAGGACGATCCCCGGCTGATCGGCGCCCAGTTCGAATCCGCCTCGATGTACGCCGCGCTCGGGCGGCCGGAGCGCGCCCTCGATATCTACGACGAGGCGCGGAGCGACGCGGAGCGGATCGGCCGACCCGACCTGGTCGCCATGGCCCGGCTTCGCGCTGCCTGGCTCCATCACCTCGCCGGCGACACCGATGTGGCCCGCCGGACGCTGAAGGACATCGCCGCCGAGCGCGCGCCGGAGCTTCGCCTGCCGCGAGTCACCGCGCTCGTGCTGCTCGCCCGGCTCGACCGCAAGGAGGGCCGGCTCGACAGCTCCGACGCCCTCATCACGGAGCTTCGGGCGCTCGGGGCGAAGCGTCCCGTCCTGATCTACTCGCCGCCCATCGACCGCTCGCTTCCCGAGGCGCGGATCACGGCCGGCTCGATCACCCGGCTCCTGCCCACCCAGGATTATGAGGACGAGTGGGTCGATATCGGCTTCTGGGTGACCCCCGAAGGCCGGGTCGACGACGTCGAGATATTGCGCAGCCGGGGCTCGCCCGATTGGGCCAAGCCGGTGCTCCGCTCGATCCGCGGACGCCTCTACGCGGCGCCGGCCGACGGCGCCGGAAGCTACCGGGTCGAGCGCTATACTTTCACCTCGCTGTGGAAGCAGGACCGCGTCGGCACCCACCTCAGGATGCGTTCGAACGATAACCGGATCGAGTTCCTCGACCTCACCGCCGAACCGGAGACCGCGGCGCGTTGAGCCGGCTCCTCGCCGCTCTGCTGCTGCTCTTCGCCTGGGCCGGAACGGCGGGCGCCGCCGAGCCCTCGCCCGATCTCGTGCGCCGCTCCGACGAGGTGGTTCAACTGCTCAACGGCACGGTCGCGCCCGACCGTCTCTTCTCCCCCGCCACGCTTGCCCAGCTCCCCGCCGAGCGGATCGCGGCGGTTTCGAGCCAGCTGAGGGGCGCCTACGGCGCCGCCCGCCGGGTCGAGCGGATCGAGGCGAGCAGCCCGACCAGCGGCAACGTCTTCATCGCCTTCGAGCGCGCCACCGTCCATCTGCAGGTGGCGATCGATCCCCAGGCGCCGCACCTGCTCATCGGCCTGCTCGTCATCGACGCAGAACCCACCGCCGAGCCGCTCCCCGCCCTGTTCGGCGAGATCGTCGGCCTGCCGGGCGAAGTGTCGCTCGACGCCGCCCGGCTCGAGGAGTCGGGACCCGCCGAATTTCTCACCCAGAAGGCCGAGCGGCCGCTCGCCATCGGCTCGGCCTTCAAGCTGTTCATCCTCGCCGAGCTGGCTCGGGAGGTGAAGGCGGGCGAGCGCAAGTGGAGCGACGTCGTTCCACTCGGATCCCCTTCCCTTCCCTCCGGTCTGCTTCAGGATTGGCCGTCAGGATCCCCGCTCACGCTCCACAGCCTCGCGGCGCTGATGATCTCGAGGAGCGACAACAGCGCCGCCGACACCCTGCTCGCGGTGGTCGGACGCGAGAGGGTCGAGCGCCTGCTTCCGAAGCTCGGCGTGCGCGCGCCCGAGCTGGACCGCCCCTTCCTCTCCACCCGCGAAGCCTTCGTCCTGAAGCTCGGCGACCCGGCCCTGCTCGCCGCGTGGAAGGCGGCGGACGAAGCGGGGCGCCGGAAGCTTCTGCCGCGGCTTGCGGCGGTCGAGGCGGCGAGCCTCGATCCCTTGAAGCTCGCCGCCGGGCCGGCCGAGATCGGCGGAATCGAATGGTTCGCCTCGCCGGCCGATCTGGTGCGCACCCTCGACTGGCTGAGGCGCAACGGCGATCCGACGGCGCTGGCGCTGCTTGCGATCAATCCCGGTGTCGGCCGAGCCATCGCCAAGGATTTCGCCTATGTCGGCTATAAAGGCGGATCGGAGCCCGGCGTCCTCAACCTGACCTGGCTGCTGAAGAAGAGCGACGGCCACTGGATCGCGCTCTCTGCGACGTGGAACGATCCCGCCAGGCCGCTCGACGAAGCAAAGTTCGCGGGGCTGATGACGCGGCTCGTGGCGGCGATGAAGTAACTACCGCCCGCTCGCCTCGCGCGAGCGGTTGAGGGCTTCCATCTCCTTCGCCAGATTCTCGCGTTCGACGCGCATCGCGGCGACGGCCTCCTCTTCCTTCGCGCAGAAGGCCTTGGCGGCCTCGTCGAGCTTGTCGGGATCCTCGATGCAGCGGGTCAGGGACACGGTGCGTGGAAGCAGATCGAGCGGCTCGATCGAGGAGTCGCGGCGCTCGACCGTCGTCTTGAGGCCGTTGAAATAAGCGAGCCAGGCGCGGCGGGCTCGGATCTGGGCGAGCGCTTCCTCGGTGACGGAGCCGGCGGCGGGTATCGGGACGTCGAGGCTCTTGAGCGGCATCTTGGCGAGCCGCGCCGACGCCTCGCTGAAGCGCCCGAGCTCGCGCAGGGCGTTGATCGCGCGCCCCTCCATCCCGATCCAGTTGATATCATCGGGCTTGGCCGGAACTGCGGCCGAGGCTTCGGCCAGCTCGGCGAGGTAGCGCTTCCTCAGGTCCGGCTTCGAATCCGCCTCCCAGCTCGCCTGGAGAAGGACCAGCAGATAGCGTTCGGGGCCCAGGCCCATCGCCTTCATCAGCCAATAGGCGCGATAGTAAGGCGTGTCCTCCTTGCGAAGCGCCTGATAGGCTTCGGAGGCGACCAGCGGCTCGAGCTTGGCGACCTCGTCGGGCGTGTAGTCCTTGTAGAGGACGAGGCCGTTGTCGGGGCATTCCGGAATGGCGGGAGGGACGATCGACTTTCCATAGGGCTTCCCGTCTGGCCGCTCGCCATAGCTGCTGTACGAACGGGTGCCGACGAAGTCGAAGCTTCCCCCGCCGATCGGGCAGGTCATCGTCTCGGTCACCGGAGTGGCGGCGAGAGCGGGCGCGGCCGCGAGGGGCGAGACCGCGAGGACGGCGGCGAGAAAAAGGTGGCGCATCGCGAACACTCCGGAAGAATCGGGAGCCATATTAGGTCCGGTTGAACGGGAGTTGAACTCTGTTGCCCTCCCACCGTCATTGCGAGCGAAGCGAAGCAATCCAGCTCTGCGCCTCCGCCCATGGATTGCTTCGTCCCTTCGCTCCTCGCAATGACGGGAACGGCCCCTGCGGGTTGCTCCCGTCAGCTCGTCACCGCCGGGGCGACGAGGGGGAAGCGGGGGATGACGGCGTCGAAGACTCCGCCGTCGGCGGCGATCATCCGGTAATGGCCTTCCATCCAGCCGGTCGGAGTCTGCAACGGGCAGCCCGAGACATAGTCGAAGGCTCCGCCCGGCTCGATCACCGGCTGCTCGCCGACCACGCCTTCGCCCTGCACCTGGTGGCGGCCGCCGCGACCGTCGGCGATGGTCCATTCGCGGTTGATCAGCTGGACCGCGCTCAAGCCGCCATTCTCGATGCGGACGTGATAGGCCCAGAACCAACGGCCGCGCCCCGGCTCCGACTGTTCGGGCAGGAAGCTGACGGAGACCCTGACGGTCACGTCGCCCGTCGTCGCGCTGTGGGGAAAGAGGCTTTTCACAAGCGCTTCCCTCTACTTATCGGCCGCGCGCGTCAACGGCTTGCGCCGCCGCCCGCGATCCGCGAAGGAGCGCCATGGTGAGAGACTGGAGCCCGGTGAGCTGGCGCAGCTTTGAAGCGCGGCAACAGCCCGTCTATCCCGATCCCGTCACGCTTGCTTCGACATGCTCGGCGCTCGGCGCTTACCCGCCCCTCATCTCCGCGCAGGACGCGCACGCGCTCAAGGCGAGGCTCGCCGAGGCGCAGGCCGGCCGCGCCTTCCTTCTCCAGGGCGGCGACTGCGCCGAAAGCTTCGCCGAGTTCGGCCTCGACACCATCCGCCGCAACCTCGCCTTGCTGACCGCCTTCGCCCAGCGGCTGCACGAGGCGAGCGGGCTGCCGGTCATCCGGCTGGCGCGGACCGCGGGCCAGTTCGCCAAGCCGCGCTCGCGCGAGGCCGAGGAGCGGGAGGGCCGGCGCCTGCCCATGTATCGCGGCGACATCGTCAACGATTCCGCCTTCGACGAAGCCGCCCGAACCCCCGATCCGGCACGCATGTTCCGCGCCTACGCCCAGTCGGCGGCGACCCTCGCCCATCTCGCCGCCCTCGCCGGGCCCGAGCCTTTGTGGACGAGCCACGAAGCGCTCCTCCTTCCCTACGAGGAAGCGCTCGTGCGCCGCGACGGCGCCGGCTGGTATGGCGCCTCGGCCCCGTTCTTGTGGATCGGCGACCGCACCCGCTTCGACAGCTCGGCCCATGTCGAGCTACTGCGCGGCCTCACCAATCCGATCGGGATCAAGTGCGGGCCGTCGCTGACGCCCGATCTCCTCCTTCGGCTGCTCGAGGCGCTCAACCCGGTCCGCGAGCCGGGTCGGATGACTTTGATCGCGCGGATGGGGGCCGATCGCCTGGACGAGGCGCTTCCGCCGCTGCTTCGCGCCGTCCTCGCCGAGGACCATCCGGTGCTGTGGTGCTGCGACCCGATGCACGGCAACACCTGGCGTGCCGGCAACGGCCGCAAGACCCGCGCCCTCGACCGGATCGTCGCGGAGGCCGAAGGCTTCTTCGCGGCGTGCCGCTCCGAGGGCGCCCGGCCGGGCGGCCTCCATGTCGAGATCACCGGCGGCGAGGTCGCCGAATGCGTCGGCGGCGGAGTCGCCGAGGCCGACCTGGTCGAGGGCTATCGAAGCCAATGCGACCCGCGCCTCAACCCGGCGCAGGCGATGGCGGTGGCTGAACAAGTCGCGCTTGAGCTGGAGGGCGATCGCGGCGCCCGCGCGGCCTGACCGTCATCCCGCTTTCTCCACTTTCAGAGTTCCCGCCGGGAGTGGGCCGAGCAGGTCGCGGGCTGAGCCGCTTCCGTCGAGCCAGGCGCGCCAGCTTTGGTGCGGGATGACCGCGACCTGGCGATGGTGGAAGGCGGCGACATCGGGGCCGGGCTCGGTGGTCAGCATGGTGAACGCCTCGCCGATCTCGCTCGTCCGCCACAGGCCGGCGATGCAGAACCAGTCGCGCCCGGCAACCGTGAACAGCCATTTGTCCTTGCGCTTGTCGACGCGCGGTTCCTTGGGCGTGGTGAATTCGTAGAAGCCGTCGGCGACGATCAGGCAGCGGCCGGCGCCGAACTCGCGCCCGTCGGAGCGGAAATTGTAGACCGGCTTGCCGCCCGGCCCGGGCCAGCTCCAGCGCCGCTGGACGAGCTCGGCCCGGTCTCCGCTCCAGCGCAGGATCGGCGCCGGTTCGGTGATCCGGACCTCGGGCCTCGGCTGGAGGTTGGGAAGGCCGCCCGGAAAGCCGAGCGGGATGTCGAGCTGCTCGAGCACGCGCGCGATCGCGTCGGGCGAGACCTTGTTGCTGTAGAGATTGCACATGCCCGCCCACTAGAGCGGGACTCGCCGCGCCGCCAGCTTGACAGAAAAGCCCCCTCCCCCGATATGCGCCGCTTCGCGGATGCGAAGGCCCCTTCGTCTAGCGGTCCAGGACGTCGCCCTCTCACGGCGAAAACACGGGTTCGAGTCCCGTAGGGGTCACCAGCCTTCCAAAAAGGCTTGCCTTCTCAATCGTCGTTCATCGGTTCGCGCTTGCTCGCGTGACGGCGCGCGCCGCCCAGACCGCCTGCTCCGAATTCCCTGAAGGCGGGCAGGAAGCCATGACCCCGGCCGGTTCGCGACTATGCCGGGGTGCGGGAGGGCGACTGGCTCGATAGGCTGAGCCCGCGGGTTTCCAAACGGCGAACCGTCCCGCGCAAGCGGTGGCCGAAAATTGATCGCTATTGGCAAGCCACTGAGATCGGTCCAGTATCCGCCAGGGCTATATCCGCGATTCGGTAGGGGCATGAGGTGATTGCGTTGATTCATCGTTGGTTCGCTGCGGCCTGGGCGGCGGGCGCGCTCGCCTGGTCCTCGGCGGCGCTGGCGCAGGATTCCTATTCCGGCGCCGATCCGGCGGGCTCGGGCGTCATCGTCGCGGCGATGCGCTGGCTCCAGGGTACCCTGCTCGGGACCGTCGCGACGGTGGTCGCGGTGATCGCCGTGGCCTCGGTCGGCTTCCTGATGCTGACCGGCCGGATCAACTGGCGCTACGGCGCCACCGTCATCATCGGCTGCTTCATCCTCTTCGGAGCGGCGAGCATCGTCGCCGGGATCCAGTCCACGACCAGCACTGGAGGCTGAGGCGTGGACGGCCTCGAACATGACCGTTTGTTCGTCGCACTGACGCGGCCGCAGATGTTCGCGGGCGTGACCTATTCCTACTTCATCGCCAATGCCGTCGTCGCCACCGAGCTGTTCCTCATCTTCCGCTCGCTGTGGGCGATCGCGGCGGCGCTCCTCATCCATGTCGTCGGCGTTCTCCTCTGCCTTCGAGAGCCGCGCTTCTTCGACCTCTGGCTGACCCGGGCCTCACGCTGCCCGCGCGTGCGCAATCACAAGGTTTGGGGATGCAACTCCTACCGCCCCTGACCCGCGATTCGCGAGCGCCGTCCCGCGAGCAGCCGGCGGGCAAGCATTTGCCCTACGCGCGCCATGTCGACGATCATACGATCGAGACCCGCGACGGGCTCTTGATGCAGGTCATCCAGATGCGCGGGCTGCTCTTCGAGACGGCCGACACCGAGGAGCTCAACTACCGCAAGCGGCTTCGCGACGCGATGCTCCAGACGATCGGCTCGTCGCGCTTCGCGCTCTACCACCATGTCGTCCGGCGGAGGATCGACGTCGGCCTTTCGGAGGGGCATCCCGATCCTTTCTCGCGCCAGCTCGACACCGCCTGGCGCGACCGGCTCGACGGCAAGCGCCTCTATGTCAACGAGCTGTTCCTGACCCTCATCCGCCGGCCGCTCCAGGGCCGGATCGGCCGGCTCGACCGCCTTCGCGAACGGCTCGGACGGGCCGCGACGACCCAGCCCGAGGCGAATTCCGCCTACGAGCTCCACCAGCTGCGCCAGGCGCGCGACGCGCTGATGGCGGCGCTCGGAAGCTACGAGCCGCGCCTTCTCGGGGTCTATGAGACCCCGCAGGGCCCCTGCTCGGAGCCGCTCGAATTCCTCTCGGTCCTCTACAATGGCGAGATGCGGCCGGTTCTCCTGCCGCTCCAGGACCTCGGCGACTATCTTCCCTACCGGCGGGTCTCGTTCGGCCAGGAGACCGTCGAGCTCGGCCCGGCCGGCTCCTCGCCGAGGAGCTTCGCCGGGATCGTCTCGATCAAGGATTATCCCGGCCAGACGGTGGCGGGAATGCTCGACGAGCTGCTCCGGCTTCCGTTCGAGCTCACCGTCTCGCAATCGTTCGGCTTCGTCGAGCGCCAGGCGGCGCTGTCGACGATGAACCTGGCGCTGAGGCGGATGCGCTCGGCGGAGGACGAGGCGGTGAGCCTTCGCGCCGAGCTTTCCAACGCCAAGGACGAGGTCGCCGCCGGCCGGGCCGGTTTCGGCGAGCATCACATGACGATCGCGCTTCGCGCCGACACGCCCGGAGCGGTCGACGAGGGCGTCGCCGAAGTCCAGGCCGCGCTCGCCGATCTCGGGATCATCTCAGTCCGCGAGGAGATCGCGCTCGAGCCCGCCTTCTGGGCCCAGTTTCCCGGCAATTTCAAATATATCGGCCGGCGCGGACTGATCTCGACGGGCAATTTCGCGGGCCTGGCCAGCGGCCACAACTTCCCGCTCGGGCGTGCCCAGGGCAATCACTGGGGCGAGGCGGTGACCCTGCTCGAGACGACCGCGGCCGGGCCCTATTATTTCAACTTCCATCAGGGCGATCTCGGCAACTTTACGGTCATCGGCCCGTCGGGTTCGGGCAAGACGGTGGTGCTCAATTTCCTCCTCGCCCAGGCGCGCAAGTTCCGGCCGAGGATCATCTTCTTCGACAAGGACCGCGGCGCCGAGCTGTTCATCCGGGCGATCGGCGGACGCTACGATCTGCTTCGGGCCGGAGCGCCTTCGGGGCTCAATCCGCTCCAGCTCCCCGACAATGCGGTCAACCGCCAGTTCCTGATCGACTGGGTCGTCCAGCTCGCCGGCGGCGCCGACATCGACGAGGTCGCCAAGATCAAGGACGCGATCGACGCCAATTACGACCAGCCGCTCGACCACCGCCGGCTTCGCCACCTCGCCGAGCTGTTCCGCGGCGGCCATCGCCCGAGCGCGAGCGATCTCTGGTCGCGCCTCCGGCCCTGGTGGGGCGACGGCGAGCGCGCCTGGCTGTTCGACAATGCCCGGGACCGGACCGACCTCGCCGCCGACACGGTCGGATTCGACATGACCCAGATCCTCGACGAACCGGCGCTGAGGACCCCGGCGATGATGTACCTCTTCCACCGGGTCGAGGAGCGGCTCGACGGAAGCGCCGCCATCATCGTCGTCGACGAGGGCTGGAAGGCGCTCGACGATGAGGTCTTCGTTCGCCGCATCAAGGATTGGGAGAAGACGATCCGGAAACGCAACGGGATCGTCGGCTTCGCCACCCAGAGCGCCCAGGACGCGCTCGAGAGCCGAATCGCGAGCGCCATCGTCGAGCAGGCCGCCACCCAGATCTTCATGGCCAACCCCAAGGCCCGGGCCGAGGATTATGTCGGCGGGTTCGGCCTGACCCCACACGAATATGAGCTGATCCGGACCTTGCCGGACAATGCGCATTGCTTCCTGATCCGGCACGGCACCGACAGCGTCGTCGCCCGCCTGAACCTCACCGGCGAGCAGGACCTGCTGACCATCCTGTCCGGGCGCGAGCGCACCGTCCGCCTCCTCGACGAGATCCGGGCCCAGACCGGCGACGATCCCGCCGAGTGGATTCCACGCCTGCTGGAGGTCGCGTGATGGCGGTCTGCGAGCAGCTGCCGGCCGGCGCGGGCTTCATCCAGTCGGTCCTCGGCTTCATCGACTGCCAGGCGCAGACCCTCGGAATGCGCGGTTGGCAGGCGCTGGCGACTCCCGGATCGACCCTGGCCGTGGTGCTGACCGGCTTCCTCACATTGTTCATCGCCACGTTCGGCTACCGCCTCCTGCTCGGCCACGGACCCGATCTGCGCACGTCGGTCCTCGGCTTCGTCAAGATCGGCATCGTCCTCACCCTGGCGACGAGCTGGCCTGCCTACAGCACCCTCGTCTACGACGTCGTGCTCCGCGGCCCGGCCGAGCTTGCCGCCGAGATCGGCGGGCCGAGCGGGCTTCCCGGCTCGTCGGGGGGCCTCGTCGCCCGGCTCGACGGAGCGGACCAAGCCTTCATCGCCCTCGCCATCCTCGGCGAAGGGAAACCGCCGCCGGAGGTCGTCGCGGCCCAGGCGCAGGGTCTCTACCAGACTCCCCCTCAGGCCACGCCCGGCTTCAACACCTACGCGATCGCCTATTCGCGGATCATGTTCCTGATCGGGGCGATCGGGAGCCTCGGCGCGGTGAGGCTAATCGCCGGCCTGCTTCTGGCGCTCGGACCCTTCTTCATCGCCTTCCTGCTGTTCGAGAATACGCGATCGCTGTTCGAGGGCTGGGTCAGAGTGCTCGCCGGGGCCACGCTCGCCGCGCTCGGATCGGCGATCACGCTCGCGGCCGAGCTCGCCCTGATCGAGCCTTGGCTCTCCGATATCCTCGCCCGCCGAAGCGCCGACGAGTGGCTTCCGGGAATGCCCGTCGAGCTTTTCGTCGTCACGACCGTCTTCGCCCTGATCATCCTCGCCGTGCTCTATGCCTCGGCCAAGACCGCCTTCGCCTTCCGCCTGGCACCGATCTGGCGAGCGGCGACGAGCGTGATCGGGGACAGGCTCACCTCCGGCGAGACCCTGGTCGCGGCCGGTGCGTCAGGCGCCGGCAACGCGCCGCCCACCGAGGCGAGATCGAGAGCGGCGGTGGTGGTTGACGCCGTCGCCGCCACGCAGCGGCGCGAATCGGCGCAGACGGCCGCGGCCGGCCCCGCGCGCTATTCCGGCGGCTCGGCCGGCGCCGGCGCTTCCACCGGCCCCGCCGCCACGCGCCGTGACGGCGGCCAGGCCCCTGCACCCGCCCCTCTCGGCCAAAGCTTCGCGCGCCGCACCCGCGGCCGGGTCTCGGCCAGCGCGGGCCGACGGGACATTCGCTCATGAACGAACAGCGACGCGAGGCGCTCGACGCCTATTACAAAGAGGCCGACAGCTGGAATCGCGACCGCCAGGAAGCGCTTCGCAAGTCCCAGCGGGTCGCCTGGCGGATCGCTGCGGGCGCGGCGACGATCGCCCTTCTCGAAGGCATCGCCCTGATGCTGCTGATGCCGCTCAAGACGGTGGTGCCCTATACGCTGCTGGTCGACCGGACGACCGGCTACGTCCAGGTCCTCAAGCCGCTCGACGCCGACAAGATCGCGCCCGACACGGCGCTCACCCAGTCCTTCCTCGTCCAATATGTGATCGCTCGAGAGAGCTTCGACATCGACACGCTCAACGTGAACTACAACCGGGTCGCCTTGTGGTCGGCCGAGCAGGCGCGGTCCGGCTACGTGAACGGGGTCCAGGTCTCCAACCCGCAGAGCCCGCTCAGCCTCTATCCCCGGACCACGGTGGTCGAGACCCGGGTGAAGAGCGTCTCCCCGATCGGCCGAAACGTCGCCCTCGTCCGGTTCGATACCGTCCGGACCGACGCCGGCGGCCAGGTCCAGCCTCCGCGCTCCTGGGTCGCGGTGATCCGCTATCGTTATACTGGCGCGCCGATGAAGCTCGAGGATCGCTTCGTCAATCCGCTGGGCTTCCAGGTGGTTCGCTACCGGCGCGACGCCGAGAGCGCCCCGCCGCCGCAGGTGGTCACAGGCCCGCCGGTCGCGGTCCCGGTCGAGGTCGTCCCGGGCGCCTCCACCACCAGCACCAGCACGACGGTCACCACCACCGCACCCGCCGGAACGCCGCTCGGCGGCGCCGCGGCGGCGGCGGCGCGCGCGGCGGCCCAACGACGCGCCGCCCAGGCGCCCGAGCCGCAGCTTTGATCAGATTGCTCCTCCTTCTTATCCTCGGGTGCTCGGCGCTGGCAGCGGCGCCGCTCGAGGCCCAGGTGCGGCCCAGGCCCGGGACCGAGGATCCGCGTATCCAGTCGGTCGACTTTGTGCCCGATCAGGTCGTCGTGCTCTCAGGCGCGACGGGATATCAGCTCACCCTCGAGCTCTCGCCCGACGAGCAGGTCGAGACTGTCGCCGTCGGCGACGCCAGCGCCTGGCAGGTCGTCGCCAACCACCGCGGCGATCATCTTTTCATCAAGGCCGCCGTCGACGGGGTCTCGACCAACATGACGGTGATCACCACCGTTCGAACCTACAATTTCGAGCTCGTGCCGGCCAATTCGGGCGAGATGGCCTATACCGTCCGCTTTCGCTACCCGCCTCCGGACGCCCCGGACACGGAGGAGCTCGCAAACGCGGCCGTGGAGGGCCGCTATCATATCGACGGCGACAAGGCGCTGAGGCCGAGCGAGATGAGCGACGACGGGGTCCATACCTACATAAGATGGCCGCGCGACCGCTCGCTGCCGGCGGTCTACGGCCTGACCGACACCGGTCGCGAGGTGCTCATCAACGGAATGATGCGCAACGACGACCTGTTCGTCATCGACAGCGTGTCGAGGAAGCTCGTCTTCCGGATCGACGATCGGGTCGCCACCGCGACCCGCCAGAGCCGCCGGCCCTGATGGCGAGCCGAACGCCCCCGCTCGATCCGCGGATCGCGAGCGCCCCGGAGCCCGGCGATTCGGGCGCGGAAGCCGGAGTCCGTCCGATCGTCGCCCTGCCCCGGTCCGGCCTCTCGGGGCCGGCGCTGATCGCGATCATGATCGGCGCCGCGATCATTCTCTTCCTCTTCCTCGATTCGCGGCGGCGCTCGACCGAGCAGCCCGCGGTCGCGATCAGGGGAAGCGAAGCCGCCGGAGCGACCGGGGCTCCGCCGCCGCCGCTCTACATTCCGCCCGTCGCGGCACCCCCGGCGGCCGTGCTCGTCCCCCAGCCCGCGGAGCCCGCCTCCCTGATGCCGCGCCAGCCGGTGCCGATTCCGGTGCCCCAATATTTCCCGCAGCCGGTGCCCTCGATGGGGCCCCCGCAGGAGCCGATGCGGCAATATCCCCTGCCCTCGCCGCTTCCGGCGCCGCCCCAGCGCCAGGCGGGGAACGGTCCCACGCTCGTCATCGACAACACGACGGCCAATCCGGCCGGAGTCACGACCGCGGACGGTCAGCCGAGCGGCAACGACGGCCTCGGCACGACGCGCGGCGTCGGCCGGGTCCGGTCCGGAGTCTTCGCCAACCGCTCGACGACGATCGCCCAGGGCACGCTGATCGCCGCCGTGCTCGAGACGGCGTTCGATTCGAGGCGGCCCGGATTCGCGCGCGCCATCGTCTCGCGCGACGTTCGCGGCTTCGACGGCAGCCAGGTGCTCATCCCGCGCGGAAGCCGCCTCACCGGCGAATATAAATCGGATATCGAAATCGGGCAGAAAAGGGCCCTGATCAACTGGACCCGTCTGATCCGTCCGGACGGAGTCACCATCGCGCTCGGCTCGCCGGCGGCAGACACGCTCGGCCGCGGCGGCGTCCGCGGCGACTATAACAGCCACTTCTTCGAGAATTTCGCCGGAGCGATCCTCCAGTCGGCGCTCAACGTCGGAGTCAATCTGGCCAGCCGGGCGGCCGATGGAAACAACGTCATCATCGGCCTGCCCGGATCGACCCAGACCGTATCGCCGATCCAGCAGTCCAGCCGCACCGTTGCGACTCTGAAGGTCCCCGCCGGCACCAGCATCAGCATCTTCGTGGCCCGCGACCTCGACTTCAGCCCCGCCGGGCCGCGGCCGTGAGCGCCACCCTGGCGGAAGGCGCCTCGGCGGAGCCGGGCGTCTATCTCCGCTCCTATCTCGCGCCGCTCACGGGGATGCTGGCCCGCCCCGACGTCACCGACATCTACGTCAATCGGCCGCACGAAATCTGGGTCGAGACGACCGGCGGCGCGATCGAGCGCCACGAGGCGCCCGGGCTCGACGAGGCGACGCTCGCACGGCTCGCCCGGCAGATCGCGGCGCTTTCGCACCAGGGCATCAGCCGCGAGCACCCGCTGCTCGCCGCGACGCTTCCGGACGGGGCCCGAATCCAGGTCGTCGCCCCGCCGGCGACCCGCGGCCCGCTCGCTCTGGCCATCCGGAAGCACGTCTCCCCCGAGCTCCAGCTTTCCGATTATGTCGCGTCCGGCGCCTTTCGCGAGACTCAGGCGAGGGAAGGCTTCGAGCGCTCGAAGACCGATCGAGCGCTCGCCGACATGCTCGCCGCCGGCGAGCTCGACAAGATGCTCGCCGCCGCGGTCAGGGCCCGCAAGAACATCCTCGTCTCCGGCGGCACCTCGACCGGCAAGACGACCTTCCTCAACGCTTTGCTCCGGGAAGTGCCGAGGGAGGAGCGGCTGATCCTGATCGAGGATACGCCGGAGCTGTTCGTCAGGCACGAAAACCATGTCGGCCTGGTCGCGGCTCGAAGCGCGCTCGGCGAGGCGCAGGTCGAGACCGACGATCTCGTCGCCGCCGCCCTTCGAATGCGGCCCGACCGGATCATCCTCGGCGAGCTTCGAGGCAGGGAAGCCTATTCCTTCCTCCGCGCCGTCAATACGGGCCATCCAGGCTCGATGACGACGGTCCACGCCGACAGCCCCGAGCGCGCGGTCGAGCAGATCGTCCTGCTCGTCCTCCAGGGCGGCTCCCAGCTCAGCCGCGACGACGTCCGCCATTATGTCAGCCGGACAGTCGACGTCTTCGTCCAGCTCACCCGTACCGGCGGCCGCCGCCGGGTCGCCGAGGTCGTTCTTCGCGACTGAGCCAACACAGGCTGCGATGACGATGCGGCGACAGAGCCACCTCTCCCGCTTTTCGCGGGAGAGGTGGGACCCATCGCGAAGCGATGGGAGGTGAGGGTCTGTACCGCAGAGTCAGCAAGACCCTCACCTCCCAAGCCTTCGGCTTGGGCCCCTCCTCTCCCGTAAGGACGGGAGAGGGTTTTACGACCTAATGCGCGAAATAATCCAGGCGGGCCGGCTCCTCGCGGCGCGGGGAGTGGGTTTCGCCGCTCGTCGGGCCGAAGGCGGCCATGTCCTGGACCATCAGCGAGACTCGCCGGTCGTCGCCAAATTCCGACCCTTCGTCATCGGGGACGAGCATGGCGGGGATGTCCTGCCGGTGCTGGCTGCCGGTCGCATCCGACGGAGCCTCCTGCGGGATGGCGAAGGCGTCTGCGTCGGGCGCGAGGCCGTTGAGGGCGAATGGGCGGCCGGCGCCGTCCAGACCGGCCCTTAGCGCGGCGAGCAGCCCGCTCGACCCGGCCGGGGCGGCGGCGCCTCCCGAGCCCGGCCGGTAGGCGAGCGCGACGTCGCCCAGGGTCGAGGAGGAGCCGTCGGTGCGGGTGAAGGTGCTGGTGGCGACCAGGATGTTCTCGCCCGCCTTGGCCTGGCCCTGCGACGCCGAGCCGGCGAGGCTGATCGAGGCGATTCCGGCGTCGGCGAGGCTGATCAGCTCGCCCGTATCGGTGACTCCATTGTTGTTGAGGTCGCGCCAGACCTTGAGCTCGCCGAAGCGGGCATCGTCGGCGTTGATCACGAAATCGCCGTTGCTGTCGAGCCGGGCAAGGGCGCGCAGGTCGCTGGTCGCGGTCGGATCCTCGGCGCCGAAGCTCAGCTCGGCGGGCGAATCGATCAGTCCGTTATTGTTGCGGTCGATGACGAGGAAGCCGTCGCCGCCGGAGGTCCAGCCGGTATCGTCGAGCGTGCCGTCGCCGTTCATGTCGAACTTCGCCTTCGACTTGGTCAGGCTCTTCATCTCGAGCCCGTCGCCGTCGAGATCGAGGATGATCGGCGACAGGAGCCCGAAGGTCTTGCCCTTGAAGGTGAACTCGCTCGAGATGCCGAGCCGGCCGGCGGAGGGATCGACCGCGCCCTTGGCCTTCTTGAGCCCCACGGTGAGCTCGCCGTTGGCGGCGCGGATCAGATATTTGTCGCTCTTCCGGTCGAAGCTTTGCCGGGCGACCGTCAGCGTCGCGGGGTTGCTGGCCTCCGAGAAGAAGGTGAGCGAGGCATCGATGAGGCTGCCGCTGGTTCCATTGCTGCGCGTGAAGCTGCCCGAGTTGAGCGAGATGATCTCGCCCGGTTTGGTCTCGCCCTGGACGGGCGTGCCGGTCAGCGAAAGCGAGGTGATCCCCGCCGTCTGAAGGGTGACGATCTCCCCGGTCTCGGCCGCGCCGTCGCCGTCGCGGTCCTGCCAGACGCGGAAATCGGCGAAACGGGCGTCGGCGGAGGTCAGCTTGCCGTCATTGTTGCTGTCGAGCGCCTTGAGGCCCTGAAGGTCGGACTTGGCCCCGGGGACGTCGGCGATGAAGCTCATCTCGCCGACGTTGGTCAGCTTGCCGTCGCCGTTGCGGTCGAGGAACAGGAAGCCGTCGCCGGCGCCGATCCAGCTCGTATCGTCGGCGAGCCCGTCGCCGTCGAGGTCGTATTTCGCCTTGCTCTGCTCGGCCGAGAGCAATTCGAAGCCGCGGCCGTCGAGATCGAGGATGATCGGGGACACGATCGACATCGTCTCGCCACCCCGGAAGGACAGGCGCTCGATCCCGGTCAGGGTGTCGGTGCCGTCATTGCCGTTGTTGACGGCATCGGTGTCGGTGATGCGCAGCTCGCCATTGACGGTGGCGAGGACATAGGTGTTGCGATTGCCCGCATACACGGCGACGTCGACTCCGTCGCCGCCGTCGAGCTGGTCGTTGCCGGCCATTCCGTAGAGCGTGTCGTCGCCCTGCATGCCCTGGATATGATCGTCGCCGTCGCCGCCGGCGAGCTTGTCGGCGAGCTTGCCGCCCTTGATGTGATCGTCCCCGGAACCTCCGGAAATCTCGTTGGAGCTGGTCATGTTGCCCTTGAGATTGTCCGAACCGTCGGACCCGGTCTGCCAGCCGTCGAACGGGCTGCTGACCTTGACGGTTACGGTCGCGGTCGAGACGGCGTGGCCGTCGCTGACATTGTACTGGAAGCTGGCCTGGCCGACGAAGTTGAGGTCGGGCGTGTAGACGATGTCGCCCGCGCTATTGATCGAGACGAGGCCGTTGGCTCCGTTCGCCACCGAGACGATGGTGAGCGGGTCGCCTTCGACGTCGCTGTCGTTGAGCAGGAGATCGGCCGCGAGGATGGTGAGGACGTCTCCGCCCTTGACCATGAACAGGCCGTCGGCGACCGCCGTCGGCGCGTCGTTTACCGGCGAAACCACGAGATTAAAGCTCTGGACGGCCTGGAACTCGCCGTCGCTCGCCGTCAGCTTGATCCCGAAGGTGCCGGACTGGTTGGCCGGCGGAGTCCCGGTGAAGCGGTGGCCGTCGAACGCGATCCAGCCGGGCAGCGCGCTGCCATTGGCCGACGTCGCGGTGAGGGTCAGCGCATCGCCGTCGGGATCCGTGAACGCGGTGGCCGGGACGAGGAAATTGAGCGCGCTGTCCTCGGCGATGGTGACGGTTCCGATCGCGGTGCCGGCCTCCGGCGCCGCGTTGGACGGCGTGATCGTCAGGGTGAAGCTCTGCTTCGCGCTGAGCTGGCCGTCGCTGGCGGTGAGGTCGATGACATAGGTGGCGCCGAGGCTGCGCGGCGGCGTTCCGGTGAAGGTGCTGCCGTTGAACTGCAGCCAGGACGGAAGCGCCTGGCCGCCCGCGAGCGAAGCCGTCAGGGTCAGGACCGGGCTGTCGACATCCGTGAACGCATCGGCGGGGACCGGGAGGCTGAGCGCATAGCCGCCGGGCTTGGTGCTGTCGGCCATGTGGACTCCGACGACCGGAGCATCGTTGACCGGGTTGATCGTCAGCCGGAAGACGTCCGAGGTCGAGAGCAGCCCGTCGCTGGCGAAGACCTCGATGTCGAAATTGCCGTTGAAGTTGGCGGGCGGAGTGCCGGTGAAGCGGCTGCCGTTGAAGGCGAGCCAGTTGGGCAGCGCATTGCCGTTGGAAAGCCGGGCGGTGAGCGTCAGAGCGTCGCCGTCGACGTCGCCGAAGGTCCCGGCCGGAACAAGGATGTCGACGGGCGTATCTTCGTTCACCGACTTGTCGAGCAGCAATTGCTGGACCTGCGGCGCGTCGTTGACGGCGAGGATCTGGAGCTGGAACGTGTCGCTGGCGCTCAGCGAGCCGTCGCTGGCGGTGACCAGGATCGAGAGCGTGCCGTTGAAGTTGACCGGCGGCGTGCCGGTGAAGCGGCGGTTCGCCGCGTCGAAGGCGAGCCAGGCCGGCAAGGCCGCGCCGCCGGTCTGAACCGCGCTCAGGGTGAGCGCGTCGCCGTCGACATCGACGAAGCTTCCGGCCGGGACGGTGAAGTCGATCGGATGATCCTCGGCATAGACCCAGTCGGCGAGCGGCAGCAGCAGCGCCGGGGCGTCGTTGACCGGGTTGATCTTCAGCCGGAACGTATCGGACGCCGCGAGCGCGCCGTCGGAAGCAAGGACGGTGATGTCGAGGCTTCCGTAGAAATTGGCCGGCGGCGTGCCGGTGAAGCGGCCGTTCTCGAAGCTCAGCCAGGCCGGCAGAGCCGAACCGTTCGCAAGGCTGGCGGTGAGGGTCAGGGCGTTGCCGTCCGGATCGACGAAGGCGCCCGCCGGGACGGTCACGTCGACGATGTTATCCTCGTTGAGCGTGACGTCGGCCAGGGCGGTGACCAGAACCGGCGTGTCGTTGACGGCGTTGACCGTCAGCCGGAACGTGTCGCTGGCGGCGAGGCTTCCGTCGCTCGCCGTCACGACGATGTCGAAAGCGCCATTGAAGTTGCCCGGCGGAGTGCCGGTGAAGCGGCCGTTGGCGAAGTGGAGCCAGCTCGGCAGGGCCGAGCCGTCGGCGAGCTTCGCGCTGAGCGCCAGGGGATCGCCGTCCACGTCGGCGAAGCTGCCTGCCGGCAGAGTGAAGTCGATCGTGGTGTCCTCGTCGGTGCTGACGTCGGCGAGCGGGGTGACCAGCACCGGCGCGTCGTTGACCGAGTTGATCGTCAGCCGGAGCGTGTCGCTGGCCGACAGGCTGCCGTCGCTGGCGGTCACGACGATGTCGTAGGCGCCGTGGAAGTTGGCCGGCGGCGTGCCGGTGAAGCGGCCGTTGCTGAAGCTCAGCCAAGCCGGCAGCGGCGAGCCGTCCGCCAAGGTCGCGGTCAGGCTCAGAGCGGTGCCGTCGGCATCGGCGAAGGTCCCGGCCGGCAGCGTGACGTCGACCGGCATGTCCTCGTCGACGGCGATGTCGGCGATGGGCGTGACCAGCACCGGCGCGTCGTTGACGGCGTTGACCGTGAGGCGGAGCGTGTCGGTCGCCGACAGGCTGCCGTCGCTGGCGGTGACGAGGATGTCGTAGACGCCGTTGAAATTGGCCGGCGGGGTGCCGGTGAGGCGGCCGTTGCTAAAGCTGAGCCAGGCCGGGAGGGCAGACCCGTCCGCGAGGGTCGCGGTGAGGGTCAGGGCGGTGCCGTCGGGGTCGCTGAACGCATTGGCCGGCAGGGTCACGTCGATCGGCGTGTCTTCGTCGACGCTGATGTCGGCGAGCGGCGCGACCAGCACCGGCGAGTCGTTGACGGCGGCGATGCTCAGCCGGAACGTGTCGCTGGCGGAAAGCTGCCCGTCGCTCGCGGTGACGAGGATGTCGTAGGCGCCGTTGAAGTTCGCCGGCGGGGTGCCGGTGAGGCGGCCGTCGGTGAAGCTCAGCCAGGCCGGAAGCGCCGAACCGTCCGCCAGCGTGGCGGTCAGGGTGAGGGCGTCGCCGTCGACGTCGCTGAACGCGTTCGCCGGCAGGGTGATGTCGACCGTCGTGTCCTCGTCGACGCTGATGTCGGCGAGCGCATTGACGAGAACCGGCGCGTCGTTGACCGAATTGACCGTGAGCCGGAAGCTGTCGGTGACCGACAGGCTGCCGTCGCTCGCCGTCACCTCGATATCGAGGCTTCCGTTGAAATCGGCCGGCGGAGTGCCGGTGAAGCGCGTGCCGTCGAAAGCGAGCCAGCCCGGCAGCGCCGCTCCGCCGACGAGGCGGGCCGTAAGGCTGAGCGAATCGCCGTCTAGATCGGCGAAGGCGTTGGTTGGAACGAGGATGTCGACCGGCTGGTCCTCATCGACTGCGATGTCCGCCAGCGGATGCTCCAGCGTCGGAGCGTCGTTCACGGCCGCGATCCGGAGCTCGAAGACGTCGTTGACGCTGAGCGCGCCGTCGCTCGCCGTGACGGCGATCGAGAGGCTGCCGTTGAAGTCGGCAGGCGGGGTCCCCGTGAAGCGTCCGGCGGCCGCATCGAAGGCGAGCCATCCGGGCAGCGCCGAGCCGTCCTGAAGCGTCGCGCTCAGCGTGAGCGAGTCGCCGTCAACGTCCGCGAAGCTATTCGCCGGCAGCGTGAAGTCGATCGCCTGATCCTCCCCGGAGGCGATGTCGGCGAGCGGGGTCAGCACCACCGGCGCGTCGTTGACCGGGCTGATCGTCAGCCGGAAGGCGTCGCTCGCGGCCAGGGCACCGTCCGAGGCGGTGACCTCGATGTCGAAGACGCCGTAGAAATTGGCCGGCGGCGTTCCGGTGAAGCGGCCGGCGGCGGAGTCGAAGCTCAGCCAGGCCGGAAGTGCCGAGCCGTCGGCGAGCTTCGCGCTCAGCGTCAGGGCATCGCCCTCGACATCCGCGAAGCTCGCGGCGGGAAGGAGGATGTCGATCGCCGAATCCTCGTCGAAGGTCTGATCCGCGAGCGGGGCGATCGTCGGCGCGTCGTTGACCGCGGCGATGCGCAGATCGAACAGGTCGCTCGCCGTTTCCAGCCCGTCGCTGGCGGTGATCTTGAGGGCGAGAGTGCCGTTGAAGTTCGCGGGCGGCTGGCCGGACAGGGTCGAGCCGTCGAAGACGACCCAGTCGGGTAGCGGATCGCCGTTCGCCAACGTGACGGCGAAGGTCAGGGTATCGCCGTCGCGGTCGGCGAAGCGGCTCGTCTCCAGCGCGAAAGCGAAGGCGGTGTCCTCGGTGCCGTCGAGGTCGGCCAGCGGCGTGATCAGGTCCGGCGCGTCATTGGCCGGAGCGATCGAGATGACGATCTGGCGGGTGACGACGACGGTCCGGTCGTCGGCCAGCAGCTCGACGGGGATGGTGCCGTTGAAGTCGGCGGGCGGGTTGCCGCTGAACGTCTGGGTGGCGCGATCGAAGGTCAGCCAGGAAGGAAGCGCGCCGCCGCCGGGCGCGCGCGCCTCGATCAGAAGCGTGTCGCCGTCGGCGTCGCTGAACGTGCCGGCGGGAAGGGTCGCGGAGAAAGGCTGGTCCTCGCGGCCGGTCAGCACCGGCACGGCGGCGATGACGGGCGCATCGTTGACCGCGGCGATGGTGACCGACACGCGCGCGGTCGCGGCGATCCCGGACGAATCCTCGATCTCATAGTCGAACCAGGCATTGCCGCTGAAATTGGCGTCGGGCGCGATGATGAGCTGGCCGATGCCGTTGTCGGTGACGGTCAGGCCATGCGTCTCGACGATCCGGGAAAGGACGATCGCCTGGCGGTCGACGTCGCCGTCATTGGCGAGCAGCTGGGTGGAGAAGATGGTGAGCGGCTGGTCCTCGATCATGTCGAGGCTGTCGGCGCCCGCGAACGGATTGTCGCTGACCGGGAGGACGTTGATCGTCACCGTCGTCGGGATGGCGAAGCCGGATTCGTTGGTGATCGCGTAGGACAAAGTGACCTTGCCGAAGAAGTCCTTGTCCGGGGTGAAGCGGTAGAGCCCGTTGGAAAGCTGGGTCACGCCGCTTCCGACGACGCCGAGGAAGATCGGAGTCGTGCCTTCGGGCACGTAATCGTTCGCCATCAGTGCGGCCGGATCGATGTCGATATATGTGTCTTCGAGCAGTTCGAGCCCGGCGTCCGAGACCGCGATGGGCAGGTCGAATTCGGGCATGATCGTCAGGTTGACGTAGCCGATGCTGGTCGCGCCGTGGACGTCGGTCACCCGATAGTGGAAGCCGGCGTCGCCGTAATAGCCGGCACGCGGGGTGAAGACGGCCTTGCCGTCGACCATGGCGACGTCGCCATTGTCGCCGTCGAAGATCTCGACGAGGCTGAAATCGTCGCCCTCGACGTCGCGATCGTTGGAGGTGAGGTAGGCGATGTCGATCGACAGCACCTTGTCCTGGTCGCCGACGAACACGCCGGCCGGATTGTTGCCCGTGCCGACTCCATCCTCATTGGCGATCGGCGCGTCGTTGACGGGGGCGACGTCGAACACGACCGAGCCGGTCTTGCTCAGGCGGCCGTCGGTGATGATGTAGGAGAAGCCCACCGGCCCGGTGACGTTCTCGTTCGGAACGAACTGCCAGCGGCCGCCCGGAAGCTGGATGATCCGTCCATCCTTGTTCGTCGTCGAGATCGAAACGAACCGGAAAGGATCGCCGTCCGGATCACTGTCGTTGGCGAGGAGCAGCGCCGGCGTGAACTCGAACGGGGTATCCTCGATCGTCGCGATGACGTCGGCGGCGGCGATCGGCGCACGGTTGGTCGAGCGGACGTCGACCAGCACGGTCCCGACGCTGCTGCCATTGCGATCGTCGGTCACCTGATATTCGAACCGCGCCTGGCCGGAGAAATTGGCGTCCGGCGTGAACAGGATGTCGGTGCCGTCGTAGCTGACGGTGCCGTTGACCGCGTTCATCACGCCGATGAAGCGGATCGGATCGTTGTCGACGTCGACGTCGTTGGCGAGCAGCGCCGACGGCAGGATGACGAGCGGCGTATCCTCGGTCGCGACCAGGCTGTCCTGGTTGGCGGTAGGAGGATCGAACAGGGGCGCGACATGGACTTCGGCCGTCCCTGTCGCCGGGCCCTGATGGTCGTCGGTGACGGTGTAGGTGAAGCGGTCGATGCCCGAGAAGGCCGGGTTGCCCTGATAGCTGATCGTCGCGCCGGCATTGCCGTCGAACGCCTGGTGGAGGGTCGCCGACTGGGTAGACCCGCCGAGCGTGGCGGAGACCCGGATGTCGAGCGCTCCGAGCATGTCGAGCGGAACGGTGGCGGTGATGCGGCCGGTCGCGGCATCGATGGCGAGCCATGAAGGAAGCGCCGAGCCGTCGGCGAGAGTCGCGGACCAGACGGCCCCTTCCCCACCGCTCAGGGCGGCGGGCGGATCGAGAGTCAGGGTCGCGAGATTGACGGTCACGGCGCCGTTGGTCGGCTGTCCGATGGCGGTGATCCGGAGCAGGTCGCCGTCGTCGTCGCGGTCGTTGTCGAGGAGAGTGGTGACCGCAACCGTCACCATCCCGTCCTCGACCGTGTCGAGGCGGTCGAGGAACGGATCGGGCCGCTCGGCCTGAGGCGTGACGTTGAAGACGATGTAGGCCGGGGTGGTGGAAGCGCCGCCCTTCTCGTCCTTGGCGTCGTAGGCGATCGCCACCGAGCCGTTGAAATCCTCGGGCGCGAAGAGGTTGATCCGCTCGGCGGCGGTCGATCCGGAGAGCCCGTCGAGCCCGTTCTTCACGGTGAAGGTCTTGTCGACGACGACGTCGGTGATCACCGACATGGCCGGAAGCGTCGAGCCGTTGCCGCCGATGTTGAGACGGACCGGGACGGCGCCGACATAGCTGGACGGCGGCATTCCGCTGAAGCTGAGATCCTCGGCGTTGAAGCTCAGCCACGACGGCAGCGGCGCCCGGCTCTCGCGTTCCGCCGCGATCGAGCTCGCCGCGCCGAGATCGAGCGCGAACAGGCCCTGCGACGCGAAGAAGGGCTGATTGTGAAGGAGGGCGTTGATCGCCGGATCGAGCGGCTGGTGCGGATCGATCACGAATTCGAACGTGAAGCCCTGCTTGCTCGCCGCGTAGGTCTTGTCCGGCAGCGCTTCCGTCATCTCGGGCGTGAAGACGATCTGAAGCCGGACCGCGGGCGCGTCGGCGTCCGGCTCGAAGCCGGTCAGGCCAAGGGTCATGGTCGAGCTGTTGAAGGCGAGCCAGTCGGGCAACGGACGGCCGCCGACCAGCGAGGCCGAGAAGCTGCCGTGGCTGATGTCGAACAGGGCGATGTCGCTGTCGTAGGCGATGCCGGCTGAAATGTGGGCCGGGTCGATCGTCAGCCTGTCGGTGAAGGCCACCGGCTGGCCGTCGGGGCCCGTGCGGACGAAGCTCAGCTCGACGTCGAGCGGAGTCGTCGCGCCTTCCGGCGGAGTGCCGGTGAAGCGAAGGTTCGCGGCGTCGAAGCTCAGCCAGGACGGCAGAGCGGCGCCGCCGACGAGCGCGGCGCTGACGCTCGTTCCAGCCAGGTTGTTCGTGCCGAACTCGTATTCGGTCGAGAAGGCGTGGCGCACGCTGTATCCGGCCATCACCTCGGCCTGCTTCGAGACGCCCGCGGCCAGATCCGAGGCCTTGAGGCTGAAGCGGTGCGGGTGGGTCGCGCCGTTGTTCGGATCGCGGATGAAGATCACCACGTCCAGCGGTCCCGTCTGGCCCGCAGGCATGATGCCCTGGAAGGTCATCGTCGAGGCGTCGAAGGTCAGCCAGTCGGGCAGAGCGCGATTGTTGCCGAGCCGCGCGTCGACCTGGAAATCGGGCGACAGGAACTTCTGGGTGAGCGCTCCCAGCACGGTCGAGTTCTTGAAGAACAGGACGTCGCCGTCGAGGTCGAGATCGTTTCCGAACGCCTCGGCGGGAATGACGAAGAGCGGCTTGTCCTCGAGCCCGGTGACGAGGTCGTTGCGAAGCACCGGCGCGTGGTTGTCGGGAAGGACGGTGATCGAGACATAGGCCTTGGAAGTGCCGCCGCGGCCGTCGCTGATATAATATTCGAAGCCGGCCGAGCCGTTATAATCGGCGCGCGGACGGAATTCGATCATGCCCGCATCGTTGATCCGGACCTTGCCGTTGTCGGAGAAGCGCTCGACCCCGGTGAGGATGATGGTGTCGCCATTCTCGTCGCTGTCGTTGGCGAGGATCGTCGCCGGATCGATGATGAGGATCGTGTCCTCGAGCGTCCGGAAGCCGTTGTCGTTGCGAGCGATCGGCGCGTCGTTGAGCGGCCGAACCTTGACCGCGTAGCTGAGCGTCGCTGCCGCACCGCGGGCGTCGATCACGTCGAACGTGATCTTGCCGTTGCCCAGCGCCGCGGGCGTGTAGGCGAGGGTCTGCGTATTGGCATCGAAGATCGCCGAGCCGTTGTCGGTCGCTCGGCCGTCGGCGGCATAATGCATGCCGACGAAGCTGAACGTGTCGCCCTCGATGTCGTAGACGTGCTGCATCAGGTCGGCGACGGTGATGGTCGTCGTCGTCTCGAGCCGGATGCTGCGCGGCGCGGAGTCGAGCCTCGGCGCGTCATTGACCGGGCTGATGTACACTTCGACGTTGGCGGTCGAGGTCGCGCCGAGGCGGTCCGCCAAAGTGTAGGTGAAGCCGGCGAAGCCGAAATAATCGGGCCTCGGCTTGAACTCGATATAGGCGCCGTCGATCTTCCACGAGAGGTCGGTCGCCGGACCGGTATAATCGATGTCCTTGTAGGGCGAGAGCGCCTGGCCCGCCTCGTTCTTGAGCGGCTCGACCTTGACGATGTGGAGCTCTTCGAACTCGTTGTCGCCGTCGACGTCGTAATCGTTGGCGAGGAGGTTATCGATGCGGATTCGAAGGATCTGGTCCTCGACCGCGTAGACGAGGTCGTCGTCGACTCCGACCGGCGCGTCGTTGACCGGCGAGAGATCGACCTCCACCTTGGCGGTGGACTCGCGGCCATACTGGTCGCGGACGGTGTAATCGAAGAAGGCGTCGCCGAAATGGTTGGGCGCGCCGCGGAACTCGATCATACCGTCGGGGCGGAGCGACACGGTGCCGAACTTGGCGTTCTGGACCGAGACGAACTCGAGCTGGTCGACGCCTTCGGCGGCGTCGTTGAGGATGAGCGTCGCCGGATCGATGACGACCGGTTCGTCCTCGACCCCGAAGCGGTAGATATCGTCCTGGGCATTGAAGCGGCCGACGCGGATGAGGGTGTCCATCTTCGCCCGGTCCCAGACGGTGCCGTTGGCGAAGACGATCTCCTCGATTCCGGTTTCCGAGCCGAGGAAGTGGTTGGTGACGGTGACGGTGTCGATCAGGAAGCCGTCGTCGCGCTCGAACTCGATGAAGAGATTGTCGCCCTGGCGGATCAGCGAAACATCCTTGGGTGCCAGAGCGCTGGAAAGGACAAGCCGGTCGACGTCGGCGGCGTCGCCGATGTCGGTGATGACGTCCTCCGAGCTGTCGAAGCCGAACAGATAGGAGTCCGATCCGGCGCCGCCGCGAAGCTGGTCGTCGCCGAAGCCGCCGTCGAACGTGTCGTCGCCGCTGCTTCCGATGAAGGTATCGGCATAGTTCGAGCCGAGCAGCATCTCGATGCCGATAAGCGTGTCGCCGAGCGCCTCGCCGGCCAGCCCGCGGCCGGTCGAGAGGTCGACCGTCACCGCCTCGTCTGCGGTGGCATAGTCGGCGATGTCGAAGCCGCCGCGGCCGTCGATGACGTCGGCGCCGCGCCCGCCGCGGAGGCGGTTGTCGTTCGAATCGCCGCGGACGATGTCGTCGTGGAAGCTCGCTTCGACGATCTCGATCCCGGACAGAACGTCGCCCTGAGCGTCGCCGCTTCCGGCGAGGGTGTTGGCGAGGTCGATCGTCACGCCTTCGACGGAGAGGGAGTAGGAGACCGTGTCGACGCCGTCGCCGCCGGTCAGGATGTCGGCGCCGCGGCCGCCGATGAGGACGTCGTTGCCGGCGCCGCCGTCGAGGAGGTCGTCGCCGCGCCCGCCTTCGAGGCGGTTGGCCCCGGCGTCGCCGATCAGGGTGTCGGCGAAATCGGTGCCGATCAGATTCTCGATCGAGACGAGGACGTCGCCCTCTGCCTCGCCGCCCGAAGCGGTTCCGGCGAGCAGCGAGATCGAGACTCCGGCCGTGCCGTTGCCGTCGATGTTGAAATAGGTTGCGGTGTCGCTGCCCTCGCCGCCGTCGAGCAGGTCGCCGCCGTCGACGGTTCCGGCCGCGCCGCCGCCGCCGCGAAGCGTATCGTCGCCGAGGCCGCCGAGCAGAATGTCGCTCCCGCCGCGGCCTTCGAGCAGGTCCGCCCCGCCCCGGCCCTCGAGCCGGTTGTCGCCGGCATCGCCGCCGAGCTGATCGGCGAAGTCGGTGCCGATCAGCGCCTCGATGCCGATATAGGTGTCGCCCTGGGCGAAGCCGCCCTGCCCTACCCGCGATTCGAGGTCGGCCCGGACTCCGGTGTTGGAGCCGTTGAACACGACCGTGTCGAAGCCCGCGCCGCCGGTGATGGAATCGCCGTCGTCGCCCGCGTCGATGATGTCGTCGCCCGCGCCGCCGTCGATCACGTCGGCGCCGGCGTTGGAATCGATGATGTCGTCGCCGCCCATTCCGAGGATCCGGTCGTCCGAGATGAACGTACGGATCGTGTCGGCAAGAGCGCCGCCCTCGACATAGTCGACCTTGGCGCTGCCCTTGAGCAGGCCGGAGTAGAAATCGGAGACGGTCGCCTGGGCGAAGCCCACGTCCTGCAGGCCCTCGGCGTCCGCGATCTTATATTCGATCATCACCTGGCCGGTGAAGCCGGCCGGGAAGTGGACGACGATGAACTTCTCGCCGCGGAACTCGACGACCTCGAACTGGCCGACGCTAACCCGGTTGCCGAGCGCGAGCTGGGCGGGGTCGAGGACCGCCTCGACTCCGACGAAGGTCGGACGAGGCCGGTTCGGCTCGTCGAGATCGACGTCGATCTTGCCGTCGCCGTCGCTGTCGACCTGCTCGATGTCGTAATCGTTGAACAGCACGTCGGCGACCCGGATGACGAGCGGGATGTCGAGCGGCGTGATGAAGCCCTCGTCATAGCCGACGGTGGGATCGTCGTTCGAGGGAATAATTCGAATGTCGACGGTCGCCTGCGACGATCCGTCGCGATGGTCGGTGACGGTATAGGTGAAGCCCGACGAGCTGGTCGCGTCGTGCCACGGCGTGAAGAGGATGTCGCCGTTCTGATTATATTCGAGCGTTCCGTTAAGTCCGCGAAGCGCCTCGAAATTGACGAATGAGAGCGGATCGCGGTCGATGTCCGTGTCGTTGCCGAGCAGGGCGGAGATCGGGATGACGGTCGGCACGTCCTCGAAGACGTAGACGACGTCGTCGACCGCCTTGGGCGGACCGTCGCCGACATTCTCGAACCACAAGGTGACGGTGGCGCCGTTGACCGCGCCTTCCGGATCGGTGACCGAATAGGCGAAGGTCGCCTCGCCCCAATAATCCTGGTCCGGGGTGAAGATGATGGTGCCGTGGTCGGTGAGCTGGATGTCGCCGTGGATGGCGTCGCGAGCCTGCTCGAAATGCAGCGCGAAACCCTCGGGGTCGTAATCGTTCTTGAGCAGCTCGACGATCGGGATCTCGATCGGATGATCCTCGAGCCCGTTGAGGAAATAGAGGTTCTGGTCCGAATAGCTGTCGTTGCGGGCGACCGGGCGGTCGTTGACCGGCGCGTAGACGATCGTCGCGCGAGCCCAGCTGAAGCCGGCATGATCGTCGGTGATCTGATAGTCGAACCAGGCCTCGCCGTTGAAATCGGCATTGGGCTCGAACAGCACGGTGCCGTTGTCGAGCAGCCGGGCGTGGCCGCCGAAGGCGCTTCCAACGGCCGAGACGCGCATGGCCTCGCCGTCATGCTCGACGTCGTTGGCGAGCAGCCGCTCGGCGCTGATGACGATCGGATTGTCTTCGTAGATCGGCTCTCCGGCCTGGGTCAGCTCGAACCGGTCGTTGCGTGCCTCGGGCGGGTCGTTGACCGCGGTGACCGAAAGGTTGACCCGGCCGGTCGCCGTCGCGCCGCTCGGATCGGCGACGACATAGTCGAAATGGGCGGCGCCGAAGAAATAGTCGCGCGGCCGGACCTGGATCAGCCCTTCGGGCGTCATCGACACCTGGACGTCCGCGGTCGAGATCAGCGACTGGATCTGGAGGGCGTCGCCGTCGACGTCGCGGTCGTTGGCGAGCAGGGTGCGCGGATCGATCAGGAACGCCGTCCCCTCGGGCGTGACGAAGCCGCCGTCGGTGCCCGCGACCGGAGCGTCGTTGACCGCGCCGACGTTGATGAAGACCTTGGCTTCGGTGCGCCCGCCTTCGGGCGTGTTGGCGACATAGGTGAATTCGGCCAGCCCGTTGAAATTGGCGTTGGGCGTGAACGAGATGTTGCCGTCGCTCGCCAGCGCGACCGTCCCGTTGACCGCGCCGAGCACCTGGCTGACGATCATCCGATCGCCGTCGAGGTCGTTCGAAAGCAGCCGCTCGACCCGAAGGGTGAGGAAGCCGTCCTCGGCGACGGCGAAGCCGGTATCCTCGTGCGCGGTCGCGACGGGCCGGACCCGGAGGTCGACATTCGCCTCGGCGAAGCCGTTGCGGCCGTCGGCGACGGTATAGCGGATGCTGGTCGGGCCGTAATAGCCGCCGGTGGCGGTGAAGGTGACGTTGCCGAGCGCGTCGAGGGTCGCCACTCCATGGTCGCCGGCCTCGACGGCGACGATGCGCAGGGCATCGCCGTCGGCGTCGAAATCGTTGCGAAGCAGGTCGCTCGCCTTGATCGTGATCGGCTGGCCGGTCGTCACCGAATAATAGCCGTCGTCGGCTGCCGTCGGGGCCCGGTTGTCGAGCAGGAGGCGGACCGTGTCCTTGCTCCACACCACGCCGTCCGAGAAGACGAAGCTCTCGATGCCTTTGCGGTCGAGCGCGAGCGCGTCGATGACGGTGACGCTGTCGGTATCCGACGATCCGAAGCTGAACACGACCGTGTCGCTGCCGCGGCCGAGCCGCTCGACCGAAACGTCGGTCGAGGCAAATTCGAACTCGACGGTGTCGCTGTAGGCCGTGGAGGTGGAATCGTCCTGGACCGTGTCGTTGCCGTCGCCGCGCCCGAACTTGTAGGTGTCGGAGCCGGCGCTTCCCGACATCAGGTCGCGGCCGGCCTTGGCGGTGAAGATGTCGTTGCCGTCATAGCCGTAGATCTTGTCGTCGCCGACGGTATCGCCGTCGCCGAGGGCGCGGGCGCGCATCGCCGTGCGGTCCCAGACCGTGCCGTCGGCGAAGACGATCTTGAGGCTGGTCGAGCTTCCGTTCGCCGAGCCGAGCGCGTCGCGAAGGACGATCCGGTCCCCGTCCCCGGTGAATTCGAGGATGAGATCGTCGCTGTCCGGCCCGGCGCGGACCGCCCGGCGAACGTCGGAGGCCGAATAATCCTGCAGCCGAAGCTCGTCCTGGCCCGATCCGAACGCGTCGATGCGGTCGTCGCCGTCGCCTCGGCGGTAGAGGTAGACGTCGTTGCCGGCATCGCCGATCAGGAGGTCGCTGCCGCGCCCGCCGACGATCGTGTCGTTGCCGATCGTTCCGACGATGACGTCGTTCTCGGTCGTCGTCTCGCCCGCGAGGAGCGAAGCGCGGATGTCCTCGACGGTGAAGCTGGACCCGTCGTCGGAGAGGAAGATGGTCTCGACGCCTGCGTTGGTGGCGAGCGCGTCGACGATGAGGATCTCGTCGCCGCTCTGGGTGAAGCGGACGATGACGTCGTTGCTTCCCCCGGCGCGGCTGACGAAGCGGACGTCGGCGGCCTTGTAGCCGCTGATCTCGAGCCGGTCGCCGGCGGCGACGTCGCCGTCGCGGATGATGTCGCGGCCGTCGCCCTTTGCGTAGCGATAGGTGTCCGCGCCGGCGCCGCCGATCAGGATGTCGTTGCCGAAGCCACCGCGCAGGATGTTGGCGTCCCCGTCGCCGGTGATGACGTCGTCGAGGCCGGTGGCGAGGCGGTTGAACAGGTCCGCATAGGTCCACTGAGTACCGTCGGCGAAGCGGACGCTCTCGATCCGTCCGCCGGCGATGGCATTCTCGATCGTGATCCGCTCGTCGCTGTCCTTGAGCTTGAGGATCAGCTTGCTGCCGTCGCGGCTCTGCGAAACGGAGACGTCGCCCGGCAGGATGCCGGAGGCGAATTCGATCGCATCGGCGCCGTCGCTGTCGAGGATGACGTCCTGGCCGTCGCCGCGGGCGAAGCGATAGACGTCGTCGCCGGCGCCGCCCTCGGCGCGGTCCGCGCCGGTGCCGCCCGAAAGCGTGTCGCCGCCGTCGAGCCCGTAGAGCGTGTCGTCGCCGGCCGCGCCCGAGATCGGGTCGGCGCTGGCGCCGCCGTAGATGACGTCGTCGCCCGACGTCGAAGCGAGGGCGAGAGCGATCAGAGTCTGGACGGTCCACAAGGTGCCGTCGGCGAACTCGACCTCGCGAACGCCCATGGTCGGCGAAGCGTTGGAGCCGAGGTCGATCCGGTCCGACGTGCCGATGATCTCGAGCGCCACGGTCGCGCCGCCGCGCACCAGCCGGACCTGGCCCGGGGCGATATTGGCGCCGAAGACCAGCCGGTTGATTCCGGCGCTGTCGTCGATGACGTCTTGGCCGTCGCCGCGATTGAAGACGTAGCGGTCGTTGCCGAGGCCGCCCGCGAGCGTATCGTCGCCCGTCCCGCCGACGAGGATATCGTCGCGGAAGGAGCCGGTCAGGCGATCGTTGCCGGCGCCGCCGGTGAGCGTGACCGTCGTCGACTGCGCCGACACCGTCTGGAGCCGGACATTGTCGAGCGAGGCGCCGCGCGAGTCGCTCGTCGAGCCGAGGCCTCGGAACTCGAGCAGATTGCTGCCCTGGACAGCGGTCAGGAGCAGGCTCTCGGTCTCGTTGATCAGGCTGGTGTCGCTGATCGAGGCGACGACCTGGCCGTTCCAGAGCACGTCGAACGAGCCCGACGCGGCCGAAACCCGGTTGGCATGGTCGAACTGGAGAAGCAGGGACTGCCCCGCGGTGAGCCCGGAGACGGTCTGGAAGATGTCCATGTTCCGGCTCTGGCCGTCCATGTCGAGCCAGTAGGCGCCGTCGGAGGCCGTGATCCCTTCGACATTCGAGAGAACGAGCTCGAAGCGCGCGCCGCCGGAGTCGGTCCAGCCCGGGACGGTCGGGACCGTCCAGCCCCAGCTCGACTGGGTGCCGCCGTTCGTATCGAAAATCTCGAAGCTGCCGTTGACGAGCAGGTTGGCCGAGAGGCCGGCATTGTTCACCGCCTGAAGGATCTGGTCGCCGGAGCCGCCGGCCATTGCCCGGCCGATCACCGAATCCCAGGTCCAGACGGTACCGTCGGCGAAGCGCAGCTCCTCGATCTTCGTCGCGGCATTGCCGAGGACGTTCTCGAAGCGGATCCGGTCGCCGTTCGAGCCGATTCGAAGCTCGACATGCTTGCCGTCGACCTGGACGACGGTGACGTCGGCCGGCGCGATCCCGGTCCCGAGCTCGATCCGGTCGGTGCCGCCGGCGTCCGCGATCACGTCGCGGCCGTCGCCGAGCGCGAAGCGGTAGACGTCGTCTCCGCCGCCGCCGAAGATCCTGTCGTCGCCCTTGCCGCCCTCGAGTAGGTCGTTGCCGTTCGTCGAGGTCGGCGTGTCGCCGCCGTAGATCGTGTCGTCGCCGCTGCCGCCCGAGATGATGTCGTTGCCCTGGCCGCCGTAGAGCGTGTCGTGGCCTTCCTGGCCGGCGATCCAGTCGTTGCCGAAGCCGCCGTCGATCACGTCATTGTCGGCGCCGCCGGCCAGCTGGTCGTTGCCGCCGAGGCCGGTGATGGTGTCGGTGCCGCCGTTGCCGAGGATCCTGTCGTCGAGCGGACCGCCGGTCAGAGCGTTGCCGCCCTCCCCGTCATTGATCCGGATGGCGTTGTCGATTCCGAACGGCACGCCGTCGAAATTCGCCGCGGTGAGCGCGGTCGCGGTGACTCCGACGAGGCGCAGGATGGAATGATCGAAGCCGGCGTCGTTGCGAAGCAGGATGAGGGTGTCCGCCCCTTCCTGCCCGATGCGCAGGCGGCCCGCTTCGAACGGATTGGGGTTGCTCGAGGAGAGGCGGATGACGTCGCCGCCGTCGCCCGGCGTGAAGTCGGTGATGACGTCCTCGGCATAGCTGGAGGACAGGTTGTAGGTCGGCAGATAGCGGTACGTGTCCCGCCCGGCGCCGCCGGTCATCGTGTCGACCGAGCTGTCGGCGACGATATCGCCGAACGTATCGTTGCCGGCGCCGCCGACCATCGTATCGGCGCCGGTTCCGCCGCTCAGGAAATCGTCGCCGCTGCCGCCCGTCAGAGTGTCGTCGCCGGCCGTGCCGTAGAGTATGTCTCCAGTGGAGGCGACGTCGGTGGTCAGCCGGGTCATCACGTCGGCGAGCGACAGGGTCACCCCGCTCGCGGCGATGACGAACTGCTCGATCGAGTCCGCCGCGGTTCCCGCAAGCGCCGAGCGGACGATGATCCGGTCGGCGCTGCCGCCGAAGCGGATGGTGAGATCGTTGCCGTCGCTCCCGGTGCGGCTGAAGCGGATCTGGCCGAGCGAATAGCCGTTGATCTGGAGCGTGTCGGTGGTGGCGTCGCCATTGTCGTCGATCTCGTCGAGACCGTCGCCGGCGCTGAAGATGTAGGTGTCGCTGCCCGCCCCGCCGGTCATGAAGTCGGCGCCGGTCCCGCCGGCCAGCTGGTCGTTGCCGGCGCCCCCGTCGAGCCGGTCCCTGTCGGCGCCGCCCGACAATATGTCGTTGCCGGCATTGCCGGTCAGCGTGTCGTTGCCGGCCTGGCCGCTGAGCTCGTCGGCATTGGCGCTGCCGTTATAGACGTCGTCGCCGGCCGTTCCGCCGGTCGCCTGGCGCGCGAGGTCCGCGGCCGTCCAGATCGTGCCGTCGGCGAAGGCCATGGATTCGATCGCGTTGGCGCTCGAGCTGAGCACGTTGGAGAGGGTCAGCCGGTCGTTGGTTCCGAGGATCTTGACGATGAGCCCCGTCGTCCCCTGAAGGACGACCTGGACGTTGGCGACGCTGATCCCCGCGCCGAGCTCGATCCGGTCGATCCCGGCCGTGTCGTTGATCGTATCCTGTCCGTCGCCGAGGTTGAATCGGTAGACGTCGTTGCCGGCGGCGCCGGCCAGGCTGTCATTGCCGGTTCCGCCGACCATGATATCGTCGCCGACGTCGCCGGTCAGGTTGTCGTCGCCGGCCTCGCCGTAGAGGGTGTCGTTGCCGCCGAGCGCGTTGATCGTGTCGTCGCCCGCGCCGCCGGAAATCGTGTCGGCCGCCGAGGTGCCGTAGAGGATGTCGGCGCCGGCGGTCGGCTCCATCGACTTGGAAAGCAACTGGGCATAGGTCCAGACTGTGCCGTCGGTGAAGCGCACCTCCTCGATGGCGTTTCCGGCGGTGCTGAGCGCGTTGACGAGGGTGATGCGATCGTTCGTCCCGGCGATGCTGAGGATCAGCCCGGTCGAGCCCTGCTGGCGGACGGTCACCGCGCCGGGCGCGATATCCGTGCCGAACTCGATCCGGTCGATCCCGGCGGTGTCGGTGATCGAATCCTGCCCGTCGCCGAGGCTGAATCGATAGATGTCGTCGCCCGCCGCGCCGGCGAGGCTGTCGCTTCCGGTGCCGCCGATCAGGATATCGTTGCCGGCATCGCCGGTCAGGCTGTCCGCCCCGGCGTCTCCGTAGAGCGTATCGTTCTCGGTGCCGCCGGCCAGGACATCGTCCGCGTCGCCGCCGGAGAGCGTGTCGTTGCCGGCGCCCCCGGTCAGATTGTCCTTGCCGAGGCCGCCGGAGATGGTGTCGGCGCCCGCGGTGCCGAGCGTGACGTCGTTGCCGCTGCCGGTCCCGAGCGACATCGAGAGCAACTGGGCATAGGTCCAGACGGTGTTGTCGAAGAAGCGCACTTCCTCGATCGCGTTCGCCGAATTGCTGAGAGCCCCCGTAATCGTAATCTGGTCCTGGTTGCCGAGGAGCAGAACGAGACCGGTCGTTCCCGATTGCCGGACCTGCACGCTGAGCGGATCGATGCCCTGGCCGAGCTCGATCCGGTCGATCCCGGCGCTGTCGGTGATCGTGTCCGCGCCGTCGCCCGGGTTGAACCGGTAGATGTCGTTGCCGGCCGCGCCGACGAGCGAATCGATGCCGGTGCCGCCGCTGAGGATATCGTCGCCGACATCGCCGGTGAGCGTGTCGTTGCCCGAATCGCCGAACAGCTGGTTGTTGCCGCCGAGGCCGCTGATCGAATCGTCGCCGATGCCGCCATGGATGACGTCCGCCGCCGCCGTTCCGTAGCGGACGTCGTTGCCGTCGGTCGGAAGCAGCGCCATGGCGAGTAGCTGGGCGTGGGTCCACGACGTGCCGTCGGCGAAGCGGACTTCCTCGATCGCGTTTCCGGCGGTGTTCAGGGCGCCGACAAGGG
The DNA here is from genome assembly GCA_045811485.1 of Allosphingosinicella sp. GTDB lineage: Bacteria > Pseudomonadota > Alphaproteobacteria > Sphingomonadales > Sphingomonadaceae > Allosphingosinicella. The sequence goes on from JBJMTX010000017.1 coordinate 155,170, forward strand.
TCAGCCGGTCGTTGGTTCCGGTGACCTCGAGCACGAGGTTGGCATTTCCCTGCTGGCGAACGGTGACGCCGCCGGCGAGGATCCCGTCGCCGAACTCGATCCGGTCGACGCCCCCCGTGTCGGTGACGGCATCCTGCCCGTCGCCGGCGTTGAACCGGTAGACGTCGTCACCGGCGCCGCCGGCCAGGCTGTCGCTTCCGGTGCCGCCGGCCAGGATATCGTTGCCCGCGTCGCCCGAGAGATTGTCGTCGCCGCCCTCGCCGTAGAGCGAGTCGTTCTCGGTCCCGCCGGTGATCGTGTCGTCGTTTCCGCCGCCGTAGACGATGTCGTTGCCGGCGCCGCCGTCGAGGACGTCCTTGCCCGTCCCCGTCGCCGCGACCGGGTCCGGCCGGTAGAGCTGGACGTTGTCGAGCGAGGCGCCGCGGCCGTCGACCGTTCCGGTGCCCTTGAAGGTCAGGGTGTTGGTGCCGGCGATCGCGGTGACCGACAGCTTTTCGTTGATCATCGTCAGGCCGGACGAGGTGTAGGAGGCGATGACGTTGCCGTTCCAAAGCACCTGGAAGGGGCCGCTGGTCGTGCTTGCCCGGTTGGCGTGGTCGAAGGTGAGGACGAGCGTCTCGCCCGCCTGAAGGCCCGAGACCTGCTGCGAGACGACCATGTTGCCGTCGGTCCCGCTGCCGTCGAGGTCGAGCCAGTAGCGGCCCTCGGTGGCGGGAACGCCTTCCTGGCCGGAGAAGACCTGCTCGAAGGCCGACGCGTTCGTCTTCGTCCAGCCCGGCAGGTTGCTGTTGGCATAGCCCCACGAGGCCGAGCCGGTGATCGTTCCCGAAGTCTCGAAGCCGCCGTTGATCAGCAAATTGGGATAAGTGACGTCGGAATCGCCGATGATCGTGTCATCGCCGCCATTGCCGGACAGTCGGTCGCTTCCGACCGTCCCGGTAATCGTGTCGGCGCCGGCGGTGCCGGGCGACGATATGCCTGCCGGAATCGCCGCGACGATTTTCGAGACGAGGTCGGCATGGGTCCAGGTCGTGACCGTCCCGCTCGCGGCGACGAAGCGCACCGCCTCGATCCGGTTGCCGTCGTCGATCATCGTGTTGACGATCGTGACCCGGTCGTCCGTCCCGGCGACCCTCAGGGTCAGGCTGGCGCCGTCCGTGCTCTGCTCGACGATGATGTCGGTCGGCGCCACGGTCGAGTCGAATTCGATGACGTCGTTGGGCGAATCGACCGTCCGCCAGCCGGCGTCGGTGATGATGTCCTGGCCGAATCCGCGCGAGAATTTGTAGAGGTCGCTGCCTTGGCCGCCCTGAAGCGTGTCGTTGCCGCCACCGCCGATCAAAGTGTCGTCGGCGCCGTTGCCGTAAAGCGTGTCGTTGCCGAGGCCCGCGGAAAGGGTGTCGTTGTCGTAAGTGCCGATCAGCGTCGCATCCGCCGCTGAGGGAGCGGTCGCCATCGCCAGGAGCTGGACATAGTTCCAGCTCGTCACGCTGCCGTTGGCGGCGACGAAGCGGACCGCCTCGATCCGGTAGCTGGCGTCGTTGAGGCTTCCGGGGATGGTGATCCGGTCCTCGGTCCCGATGACCTTGAGGATGATCCCGTCGCCGGTCTGCTCGACGGTGACGTCCGAAGGCGCGATCGTCGAATCGAACTCGATGACGTCGTTGGGCGAATCGACCGTCCGCCAGCCGGCGTCCGAGACGATGTCCTGGCCGAAGCCGCGCGAGAATTTGTAGAGGTCGCTTCCCCCGGCCCCCTGCAGCGTGTCGTTGCCGCTTCCGCCGATCAAAGTGTCGTCGCCGCCATTGCCGTAGAGCGTGTCGTTGCCGGCGCCGCCGTCGAAGACGTCGTTGTCGTAGGTGCCGATGTCGGTCTGGTCCGCCGCCGTCGGGACCGTCGCCATCGAGACCAGCTGAGCGTAGCTCCAGCTCGTCACATTGCCGTTGGCGGCGACGAAGCGGACCGTCTCGATCCGGTAGCTGGCGTCGTTCAAGCTTCCGGGGATGGTGATCCGGTCTTCGGTGCCGGTCACATAGAGGATGAGGCCGTCCCCGGTCTCCTCGACGGTGACGTCCGAAGGCGCGATCGTCGAGTCGAACTCGATGACGTCGTTGGGCGAATCGACCGTCCGCCAGCCGGCGTCCGAGACGATGTCCTGGCCGAAGCCGCGCGAGAATTTGTAGATCTCGCTTCCGCCCGCGCCCTGCAGCGTGTCGTTGCCGGTGCCGCCGGTCAGGATGTCGTCGCCGCCATTGCCGTACAGGATGTCGTTGCCGGCGCCGCCGTCGAAGACATCGTTGTCGTAGGTTCCGATGTCGGTCTGGTCGCCGACGGTCGGGACCGTCGCCATCGTGATCAGCTGGGCGTGGCTCCACGTCGTCACGCTGCCGTTGGCGGCGACGAAGCGGACCGCCTCGATCCGGTAGCTGGCGTCGTTGAGGGTGCCCGGGATGGTGATCCGGTCCTCGGTCCCGGTGACCTTGAGGACGAGGCCGTCGCTCGTCTGCTCGACGGTGACGTCGGACGGCGCCACGGTCGAGTCGAACTCGATGACGTCGTTGGGCGAATCGACCGTCCGCCAGCCCGCGTCGGAGACGATGTCCTGGCCGAAGCCGCGCGAGAATTTGTAGATCTCGCTTCCGCCGGCTCCCTGCAGCATGTCGTCGCCGGTCCCGCCGATCAGGATATCGTCGGCGCCGTTGCCGTAGAGCGTGTCGTTGCCGGCGCCGCCGTCGAAGGTCTCGGCGTCGTAGGTGCCGATGTCGGTCTGGTCCGCCGCGGTCGGGGCGGCCGCCATCGAGACGAGCTGGGCATGGCTCCACGTCGTCACGCTGCCGTTGGCGGCGACGAAGCGAACGGCTTCGATGCGGTAGCTGGCGTCGTTCAGGGTGCCCGAGACGGTGATCCGGTCGTCCGTCCCGGCGACCCTGAGGAGAAGGCCGTCGCTGGTGAATTCGACGATGACGTCCGACGGTGCCACCGAGGAATCGAACTCGATGACGTCGCTCGGCGAATCGACCGTCCGCCAGCCCGCGTCGGAGATGATGTCCTGGCCGAAGCCGCGCGCGAACTTGTAGACGTCGCTGCCCTGCCCGCCCGAAATCGTGTCGTTGCCGGGGCCGCCGGTGATCGTGTCGTTGCCGCCATTGGCGTTGATCGTGTCGTTGCCCCAGCTGCCGTTCAGGATGTTGGCATTGTTGTCGCCGTTGAGCGTCAGGTTGGTCGCGAACTCGAAAGGCGCGCCGTTGAAATTGCCGAGGGTGAGCGCCGAGGCGGTGACGCCCTGGAGGCGGAAGAGCACCCGCGCGCTGTCGAGGCTCGAAGTGCCCGTCGGCGCGAAATAGACGTAGGTGTCGGCGCCTTCCTGGCGGGTCACGACCGAGCCGGTCAGGCCCGCGGCCAGGCGGATGTCGAGTATGTCTCCGGTGTCGCTGGTCTGGAAGTTGGTGATCGTGATCGTGCCGTCGTCGGGCAGCAGCGGCACGAACATCCGGTAGGTGTCGCGCCCCGCCGTCCCGGTCAGGGTCTGTGGGCCGCCGCTGGCGGGAATTCCGCTGTCGCCGCCGCCTGTGCCGCCGCCCGTATCGCTCCCGCTCCCGCTGCTGAACAGCGTCGCGGAGAACGGATCGCCGGGCGCGGAGGGATTGAGAACGCGCTCGGCCGCGTCGGGGGCCAGCGCCTTCGCCGTGAGATCGGCCGCGGTCCAGCGCGTGCCGTCGGCGAAGATCAGGGTCTCGATCGGGCTCCAGGTCCCCAGGCCCTGGCTGACGAGGGTGACCCGGTCGTCGCTGCCCTTGAGGCGAAGGACCAGATCGTTGCCCTGGCGGACGACGACGACGTCCGTGACGGCGATGCCGTTGCCCAGCGTGAGCGTGTCGCTTGAGCGGCCGTCGTTGGTCTCGCTGATCGTGTCGCGGCCGTCGCCGCGGTTGAAGGTGTAGGCATTGTCGCCGAAGCCGCCGGCGAGCGTGTCGTCGCCCTTGCCGCCGGTGATCGGGACCGAGACGTCGAGCGTGGTGCCGAACGCGATGTCGTCGTCGCCCGCAGTGCCGATCCCGGCATTGGCGTAGATCGTCGCCAGCGACCAGATCGTCCCGTCGGCGAAGGCGAACTCCTCCACCCCGTGATCGGTGGTCGACGAGCCGGCGACGAACATGTTGCGGATGGTGATCCGGTCCTCGCTTCCGGCCAGCCCGATGACGAGATCGGTCGGCCCGACGTCGAGGAAGCGGATGTCGGTGGGCAGGATACCGGGGCCGAAGCGGATCCGGTCGAGCTTGGTCGAGCTGGTCTCGTCGAAGTCGATGATGACGTCCTGGCCGTCGCCGCGCTCGAAATAATAGACGTCGGCGCCGCTCTGGCCCTCGAGCCGGTCGTTGCCCTTGCCGCCGGTGAGGATGTCGCTTCCGCGGCCGGCCTCGATCCAGTCGTTGCCGAGGCCGCCATAGAGATCGAGCGAGCCCGCCGCTCCGGCCGACACGGCGATATGGTCGTCGCCGTCGGTATAGGCGATGGTCTGGGCCAGCGCCGCGAACGACATCGTACGGCCGTCCGCGAAGCGCAGGGTGGCCACCACAGGATCGACGTCGGCGGGCAGGTCGGCGAGGGTGACGCTGTCGCTCGTTCCGGCGATCTTGAGGATGATGTTGCCGGCCGAATCGCGCTTCGCGACGATGTCCTCGAGCCTGATCCCTTCGCCGAATTCGAGAGTGCCGAGGCCGTCGGCGGTGGTCGCCTCGATCCGGTCCTGTCCGTCGCCGAGGTTGAAGCGGTAGACGTCGTTGCCGCCGCCGCCGATCAGCACGTCGTTGCCGCGGCCGCCGGTGAAGGTCTCGGCGGCCGTCGTCCCGACCAGCCGGTCGTCGCCGTCGCTGCCCTCGCCGTTGATCCGGGCGAACAGCTGGTCGCGGGTGAAGAGGGTTCCGTCTCCGAACGCGACGGTGTCGACTCCGTTGAGGTTGGAATCGTAGCGCAGCAGTATCTCGTCCGCGCCGTCGCCGAAGGTCAGAACGAGCTCGTTGCGCCCCGGCGCCGAGCGCGAGACCCGCATCTCGTCGGGACGGTAGCCGCTCACCTTGAGCGTGTCGGTGCCGCTGCTGTCGTCGATGACGTCGCGGCCGTCGCCGCTGGCGTAGACGTAGGTGTCGTTGCCGGCATTGCCCGCGATCCGGTCGTCGCCGGTTCCGCCGGTGATGGTGTCGGCGCCCGAGCTTCCGCGGATGAAGTCGTTGCCGGCGCTGGACTGGTCGACGACCGAGCGCTGGATCAGCGCGGCCGAATCCCAGATCGTGCCGTCGCCGAACTCGATCGCGGGCACGGCGGTGCCGCCGAGCGCTCCGACGATGGTGACCTCGTTGCCGCTTCCGGGAAGGGTGATGATGAGGTCGTTGCTGTCGGTCGAGGAAAGCCGGACGTGGACTCCGGACGGCGCCGCGTCGGCCAGGACGACGGTCGCCCTGGTGACTCCCGCCGGCATCTCGATCCGGTCGACTCCGTCGCCGGCGTGGATGACCGCCCGGCCGTCGGTCGCCATGATCACCCGGTCGTTGCCGAGGCCCGGCGTGAGCTCGGGGAAGGTGCCGAAATCGCGCAGGTCGACGATATCGTCGCCGTCGGTGGATTCGGTCGAGCGGATCAGCTTGCGGACGTCGGTCAGGCTGAGCGAGCTGCCGTCGGCGAAGACGAAATTCTCGACCGGAGCGACGCTGTAACCGTTGAGGACGACGATCCGGTCGGTTCCGCTGCTGAGCGTGATGAGCAGGTCGCCGTCGACGTTGCGGAAGCTCACCATGTCCTGGGTGATGAGGGCGCCGAACTCGATCCGGTCGATCCCGCTGCTGTCGCTGATGCTGTCGTTGCCGTCGCCCAAGCCGAAGCGGTAGGTGTCGTTGCCGCCGCCGCCGGCGAGCGAGTCGGAGCCGGCGCCGCCCGAGATCGTGTCGTTGCGGTTGTCGAGGCCGGTCAGTTGCTCGTCGGCGCCGGTTCCGGTCAGCATCCGGTCGATCACCTGCTCGAGCGTCAGGATGGTGCCGTCGGCGAAATCGAATTCCTCGACCCGGGTCGTCGTCAATCCGTCGACGACGGTGACGACGTCGGTGCCGTTGCCGAGATCGATGACGAGGTCGTTGCCGTTCCTGAGGAATCGCAGCGTGTCCCGGGTCACCGAGGCGCCGAACACGATCCGGTCGATGATCCCGGCCTGGTCGGGGCGCTCGACGATCCGGTCGAAATCGTAGCCGGCGGTGAAGGCGTAGGTGTCGGCCGCGTTGCCGCCGATCAGGGTGTCATCGCCCTGGCGCCCGTCGAGCGTGTTCGGCTGGGTCAGGCTTCCGGTGATGATGTTGTCGCCGTAATTGCCGCCTTCGATCTGCAGCTTCTCCTCGACGTCCGAGGCGAGCAGGAAGCCGCCGTTCGCGAACTCGAAGCGCTCGATCTGGTCGTCGATGCTCTTGAACTGGTTGCGGATCCGGAGCGTGTCGGTGCGGTCCTTGACCGAGATGATGAGGTCGTCGCCGCTCTTCGTGAAGACGATGTTGTCGATGGTGATGTCGTCGCCGAACTCCACCACGTCGTTGACCGGCACCCGGAAGCCGGGCCGGTCGTTCCAGGCCGCCCGGATCCGGTGGTCGATGATGACGTCCTGGCCGTAGCCGACGTCGAACTTGTACGTGTCGCCGCCGTCGCCGCCGATCAGCGTGTCGTTGCCGCCGCGCCCGTCGAGCGTCTCGGCGAAGTTGGAGCCCGTGATCTCCTCGCCGGCATTGGTTCCGACGAGATCCATGTCCTCGGGATTGAAATCGGTGAAGACGAGAGTCCGGTCGGAGAATTCGAAATATTCGACGGCGAAATGTTGCGCGTCGTCGCGGACATACTGGTTCTCGAGAACGATCCGGTCGCCGGTGGAGGTGACGGTGATGATCAGGTCGAGCGCCGTCCTCGAGAAGGTGACGTCGGTGGACTTGATGCCCTGGAACTGGACCCGCTCCTCGCCGCTCGTGTCGGAGATCGTGTCGGTGCCGTAGCCCTTGGCGAAGACATAGCGGTCGTTGCCGCTCAGGCCTTCGAGCCGGTCGTTGCCGAGGCCGCCGTCGATCGAATCGCTGATGCCCTCGAAGCCGTAGATGGTGTCGGCGCCGGCGGTCTTGGCGATGTCGACATAATGCTGGAGCAGCTGGAGATAGGACCAGTCGGTGCCGTCGGCGAACTTGATCGTCTCGATCAGGTTCACATAGCCGACGAGGAACACCTCCTTGAGATATTCGGTCAGGATCAGCTGGTCGGTCGTGCCCTTGACCTGGAGGGTCAGGGTGTCGCTCTTGCCGTCGCGAAGGAAGTCGAAGTCGGTCCAGCGCAGATCGTCGGTAAACTCGAGGAAATCGTCCTTGGGCCCGAACAAGGCGAGCGAGTAATCGGCATCCTCGACGACGTCCTTGCCGTAATCGCGGCCGTAGACATAGGTGTCGGTGCCCTCGCGGCCGGTGAGGTAATCCTTGCCCTTGCCGCCGTCGAGGCGGTTGTCGTTGAGAAGGCCGTATATGGCGTCGTCGCCAATTGTCTTGGCGTTCTCGAGGACCTTCTCGACGATGTCCTTGAACTCCAGCGACGTGCCGTCGCCGAAGATGAAGCGCTCGATGAGGTTCGGGGCTATATAGTCGAGGCCGTCGCTGCTGCCGAGCGCCTGCCCGAACGCGCCCATGTTGAGCCGGACTCCGCCGAACTGGCCGACGATCTCGATCCCGTCGTTGGTGATCTGGCCGTTGGCGTCGCGGTTAATCTTGCCGTCCAGGTCGCGGATGTAGAGCTTGAGGTTCTCGCTGGCGCCGTCGCGGATGAGGTAGAGATCGTCGGCGGTGATGTTTCCCCGGAACTGGAGGAAATCGACCCCGGCCTTGACCGGGCCGAAGGAGAAGCCGCCGAGATCGTTGATGACGTCCTGGCCGTCGCCCCGGCGGAAGACGTAGATGTCGCCGCCGACATTGCCGCTGAGGTAATCGTTGCCCTTGCCGCCCATCAGGACGTCGGACGAGCCCGAGCCGGTGATCGCATCGTTGAAATTGCCTGAGGCGCGCTCGTAATCGACCACTTCGACGGCCATCCGGAAGCGATCCCAGACCACTCCGTCCGAGAAGACGATCGACTCGACTCCGCTCTGGAACTGCTTGCCGTTGGTGGCATAATCGTTGAGCTCGCCGAGGAACTGGTCGGTCAGACGGACGAAGTTGGTCCGGCCGCGTATCTGCAGGATGAGGTCCTGCCCGTCGCGGATCGCCTTGACGTCGCTCGACGAGACGTCGGTGAAGCGGAGCTCGTCGTCGCCGCCGAGATCCTTGTCCTGGATGTAGTCGTTGCCCGAATTCTTGCCGACGAAATAGTAATCGGCGCCCATTCCGCCGACCATCGTCTGGTTGCCGCCGGTCATGTAGAAATAGTCGATGCCGTCGGTGCCGACCACCTGCGTGTCGGACGCCGAATGGGTGCGGATCCGGGTCTCGTCCACCGACAGCGCATGGGCCACGCCGCGGATGTCGAGGTCGACCCCGACATTCTCATAGGCCTGGATCAGCATCTGCATGATGTAGGCCTGGTCGATCCCGACCTTGCCCTTGAGGACCCCGCCTTCGTCCTTCTGGGCGAAATCGGGGTAGATCTGCCAGAGCAGCTCGTTCCAGTCGGTCAGATAGTCGAGGACGGCGTCGTTGGCATTGGAATGGGGCGCGCCCTGGAAGATCGCCTCGAACATCGGCGCCATCTGGCGGTCGGTGGTGGCGACGAAGACGTTGCGGGCCGCGTCATAGTCGATTCCGCGGGCGAAGCTGGCAAGCCCGCCCTGGAGCGCCATGCGGACCGAGAAACGGCGCGAGACCGTCACATATTGCTCCATGACCGGCTGGAGCATCGAGATCATCGTCTTGATCGCCGAGACGTAGCTGTCCGCCGAAAGGCTTGCTCGGCCGCTCTCGTTGACGCTGTAGGCGAGATGGCCGGTCTGGTCGTTGGCGACCGCGGTGAGCATCTCGGGATGGAAGTCCATCCCGCCCAGGCTCATCGCGAAATGGAACTCCGCCGGAGTCAGCAGCTCCACGCGGTAGGTCGAATCGTCCGTCGAGCCGACCTCGTCGAGATGGTCGAAGTCTACTTCGTAATTGCGAAGATTGAATTCCCGATAATCCCCCGTCTTGGCTTCCAGCTCGAGCGCCCGGTCGAGGTTTCGCGCCCAGACGTAGAAGGTGCCGTCGCGGTCGGTGACCTGGACGGTGTAGTCGACCACCTTTCCGTCGGTGAAGCGGACCCCGATCGATTCGACCGGGAGGTTGGCGAGAGGATTGTACTGTATGTCCTCGCGGCGCCATTCGGTGCCCGCGGCATGCGGCAGAGCGAGGATCGCCTCGACGCTCGCATAGGTCGTGCCCGGGGCGGAGGCGAGCGCCCAGCGCCCGTCCGCCAGCTTGATTCCGTAATCGAGGACGATCGCCCGGCCGTTCTCGACCCGGGTCAGATAGGGCGCCTCGTCCCGCTTGGTCAGCGCGGTGCCTCGGGTGGCGGGCGACCAGGCCTGTTCCAGCCGCCATCCCGAGCCCTGAGCGAGCACCTCCTCGAGCGTCGGGCGAGCCACGTCCGCGCCGCTGGCGTCGTGGACCGCCTGGCCGGACCTCAGCTTCCAATAGCCGCCCGACTGATCCTCGACGTAGATCGCCCGGTCGAGCATCGCTCCGCTCGAATCGAGCTTGACCGCCACCAGCTCGCGGCTGGTTTCCAGGGTCATTCCCCACTCGCCGAGAACGTCGCCGGCCTGAGCGACCAGGGTCTTGATCTTGGGCACCGTCATCGCCGTCGCGCGCGCCTGGGCGAGCTCGGCGAATTCGGGATCGTTGGCCGCGGCCACCGCGAGGTCGGTGATCGTTCCGAACCCCTTGGCGTTGAGGGTGTCGTTCGACTGCCACGGCGCAAGGCCGGACTCGCCGGCATATTTGGTGTCGACCTCGTTCGCGCTGAAGACCGCCTCGAACATCTTGGTCGAGTGGCCGTCGGCGAAGGTCACGTCCGAGCGCGACAGCAGCCGCGCATTCTGCGGCGTCATCGTGCCCAGCGCGGTCGAGGACAGGCTCAGCGAGACGATTCCCAGCGAATCGAGGCTCTTGAGCTCGCCGGCGTCGGTCTCGCCGTCGCGGTCGCCGTCCTGCCAGATCTTGAGCTCGCTCCAGATGAGGTCGGCGACGCTGATCTTGCCGTCGTGGTTGGTGTCGTACGCGGCGAGCTCGGCGAAGCCGCCCTGGGCGCGGTCGCCGAACAGCTCCTCCATCCCGTCGACCCGCCCGTTGGCGTTAGAATCGAGCACGAGGAAGCCGTCGTCGCCCTTGAGCCAGCCGGTGCGCTCGCGGAACATGTCCCCGTCGACGTCGAAATAGACGCTGCCATAGTCGCGCGAAGTCGTCTCGATGCCGTCGCCGTCGAGGTCGATCACCAGCGGATCCACGTCCGCGGCCCAGAGCATCGCCTTGGCGAAGCGCGCGGCCGCCGAAACGGTCGAGACGAGCGCGTCGGCGTAGACCGACCAGTAGAGCGCCGCGCCGATCAGTCCGGGCACCAGGTTGATGATCGGAAGCAGGGCCTGCAGCGGGTTGACCGCCCGGAACACCATCGAAAGGTCGCCCTGGCCGGTGCCGGCGAAGACGTCGGCCGTCAGCCCCGCCTGCAGGCTTCCGAGCCTTGAGCCGACGACGTCGACATTCTCGACCTTCATCCAGCCCTTGTTGACTGAGGAGGCCGGCGGCTGCTCGGCGCCGATCCCAGCCATCATCCCGCGGAAGATCTGCTCGAACGCGTTGGTGATGTACATGTCGAGGTTGCCGTCCTCGTCATGCTGGAACGTGTAGATGATCCACGGCTGGATGTGGTCGATATAGACTTCGCCCGTCCAATCCTGGGCCTGGCCGGTGAAGTAGCGGGCGATGTTCGCCATTCCGATTGCGGCGCCGAACAGGCCCTCGATCGCCAGGCCGGCAATGCCGCCATTGGCGTCGCCGCCGGTCAGCGGCATTCCGAAATATTTCAGCACGTCCTTGTGCTGGGCGTCCATGATCGTCGTGTCGGGCGCGTACCAGAAATTGTCGGCATTCTCGCTGGTGTCCGGAGCCGGCTCGCCGTCGGGGCTGAGGCCGCCGTAATAATCGCCGTAAAGCTCGCCTCCGGCCGACGTGTTGTAGATCCAGTCGCGCCCGAGCCCGCCGGCCGTGACGACCCCTGTGCCTTCCTTCGCGACGATCCAGTCGTCCCCGGTCTCGCCGTCGATGATCAGCTGCAGGTCGCCGCCGAGGTTCCGGCCGTGCTCGTAATAGACGATGTCGTCGCCGGCGCCGGTGTTGATATGCCCGTATCCGGAGTGGGCCTGGTAGCTGTCCTTCTGGCCGTCATAGTAAAGCCGGTCGTCGCGGTTGGTCAGGTTGATGTTCTCGACCCCTTTGATGACCATCGGATCATCGGGGTAGAGCGCGGCTTCGACCTTCATGCTGGCCGCGATCGCCCCGACGCCGCGCTCATTGGCTCTCTTCACGGCGATCGCGGTCTTGATCCCCGCGATGATCGGCGATTTCAGGAACTGGCTGGCGTTCGCGACGATCCCCTGAATCGCGCCAACCGCGGAGATTCCGTAGGAAATGGCCCGGATGGTGGCTCCGACGGCTTCGTTGGCCGAATGGGTCGCTCCGTTGAGCCAGAAGACGCCGTCGGTCTCCGCGCCGGGCGTTCCCCTCGGCGCGAAGTTGACGGTGTCGAAGTCGGCCGAACTGCGGTTGCCGGCCGCGGGATTGCGCATGTCGACGGTGAGCGTGTCGGCGAAGAAGCCGTAGCCCTGCTTGGAAACGTAGAGGGTGTCGGCCTTGTCGGTCAGGGTCAGCTTCTCGACGCCGATGAAGGTGTCGTTTATCTCCTTGCCGTCGACGATTCCGGTGATCCGCGCCTGCGCCTTGATGTTGGTGAGGAAGTCGGCCTCGCTCGACAGATCGGGCGCGATCACCGCATAGAGGGTGAGGCCCTTGCCGCCGCCCAGCGAATCATATTCGACCTTGTCGCCGCTGCCGTCGCCGCCGAGCAGGACGTTGCGGCCGGTGCCGCCGCGGATCGTATCGTCGCCGCCGCCGCCGTCGATCAGGTCGTCCCCGTCCCCGGAATCGATCGTGTCGGCGCCGCCGCCGGTCATGATGAGGTCGTTGCCGGTGGTTCCGGTGACCCCGTCGACTCCGTCGCCGCCGATGAAGACGTCGACGTTGGCATTGTCGCCCCGAGTCGGCGGAGCGCTGTAGAGACGCTCCGTCATCACGATCGGGCCGCTGCCGTCCTTGCGGCGGATATGGAAGCGGTTGAAGATCGCGGCGTTGGTCGCGTCCCAGCCGAGCTTCGCCAGGTCCTCTTGCGTGCCCACTCCGAGCCAGCGCAGGAGCGTGCCCTTCCAATTCTCGTCGGCCTGCGAGAAATAGGCATCGCGGAACTTGTCGATGTCGATGGGCTCGAGCTTGAAGTCCCGGCCGAGCCCGTCCTTCCAAAGCGGATTCGACGCGTCGAAGACGAGGACCTCGGGCGCGAGCTGAAGCACGCCCTCGGTCACGTCGATGCCGCCGGTATTGCCTTTCTCGCGATCGCCGAGGGCGAGCGCGGCGGCATATTGGACCAGGACGTCGGCGAGATATTGCCTGACGTCCTTGCCGCCGAACCCGAGCACTCCGCCGCTCACCTTCTTCGAGAAGAAGGATGACTCGCTGCCGTCCAGCACCTCGCCGAGATCGCCCGCGTCGTTGAACATCGCCCCGATGCCGGTGTCGCCGAACGGCCGCTCGCCCTCGTCGATCGCGGAATAGGCGATGGCCGTACGGGCGATCGCGGCGAAGTCGCCTCCGGTTTGCGACTTGCCGGCGAACTTGGGGTCGTCCGCGCCCGCTGCCGTGGCGACCGCGTTGTCGTACAGCGAATGCAAAATCCGATTGGCAACGCCGCCGGCGTGCCAGTTGCCGAAGCCCGGATCGGCGTCTTCCTTCTCCTTCGCATATTGAAGGAGGATCAGAAGCGCGGCGGAGTGACGGTCGATCGGGTTCAGGTTCGTCCAGCCGAACGTCTCGAGCGTCTGCACGTTGATCGCAGCCTCGGCGGCGATCTGTCCGCCGGCGATGCCGCCGCCGAGGGCCGCCAGGGCCGGCCCAATGAACGGAATCGCGCCGAGCAATGCGCCGATCGCCGCCGCGTAGAGGCCGTTGCGAAGTCCGGCATTGACCTCGAAGGCGACGGCCGCGGCATCGAACCGGCCGAATGTCGGAACATGCATTCCGTAGCGGGCGATCAGCTCCGCGGTCGGAATCGTCGCGGCCGACAGTCCGTCGGCGACGGCTCGTGAGCTGAATTCGGTCAGCCACTGGGCATAAGCGGCCGCGCCGAACGGCATGTGGTCGAAACCGTAGGTCGCGTTGCCGGAGAGCGCCCCGACGAACCCGGCGAGGCCGCCCCCGAGCGAGTGGCCGGTGAGCTGCACATCCTCGACGGTGGAGTCGAACACGGTCCGGTTTGTGACCGCCTCGAAGAAAGCCAGCGACAGCCGGCCTTGGCTGGCTTGAGGCAAACCGGCTCCAAGCGTCCAGCCGTTCCAGACGTCGCTGTCGGTCGCAAAGGGATTGAAGCTGATCTTGTCGGTGCCGCGGTAGCTGATGATCTTCGTGTTCTGGGCGATCCCTCCGACCGAGCCCTCGAGCTGGTAGGCGACCGCGTAGAAGCCCGCCGCCTGGGCGACCCCTGCAGGATCGTCGGCGTCTCTTACAATCTTGGCTTTGCCGATCTTTACGGTAGTTGTCGCATTACCGTTCGCATCGAAAGCGGGATTGTCTAAATTAATCCCTCGCCCGTAGCCGCGGTTGTAGGAGTCCATTGCAAGGATCGCAAGGAACAGTTCTCGGCTCAAAGCCATACTATCTACTCCTCAGCCCGCTAATTTCGCGGGGAAGCTGCGCAGTGAAGGGGTTTTGCTTATCGGATCTATACCGATCCAAATGGTCGAGCCATTTCAACCGATTCCTGATCTCGTCCGTGATAGGATCGTCCGTGACCGCTATAGTAATACGCCGTATGGATACACCGTTCCCGAATTCGTTACTCAGGTCGGCCGGCGAAACGACGGTCAGCGTTTTTGGGTCTTCCAGGTCTGTGAAGCGCACCATGGTCGGATAGTCGTTCCAGTTCAATACGACTACCGGGCGTATAGAGTTTGCCGCCTCGCGCTCCTCCCGCCACTCCTGCGCCGCGTACTTGCGCGGCAGGGGAGGCGTGGCCACGGCTCCTCCCTCCAGCGCATTGTGGAACAGGCTGGCCTGGAAATCGGCAGGCGCCATGTCTCGGCCCGAGAGGAGGACGAACAGCATCTGCCCGCCGCCCAGGTCCACGGTGACCGCCTCACCTTTCACTGCATAGGAAATGCCGCTCGAATCGCCGAAGCGCTGCCCTTGGGTGATGATCGATTCGATCACGCTCGAACCGCTTTTCACCCCCTCGGGCGTATCCACCTCTACCGTCATCCGGTAGCGCAGCCGCCCCGGGCCCGCCGTGCCGCAGCCCGCGAGCCACGCCGTGCCGGCGGCGAGGAGGCCGATCGCCGCCCACCGTTTCACGGCACGACCCGTCGAGGCAGTCGAGGCCATGCTTGCGAACATCGTACGGATTGCCCCACGCCCCCCCTCACGCAATTGAGGCGCATCGAGCCGACGCCGGAAGCGCATCCCGTTGCGCCAGCGGCGAGCCGTCCGGCAGCGCCGGGACGGTACGATTCGGGAACACCCCCCTAGAACACCAATGTTCCCGCAAACTTGGTCCGGGTCAACAACGTTGCATCGCAAAATCGGATCAGTTGAGTTCGCGCCGCCCCCAGGGCCGCGTTGACAACCCAACCGGGCCGACCCAAAGCTCGCTGCGATCGTGGACAAGGGAGTGAAGCGTGGCGAAGTCAGGCAAGACGAACGAGACGGGCGAAGCGACGGCAGCGGAGCCGCAGGAAACGAAGGCGGCCCCCGAGGCCGCTCCGGCCCAGCCGCAGCTCGATCCGGAGATCGCGAAGAAGATCGCCGCCGTCCGCAGCCAGGTGCGCGAGAGCTTCGGCAAGGTCGTCATGGCGATGATGATGCTTCCTCGCTACCGCGCCCAGACGATCGGCGATCTCCAGCACCTCGTGCTCGAGCCGCTGATCCGCGACCGGGTCGCCATCGCCTATCCGGGCGACACCCAGGACGATGCTTTGGCCGACATCACCGGGCTCGCCATCTGGGCGAGCGTCTCGGAGGAGGTCGACGCCCAGATCCGCGAGCAGATCAAGGCCGGCGTCTTCCCGCTCCGGCTCAAGGCCGATGACTGGAATTCGGGCAACATCAACTGGCTGATCGACGTCATCGCCCCGGATTCCAAAACCACGGCGCGGGTCATCGCCAACTTCAAGCAGGTGGTGAAGGAGGGCAATCTGCGCCTCCACCCCCTCATCGGCCGGCTGGTCGATGCCGAGACGCTGAAGAAGATGGGCGCGGAACGCCTCGGCGGCTCCGCTCCGGAGGCCACCGCTCCCGCCACCGAGACCGTCAACTAGGGCCTAGCGAAATCGACGAAGATGTTCGCCGTCAGCCGGCCCTCGCGCGGGTCGGCGCTCAGTCGGCGATCGAAAGGGATGACTCCGCTGTGAAGCGAGCAGCTTCGATAGATGAGGAGCCGGTTGAACCGCGCCTCGAAATGCGCGGTCTCGGTATAGCCGGGGGTCTCGCGTCCCGGATAGGCGGGTTCGGGCCCCAGCCGCTCGAGATCCCGGCGCCGCGCGGCATAATAATCGTCGAACCGCTCCGGTCCCACCTGCTCGAGCCCGGTCGAATCCTGGCGGAAGAAGGCGGTCCCCCCGATCGCCGGGCGTCCGAGATAGGCGAGGATGGCGAGGCGCCCCGGATCGCGCGTATCGATATGCGGGATACGCTGCATCGGGTGGAGCGCGGCCGGATCGGCGGTGACGATCGAGAAGCTGGCGTCGAAGCCGCTCAGCGCCGACGGCGCGAGACCGAACACCCTCTCGATCAGCGGCAGCGCGACGTCGATCAGGGCCGTGGCGAAGGCGCGGGGCGCTTCGGCCCTTATGCCCGGAAAGCCGCCCCGGCCTTCGTCGGCCGGGGAGAAGCTCAGGCTCGCGGCAAGGTCGATCGCCCGGTCGGGCTCGATCAGCGCATCGTCGACCACGGCGACCGGCTCGCCGGACCGGCCGATGCGCACGATCCTGATCCTGGCGGCCGGATTGGGCCGGCAGCCCTGGTCAGCGGCCGCGGCCATGCCGGTCCTCCCTTCCTGGAGCACTGTGGATGAGCACGTCTCCGCCTTCCGACGCGCCTTCGAAATACCGGATCGTCATCGCCGGCGGCGGAACCGCCGGCTGGATGGCCGCCGCCGCTCTCGCGCGCTTCTTCCGCCGCGGCGCCGACATCCGGCTGGTCGAATCCGATGAGATCGGCATTGTCGGCGTCGGTGAAGCCACCATCCCCCAAATCCGCTTGTTCAACGACAATCTCGGCATCGACGAGAACGACTTCATCCGCCAGACCAAGGGCACATTCAAGCTGGGCATCGATTTCGTCGACTGGCTCGAGCCCGGCTCGCGCTACTTCCACGGCTTCGGCTCCCTCGGCCGGGGCCTCGGAATCCTCCCCTTCTACCAATATTGGCTGCGCTACCATTCGGAGGGCGGGCCGCTCGGCCTCTGGGAGTTCACCGCCAACAGCCTCGCTGCCTACGAGAACCGCTTCGGCCCCTTGCCCTCGCACGTGAACGGCCAGCCGACCGGCTTCGGCTACGCCTATCATTTCGACGCCAGCCTCTACGCGCGCTTCCTCCGCCGGATCGCCGAAGCCAATGACGTGCGAAGGACCGAGGGCAAGATCGCCGCCGTCCCGCTCGACGGCGAGACCGGCTATATCGAGGCTCTGGTCCTGGAGAGCGGCGAGCGGGTCGAAGGCGACATCTTCATCGACTGCACCGGCTTCCGGGGCCTTCTGATCGAGCAGGCGCTGGGCAACGGCTATGAGGATTGGTCGCGCTACCTGCCCTGCGACCGCGCCCTGCCCGTGCCGTGCAGCCGGGTCGAGCCGGTCACGCCCTACACGCGCTGCACCGCCCGCGAGGCCGGCTGGCAGTGGCGTATTCCGCTCCAGCACCGGACCGGCAACGGCTACGTCTATTGCAGCGACTTCATCTCCGATTCCGACGCCGCCGACACCGTCCTTTCCAATCTCGACGGCGAAGTGCTCGGCAGGCCCGGCCTGCTTCGCTTCAAGGCGGGAAAGAGGCGCCGGGTCTGGAAGAAGAATTGCGTTGCCCTTGGGCTCGCCAGCGGCTTCCTCGAGCCGCTCGAATCGACCAGCATCCACATGATCCAGAGCGGAATCGCCCGCCTTCTCGCCTTCTTCCCGACCCGGTCCTTCGACGAGGCCGACATCGCCGAGTTCAACGCCCAGACCGATTTCGAATATGAATCGGTCCGCGATTTCATCATTCTCCACTATCGCCTCAACCAGCGCGAGGGCGAATTCTGGCGACACTGCCGGGAGATGGAGCTCCCCGACAGCCTCGCCCACAAGCTCGAGCTGTTCGAATCCGCCGGCCGGATCGTCCGCTTCAACACCGAGCTGTTCAACGAGATCAGCTGGCTTCAGGTGATGTACGGCCAGGGCCTTCACCCCCGGGCCTATCACCCGCTCGCCGGCCAGCCCTCGGCCGAGGAGCTCGCCCGCTTCATCGCCTCGGCGCAAAGGCAGGCGCGACGCGAAGCGGACCTGCTCCCCCTCCACGCCGCCTATATCGCGGCGAACTGCGCGGCGGGATAGTGGGTGCATTTGAAATCTTTAACCGTTGACGGCGGGGTGGAACGTCCAGAGCCGGGATGCCATATTGGTGGCATAAGAACCGAAATCGTCACGTGCGGCTGCGGCGCTAAATACGAGCTGGAAAAGCACAAGCTGATTACCCGGGACAAGGACAGCTTGGAGTGCAGCTTTTGCGGCGCGACGCTGATCGAGTGGAACGGCGCGGTGATGTATAGCAAGCGCCTCATCGAAGCCCCCGAAGGGTCGCCCAGTGCCTAAGCACCCTAAGCGCCCTCGCGACCCGAATCAGCTCGCCAAGCTGATTGCGGACATTGCTACAGGCGAGGCAGTGCCACCGCAGAAAAGCGTGACTGAAGAGAGAGCAGCGAAAGCCGGCACAAAGGGCGGCCCGGCGCGCGCCAAAGCGCTGACACCGGAGCAGCGATCACAAATTGCCTCAGTCGCCGCACAGGCGCGCTGGAAGAAAACCTAGGCCGCGTCGTCGCGGCGATCCATAGCCGCCAAGGCAATTTCGATATCAAATTCCATGTCCGCTGGCAGGATTTCTACTTGCTGCTCTAGTGGACGGTTATCGTTCCAATGGATCTGATCCAAACGAAGCTGGAGTTGGTCGCCGACCGACTGCTCCCTTCGAAGCACGCATGCCTTGTGAAAGCTCTCAGGCTTCGTTTTTGGATCGTCAATATCGATGTATGAAAAGGTGAGCTGGCCGTCTGTGACTTGCTTCGGAACCGCGTGATAGCCCCGGTAAGGTCGCCCCGTTTTACGATCATGGCGAACGTCTTGGCGGGCCGCGTCCTTGAACAATTTGGCTAGACGATCCTCATCGGTGAGCGGCGGCGGGGCCTCCCATCCCATGCCCATGGCCATGCGTGCGACGGAATGCATGTCCACCTCAGATTCGCCCGTTTGCTCCTTCCAGTAGCGGATGAACTTTTGTCGCTCCTCAATCTTAGACAATATAATTCTCCTATTCGCTAACAGGATAGACATCGCCCCATCCATCAACCGCAGCGCCGACGCGCGCATGTGGGAGAATGGCAGGTAGATGTTGCCGGAAGCGATCATACCGCTTCGTTCGGTGTTGGAGCTGGCCAGCGACAAGCCCGGGGTGCACCCCAAGGACCTTAGCGAAGCCCAACATGTCACGCTCGGAGAAGAAGGGAGCCTTCCGCGCTATGAAACCGTTCATTTTCGACGAAGGGACGCAGAATTCCTGGGCTGCTGCGTTCGCAACGCGCTCCTCTTCCGGAATATCGATCCCAGTTCCGGCGCGTTCGCCTTCAAGATCGGCGTCCAATATCATTGATGCATCTGAACGTCCGTGACCCAGGCGGACGTGTTCAAGCTCATGGCGAAGCACAAACCAAAAATTGTCTATACGATCATAACGCATCGACAATCCAATTACCGGCGACTGATCATCGAGCCAGAATGTTACTCCGTCGATCTTAGCGGCCGGGAGCGACTGCACAATAACGAAGCGAATTCCACATTCGGCTAGAATCCGAGGAACATGCCGGGCTTCCTCTGGAGCTACGGCAAGCGCGTGAAGCTTGGGCAGTGCGCTTTCAAGGGCAGCTTGGGAATACGCCGGTACGAGCAATTCCTCGGCGATGGACTTCACACGATAAAGCCAAGCAATCTGCGCAGGTGTCGGATCGCCCTTAACCACCGTCTTCTTCGCGGCGTGTGGCAGAATCTCGATTTCGTCTGATGAAGAAACTCCAAAAAATTTCACAAGTCCGGCTTCGACTGCCTTCAAATCATTGGCGTTTTGGGCCGAGATCCAACCTCGCTTGATCATCTCGCCGATAGGGAGGTCGCCGAAGAGCGCAGCGCGCGTGGCTCGGCCCCTGTCTGGCCTCACGCTGATCCGCGCGACCGCGAGATCATACTTCCGTTGAAGCTCGAGAAAGCGTTCTGCCTCAACCCCGAAAACATCTTCCAGCGCGAGCGCAGTTTCGGTGGTGACGGCGCTCTTGCCGATTATCATTTTGCTGACGGTCGTCTCGTCCTTCTGAAGGACGAGAGCCAGAATGCGCTGCGACCAGCCCCTCCGTTCCAGAAGTGCCTCGATTAACTGTCCTGGCGTAGCGTATTCCGTCATCATCTGCCCCTGTAAACCGAATCGGCAGCACGTTCAAGCGAAACTGGCGCAGAAAGTCAAACTGACTTAAAATGCTTGACTTGGGCCATCGTTGAGCCAAACGTTTCTCTATGAACAGGCTCTCTTCCGAGGACCGCACCCGCATCCTGCATCTGCTTTGCGAGGGAGCCCGCATTCCGTCGATCACCCGCGTCACCGGGGTGAGCAAGAACACTGTCATCCGCCTTCTCTGCGATGCCGGGAAAGCCTGCATGGTCTATCACCATGAGCACGTCCGGAACCTGAAAGCCGAGTGCGTGCAGGTGGACGAGATCTGGAGCTTCACCTACGCGAAACAGCGCATTGTGGCGAAGGCGAAGGCTGCTCCGGAAGGCGCTGGAGACACTTGGACGTGGACCGCCATTGACGCCGATAGCAAGCTGGTCGTCTCCTATCTCGTCGGGGGCCGCGACGCGGAATACGCACTCGCGTTCATGGACGATCTGCGGTTCCGGCTCGCTAAAAAGGTCCAACTCACGTCCGACGCTCACCGGCCTTATCTCGAAGCCGTCGAAGAGACGTTCGGGGCCGATGTTGATTACGCGCAGCTAGTCAAAATCTATGGCACGTCGCCTTGCGGCGTCGGCCGCTACAGCCCGCCTGTGTGCCTCGGTAGCCGTCGCCGCACTGTCATGGGCCGCCCCGATCCGGAGCATATCAGCACGTCCTATGTGGAGCGGCACAACCTCACGATGGGGATGCACATGCGCCGCTTCACCCGGCTGACGAACGGCTTCTCAAAGAAAGTCGAAAACCACGCCTACGCCGTCGCGCTCCACATGATGTATTACAACTTCGTCCGTATCCATAAGAGCTTGCGCGTCACTCCTGCCATGGCGGCGGGCGTGACGGATCGGCTTTGGGAGATGGCCGATATCGTGAAGCTGATCGAGGATCAGGAAGCAGCGGCGGCTCTCAAGGTGCGCGGTCCGTACACGAAGCGGGCAACGTGAGAATGTGACAGGGGCCTCGCGTCCGAGGCCCCTGGGTAGTTGCGGCGACGTAATCCAACGTCAATCCGCTCTCTGCTTGCATCCTACCGCAGCGTTCTGGCCGGGAGAGAGCGGCTATCCCGAATCCACGGGCTACCTCCGGCGTGGCTCGTAAGAAGCCATGTGAAAAGCTTCAAAGCGAACCTCCTTCCATCGCCGCTCGTGGCGACTCGTGTCTTATACGCCTAAGACACGCAAATTTCAAATGCACCCACTATCCGCGGCGGTCTGAGCTTGATTCTTCCGCGGCGAAGGCCGGGGCCATTTTCACGCCCGGCCTGCGCCCGGAATACACCCGCTATCGCTCCGCAAGGGCGTCCGCCCGGCAGACGACGCTCGCCGGGGCGCCGGGTTCGAGCCCGGCGACTGGCACGCTCAGCACCTCGAGCACGTCGTAATGATGAGCGTTCGTGCCGGGCTTGGTTTCCGGGTGGGGATAATAGAGCAGCCCCGGATAATGGGAGCGGCGATAGCGGAAGCGGCAGCGGATGAAGGAGAAGGTTTCAGGCGCGATACGCGCCTTCGGATCGGGCTCTTCGGCCGTCCAGTCTACCTCGGCGGCGGTGAAGTCCGGCCGTCTCAGAACCACCTCATGAGCGAGCTTCAGGTTGATCGTTCCGGGGAACCAGCCCGGGATTAGCGCGTCGAGCGATATTCCGCGCGCCCGGAAGTGAGGCTCCTGAAGCTTCAGCGTGGCATCGCTGAACGGCGACGGATTCTCGTTGCCCCCCCTGCCTGGCCGGAGGCGAACTGGAAACCGCTCGCGATCACGCCGGGCCAGATCTTCTCCATGGCACTCAGGCGTGGAAGTCGAAACGGGGGCCGCTGTGGCTCCGGTCTTCGAGCCGCGGTCCGGCCTCGCCGCGGGTGGCGCCGAACGCGGCGATGTCCTGGGCCATGAGGGCGACCCGCCGGTCATCGAGGCTCGGCCCGACATTGTCGCCCGCCACCGGAAGGCGCGGCGGGCTGTGCGTCTGGAGCAGCTGCTCGCGGGCCACTTCGGATTCGAAATGGTCGAACGGATCGGCGCCGGCCGGAAGCCCGAGCGCGGTCCCGAGCGGGTCGCCGGAGGCGAAATCCTGGCGAAGGCCGGCGCGCAGCGATTCGAGCAGCTGGACCGTCGCCGGATCGGGCTCCGCCGGCTTGGGAAGCACGTGCGGGGCGCCCGGGTCGAGCGCCAGCTGGGCGGCCGCGGCGGCTTTGGTCGGGATGGAGGGCGGATCGATGCTCATGCGCGTGTCTCTTTCAGCTATCTTTCGCGGCCCGCCTCGTCGAGCGTCTTGGCGATCGGCGAGAGGATATATTGGAGGATCCGGCGCTGCCCGGTCTTGATCTCGGCCTGGACGGCCATTCCCGGCCCGATCGGCTGGCGATGTCCGGCGACCTCGATCCAGTTGCGCGAGAGCCGGACCCGGGCGGTGTAGACGAGCCCCGCCGCCTTGGCCTTGGCCTCCTCGCCGGGCGCCGCCGGAGCCGTCTCCTGCTGGACGGCGTCGCGGCTGATCGTCTCGACGACCCCGTCGATCAGGCCGTAATCGGTGAACGGAAAGGCTTCGAGCTTGACCCTGACCTTCTGGCCCTCGCGGACGAAACCTATGTCCTTGTTGAGCACCTGAGCCTCGACCTCGACGTCGCTTCCGTCGGGAACGATAACCATCAACGCCTGCGCAGGCTGTACGATTCCGCCGACGGTATGAACGACGAGCTGCTGCACGGTCCCGTCGACCGGCGAGCGTATCTGCTGGAACAGCCGCCGGCGCTCGGTCTTTCGAAGCTCCTCGGTGCGGATCCCGGATTCGTCCTCGGCGGTCGAAAGGTCGGTCGCGGCCTTGCGCCCGAACTCCTCGCGGGCCTGACGAAGCTGGGCGTCGATATTGGCGATCGCCGCCCGCGCCTTGTCGGCATTGCTCTCCTGGACGTCGATGTCGCGAAGATGCTCGACCCTCAATTGCTCATATTCGAGCAGCTTCAATTTGGAGAAATGGCCGGCGGCGGCGAGATCGCGGCGGGCGGCGAGCTGCTGCTCGATCAGCGGCAGCGTCTGGCGAAGCTTGGCGATCTCGGCGGTAGTCCCGGCGAGCTCGGCGGTCCGCTCGGCCCGGCTCTCGACGAGCGAGGCGCGCTGGGCCTCATATTCGGCGACGGCGCTCCGGATCAGCTGGTTCTGGGTGGCGGCGATCACCGCCGGGGTCCCCGGCGGCGCCCGGAACGTGGCCGGCCGGCCCTGGAGATGGGCGAGCAAGGCGTCGTTTCGGGCCCGGGCAATCTCGGAGGACAGAAGGCCTCGGCTCGCCTGGGCTTCCTCGGCGCCGACCATGGTCGGATCGAGCTCGATCAGCAGCTGCCCTTTGCGGACATGCTGGCCGTTGGCGACGTGGATGGCCCGGACGGCGCCGATCTCGAGCGGCTGGATCAGCTTGACGTTGGCTCGGGGCAAAGTCTTGCCGGTGGCGACCGCGACGACGTCGACCTTGCCGACGATCGACCACAGGATGGCGACCGCGAACAGGCTGCACAGGGTCAGCATCAGCCACCTGAGGCCCGGGCTCGGCGGGGTCTCCATGATCTCGAGCGCCGCGGGCAGGAATTCGTGCTCGAGCCGCGGCTTGCGGTCGCGATCCGCCGCATTCTGCTGCCGCCACGCCTCGCGGAACACGGAAAGATGGCGCGCGACGGTCGGGAAGCGCTCTGCGATGACGCTCATGCCGCCGTCCCCATTTGCTTGTTATAGAGGCTCGAATAGCGGCCGCCGGCGCGCATCAGGGTCTCATGATCGCCCTCCTCGGTGATCACCCCGCCCTCGACGGTGATGATCCGGTGGGCCTGGCGGACCGCCGACAGGCGGTGGGCGATGATGATGACGGTGCGGCCGTGGACGATCATCCTCAAATTCTTCTGGATGATCTCCTCGCTCTCGGCGTCGAGCGCCGAGGTCGCCTCGTCGAGGATGAGGATCCTCGGATCGTTGATCAGGGCCCTGGCAATTGCGAGCCGCTGGCGCTGGCCGCCCGACAGATTGGCTCCGCGCTCCTCGATGATGGTGTCGTAGCCGTGCGGCAAAGCGGCGACGAATTCGTGGGCTCCGGCGAGCTGGGCGGCGGCCATCACCGCCTCCATCGGCCGGGTCGGATCGGAAAGCGCGATATTCTCGCGGACGCTGCGGTTGAACAGGATGTTCTCCTGAAGGACGACCCCGACCTGCCGCCTCAGCCAGGCCGGGTCGACGAGCGCGAGGTCGACCCCGTCGACCATCACCCGCCCCTGCTCGGGCACGTAGAGGCGCTGGACGAGCTTGGTCAGCGTCGACTTGCCCGAGCCGGAAGGGCCGACGATCCCGAGCACCTCGCCCGCCGCGACCTTGAGGCTCACCCCCTGGAGCGCCTCGGGCGCGTCGGCTCGGTAGCGGAAGCGGACCCGGTCGAACTCGATGTCGCCGCGGATTGCGGGAAGGCTCGCGCGGTTGGGATTGTGCTCGGGCTCGGCCGGGGCGTTGAGCACGTCGCCGAGCCGGTCGACCGAGATCCGCACCTGCTGGAAATCCTGCCACAGCTGCGAGAGCCTGAGGATCGGCGCCGCGACCCGGCCTGCGAGCATGTTGAAGGCGACCAGGGCGCCGACCGAAAGGTCGCCCGCGATCACCGCCTGGGCGCCGAAATAGAGGATCGCGACCGTCGTCATCTTCGAGACGAGCTGGATGAGGTGGTTGCCCCAGGTGGCGAGCTTGACCACCGAGAAGCCGGTCTGGGTGTAGCCGGCGAACTGCTTCTCCCATTTGTCGCGCATCTGCGGCTCGACGGCCATCGCCTTCAGCGTGCCGATCCCGGTCACCGTCTCGACGAGGAAGGCCTGGTTCTCGGCGCCGCGCTGGAACTTCTCGTTGAGCCGCTCCCTCAGCGCCGGAGTGATCATCACCGAGATGACGACGTAGAGGGGGATGGACAGCAGCACGACCAGGGTCAGCATCGGGCTGTAGAGGTACATGACCGCGAAGAAGACGATGGTGAAGAAGAGGTCGATGACGACCGTCACCGTGTTCGAGGTGAGGAACTCGCGGATCCGCTCGAGCTCGCGCACCCGGGCGACGCTGTCGCCCACCCTTCGGGCCTCGAAATAGGACAAGGGAAGGTTGAGGAGATGCCGGAACATCCGAGCGCTCAATTCGGCATCGACCCGGTTGGTGCTGTGCGCGAACAGCCAGTTTCGAAGCCCCGAAAGCGCCGTCTCCCACGCGAGCACGACCGCAAGGCCGATCGCGAGCACTTCCAGAGTGGTGGTCGATTGATGGACCAGCACCTTGTCGATCACGAGCTGGAAGAAGACCGGCGAGACCAGCCCCATCAGCTGGAGGAAGAAGGAGGCGATGAGGACGTCGCGGAGCGGCCGGCGATATTTGACCAGCGCCGGGATGAACCAGCTGATGTCGAAGGCCCGGGTCGCGCCGGCGATCCGCTCGCGCGCGGTCAGGAGCAGGATCCGGCCGCCGAACCGCGCCGCCAGCTCCTCGCCCGTCCAGACTTCGGGACGATCGCTTCCGCCGAGCTGGACGAGCGTCCGCGGATCGGCGCTCTGCTCCTCGGCCTTGAGCAGGATCGCCGAATCGCCGTCGGCGAGCTCGGCGATCGCCGGCAGCGGCATCTTTCGGATTTCCTCGGCGTCGCAACGGCGGATGCGGCCGACCAGGCCGAGCTTCTTGGCGGTGCGCGAAAGATCCTCGAGCGTCCACGGATCCTCGCCCTTGCCGCGATCGTGGGCGATCTGGCGCGGATCGGCGGGAACGCCGAGGAAGCGGGCGAGCAGGATGAAGCAGGCGAGCGCCGGATCGGCCTGGCCCGGCCCCGCCACGATCCCGTCAGGACCGGATTCGTTTTCGCGATCGTCCAACGCTGACTCAGGGAGCCCCCGCTCCCTCCCCCCTACGCACATCCGATTCCCGGTTATGGCCGGACAAGCGCCTGACAACAATAGCGAAGAGGTGAACGGAGTGGCCCGGTCCTTCGATACGGGCCTTCGCCTTCGCTCAGTCCCTACTCAGGATGAGCGGGTGCGAATTCTCCTCCGCTCATCCTGAGTGCCGCTGAGCGAAGACGAAGCGGCGTATCGAAGGATCGCGCCACCAGAGGAGCAGCCGGCGCTGCGCCGGCCGCTCGACGCCGTGGTAGAGCAAGGCCGAGGCAGCGAGCACCGCCCCGAAATAGGCGGCGAGATAGGCGGGCGGCACCGGCCGCCCCTCTTCGACGCAGAGATATTTGAAGATCACCAGGATCAGATAATGGCCGAGATAGGTCGCGTAGCTGACCTGGCCGAGCCAGACGAGCGGCCCGGCGCTGAGCAAGGTTGCGCGCTCGCACAGCGCAAGGCCGAGGATCAGGGCGGCCCAGGCCAGCGGCAGAACGGGCGCCCCGGCCAGGAGGAAGGCCCCGCCCGCGAGGGCGGCAAGGCCCAGCATCGCCGCCGCCAGCCCCTTCGTCCCCCGCCAGCGCCCCCACAATTCGCACAGCAGAATGCCCATCGCGAACTGGATCAGGCAGCGGATGAGACCGGTCTGCGGCACAGCATCGGGATAATGGAAGCCGAAGGCGAGGAAGAAGAGCTGAACGGCGGGCGCCAGAGCGAGCAGGGCCGCGACCAGAGCCCAGGTCGGTCGCCGCGCCGGCATGAACAGGAACAGGAGCGCCGGGAACAGGGCGTAGGCGACGATCTCGGTCGAGATCGACCAGGCCGGCACGTTCCAGCCGAGCTGGTCGGTGAAGCCCCAGTTCTGGACGAGGAAGAGCGAGGCGAGGAAATAGCCCGGACGCTGCTCCTCGAGAGTCGCCCCCCCGAGCAGCACGGCCGCCCCGAACCAGGCGGCGAAGCCGAGCAGGACGAGGAGGTGAAGCGGATAGATCCGGGCGAATCGGCGGAACAGGAAATCGCCGACCGAGGCCGGGTCCGGAGTCACCCGCCCCGAATAATTGAGGTAGATGACGAAGCCCGAGAGCAGGAAGAACAGGTCGACGGCGAGATTGCCGCGCGCCAGCACCGCGATCGCCTCGGCCGGAAGATAGGGCAGGAGGAAGTAGCGCAGGTGGAACAGGACCACCCACCAGGCCGCGATCCCACGCAGAGCGGTGAGCGGCAGCAGCTCTTCGGTTCGCGACGCCATCGGCCGCTTCGCTAACCGCCCCGCGTTGCTATTTCGCTAACCATTGCGGCATGAGCGGCCGCGATGGATGGCCTCAAGCGCTCCTTCCCCCCAGTCGTCGACGCAAACACCCGCGTCCTCGTGCTGGGCAGCCTGCCGGGCGAGGAATCGCTCGCCCGGGCCCAATATTACGGCAATCCGCGCAACCATTTCTGGCGGCTGATCGGCGCCGTGATCGAGGCGGACCTCGTCCCTCTCCCCTACGAGGCGCGCCTCGAAGCCCTGCTCGTCGCGGGAGTGGGCCTCTGGGACACGGTCGGCTCCGCCACCCGCCGAGGCAGCCTCGACGGCGCCATCCGTCTCCAGGACGCCAACGATCTCGCCACCCTCGCCGAAACCCTGCCCGCCCTGCGAGCGGTCGGCTTCAACGGCGGCAAATCGGCCGCCCTCGGCCTCCCCCGCCTCGCCGCCCGAACCGACCTCGCCCTCATCCCCCTCCCCTCAAGCAGCCCCGCTTACACCCTCCCCTTCGACGAAAAACTGACGTCATGGCGCCGCCTCGCCGAATATCTGTAACTCAGCTTGCCCCGCCGATTCTCGCCGGCCTCCACCGGCACAGTCCCTTTGCGGCTTTGCGGCTTTGCGTGAGACAATCTTCCAAACTCCGTGCAGCGCTCGAGGGCATGAAAATTGATCTCACGCAAAGCCGCAAAGCCGCAAAGAGGATCGGTTGTTGGCAACTCGTTTGATGCCTTCCTTGAAGGTCGCCGCGCCGAAATTCATCAGCAGGCCGAGCGGCAGGTCCATCAGCCGGAGGTATGTGAGGACCTGCTTGCCATGTACCGGCGCCGTGCGCTCAACGGACTTGAGCTCGATCAAGAGCTTTCCCTCAACGAGCAGGTCAGCCCGGAACCCCTCATCCAGGATGACGCCCTCGAGCCGGATAGGCACCGGCTTCTGGCGCTCGACCACCAGGCCGCGTGCGGCCAGATTATAGGCCAGAACGGCCTCGTAGACGGATTCGAGTAAGCCAGGGCCCAAGCCATCATGAACTCTAAATCCGCAATCCACAGCGATAGTCGCTAGCCGCTCGATACTCACCGGCACCGCCCCTTAGCGGCTTTGCGGCTTTGCGTGATGGGGTGGACGCCCCCCGACGGCATCTATGTGCCAAGATGGTGGTGTCGAACGACCATCTGAGGGAGGCGTCCATGGGCGAGGTTACTACGATTGGGCTCGATCTGGCAAAGCAGGTTTTTCATGTGCACGGCGCGGATGCTTCGGGCGCCGCTTTGTTCAGCCGCAAGCTGAGTCGCTCGAAGCTGCTCGGGTTCTTCGCGTCGCAGCCGCGCTGCCTGGTGGCGATGGAGGCGTGCGGCGGCG